>NZ_JBXVVJ010000002.1:0-801329 GCF_057219095.1 Ferrimonas sp. YIN67
GCGCAACACCACAATATGGGTCGTTAGCTCAGTTGGTAGAGCAGTTGGCTTTTAACCAATTGGTCGAAGGTTCGAATCCTTCACGACCCACCACTTCATTTATTCCTCCCTCTATATCGTCACGTTATTGCATCGCAATGGCGGCTTCGTTGTATCTGCCGTTTATTCGACTTCGCTTTTTTCTTCCCAGATCTGAACGGCTTGCCCGTTATGTACTATGTTTTTGTTGGCAGCCAGTTTGGTTTGAATAGCATTTCGACTTTTTGCTAATACGAAGTCACTGGCGACTGCTAGATAGTAGAACTGATTTGTCGAGCAAGATCACGATGACAGGGAGAGATTGAAGTGAACAAATCAAATGCAATAAAAGCGGCATTATCCCCTTTGGTATTGGCACTGGTTGCGGCGAGTGGCTCAGTATCGGCGGCAACGGATTTTAGCTTTGGGGGCTACGTTAAAGCGGATCTGATCTCCAGCCACTATGATAACGGTGCACCCGGTGACAGTGATCTGTCGCGCCAGTTTTATGTGCCGGGCACCATATATGGGGATCCAAATCGGGGAAATAACGTCACCGACTTCCATGCCCGTGAAACTCGTTTCAATTTTACCTCGGCCAGTGACATTGACGGCCACAAATTGAAGTTCTTCTTGGAGATGGATTTCTTCACTCACTCCGATGGTAACCAGCGGGTCTCCAACTCCTATTCGCCGCGCTTACGCCACGCCTTTGTCAGCTTCGATAACTGGCTGGCCGGGCAAACCTGGAGTACCTTCCAGAACCCGGGCGCTTTGCCGGAAGCGCTGGATTTCGTCGGTGCGGCGGAAGGCACCCCCTTTATCCGTCAGGGCCAGATCCGCTACACCATGGGAGGCTGGCAGTTCGCCATCGAAAATCCCAAGGCGACCTTCACCAACTCAGGAAGTGGCGCACGGATCGAGTCCGATTCCAGCTATATCCCGGATGCTGTGGTGCGCTACAACTTTAAGTCCGGCGACGCCAGCTTCTCCGTGGCGGGTTTGCTGCGCCAGTTGCAGATCGATGAGAAGGTAGGGGATAACTATATAGATGAGAGCGAGTTTGGCTATGGCCTCTCGGTGGCGGGGGTGGTCCCCACCATGGGCAGCGACAAGCTCAAATTTATGCTCAACTATGGTGACGGCGTCGGGCGTTACATCGCCTTGAACTACGCCAATGGTGCCGTTTTAAATGTGAATAACGGTGATCTGGATACCATCTCCTCGGTCAGCGGCTTTGTCAGTTACCAACACTGGTGGAGCGGCAAGTGGCGCTCCAATGCTACCCTCTCGGCCTTCGAGGCGGATTACGATAGCAGTTTGACCGGCAATGCCAATGAGAGCAGTTACAGCGGCAATATCAACCTGTTGTATTCGCCGGTGAAGCCTCTGACCGTAGGGGTTGAGTACCTCTATGCCAAGAACGAGCAGACCAGTGGTGGCAAAGAGGGAGAGCTCAATCGCTTTATGATCTCCTTTAAATACGTGCTCTAGACTCTCGCTCTAATAAAAAGCCAGCTCATTTGAGCTGGCTTTTTCTATTTCGTCCTAGGGGCGAGCTTTTACGCGTACAGACCCAGGTGCTCTTTGGCATAGGCCTCGAATTCGTCGCAACCACCGACGTGTTTCTGATCGACAAAGATCTGCGGCACGGTTGCTACCGGCTTACCGACCGTCTTTTCCAGATCTTCTTTGGAAACGCCTTCTGCGTGCATGTCGACGTAGCGGAATTTAAAATCTTCCTGAGTCTCGGTAAGGGTTTCGGCGATCTTCTTGGCACGAACACAGAAAGGGCAGCCTGGGCGGCCAAAAATGACAACAAACATAAGGGTACTCCAGTAGGTTTTAGGACGTTTATACCACACAGCGGACTCAGTAGGCGCTGTCTGCGGTGCGATAGCGTCCTTTGTAATCAAATACGCACTCAATCACCTTCCAGAATCGCTTCTTTTCCCAACGGGCAATGACGAAATCGGGATGGCGGAACAGCGCCTGTTGGCCAACGGCCTGTTCAACCGAATCGATCCTGAGGCGCTGACCCGGATTCTTCAGGTGGTTTCGTAAGAACTGATGATAAAAATGCCCTTTTTGCCCCGTAGTGTCCAAGGAGAAACGTCGATTAAGCTCATCGCCATCTTCATCAAACCAGCGCACCGTCAGTTGTGGTTGCCCACCCTTGCCTTGGCCTGACTCCAGTAGCAGGCCGCTACAGCGCAGCACTTTATAATCTTTGAGCCTGAGGACCTCTTTGAGCCGCGTATCGGGATCGACCAATTGCTTGCCGCAGCCGTTGCAGACTCTGGCTGCGATATCATTCTCGGCCAGGCAGTCCGGGCACTCCTTGAAGCGGAAACGATAGTCACATTGCACCAAGTTACCGTCAATCTCCTCGCTGCCCTGGCAGCGGCGTCCGAAGTGCTCCAGCACCAGGCCGGCTTCATCGGTGCGTCCCCAAAATGCGTTGTCATGGCCGCACTTGGGGCAGGGGATCTCGACGGGCACCGTGTCCTTATGGGGTCGGGGCTCACCGACCTCGGGGGAATAGAGGGAGTAGCCATTGCCCGCATAATCCAGCACCAGACACTCGCTCTTGCCTTCGCTCAGCCGCAAGCCACGGCCCACCATCTGCTGAAACAGGGCGACGGAGTCGGTGCGCCGCATCAGGGCGATCAGATCCACATGGGGCGCATCGAAGCCCGTGGTGAGCACTGACACATTGACCAGGTACTTCAGTTCCCGAGATTTGAAGCGCTCGATGATCTCGGCCCGCTCGGCCTTGGCGGTGTCACCGGTGATCAGGGCAGCCTGGCCCTTCGGCAGGCGGGCCGTGATCTCCTTACCGTGCACGACGGTGGCTGCAAAGACGATTACCCCTTGGCGGGCTTGGGCCTGCTCGATGATCTGCTGACAGATCAGAGTGGTGGCCCGCCCGCGATGCTCGGGATGGATCTCGGGCAGTTTGCCATCGGGATCCGGTAGCAGCCAGCTTGCGAGGGCACCGTCGACCACTTTTGGGGGGGTGAGGAAGCCACTTTTAATCAGCTGGCCTATGGGCAACTCATAGATACAGTGAGCAAAGGGCTTGGGCTCGGTGCTGCGCAGGGTGCCGTTGGCGTGTCTTTGATAGATCCAGCCACCGTCGAGGCGGTAGGGCGTCGCGGTCAGGCCCAGCACACAGAGCGCGGGATTGAGCGCGCCGAGTCGGCTCAGTAGACCTTGGTATTGGCTATCATCCTCCAGGCTGATCCTGTGGCACTCGTCGATGATGACGATGGAAAAGGGATCGGTGAGGGTGTCCTGGATCTTGGCCAGGGACTGCACCGAGGCAAACACGACCTTGCCGTCTTTATTTTTTTCCCCTAGGCCGGCGGAGTAGAGGGCACTGGGCAGACCGTAGGCGGAAAACTTCTCGCGATTTTGTGCCACCAGCTCCTGGACGTGAGTCAATACCAACACTCGGCCGCGTGCCAGACGGGCCAACTCGGCAATCACCAGGCTTTTTCCTGCCCCTGTGGGCAGGACGACGACGGCGGGAGTACGTTGGGCGCGAAAGTGGGCAATCACCGCGTCGACGGCTTCTTGCTGATAGGGACGGAGTTTGTAGGCCATAGAGCGATGAAGAGTGGTTGGCTAGAACAAAGACAGGGAGCGCTAGGATAGCAAAGCCCGGCGAGGGATTTTCGTAAAAGTGAGATAAAAAAATGCCCCGCGACAGGCGCGGGGCATTGGGCGGGTAAATGGCGTTACAGTACCATTGCCGCGATCCAACCGGACGCGATCAGCGGCAGGTTGAAATGGATAAAGGTTGGGATCACTGTGTCATTGATGTGATCGTGCTGGCCATCGGCATTGAGGCCCGAGGTGGGACCCAGGGTGGAGTCGGACGCCGGGGAGCCGGCATCACCCAATGCGGCCGCGGTGCCGACCAGAGCGATGATCGCCGGTACGGAGAAGCCGAAGCTCAGGCCCAGGGGTACATAGATGGTGGCGATGATCGGGATGGTAGAGAAGGAGGAACCGATCCCCATGGTGATCACCAAACCGACGATCAGCATCAGACCCGATGCGAGCAGCTTGTTGTCGCCGATGAGGCCTTGAACGGAATCTACCAGCATGGAAACCTCACCGGTGGCTTTCACTACTTCGGCGAAGCCCTTGGCAGCGATCATGATGAAGCCGATGTTGGCCATCATGTGCACACCACGGGTAAAGGCGTCCTGTGCGCTGATCTCGGCCTTGTCGATGCCGCCGATGGAGAGCACGACGAAACCGATCAGGGCACCGAAGATCATGGAGCCGGTCCACAGCTGAACCAGAAGGGAGAGGGCGATAGCACCGAAGGCAACGGCGATGCGACGTGGGTTGAGTTCGGTATGCTCCGGCTCGGCCTGCAGGGTTTGGGCGACGCTGTATTCGCGGGGCTTGCGGTAGCTGATAAAGATGGCGATCAGCAGGCCTGCGATCATCCCCATGGCAGGGATCACCATTGCGGAGGCGACATCACCTACCTTGAGGGCCTCGATGCTGCCATTGTCGACCAGTTCACCCAGGCCGTTGCTCAGCAGGTTTTGCAGCAGCAGGCCCTCCTGGAAGATCAAACCAAAGCCGAAGGGCACCGCCATATAGGTGGTAACCAGGCCGAAGGTGATGATACAGGCCACCAGGCGGCGATCCAGTTTGAGGGACTCCATCACATGGAGCAGAGGCGGGATCAGGATGGGAATAAAGGCGATGTGTACGGGCACAACGTTCTGGGACATCACGGCCATGGCCAGAATGGCCATCAACATCAGGATCCGTACCTTGATGATCGCCTTGGCATCCGGTGTTTTACCCAGGCGCTGGATGATGGTGCGTGCCAGCAGATCGGTGATCCCTGTATGGGCAAGAGCGACGGCAAACGCCCCCAGCAAGGCGTACGCCAAGGCCACTTCGGCTCCGCCACCCAGACCGGTATTAAAGGCAGAAATGGTTTCGTTGATCCCCATGCCGGCGGTTAAACCGGCCACCAGGGCACTGATGATCAGAGCAATGACCACATTCACACGGGCCAGGCTCAAGGCCAGCATCAGCACTACAGCCACAATGACAGCATTCATAGTAAAGGAAGGTTCTCGCTTAACGTTTTTTATAGGAATATTGTTTTCGACCCGCCATGTTAAGGCATATTTGCATCCTGTCCAGCCTGACAAACAATCATGCGCACAAAGTGAGCAAAAATAGATGTTTCCATTACGACTGGAGGAATATTCACGCTTTCATCTTTCCGCCAGGGATAAGGTGGCACTGCACTCACTGACTTATGGCTGAGGGGGCTAACACCTGTTGTCGTGGGATATGGCAAGGAGCTTGGCCTTGGTTGCAGCCATTGCAGACGCAGGTTCTTGGTTTGCCCCATCGTCGCGAATCGGTTCTTCGTCTGTTGTTGGGCAGAACTTTTGGTTTCTGGAAACCGTTAGGGCTGGGGAGTCCCTCCTTTTCTTTGACTGATACAGGGCGTTAAATCTGAATCGGCCGGCAGACGCCAAAGGTTTCGAATGCCTTACCACAGGCTGGCTTGTGACCAAGGGAAAATTTCCTAACAGGGTAATCGGAAAAGTAAGACGCCCAAGCCCTTGTGTGTGATCCATACCTCTCTATAATGGACTCATCGATTGGCCGGGTGGCCAATATATGGAAAGTAAATCAACACATTGGAGAGTTACCATGAGTGTATTAGTAGGTCGTCCCGCGCCAGATTTTACCGCTGCTGCCGTTCTGGGTAATGGCGAGATCGTCGACAATTTCAACCTGGCTCAGACCATTGCGGGTAAGCCTGCCGTGGTGTTCTTCTACCCTCTGGACTTTACCTTCGTTTGCCCCTCTGAGTTGATCGCCTTTGATCACCGCATTGAGGAGTTCAAGGCCCGCGGCGTCGAAGTGATCGGTGTCTCCATCGATTCCCAGTTCAGCCATAATGCATGGCGTAACACCGCCGTGGAAGATGGCGGTATCGGTCCGGTTCGCTACCCCCTGGTGGCCGATGTGAAGCATGAGATCTGCCAAGCCTATGACGTTGAGCATCCACAAGCCGGTGTGGCCTTCCGTGGCTCTTTCCTCATCGACAAGGAAGGGGTGGTACGCCATCAGGTGGTCAACGATCTGCCACTGGGCCGTAACATCGACGAGATGCTGCGTATGGTCGACGCTCTGCAGTTCCACGAAGAGCATGGCGAAGTGTGTCCGGCTCAGTGGGAGAAGGGCAAGAAAGGGATGGATGCCTCTCCGGACGGGGTTGCTCGATTCCTGTCTGAGAATGCTGACGCCCTGTAAGCTCCAGAAGAAAGAAAAGCCCCGCATTGCGGGGCTTTTTCGTTGTTGAGTGGAAGCCTTCAGCTACAGGGCGCGTTGTCCTGCTCAGGGGCCAGTGGCCAGCCACCCAAAGATTTCCAACGGTTGACGATATGGCAAAACAGCTCCGCGGTCCGCTCGGTATCGTACACGGCGGAGTGGGCTTCCTTGTTGTCAAACGGGATATGGGCGGCACGGCAGGCCTTGGCCAGCACGGTCTGTCCGAGTGCCAGGCCGGACAGGGCGGCAGTGTCGAAGGTCGCAAAGGGGTGGAATGGCGTGCGTTTGAGTTTGGCCCGCTCGGTTGCCGCGTTGACGAAGCCGTGATCGAAGGCCGCGTTGTGAGCAACGATGATGGAGCGGTTACATCCCGCTTCTTTTTGCCCCTTGCGCACGCCCTTGAAGATCTCACTCAAGGCCTCTTTTTCCGAGACGGCCCCTCGTAGAGCACTGAACGGCTCGGTAATGCCATTAAATTCCAAGGCAGCCTGCTCCAGGTTCGCCCCTTCGAAAGGAGTGATGTGGAAATGGAAGGTTTGATCCTTGTGCAGCCAGCCGTTGCTGTCCATTTTCAGGGTGACGGCGGCGATCTCAAGCAGAGCGTCGGTCTGGGCGTTAAAGCCGGCGGTTTCGACGTCGATCACGACCGGGTAATAGCCCCGGAATCGTTGGCACAGCAGGTTGGTTTCAGTGTTGCTCATGGATCTTTCATTGGCCGTCTAAAAGGGTCGGGCATTATCGCAAACCCATTGGATGATTGGAATCGAAGTGTCAGAGAAGATCGGCCTAAAGGATTGGTGGCGTGTGTCGATACCCTGTGAGTAAGTGTGTTTTTGAGGTGTGCGATGAGACAATGGCCCCAGCTCCTGGGAGTGCTTTCGGTTGTGTGCAGTGCGGCGGCTAGCGGCGGGATCCGCCACTACTCAGCGTCGATTGATAATGCCCACTGGCAGCTTGAGCGTGCCAGTCCGTTGCAATGTGTCCTCAGTCATGAGATCCCACGTTACGGTAAGGCGGTGTTTGTCAGTCGGGCCAGCAAAACACTGGGACTGCAGTTTACTCTGGAGATGTTACGTAAACCGCAACAGACCACCCCGGTATCTCTGCGCTCGATAGCCCCGCTATGGCGGCCTGGTACGCCGTCTCGGCAACTGACCGAATTGCAGTACTACAGCCATTTCGATGGCGAACTGGAAACCTCCGATGCCTGGCTGGTGCTGTCCGAGTTGGAGCAGGGGATGCAGCCAACCTTCTTTTATCAGGACTGGCACAGTGAAGCCCCAATGTCGGTAAGCCTCTCGTCGGCTAATTTTTCCCATGAGTATCAGGCATTTGTACAGTGCCTTGATGGGCTCCTGCCTTATAGCTTTGAGGATATTGCCTTTACTGTGTTGCATCATGAGAAGGATGGCAGCCTGACACGGGATTCACTGCAGAGGCTCGAGCGTATTGTGGAGTTTCTGGCGTTGGATGAGGGTACGGAGCTGGTGTTACTGGATACTTACACCGACAGCTTTAACACGGAAACCACCAATATGGCACTGACCCGAAAGCAGGCGGATGATCTGAAAGGGCGTTTGGTGCGTGCTGGGATCCCGGAGGGGCGGATCTTGACCCAAAGCCATGGGGAAAAACGCCATATCGCCGGTAACCGGACCCACAGGGATCGTCAACTGAATCGGCGAGTCATGGTGCGGATCGAACCCTGAGATAGTGCGCACTCAGCAAAAAGCCCCGTGTTTCAACACGGGGCTTTTTCTATAAGCGCATGCTTAGCGGTTAAAGGCCAGGCGCTGGCCCAAGACCTGGCTGGTGGCATGAGTGCCATCAAAGGCCTGCACACCATTGACCCAGGTGCCAGCAATGGTGCTGCGCAGGGTCTGGCCTTCAAAGGGAGACCAGCCGCACTTGTACAGCAGGTTCTCTTTGCTCACCTTGTAGGGCTGCTCGAGATCCACCAGTACCAGATCGGCGTGGTAGCCCTCACGCAGGTAACCGCGCTCTTTGATATTGAAACGCTCGGCCACGGCGTGACTGGTTTTCTGCACTATGGTTTCCAAACTCAGGGCACCGGCATGGTACTGCTCGAACAAAGAGAGCAGGGCGTGCTGTACCAGGGGCAGACCTGATGGGGCTTTGAAGTAGGTGCCCTGTTTCTCTTCCCAGGTGTGCGGAGCATGATCCGTGGCGATCACGTCGATGATGTCACGACGTACGGCGTCCAGCAGTGCCAGGCGATCCCGTTCGGTCTTGATGGAGGGATTGCACTTGATCTGGGTGCCCAGACGTGCGTAATCAGCATCGCTGTAGGTCAGGTGATGAACACAGGCTTCAGCGGTGATGTTGGCATTTCTCAGGTCGGCCAGTTTCTTACCGGCTTCAAACAGAGCCAATTCCTCGGCCGTTGAGATGTGCAGCACATGCAGGCGGGCGCCGTGGGTGCGTGCCAGATCGATGGCCAGCTTCGTGGACTTGATGCAGGCTTCACGGGAGCGGATCTCACCGTGGAGATGGATCGGCACCGCTTCACCATATTTGGCGCGAGCCGCAGCTTCGTTGGCGGCGATCATCGGACTGTCTTCACAGTGGGTGGTGATCGGCACGGGCGCATTGGCGAAAATGCCAGCCAGGATCTCTTCGTTGTCCACCAGCATGTTGCCGGTGGAGGCGCCCATAAAGATCTTGATACCACAAGCCGCGTGAGGATCCAGCGACTTGATCACTTCCAGGTTGTCGTTGGTGCCGCCCAGATAGAAAGAGTGGTTGGCCACAGAGACCTCGGCGGCCCGGGCGAACTTGGCTTCCAGCGCTTCGATGTTGGTGGTCTGTGGTTTGACGTTGGGCATCTCCATAAAGGAGGTGATCCCGCCGGCCACTGCGGCGCGGGATTCCGTGGCCATGTCGCCTTTCTGGGTCAGGCCGGGCTCACGGAAGTGAACCTGATCATCGATCATACCCGGGATCAGAAGCTTGCCGGAAGCATCGACAACGTTAGCGTCGGCGGGTGCCGTGATCTGGCCGCCAATCTGTTCGATTCGGCCATTCTTGATCAGCAGGTCGCCCTGTTGGCGGATCCCTTCGTTCAGAATTTCAGCATTGGTGATCAAAGTGCATGTCATAGGAGTTTACGTCTTGTGGTAGCGGATAGGGCGGTGCTAATAATAGCGTTTTAGTCCACTAAAGCCCATCCATGGAGCGCTCCAATGGCCCGTTTTGTTTCTCTTTTCTTTTTGATTTTTGGTAGTTTTGCTTCGTCGGCCTTGGAGCTTGAGGGGGAGCTGACCCAGGGCAGCTTGGTCCGGGGACAGGTCGAGGCGGGTTCAAAAGTGGCCTTGAATGATCAGGCCCTGCCGATCACGCCGGAAGGGGCGTTTGTGGTGGGTTTTGGCCGGGATGCCCCATTGCACCACAGGGTGACCATCACAGGCGTAGACGGTCAGATCCGTGAGGAGACCATTGAACTGGCGAAACGCGAGTATCAGATCCAGCATATTGAGGGGATCGCTCAGCGGATCATGAAACCGGATCCCGAAGCCCAGGCGCGTGCCGCCCAGGATGCGGAACAAACCTACCTGGCCCGGCAACGTTTCGAGGAGCGTCTTGACTGGCAACAGAGCTTTATTTGGCCGGTGACCGGTCGGATCTCCGGGGTGTACGGCAGCCAGCGTGTCTACAATGGCGAGCCCCGCAACCCCCACTTTGGTGTCGATATTGCTCGGCCCACTGGCACGCCCGTGGTGGCACCGGCGGATGGATTGATCACCCTTGCGGTGCCGGACATGTTTTATTCCGGCGGGACGCTGATCATCGATCACGGTTATGGCGTCAGCTCCACCCTTATTCATCTGAGCGAACTGCTGGTGCCGGTCGGCAGCGAAGTGAAACAGGGTCAGATCGTCGCGAAGGTCGGGGCTACAGGGCGAGTCACCGGCCCTCACCTCGATTGGCGCTTGAACTGGCATCAGGAGCGTCTGGATCCTGCTTTGCTGGTCGGTCCCATGCCCAAGTAGGGCGATAATCAATAAGGCAAAACATGGACAGTTGGTTTGATCAGGCACCACCTCGGCAGGATAGCGACAGCATAAAATGGCGGCGCTTCCGAAACCGGGATGTGATCCCCATGTGGGTGGCAGACATGGATTTTGCCGTGGCTCAGCCCATACAGGCGGCTCTGGAGCAGCGCATTAAACATCCCATCTATGGCTATGCAGGGGTGCCCGATAGCCTCAAGCAGGCTGCACAAGCCTGGCTGCAACAGCGTTGGGGCTGGACGGTGCCCGCACAGCACCTGGTCGCCTTACCTGCTGTGGTGCCGGGCCTGAATTTCCTGGTTCGAGCCTTGTCACACCCGGGCAGGTTGGCGGTTCCGACTCCTGTGTATGGGCCCATTGCTCAAGTCGGGCCTAATCTGGGACTGGAGTGTGTTTCTTTTCCCGTCAGGCCCGGTCTGGGCTGGGATCTGGATACCTTGGAGGCGGAGTTAAAGCAGGGCGTAAGAACCGTCCTGTTAAGCTTTCCACAAAACCCAATTGGCCAGCGATTTTCGCCTCAGCAGCGGGACCAGCTGGCTCATTTGCTCGACCAATATGATGCCAAGTTGATCAGCGATGAAATCCACGGCGATCTCTCGCTGGATGGTGTGGCCCACCGTCCCCTGGCCAAAGATCCCTTGCTGGCGCCTCGAACCGCAACACTGATCTCCGCGGGAAAGAGTTTTAACCTGGCGGGACTTCCCTTTGGCTTTGCCGTGGTGCCGGATCCGGATTGGCGTCGCTGCCTTAAGGCACGTCTCAAGGGCCATGCGCCTGCGCCCAATGTGCTCTCCATGGTGGCGACCGAAGCGGCATGGCGGCAGGGGGAGCCTTGGCTGGATGCCTTGTTGACCTATCTCAAGGGGAATCGGGATTGTGTTTTGTCGCAGCTTTCGGATTGTTCCGGGATTCGGGTACATCGGCCTGATCAGACCTACCTGGCCTGGATAGATTGTCGGGACAGTGGCATTGCAGATCCGGCACGGCATCTGCTGTCAAAAGGTCTGGGGGTATCGGATGGTGCGGAGTTTGGAGCGCCGGGTTTTGTCCGGCTGAATTTTGCCTGCCCCAGAGAGACCCTGATGCAGGGCCTGGAGCGGTTCCGTCAGGCCCTGAAGGAAAAGCCTTAGGGCCAGTTAACTCGCTTCTGACTTGAGGGACAAGCCAACGACTTCACGGATGTCGTGGGGGTGGATCTTGACGGTCACCCCATCGAGTGTGAAGGCCACAGTCGGGTTATCCACCGGCTCACCTTCGCCTTTGGGACAACTGGTTTTGATCTCGATCCCTAGGGTGCCGTCTTTGAGCACTGGCCATTTGGCGATCACGGCCGGGACCTGCTTGACCGCTTCGAGGATCTGCTCCTGTGTTCGGGCGGCACAGGGCATCACCAGTTCCACATGTTCCCAACCCTCCCTTCGCTTTCGCCCGTCGGGAAAGGGAAGTTCCACAAGATCGATGGCCCAGGGCCCAACCTGTATAGGAGTCTCTAACTGGATCAGCAGGATAGGTCGTCCATTGATCTGTTTTTCAGACAACAGACGCCCCTGAGTCAGGAATGCCGCTTTGAGCGCCTCGGCGTCGTCGAGTTCCGTCACGCGCAGGGCGATATGGTCAGCGTGCAGGCGGGCACGGACAAATCCGAGCCGATCTGCCAATTTACTGACCTGCTCGGCGAATGCGGGCAGGCCGTCCATCAGTTCTTGATAATTCATTCTCGCTTCCAGCATGCGCTGGCAAGAACATTGCCAGCTAGATCCATGACCCGGAACTGATTGCCGTCAAAGTGCCCAAAACTGGCCACGTGCCCGCCTTTAGGCAGGGTGATGGAGCCAGGGTTGAAGTGGAGGATATCCTCCTTCCACTCAGCGACCGGCAGGTGGGTATGACCATAGGCAATCCCATCCCCCTTGGCCAGCGGTGGTAGATTGTCACCGTTGAAGATGTGGCCATGGGTCAGGCACACACGGCGACCATCCAGTACCAACCAGTTGTAGTCGGCCAGCAGGGGGAAATGGCACAACATCTGGTCCACTTCGCTGTCACAGTTTCCCCGAACGGCGATGATGCAGTTGGACTCGGCGTTTAATCGCTCTGCCACGGCTTGAGGATCGTACCCTTCGGGGATCGGGTTTCGTGGGCCATGATTGAGCAAATCTCCCAATAAAACAAGCGTATTAGCTCCCAGTTTTTGTTTCCAGGCGAGGGCCATATCCAGTGCAGTGATGGAACCGTGAATATCGGAAATAAACAGCATAGAAGATAAAGGGGTGGTGGATTTCACAGGGAGTTTACTGATTGTTAGTGAATTCGGCCAGGAGAACGCGCCTACAAAGTGTATACATCCCCTGGTGAGGATAAATATCACTGTTAAAGGGTGCCGTGCTGGTGTAACGTTAACGAATAAAACAACAAAATATTAACACATTGCGCAGTGAGCCAGGGAGGCATCAATGAACAGAAACATCGATAGCGACGCGCTGATCGGACCTTGGTATCAAAGTACCAAAGAGGTCGAGGATCAAATGCCTAGCGCGCTGGTTGCGACCATGTGGCTGTGCATGCTGGCGAGCATCGAGCAGGAGCACCTGGACGATATTGGTGACTGTAATATGGCGGTGGCATTTGATCTTGGGATCGCCGTGCAGGTAGCCGAGGAGGAGTTCATTCCGCTTGCCGAACTGATTGCTGAGGTATTTGAGTTTTATAATGATAAATTAGATATCTCCCTGCCAAGCCGAGAGATCGCCGGTTTGGTTGAGGCCAGCTATCAGAGATCCAAGCAAGCCTTTCATCAGATCCATTGAGTGCGCAGGAAACGTTCGTTTGAACGGGTGAACGTTGTTTATTTGCCCACTTGAGGCCCGCCTGAATTCGCAAGAGCACCTGGGTGTTGTTATCCTCGAAAGGGATTCAAATGCCGAAGGGGCTTCAATGAAACGTATCTTAGTTGGCTTGCTGGCCGTGCTTCTGGGAAATGCTGTCATGGCGAATGATAAAAGCATTATTGGCCCGGTGGCCAAGCTTCATGTTGAAGAAGCCCGGATGATGATGAACGCACGGATCGATACGGGTGCTTCCAAGACATCTATCCATGCGGAGCAGATGCGGGTTCTGGGAGGCCGGATTGAGGACTGGGACAGTAATATCGGCAAGACCCTGAGGTTCGTCACGCGAAACGCGGCGGGCAGAGCCGCCACGATCGAAGCAACCATCGCCGAGGTCAGTCACATTCGCAACTCTCAAGGCAGTGAGGATCGTTACGTGGTCTGGCTGTCTATTGGGCCTAAGGGGCAGGAGAAGCGGGTCCTGGTGACGTTAAAAGACAGGACGCCGATGAGTTACAAACTGTTGATTGGCCGTAACTGGTTGCAGGGGGATTATCTGGTGGACGTAGAGTTGCCGGAGTAACATTAAGAGCGGGAACCAGACAAACAAAAACAGGACGCCGTGGCGTCCTGTTTGTCGTAATCCGCTCTGAATCAGATGCGGGTTACGTTAGCAGCTTGGGGACCTTTAGGACCCTGTTCGATATCGAACTTAACTGCTTGGCCTTCCGCCAAAGATTTGAAGCCGTCGCCCTGGATAGCGCGGAAGTGTACGAATACATCGCCGCCGCCATTGTCCTGGCTGATGAAGCCGTAGCCTTTGTCGTCGTTAAACCACTTAACGGTGCCTGTTGCTTGAGACATGGTCTCTCCTGAATCGAGAATAGTTGTAACTAAATGCACGCAATTTGTACTCAGGATATGTCGTGGACATATCGCCAAGATTGTGAATCGCTTCTCGACGACAAGACTTGCAGATGAAGCTGTTGAGCGGAAGTGTTCAAAATCAAATTGTCGTTGCCTTGTCCTTGGCGGACTAGAGCACTATAACACAGGGCCTGGTATTTCACAGGGGAATTACCCGGCTCGGAGTCGTTGTAAACTTCGTGCCAAATTTCCGTCGTTCGCGTCCCGCGAGTGACTGATGAAACTATAACATAGTGATGGTAAAGAGGTAGCCCTGTTTTCGCTATCTCCTTGACCATAAGAAAATTTAGCCAAAAAACTGTCGATTACCAAATACGAAGGGCCAGCCCTTTCAGGTAAAAACCTTCCGGGTAGGCACTGCCGATGGGGTGGTCCGCAGCCTGTGTCAGTTTTTCAATAATTTGGCCATCCCTTCCGGCGTCCAAAGCGGCGTCTGCCACAATCTTTTGAAACAGCGATGCGTCCATCAGGCCAGAGCAGGAGTAGGTCAATAGGATCCCCCCGGGCTTGAGACATTGCATTGCGACCATATTGATGTCTTTGTAGCCCCGGCAGGCACCGGGCAGTTGGGCCTTGTTGTCGGCGAACTTGGGGGGATCCAGCACGATGACGTCGAACAGTTCGCCTTCGTCGCGGTATCGGCGCAACAGCTTGAATACATCGGCGTCGAGGTTCGTTAGGCGCTGGGTGTCGAGCCCGTTGAGTTCTGCGGTTTGCTGGGCAATAGCCAGTGCCGGCTTGGAGACGTCGGCATTGATCACCTCGGCGGCCCCGGCCTTGAGGGCGTAGGTACCAAAGCCACCGGTATAGCTGAAACAGTTTAGGACTCGCTTGCCCTTGACGTAGCGACTGGCGGCCAGGCGGTTATCGCGTTGATCGATGTAGGCGCCGGTCTTGTGGCCATTCTCAATGTCCACCAGCAACTTTAAGCCATTCTCTTCAAACGGCATGGGTTGAGGTGGCAGTTCGCCATGAAGCAGGCCCTTGACCGGTTTGAGGCCTTCCTTTTTACGGACGTCCACGTCGCTGCGTTCATAGATGGCGCATTGTGGGTATTGGGCCTTCATGGCCGCGACCAACTCATCACGGTGCACCTCGGCACCGGCACTGAGCAACTGGCAGACCAGTACATCGGCAAAGCGATCAATGGTGATCCCAGGCAGCCCATCGGACTCGCCAGCCACGAGACGGTAACCGGTGAGCCCGTCTCGCTCGATCAGTTCATCGCGACCGGCCTGGGCCCGGGCCAGCTTTCGGTCGAAGAATGCCTGATCGATCTGTTCGTCCTGTTCAAAGGTCCAGATCCGAACACGGATCTGAGACTCCGGCGAGTAGGCGCCCCGGCCCAGCCAACGACCGTCACTGGCCAACACCTCCACCGTGTCGCCCAGGCCTGGTTTGCCTTGGACATCGGCGACGCCGTTGGAGAACACCCAGGGATGGCGGCGCAGCAGAGATTTTTCACGGGAACGTTTCAGGATGATTTTCGCGGTCATGGCTTGAGATCCGGGTGCAGAAAATGAAAGAGGGCGGATTGTAGGCTCGCCGCCGGTCACTGGCAAGGCAGTAAGATTTAAAATGCCTATCAAACAGCCAGTTTAGTCTCTCGGTCGTTCATACGGGGTTTGTGGCACAATACTCAGGTTCAATCGATCAGAGACGTTTAAGTGAAAGACACCAGCTTTGATGGCCGTGCGGCCAAGTTCGCCAACAATATCTATGGCACCAGTAAGGGACAGGTGCGTGAAGCGGTGTTATGGCATCAGCTGAGCCAACGCCTGCTACCGCAGATCACTCCCGGGACCCCTATCCTGGATGCGGGAGGCGGCCAGGGGCAGATGGCGATGCGACTGGCCCTGGCTGGCCATTCCGTGGTGTTAACGGATCTGTCCCAGGAGATGCTGGACCTGGCTGCTGTGCGTGCTGAGCAGCTTGAGTTGACCGAACGCTTTCGTTTTTTGCAAGGACCCATTCAGCAACTGGGTGCCCAGCAACTGGGCCAATTTGAAGCAGTGCTGTGCCATGCGGTGCTGGAGTGGTGTGTCGATCCCCGTGAGGTGGTACAGGCGTTGGCGGCACAGGTTAAGCCCGGTGGATACCTGTCGCTGGCCTTCTTTAACTATCAGGGCGCCGAAATGCACAACTTGGTGGCAGGCAACTTCGATAACCTGGGAGAGGCGATGACCCGTAAGAAAACGCGTCGGGTGCGCATGGTGCCACAAAACCCCCAGCGTAATGAGGATGTGATCCATTGGCTGACCGAGTTAGGTCTTAACGTTGAGCACCAGTGTGGGGTAAGGGTGATCCACGATTACCTGCGAGATAAATCCTTGCAGCGCACCCAGCTTGACCGCTTGATAGAGTTGGAGCTGCAGTATTGCGACCGTCCCCTGTACCGGGAGATCGGTCGCTACACCCATCTGCTCGTACGCAAACCCGTTTAACGTAATAGCCAGGTACGCAGAGGTGTGCGGATCAGCCCCAGGGTGATCCCCCAGCTGATCAGCAGGACAAGGGGCACCATCAACAGATCTCGGATCGACGTGGGCAGGTGGTAATGCCGACTCAAGGAAAATAGCAGCATCATGACCCAGAAGTGCACCAGATAGATCCCCAGGGTGTGTCGGCTCAGGTTGTCGATCCAGCGACGCTTGCCCAGTTCGGGCCGGGCCAGCAACAGGGCAAACAGGCCACCGGCCCACAAGGGGGTCCCCAGCAGGTAGTCGTGACGGCTCAGGGGTTGTTCGAAGTAAAGGGCCAAGCAAACGGCTTCGGTGAAATGCAATAACATGCCTGCCAGCAAGAGCCCCAGTGCGACGGGCAGCGAGGGGCGCCAGGTATGGCGCTTGAACTCCATGCCCAGTACCAGCATCAGGGTGGCAAAGAAGGGGCCGTTTCGTGAGTCCATAGGCCAATGCCAGCCGGTTAGCGGTTGATAGCTACCGGCCATCAGGCCAAGCAGATACAGGCCCAAGGCTGCCGGTAACAGCCAGGCGCTGCGTTTAAAGTGATACGCCAGCGCACAGATCGCCACCGCACATGCAAGGCCAGTCAGGTACCACAGGTGGATCTGTCCCCCCTCAAACAGGGGGGAAGACCAATCGCGAAAGACCCAGGACCAGTAGCCCGCCCGCTCAGCCAGGTAGCCCTCGGACAGGAAGAGCGGCAGGTTGGTTGGCAGTAGCAGCAGGAGCAGGGACCACACCAGCCAAAGGCGGAGCAGGGGCCTGCAGTAACGCAATCCCTGGCGCACGGGAGCGTGTGCCAGTTTGCCTTGCAGCAAGTAACCGGCAAGGAGGAAAAACAGCGGTACGGCGAAGCGAGCGGCCTGATTGAGCAGTTCGCCAAGCATTGCTTGTCCACCGAGAAACTGGGTACCCGCGATGGCGGTGGCGTGCAGGGTGATCACGGCGATGATGGCGATTGCCCTGGCCAGATCAAAACTGGTAATTCGTTGCATAACCCTTGGAGCTGTTTGAAAAAGCGGTGAGTTTATCCTGCTTGGTCAGTTGTGGGGGATCGGTCATCGTCAAGTGTTGGTGCGATCACTGGAAGGGGCGAAAATGCGTCAAGTCGCCAAAAGGCGTCACCATCGTTTCGCCTCCAGCGGTGGGCCTCGCCGGCTCAGAACGGGCAGTTTGGCTGGGATGGACGCAAACGCCTGGTTCAGCGTAAACGTCCCGTGGCTGCACGCAACGCCATCAGGCGCTCTACCCGCTCTCGAGTGGAGGGGTGAGAGCGTAACCAGGGGTGTCCCTCGTCGTAGGGATTGGGCCAGAGCCAGCGCTGCCAGATGGATCGTTGGCTGTCGGCGATGGTGATCAGCGCCGAAGCCAGTGGCCTGGGATCACCGAGCAGGCTGGCGGCCAGTCGATCCGCATCAAATTCACGGACCCGGGACAGGGCCAGCTGCAACAGGCTGGCCAGCAGTGGAGTGAACCATAGCAGTAACAGGGCCAGCAGGGAGAATGACGCCATGCCCAAGAGCACCAGAGGCAGAGTGAGCAGGGCCAGTAGCAGGGCCAGGTTGGCCAACAGGCGACACAGGGCGGTGATCTGATCGGCCATGCGCATCAAGAAGGGATCCCGATGAGCGATGTGGGCGATCTCATGGGCCAGTACGCCGGTTAACTCTCTCTGGCTGAGGCGATGCAGCAAGCCAACGGACAGTATAATGGCGGGATCGCGCCGATGCCCCAGGGCAAACGCATTGGCAGCGGGGCTGGCATGATAAAAGAGTCGAGGCAATACCGGCAGTCCGGCCCGCCGGGCCAGATCCCGAATGATCGGGTGAAGCTCATTGGGGATCAGGAAAGGCTGTGCCCGGTGTAGTCGCAGTTGCCAGTCGGTAGGCAGGCTGGGCAGCAGGACGCTGATCAGCAACAGAGCGATGAGGATCAACAACTCGGTACCTGGGCCAAACACCAGCCTGCTGGCCAGGGCCAGCAGCAGGGCCATTGCCCCCAGCAGGATGGCGGTGTGCAGCAAATTTCTTAGCTGGAAACGCAGGACATGGTCTGGGTCCAAAGCCTATCCTCTCCGGTGTGCTTCAGATACCTATAGGCTGGGGGCAAACCTTTTCAAGTTCAAGTGGCAAAGCCCTGCACCGGATCTCAGCGAAGAGGGTAAAACGATGCCCCGGTACCCGTGAAGGTGCCGGGGCTTTCCGCTCATGTCGCTCGTCTGATGAGCGAACAGGGCCTATTCACACTGGTGAGGGAAGGGCACATTGTCGACGTATTCCGAGGCGCAGCTGGTGTCACAAGGGCTGCACAGGTTGCGCTCAGGTCGCTCCAGATCGTGACAGAAGTAGCAGCCTATCCCTGTGCTGCCTTTGGCTACATGGCTGTGCATTCGGTCCCAGCTCCTGGGCAACTTTTTCGTTCCATCGTGGCATTGGCTACAAACCTGCTCTTTGGGACCCTTGAGGGCATAGCCCAGCGCATCCAGTTTGGACTCAGTGGTCAGATCCAGGGTTTCCTCGTGACACTGACTGCACTGTGCCGCGTCGCTGGCGGGGTTGACCCCGTGATTGAGCATCTGGAAGGTGTCGGTTTCGACCCACTGATAGGGCTCATCGGCACCATATCCCATGTTGATCAGACCAGACTGGATGGCACTGGTCGCATCGCCTGAGCCTTTGATGTACTCGAAGGTGTCCAGGGCGATCAAACGCTGATCGAGCTGGGTCATGGGCTGGAGCGCAGTCTTGTATTTGAATGGAGTGAGTTTGCCACTCATGACATCGCCCAGAGGCCGTGAGGTGGGGTATCGTCCGGTCTGGGGGTCCGTAACCGCCGGATCGCCGAGCAGGTAGTTGTCGCTCAGCCGGTTCCAGAAACGCAACTGCGGGAGGAGGTTGGCGGCTTTGTCGGTATGGGGGTGGCCCGGGCCGGACAGACCGTCTGCGGGGGTGCCATCGTGGTGGAATTGCCAGTCTCTATGGGTTTCGGTGGGAACATGGGAAGGATCGCCCAGATCCTTGGCATAAGTGGGGATGTGGCAGGACTGACAGGCAACTCGGGGAACGTGGCGATCGGGCTCGCTGCGTCGTCCCACGGCGGCGTGTCCCGCTCCCGAGTCCATGCCAACGTGGCAGTTGCTGTTGGCACAGGTGATCTCGGCCCCCCGGATCAGATCATCGGTGGGACGCAGATCGGACCCTTTGCCAATCACCTTGTGATCGATGAACTTATGGCAATCCTGGCACTGCAGATCGGCGCCGGTGACATTCATATGGATATCAAAATGCGGCGTACCATTGCTCATCAGGGCTGAGGAGAGATCGCCCCGCTTCACCCCGTCACCGCCACCGGCGTAAGCGTGGCACTTGAGGCAGTTGGTCCGAGTGGGGGCGGCGATGTTTTGCACATAGCCATCCAGATCCGCTTGCGCCGTCCCAGTCGCCGGTCCCATGCTGCCATCGGGCAGGCGGACCCGGTTCATGGCGTAATCGGCGTTATGGCAGACCAGGCAATCGACATTGGCGGAGGTATCCCCCTCTCCGGGCTTAATGCCGCGCCCTGCGTGACAGGAGCCACAGACCGGCCAGTCACCCTCGATATTGATGCAGTAACTGTTAACGGCATTGGTCAGCTTGCCCTGCAGCAGCCCAGGTTGGTTGGTCATGTCCGGTGCCTGGCCAGTCCACTGGTAGTGGGTAGAGCCGAACATGGCGTCATACTGCGCACCGCCTTCGCCGCCGTCGTGGCAGTTTTGGCAGGCCACCGGGTAGTCGCTCCACAGCAGGTCGGCATGGGGCGAAGAGGCCAGGCAGCCGCCAACCGGCTCGGGGGCACATTGGCCGCAGCTGTTGAGTTGCCAGACACTGGCATCGAGATCGTTGCAGTCGGCGCTCGCCTTGACGCCATCGCCGTCCTGATCGACGGGTTTGGCGGCGTGCAGGGGGAAAGTGAAGATTAGGGCAAGCAGAGCTGCCCTGGCTAAGTTCCATTTGGTGTCCATCATGTTGCTCCTAAAGCGCTTATCAGTCGCGTAGAGCGTCAAGCTCACCGGAAGCACGCCGTTTAAGCGTGTTGGCAGGTGAGATGGCATTGGTGTCCTTTCCTGATGCCATGTCAGTGTGGCCAGTGAAGATGAGGCTCTCTCTTCTCTTGTCTTCTATGGGGAAATTCTGTTAGGGGCACCTCCGCTTTGTTTGTTACTTACTTATCAATGGATTAGGTGATATTAATTTAGCAACTGCTCATTTTTCGGTGTCGATCTGTGTCACAAAATGGCAACATTGTGTTTTCATTTTGGCGAGTAGGTTGATCCGGGGAGTCATCAGGTGCCCAGCTGAAAAAGGAGACGGGGCTTGGGGAGCATTTCCAGTTGCCTGCAGCGAACTCCCCTGCCCATACTGGGGCCCTTGACCCATTTATCTTGGTGGTTGATGCGGCTACATCAAATTGAAGGCTATATCCAGAGTCTCTACCTGGTGGAATACGATCATGGCCTGCTGTTGCTCGATGGCGGGTGCCGGGCAGATGTCGGCGTGGTGTTGCGCTTTATCACCGACCGGCTTCATCGGCCAATTCAGGATCTTCAGTTGGTGGTGGTGAGCCATATGCATCCGGATCATGCCGGCGGGGCGACGCGATTTAGGGCGTTGACGGGCTGTCAAATTGCCACCGGCGATGCCCCGGGCCAGTGGTACAGGGGTTGGGCCGGACGTTTGATGCACCTGACCGATCTCATACTGGCCCAATATGTGGCGCACAGGTTGAAAAAACGGTTTCGCCGGATCTGGTACCCGGCCCGTTTAAGGGCGGACCACTATCTCAAAGATGGGGAGCCTTTGCCCATGTTCACCGACTGGCAGGTTTTGGCGACCCAGGGTCATACCGATCGGGATATCTCCCTCTATCATCACGACGAAAAACGGGTGTATGTGGCGGATCTGATGATCCGGGTCAAAGGCCGGTTTATCCCTCCGTTTCCCGTGTTTTATCCCAACCGCTTTCGAACCTCCCTGGAGAAGATCCAGGCATTACAGCCTGAGTCGGTGATCCTGGCCCACGGGGGGGAGGTGAGCCTGACCGACCGGGATTATCAGGGGTTGCTCCGGCGGGCACCGGAACAGCCCAAGACCCACTGGCGCGCGTTTAAGTCCCGGTTGCGCAGGGCACTGGTGCCCGGATCTTTAGCATGAACCTAATGATGGGGTGGATCCCGCTGGAACGTTGGCATGGGGTGCCAGGGATCTTTAACAGGGTCTGGCACCTCTTTGCCCTAAGAGCAGTGGTTAGGGCCGACCGCCTGAATGAGCCGCCCGTGGGGCTTAGGCCGGCAGCTCTAATTAACCATCGCCAGGTTGTGAGCGACAGGCACTATCGAGCAAGCGATGGTTTACTTGAGATATTTTAGGGACAACTGGCCTATCCATTCCATGATCGGCTTGAGCTGTGGATGCTGGGCATCGGCACCCCGGAAAAATACCGACAGGCCAATGGCGAAAGGACGATTGAGCGCCTCTAGGGGGATCTCAAAGAGGCGTTTGGCGTCGACATGAGGCTGCGCCAATGCCTTGGGCAGTATGGCCCAACCATTTCGGCTCACGAGTTCACACAGCAGATCATTGTTACTGACGATCTGATGCTCATGACCCAGCAGATAGACCTCGCTCTGGCTGAGAAAGTTTTCATTGATGTATTGCAGCTCACAGCGCAACTGGTCGAAGGTCACTTTTTCTTCCTGACGCAGCGGTGACTCGATGCCAACGTATGCGCCCACCTCCAGATTGCCCAGCGAGGTAAAATTGATCTCCTTTTCCGCCCGTGCCCGCCCTCTGTTGGGCAGCAGGGCCAGATGCGCCTCGCTATTGAGCAATGCCGAAAAGCTTTCCTCCCGGCTACGGTGGAGCCAGTTCATCTGGATCTGGGGGAAGTGCTGGCGCACGGTCAGCTCAATGTCGGCCAGGAGTTCCACCGGTACGCAGGTGTCATGGTAAATGGTCAGCTCAAGCAGGTCTGCCTCGCAAAAATGCTGACAAAAAAGGGTCAGTTCCTGGCTCTGACGAGTCAAAAACAACGCGCGAGGGTAGATCCGCTGAGCCTTGGCGGTGGGCATCGCTTTGCGCCCCACCATCTCAAACAGTTCAAAGCCAAGATTGTCCTCCAGGCTAAGGATCTGCTCTCGAACGGTCATTCTGGACTTTTTCAACGCTTTCGCGGCAGCGCTGTAGGAGCCTTGGTCGTATACGGTCACGAAGGCGTTGAGTTGCTCTAAGCTGTGCACGCAGCCCTCCTGGTAAGGTGTTCCCTTACATAACTGTCTTTTTAGATTTGACTTTATCAACGAGGATGGTGGCGTATGTTGGACTTCGTTGCAAACCAAAAGGAAAACTCATGTCCTTGTTTACCCCTAAATTACGACCGACGCTTTTGGCACTGACGATGGCGACGCTGTGTGGCCCGGCGGTGGCTGGTGCGGATCTGATCCTCACCAATGCCAATGTGATCCCCATGACCGGAGAAACGCAGCGAGCCGAGGCGATCGCCGTTAAAGATGGCCTGATCACCGCCGTAGGAAGCGCCAAAGACGTGATGGCGTTAAAGGGCAAACAGACCGAGGTACAAGATCTCAAAGGCAAAACCGTGACACCGGGATTCTTCGATGCCCATGGTCACCTGATGAACTACCTGCCCTTGATCGATGCGCCGTTCCTCTACCCGGCCCCCTTGGGGGAGGTCAACGACCTAGCAACCCTGAAGCGGGTGATGGCGGAGCACCTGAAAGGAAAGCAGGACACGGACAAACTGCAGATCGCCTTTGGCTATGACAATGCCGAGCTGGTCGAGCAGCGCCACCCCACCAAACAGGATCTCGATGCGATCCGTGCGGACTTGCCTTTGTGTATCGTCCATATCTCCGGCCACCTGGCCAGCTGTAACACGGCGGGCCTGGCCAAACTGGGTTATGACGAAACCACTCCGGCCCCTCCGGGGGGCGTGATCCGTAAGGATGACCAGGGCCGCTTGACCGGGGTTTTGGAGGAATCCGCCATCTACGCGATCTTTGCCCACATTGGCATGGACAGTCAGGAGGAAGCACTCGAACGACTGAACCGGACTCAGGCGATGTTTGCGGGTTACGGGATCACCACGGCACAGGAAGGCCTGATGCTGGCGAACCTTTTTCCCCTGGTACAAAGTGCCGCCAAGCACGGGGCCCTCTACCTGGATCTGGTGGCCTACGGCAAGTGGACGGAGCTGGATGAACTGCTGGCGATGCAACAGCCTGGCGAATACGTCAATGGCCTGAAGCTGGCCGGGGTGAAGATGGTGGGCGATGGCTCGCCCCAGGGGAAAACCGCGTACCTGTCCAACCCCTACTTTGTGCCCCCCCATAGCCATGCCTACCACTACCATGGTTACCCGGTGCTGGAGCAGGCCGAGATGGATCATTTTGTCGACAAGGCTTACCGGGAAAATATCCAGATCATCAGCCATGCCAACGGTGATGCCGCCGCCGATATCCTGATCAATGCCATTGAAAAGGCCAATGCCGAACATGGGACGGACGATCGCCGCACCGTGATGATCCATGCCCAGACCGCGCGCCTGGATCAGATCAAGAAGATGGAGAAACAAGGCATGATGGCCTCCTTCTTCCCGGCCCACACCTACTTCTGGGGCGACTACCATCGCGACTCCACCCTGGGTAACTGGCGCTCCCAGAACCTCTCTCCCACCGGCTGGGCCAACGAGTTTGGCCTGCGCTACACCATCCACATGGATGCTCCTGTGCTGCTGCCGGACATGATGCGCAATCTCTGGACGGCGGTAAACCGGGTGACCCGCACCGGCGACGTCTTGGGTGAGCACCATAAGCTGACGCCGTACCAGGCCCTGTCCGCCATCACTCTGGATGCGGCCTATCAGAGCTTTGAAGAGGACAGCAAGGGCAGCATCGAAGTGGGCAAACGGGCCGATCTGGTGGTGCTGTCCGACAGCCCGCTGGCGGTCGATCCGATGGCCATCACCGACATTGAAGTGCTGGCCACCATCAAGGATGGCAAGACGATCTTTACCCGCTGATAGGATTTGCCATTTTGTGAGGGGGCCTCCGATGGAGGCCCCTTTTTGTAGGTGGAAGATCCCTTGCCCTGCCGAGTCGCTATCGATCGCGATGGCCTGATGCTTATTTGAACCGGGTGTTCATCTTACTTTTCAGGCAGTCGCCGATCCGCACCACGGCGTCGATCAATCCCTGAACCTGATCGGCCTCGGCCCAGGCACCAATAACGCATCCGTGATAAGTCGGCCTAGCATAGCAGCTGACCGAGCATTGAATGGCTTATTTGTTAACCTCTGCGTCCTTGAATAACCCTTTTGTAATATTTTGTTATTATTGTTTTTTTAACTTTTATGCAGGCTTAATCTGTGTGTTCGTCGTACGATTTTTAGCCCACTTATGCATATAAAAAACGCTCTGCCGCTCGCTCTTATCGCCACTGTCATTAGCACAGGTGCACTGGCCAATGGCACACATAATGATTGGACTGAGGAAGTCCGTTTAAAGCAAGATATGCCCGCAGCCTACTGGCTGGACGACAGCGTGACTCCCCATCAGGGCACCAATCCATTGAAGGAAACGTTAGGCAAGCCGTTAGCCGATGGCGGCTTTAAAATGGAAGGCTACAGCCTGTGGGATCCCTCCATTATCCAGGTGGACGACACCTACCATATGTTTGCTTCGCGCTGGCAATCCGACGACAAGAATCGGTCGATGCCGCTCTGGCGACAGAGCCAAATTGTGCGGGCAACGTCGAAAAACCTGTTGGGCCCGTATGAGTTTGCCGAAATCGTGATGGAGCCCCGCACCGGCCAACCTGTCCATGACAGTCGGGGCATTCATAACCCGAAAATCATCAAGCATGGCGACCAATACGTCCTTTACTACATCATGATCCCCGATAGTGACTACACGAAGTCTCCAGAGTATCTGAAGGGTGAAGGGGGCTATCAGTTGGGAATGGCTTTCTCAGAGTCAATAGATGGCCCGTGGGATCGGAGCGACAAACCTATTGCGCCCATTAATAACCCGGCTATCTGGGTTAACGAGGATGGGACCATCACCGCCGTCGGCAAAAACAAACGGCTGAAATCGCCAACCGGTCGTCAGATCTGTCGCATGATCACCTGGCAAGCCCCCGAACTGAGCGGGCCTTATACCCTGGCTGCCGGCGATGTGAACGCGCTGCCCAATGGTTACGAGCACGAGGACAGCGTGATCTGGTATGCGGGGGGGCAGTATAACCTGCTGATGAATGACTGGAAGCAAGCCTCCTATCTGCCCGGCAAGCCGATGCTGCATTACTACTCGAAGGACGGCAAACGATATCATCTGTACAGTGATATCCCGGTGATAGAGGATGCCCCGGTGACTTTTGCCGATGGCTCGGTTAAGGAGTACATCCGTATGGAACGGCCCAATGTCGTGCTCAACGATGATGGTGCGGTTATCGCGCTGCTCACGACGGCGCTTGAAGACTATGAAACCAACCCTTACATCTTGGTTTATCCGGTTGACGAGTTTGTCCCCCCTGAGTAGTTCTGTCGTAGTCAACGACATCCGGTCACTTGTTTCGACCGATTCTCGGCTTCTGCAGGCGGCAGCTCATCATCGTGTTGGTGAAGTGCCGCCGGTTGTCGACATCCATCAGGGTTGTAGCAACATCATGCTTGGCTTCCCGAGCGATCATCTACCCAGTTGATGGGGTCCATTCTGTTTTTAGGCTTCGGAGCCGCCGCTCCGGCAATTACCGCGCGACTCATGCTCTGTGTCATTGGATAACGCCAGGTGTGCTGTCTGAACTTCCGGTTGGCATATTGTCAGCCTTGGCCTGATTGGAACATCATACTGCAGGGACAATCTCGCAGCTGCGCAGCCATATTCAGTGCCTTCGTCTCGACATCGGCATCGGGCGACTGACGTTAAATCGTCCAGTTGGATACCCAGTTCCCGCATCATCCACATCAATACACGACCAGTGGCATAGCCTCGGTTTACCTTGAATCAGCACCGTAGATTACGCCAATCATCAGACGTTAGACCTGCAACAATGAGGCGTTCCATGCAGTCAGTATGGCGATGATATGGCGATGTTCAGTACCCTGCCGACTCGCACGCAAAGCGGTTTGGTACTGATCGCGATGAGGATTTACTGGGACCTAGTTTCCTCCTCTGCGAGGTTATGCCCGATCCGCACCACGGCGTCGATCAATCCCTGAACCTGATCGGCCTTGGCCCGGGCACCGATAAAGCAGGGGCGCAGGGCCAGCTCACCGGCAATGCGGGTGGTGGAGGGCATGTAGGTGTTCTCGCGCACCAGGCGCCGATGCAAGCGCTGGTTGAACTGGTTGAGATCGGCAATGTCCGGCGCGGTATAGCGAAAGCCACAGATGGAGAGCACCGGCTCGGACAGTACCTCCAGCTTGGGGTGCCGGTGGGCGAGCCGGGCAAGGGTTCGGGCCATGGTGTTGTGGCGGATCACCCGTTCACGGAATCCCTCGACCCCGATCTCCCGCAGCAGGGCCCATACCACCACGCCACGACAGGGGGCACTGAGCTCCACGCCGTAATCGAAATAGGGCTCGCCAAAGTCATCCAGGGAGTGGGCGATCCCTTCGCTGCACCGGGTTTCCACCGTCCCTTCCAGATAGTCCGCCGGCTCCTGGGTGAAGGCGCGGGCCAGCAGGGTGCGATCTTTGACAAAGGTGGCGGCCACCCCCACGGCGGCACCCAGCCACTTGTGGGGATCGACGATCACCGAATCGGCCAGCTCCAGTCCCCGATAGAGGGGAGCGACTTGGGGATCCAAAATGCCCGGCAGGCCATAGGCACCGTCGACATGAAACCAGATCCCGTTTTCGTGGGCGAACTGGCCGATCGCCTCCAGCGGATCGATGGCGCCCGTGTTGGTGGTGCCGGCGTTGGCGACGATCGCCATGGGCAAGATCCCCTGGGCCAGATCCTGTTCTACCTGGCGGTGCAGATCATCGAGTCGCATCCGTTGCCCAGAGTCGGTGGCAATTGCGCACACGGCATTGCGGCCCAGTCCCAGGACGCCGCAGGCGCGCTGGATGGTGTGGTGGCATTGATCGCTGGCATAGACGCGGACGGGCCGGTCAACGCCGTCGGCGGCGGGATCCCTTCCCAGGGCCTCGAAGGTCGCCTGACGGGCGGCCCCCAGTGCCACCAGGTTCGCCACCGAGCCGCCGCTGCTGTACACCCCCTCCATCTGAGGGACCCCGCACAGCTGTGCCAGCCACTTGAGGGAGAGCCCCTCCAGGAAGTTAAAGGCGGTGTGCATATAGCGTTGGGGGGAGGCCAGGCTGGCGGCGGTGCTGGCCAGGATCGCGGCACTGGTGGCCCCCGTGGTGATGTAGGCACTGAAACCGGGCCTGGGCACGGGCGAGCCGCCGGGGATCACCTGGGTCAGCAAGGCTTCTTGCACCTGGTCGATGCCGACGCCCTGCTCGGGCAGGGGGATATCCAGGCTTTGGCGCCATTGCTGAGCCGGATGCAGCGCATCCGGGTGATTGAACTCCAGGTATTGATCCAGTCCGGCACCGAGCTTCTCCAACAAGCGCTGTAATTGGGCGGTTTCGGCTCTCTCTGCAGACATTTTTGGCTCCCTCGGTCAGCGATTTTCTATCACGAACTCTGATGTTCTGATCCCGCCTTGGGTATCAAAGGGGGGATCGGTGTGATGCTGAGTAGACCCCGTTAGTCCAGTATCGCCTACCTGCGGATGGACTAGAGGGTGATTTGAGCGTCTGGGGTGGAGAGGGGATGGAGACGCAGGGCCAGCCGGTGCGCCGCCCACTGCTGCTGCATGATCGCCAGGCGACGATCTCTGAGTTGCTGCCACAGATCCTTTAACGGACTGGCGGGCAGGGGATCCAGTTGGGCGTGCAGCGAACACTGTCGCGCCCAGGCGTCGGGATCGGGCCGGGCTCGGCACCAGTCTGTCAGTGCCGGGGCGATCAGGCCGCTGGCGTGAAACTCGGCGGCGAGCAGCAGGCCCTTGGGATCGAGATCGGCAAAGATCAACACCTGGCAGGCGGGATGGCGTGCCAGATAGCGTTTCACCGCACGCCCCTGGCGATCATGTCCCCGGTAGAGTGCCGGAAGTGCGGCCAGGGGCCCAGGGAGCCGATACTGGCCGAGCCCAAGGAAGGTATCCCAGTTTTCCACCAGCACGATCTGTTCAAAGGCGGGCAGGGTGCGCCAGTCCACCAGCAGGGAAGCGCCGTAGGGCAGTTCGGCACCGCTGCCCTCGAGCAGGCCGTTGCCCCAACTCAGTTGCAGCAGGTGCTCGCCGGGGGCGTCGCTGGCCAGTTTTTCCCTGCCGGTCAGGGCGGCCACCTGGGTGCGACTGGCCTTGGCACTCTGGCTGGCCAGGGTGCGCAGTTCGTCGGTTTGCAGCAGCTGCTTGCACTCGGCCTCCAGTCGCTCGAGCTCGTCGGTACGGTAGAGTAGGCGTTTGCCGACGGGATCGACTCGGCCAAATTCGTAATCCCGGTGCAGTTGTTCAAGGCTCTTGGTCAGTCGGGCTGTGCCGCTGCGATCCCGCAGCAGCTTATCCAGGGCGAGCAGTTGTTGCCGTTTCATGGTTGATCCATATCCTGGATCGCGGCCAGCGCCACCTGGGCCATCTTCTGGGCCCCCTGAGCATTGGGGTGGACCCCATCCTGGTGGAAGTCATGGGGGCTGATCAGGGCGCTGTGAAAATCGATAAGCGGAAGGTTAAGCTCCGAGGCCAGGGTACGTATGATCTTTCGAGCCTGCTTGAGGTTTGGCTCATTGACCGCATGGGGGCTGCCGCTGGTATCAAAGGATCGCACCGGGATGCCGAGATAGAGTTGAGGCTGGCTTGGCAGCGTTTGATAGTCGCGGATCAACCGGCTCAGATCGGCGGCAAAGCGTTCGGCGTTCCACAGTGCCGGTTTGGAATCATTGGCCCCCAGGGTGAGGATCACCACTTCAGGCTGCCAGGCCAGGCTCTCCGGGTAGGCTTCCCGGGTGGTATAGGGGGTGCGTTTGGGCGTATCGCGTTGCGCCGTGGCGCCGTTGGCACCAAAGTTGTGGACCCAATGGGTGTCGGACAGGGCCTGATGCAACACGGCCGGGTAGCTTTCCCCCACGCGGTTTTCAATGGTCATGCCCCAGGTGGTGGAGTCACCGACGCAGGCCAGGGGGATCTTATCTTTGGCAAAGCCGCCGAAGGGAAGCAGGCTGAGGCAGGCCCAGACCAACAAAGCGGTAAAACGTGTGTGTCCCATTTGTGTCTTCCTTAACTGAGTCGTCCTGAAATGTTGAGAAAAGGGAGGCCATTGGCCTCCCAAATTCTTACTGCAGCCAGATCCGCACATCTTCGATGTATTTAACGCCGGAGAAGATGGGATCGTCCCGCAAATCCGGATCCAGCCCGAAATGTTCCCGCTGCTCGGCGGGCAGGCTGTCGAAGTTGCCAATCACCTGGTAGAGCCAGGCTTCCCGGGGCCAGGCCAGATCCCGCTGTTCGTGGTATTCCAGGGCGGAGAGCTGCTTGGCCTGGTCGATGACGGCGCAGAAGAAGGCGTCCACATCCTGCTTGAGTCCTTCGTCGGTCAGCTCAAACGCGGCGGCCTGGCCCAGGGCAAAGGCATCGGCCTGGGCCTGTTTCTGCTCGGCGGCGGTGCGTTCGCGACGGCGGATCAGGCCCACCAACTCGATCAGAGCACGCTCCTCGTTGCCGTCGGCGACATCGACGGCGGCGGGCGCTAGGCATCGCTGCCCCTGATTGAGCAGGGGCGGCACATTGACCCGAGCTACGTGATCGTCCACCTGGTAGTGCGGGTGCTGCTCGCAGTGGAGCAGGAAGCCCTTGAGCAGGCGGGTACGCCCCTGGATCTCGCGAAAGCGGCCCAGCAGTGCCAGCAAGCGGCTCTGGACCACGGCGAGCTCGCCGGTACACTCCACCATGGTGTGCTGCAGGCTGACCACCAATAGGCGGCGCAGCTCGCGGGCGTCACCGGCGAGCTCGGTCAGCTCATCGAAACGGAACAACTCCAGGCTGCCCAGCAGCTCGGTGACCTGATCTTGAGCCAGCTGGTTTTCCCGGATCTTGGCGTCCATGGTGCCGACATAACCAAACTCGTTGTTGATCCTTGACCAGAGTGAGCGGGTGCTGTGGCGCAGACTCTCCTTAAGGTGAAACACCAGCTCAGCCAGCTCCGCCAGGTAGGCATCGGCGGCCGGGTAGTCGTGCAGATGCTGGGCTTCCTTATAGTGGCGGGCCAGGGTTTTGATGGTGGCCAGGGCGGAGCCGACGTTGGTGTCGACTTGGCGGCCCTTCTCATCCTTGAGCGCTTCCTCGAGCATGGTGCGGATACTGGGTGCCAGGCGCAGTGGCTCGTCCGCTTCACCGCGACGCAGCACACCGGCGGCGGTGAGCTTGGCCACCGCCTTGGCGTTGTCGGCGGTTTCATCGACGGTACCGGACAGGTAGGTGTCCATCAGCAGATCGGCGTTTCGGGCCAGCTGGTTGAGGAAGGCTTTGCCGATCTTGTGCAGGTTGCTGCTCACAGCAGGTCCTCCTGCTGCATCGCCTCCGCCTTCTGCTCCAGGGCAAGGCTTTCGGTTTCGTCGATAAAGCGCAGCACCTCGTACAGGTATTCGATCTTGCCGGTGGCCTGGTAGATCTGCTTCTCGACGTTGGGGCGGATCAGGTAGCCCAGTTCACACAGGCGCTTAAACACCTGCTTGAGCTGGCCGTCGACGCTGGTGGAGGTGGAGTTGAACAGGCGGTAACGGGCGATCTTGGCCAGCTGCTCCGACAGGGCGGGCACGTCTTCGATGGTGCTTTGCAGCTCGTTGAGGCGCACGCGCACCCCTTCGCTGAGCGGTTCGTCGCCGGCGCCGGCTTCCTGCACCAGCACCATCCAGTTCACCAGTGGCTGCAGTGAGCCTACCAGCTCATTGAATTGGCTGCCGATCACCTTGCGTTCGTCTTCACCCAGATCGATGTAGCTGCAGAAGAACACGGTGTCGCCAGCGGCGCTGGTAACGGTGCGATTGAGGATCGCCAGATGCTCTTTGATCTGCTGGCGCTTGTCGTCGTTCTTCAGCAGCTCCCAGGCCGCCTCGTCACTGATCCGACAGATAAAGTCGCCCTTGAGCAGGGCCTCGACCACGCGTCCGGTTTCGGTTTTCATGCGCTTTGCTCCTGCTCGGTGGTGGCGTGTTGACGGGCTTTGAGTCGGGCGGCGATGGGGCTGACTTTGGGTTGCACCACCTGCAGCTGCCGGGTCTGTTTATTGATGATGTAGCGGTTCTCGAACAGGCTCAGTACCTCGGATTCCGGGTTAGGGAAGGCACCGAGCACGGCGATGTAGTTCTTTTCACAGGCGTCGAAGATCTTCTTCACGTTGACATGGTGCAGGGTGCCCAGCTCATCAATGGGCCAGTGAACGATGGCGGTGGAGTTGCCGCGCAAGAGCCGGGTAAAGGCCAGCAGGAACTTACAGAGAATGAGGTAAGCCATGCCGTGACTGGAGGATTCGTTGAGCTGGCGATCGGTGCGGATCACCAGATCTGAGTTGCCTTCGCGCAGGCGCAGCTCAATCTCCAGCAGCTTGGCGACGGAGCCGGTGAGGGCGGTACGGCCAATCACCTCCAGGGCGCGGCGCAGCAACTGGGCGTACTCTTCACCGGGCAGGCCGGCAAAGTCCTGATCCCGCCAGGCCTGGTGGGCCTGAATGAACTCACTGAGTTCGTCCCAGAAGTCGAGATCGGAGATCCGTGAGCGGATCTGTACCGCCGAGCCGGAGACGCCGTCGAGGAACAGCTCTTCACCCACTTCCCGGGTGATCCGTTTGGACTGAGTGCCGATCCGCTTATCGATATCCGCCAGGACCGAGTAGTAGCTTTCCAGATCGATGCCGAAGGTCTGGCCGGTGCTGCGCAGCACCTCCAGGCGTTGCGGCACGATGTGGTTCATCATATGGCGCAGGTGGCCCATCATCTTGATGTGGTCCAGCTTGGCGACGCCGCTGTCGGAGGGCTCGATGCAGTCGCTGCGCCACTGCTCCCAGTTGGCCGCCAACTCGGGGCCGGCCTTCTGGCCGATCTGGCCGTCGAAGTGATCGATCTGTTCGCGGATCACCCGACGATGGCCGTCGCGCTGCTCCAGCTTTTCGCGGGCATCGCGCAGGCGCTCGTCGAGTTCGCCGCTGGGCAGGTAGTCGCTGGGCAGGGGCTCGCCGCCCTTGGGGCCCTTGAGATTGAGCTTGGTCAGTTCGCTGAGCAGTTCGTTGAGGCTGGCCATCTGCTCGTTGCCCTGGGTGAGATCGCGCTCGGCCTCGGCCTGGGCGGTCTTGAGCTCTTTGCGGATGGACTTGAAGTTGCGCTCCAGGGCCGAGAGGAGTTGATCCAGCTCCAGCACCTCCTGGCGTGCCTTGGCCAGCTGCGCCAGTTTCTGCGGTTTCTCCACGGAGAAGGGGCCCTTGAACCAGATCTCGTAGTTCTTCACCTCATCGCGCATGGCATCCACTCGGGCGATCGCCTGCTCGCGCTGGCCTATCTGCTGCTTGAGTGCGCTGATCTGACTGTCGTCAACGCCCCGGGACTTCAGCTCACTCTGGTACCAGCGCTCGCACTCGGCCAACTCTTCGGCTTTTTGCTCGCGGCGGCGGGTAAGGTCGGCGCTGATCTGTTGCAGGTTGTGCTCGACGCCACCGAGACGATCCTGCCAGAAGGTCTCCTTGTCCATGCGGGCTTCGAGCTGCTGCTCTTTGAGCTGCTCGATATAGCCTTCGAACTCGCTGCGCAGCCGGGCCAGATCGGCCTGGACCGCCTTGAGCTGCTTTTGACTGGCCAGTTTGCGCTCGGCCACGGCTGCGCGGAACTGTTCGGTCTGCTGCTTCTTTTCGTCCATGAGACGGGTGTGCTGGGACTTGCTGTTCTGATATTGGGTCTGGGCGCGGATCACCGCCTCGGACAGGGCTTGCAGCTCGGCCTGTTGTGCGCCGATCTGGGTTTCCTGCTCGGCCTGGGCGGTGCGGGCCTGCTCCAGGGCGATGCGGGCCTGCTCGGCCTGCTGCTCCAGTGCATGCTCGTCCTGGGCATAATCTGGCGCGTCGATGTTGGCCAGCTCCAGTGCCACGCCGTACAGGCCGTGGGCATCCCCTTGACTGGCATTGTCGAGCAGCGCCGGTTTGAGATCACCTCGGGCCAGCAACTCAGGACGGATCACCTTACCTAAGGTGTGGATCCAGTCCGGCTGCTCCTGACGCAGGAACTTCAGCAGGGAATGATCCTTGGGGAAGCGCAGGGCGTCGATGGCGTCGAACTGGGACTGACATTGACTGACGTTGCGACGCAGGCCGTTAAGCTGTTCCTGCAGCTGTGCCCGCTCGGTGCGCTTGGCCTGCTCCTGATCACGGGCCTGATCCAGCTCTTTCTCGGCCTGTTGTTGCTGTTGGTAGGCCTGATCGGTGCGGGACTCGAGAACATCTAGGGCTCGGCGCTCGTCGGTATTGAAACCGGCACCGTCGATCTGCAGCTGCAGCTTCTGCTGATCCAGCTCCAGGGTCTTGAGCTCTCCTTGGTGGCGCTGCTCGGCGGCGGTGCGCTGGTTGCGGAAGCCGTCCTCCAGCTCCCTCATCTGGTTTTGCTGCTGCTGTTTCAGATCGGCCTGCTGGCTGCGGGCCTGATCCTGACGCTCGCGCAGGGCTTCCAGGGCGGCGTTGTTGCTGATCTCGATCTGGCCTCGGCGCTCGTTATAGGTCGCCTCGATGTCGCTGTGCTTCTCGGTCAGCAGCTTGGCACGTTCGCGCAGGGACTGGAGATCGGCCCGCCACTGGGGCAGGGCATCCAGATCTCGCTTGATCTGCTCGATGTCGAGATCCAGCCAGTGCTGATGTTCATCTTCGATGGTTTCCAACCGCGCTTCCAGGGTGTCGGCATCGGCCTTGGCATCGGAGCGGGCGGCTTTCTTCTCGGCGGTATCGGCTTCGTAGTTGTTGGCCAGCTCAGTCAGTTGAAACTCCGCTTCACGCTTCTCCCGGCTGCGTTGCTCAAGGCGGGTCTGCAGGCCGATCTTGTCGTTGGCAAAGCCATCGGCCAGACCCTTGAGCTGCAGCTCACACACTTCGAGTTGATCGAAGCGCTGCTCCAGCTTGGTAAATTGGGGGCGGATGGTCTCAAAGTGAGCCACCAGCTGGCTCTCTTTGATCCACTCCTCGACCCGGGCCGGGTTGAGACGGGTCTGAGGGGTTTCCACACCATCCTCTTCCAGGATGGCGGCCACCATCTGACGGATGGTCTCCATCTTGCCCTCTTTGGAATGCACGGCGCGCACCAGCTTTTCCATGTGGCGCAGGGTGGCATTGGACTCACACAGGGAGAACTGCTCGGCCAGGCGGCGCAGCTCGCCGCCGTTGCTGGCGGTGGCGATCAGGCTGCGATCGTTTTGGATCACCGCGCGGTAGTCTTTGACGCTGCTGATGGCGTTGGAGAAGGCGACGCCCTGCTCACGGAACACACGACGCAGCTCGGTGGCGTTCCAGCACACCACCTTGTTGTCATCGGTGCGCGCCTTGATGTAGTCGTCCATATCGAACGCCTTGGCGACGAAGCGGTACTGTACGCCTTTGCCATCACCGGCGGAGCTCATCACCGCTTGCGCCAGGCTTTGATCCGGGCGGATGTATTCGTAGATGATAAAGCTGGATTCGGTGGGCAGGTACCAACGCTCGAAACTGTCACGGGTGGCGGGCACGACCCGGCTGGGGTATTCGCCGTAGAAGACGGGAACCAGGCGCTGCAGGGTGGTTTTCCCCGAGGCATTGGTGCCGCAGATGTTGGTATGGCCGTTAGTTTTCAGCTCTACCTCACCGGGCAGGTGGGTGTTGATCAGAATGATCCGATTCAGAGTCGACATAATTGATTTGCCTGGTTATTAAATGCAGGGGCTCGATACCGGCGATAGCTTCCGGGAGCCTTTTAACGCTGTGCGACCGAGTCGTTTATGTACTTTACGTCACGCGGCCTGCAAAGTTCGCAAAAGTCCATATTACCACCTTGACGTGGCTTCGCAGTAAATCCTTGAACGATTGGTTTATCTTTGCCCAAACGGTAGGCGGCTAAATTATTTACTAAAACAAAATCAGTTAGATAAGACATTGCAAGTGAAAGCTGGCAGCTTGCGGCGCAGATCCAATAAATCCATCTGCAATTTGACTTGGAACGCATAACGTCGCATTTTGGGCCCCATTTTGTCGACTTGGGACCCTTTTGTGTTCGGAATTGGAAAACGCGGTGATGAAGCGGATCGGATCCGGCGCCAGCACCGCCGCCTGCAAAGTGAGCTGAACCGGCGGCGCGCCTCCCCCTACCGGCCTCAGGCCCGGCGGATCGGTGCATCTCAAAAAAGTGGTTTACCCGCGATATTCCGCCCCAAAAGTTTGGCGCTGTTTTGCGCTCTCACCCTTACTGGCGCCGGTGCCTATCTGGTGCTCGACGGTGAGCCCAGGGCAGTAAGTCCTGAGGTTGTCGGGCGCACGCCCCTGATCCTACCTGGCCAGGATCCCACTGTGCAGCCACGTCAGATCCCTTCAAGTTCAACGAAGGACGAGTTGGTACAGGCTGTTGAGTCCGAGGAGCCCATTCTTGAGGTCGGTGAAACGGCGGAGAGCGTGGATGAAGCATTCCTGGCGAAGGACGCAGACCGGGATCCGCTTCCTGAAGCGTTTGAAGAGAGTGAGACAGCTTCCGAACGCGGTTGGTTTAGCTGGCTGTGGGGACGGGATGAACCTCTGGTTGATGAGTTGGCGGTTCAAGAGCCCGTGGCTGGATCTGTCGAAGTGACTCGCGACGTCATTGATGTCACGGCACAGACAGAGCTTCCCGCACGTAAAGTAAAGTCTGATGGTGCGACGGATGCGGCGGAGGGCGAACCGATCCCTGCTGGCAATGAGGACAGCGCAGCCCTAACGGATGAGGCTCTGCTTGCTCAGGGCAGTGATAGCTTCCAACCTGAACCGGTTTCCGAAGTGTCGGAGCGCGGCTTGTTGAGCCGTCTGTTGGGACGAGGGGAGGCTAAGGTCGATGAGTCGGCTGAGTGGGAGGTTGACTCTGAGCTGGCGGTCGATGTTCAGTCCGAGTCCGATGCGCCAGATGAAGGGATCATCAAGGCTGATGATATGAAGGGATCTGTGGAGATGCCTGAGCTAGAGCTTGCTGCTTCGACGCAGGAGGAACCGTCGGTTCAGGAGGCTGAGAACGTCGTTTCTGAAGCGCTGCCTGAGGTGGAGTCCGAGCGCGGTTGGTTTAGCTGGCTGTGGACTCCAGAGGAACCCCTGGTAGAGGAGTCGGTCGCGTTCGAAGGGGTAACTTCGGAGCTTTTGGATGTGGCATTGGAACTGGGTGAGTTCGATCACCTGCCATTGACCCTGCACCCGGCAAGTCGGGAATATACGGTAGCAAAGGGCGATACCCTAAGTCAGATCTTCAGTCGTCTTGGCCTGGGCCAACGACAGATGTACCAGGTGATCGAGGCGGATTACGCCTATCTGGCCCTGGATACTATCAACCCGGGCAACCATCTGAAATTCTGGGTGGATGAAGCGAATAACAGCCTGGAGAAACTTGAGGTCGTGTTTGATCGCTCTCACCAGATCAGCTATCAGCGGCACAAGGACACCTACGAGGTTGAAGAGACTCTGCTCGAGGGTGAGTGGATCGCCACCTCCAGCGAGATCGAGATCCACGGTAGTTTCTCCAGTGCGGCGTCTCGCGCCGGCTTGCGCAGCAGTGAGGTGCAGCAGATCACCAGTCTGTTTAACGACAAATTGGATTTTCGCCGCCAACTGCGTGCCGGTGACAAGGTTCGCGTGTTGCGCGAAGCCCAGTTCATCGAGCAGGAGCTGACCGGTAAGCAGCGTCTGCTCGCCGTGGAGTTTCTCGGCCGTAACTGGAGTTCGACCGCCTATCTGCACAATGACGGCAGTTACTACGATGAAGATGGTCAGAGCCTGAATCGGGCTTTTGTGCGTCATCCGATCAGCGGTAATCACAGGATCAGCTCCCGCTTCAACCCAAGGCGTTTGCATCCGGTGACCAAGCGGGTCTCTCCCCATAACGGGACCGATTATGCGGCGCCCACGGGCACGCCTATCCTGGCGGCGGGGGATGGTGTGATCAGCCGGGTAGAGAACCATCCCATTGCCGGTAAATATGTGGTGATCGATCATGGCAACAAGTACCGAAGCCGCTACCTGCATATGTCGCGGATCGACGTTCGTCGTGGTCAAAGTGTCGAGCGGGGCCAGCGGATCGGTGCCGTGGGTGCCACCGGGCGGGTCACCGGGGCCCACCTGCACTATGAGCTGCATATTAACGGCCGGGCGGTGGACTCCATGACCGCTAACATCCCCATGGCCACCTCGGTGCCCTCTAAGGATCGTCAGGCGTTCCTGGCCCAGGTGTACCAGTACCAGAGCCAGATGACGGATCTGATTGCCCAGGTTAACCAGCGCCCGGGACCGGAGCCTGACAATCGGCAGCGCGCCGACTGAGCCAGTTGTTGGGCCTAACAGAGAAAAAAGCGTAAGCCTTAACCGGCTTACGCTTTTTTGTTTCTGTTCGGGAAGGGGATGCGGTGAGGGCTCTTGTTCCGAAGGCGCTGCTAGGTTTTAGGATTGCTGCGCTGCTAGGCAGAGCCCGATCGAACGGCAGCAAGTTGGCCAAAAGGAGTCATTCGGGGTTTCGATCACTCTGACCCCTTGAACTCATTGAACTCTCCTTGAACTCTACCGGGGGAAGAGCCGGCAACAATAAGGCCTCTGAACACGTGCTCAGAGGCCTTTTTATGGGTTTGTATTTAGCAAAGCGAACGGCTCAACAGGGGCCTAAAGGGGTTATTGGGCGGAGTCGATGACCAACTGGGTGATGTCGCCGGCCAGGCCCGGCTGATCCAGACGGAAGCTGACTTGCTTGCCGGACTTTCTGATCTCATTGACGTTGAAGTGCAGCTGGGAGATCACATCCCCCCACTGGTAGCCAAACAGAGTCTGGCCGGACTGCAGGTGCTCGGTAATGTTGTACTCGGAGGCGTAACCGGTCATGACACCATTAACGACACGGTTAGGGGCATCGTGAGGAACGGTTACCGGCACGCCATTGAGTTTGATCAGGCCGTTCATCACACTGGTCGGCTCTTTCAGGTGGCTAGTGTAGTAGGAGGCGTGGATGAAACGGTCTTCCGGGTTGATGTTGCCGCCGGTGTGCAGGTTGGTGTAGAGGCCTTGCTCCTCTTTTGCGCCCCAGCTACGTTGAGCACGGTCCAGGCTGGCCAGGTGCACATCGAAGTCCGGCTGGTTGGTCATCACGTTGTATTGTGGGCCGTGCCAGATCTTGGATCCGCCGTCGCGGAATTCGATGACGGCGGAATCGCCGGAGACATCCTGCAGGCTGAAATGGATGTTCAACGCCATATCGATACCCGGAATGGTTTCGGTCACGCCCGGGTTGGCCTGAATGTACTCAACCGCTTCGGCGACATTGGCAAACTGAGAGATCAGGTGCTGCAGGTAGTGGATCACGCCAACATCACTCGGCTGCTTGCTATCCTTAACAACCATATTGTTATCAAACAGAACGTTACCGCCCAGACCCGCGCTGTTGGTGGCGTTGGACAGGGCGCCATAGGTCAGCAGGCCGGTGACATCGTATTTGGCGTCGTAGGTGTAGTCGCCGCCCAGGTTGGCTTTGTAGGTGGTGCCCTTTGGGTAGTTGATCAGGGTAACGCCGGTGGGCTCCAGCCAGTCCATGGTGCGGCTGACGAAGGTGCCGTGTTCTTGAGTATCCCAGAGTACTCGAGTACAGGCGTCGGCAGCGGTGGTGGCGCCAACGGCGAAGACGCCACAGATCATGCTTTTTAACAGGTTGGGTTTCATGGTGACCAATTCTCTTTCTGGGGATTGTTAGGGTATTGGCCCAAGCATGCCCCACAAAGCTGACCGATCAAACTGCACAATGAACGATAATCCCCATCAAGTGGTCCTTGGTTGAAAATGCTGCTCGGCGCAGGCCTGGATCACGCCGATCAGGGCGTTCTCCCTCAACTTATGGGGATAAAACAGGGATAGCCCGAGCGAAGGCGGGGTGGCGATCTCGTCGATTTTCAGCTCATGGAGTGTGCCGTTGGACACATGGAGCTGGGCCAGTTCGCGATGGATGACGGTCCAGCCACTGTGTTTCACCATCTCGATCAGCATGTCGGGATCACTGATCAGGTGATGTTGCGGTGAGAGCCGAAACAGCGCCGGGGCAAAGCGGACGTAGTCTTCACAAACGTATTGTTTTTCGGCGGCGAGATCTTCGATGGACAGTCTTGGCACGTTGCGCAAGTCGCTGCCACTACCGGCATAAAACCCCATCTGGCTATAGCCTACATGGCGAAAGGCGATCTCCTTCGGGGGGAAGTAGCTGGCGTTGTTATGGGGCATAAAGGCGATGGCATTGGGACTGCGCTGTAGTTGTTCAAACACCGCCTCTCTTTCACCCAATAGCCAGTTTGTCCGAACGTTGGGGGAGTGTGCCGTGATCGCTTGCTCTATCTTGATGGCCAGTGATCGGGGTAAAAAACCATCGTGGTGGATGGTTAACTCCAGCAAGGCCTCATTGAACAGCAATTCAAACGAGCGGGTGAGCTTCTCGGTGCTGTGCAGCAGGTGCTTGGATTGGGCATAGATATGGTCGGCCGCGGTGGTCGGTTGTGCGCGTTTACCGACGATCTCGAACAGGGAGACATCATAGGTGTCCTCAATGGCCCGAACCTGTTCGCGGATGGTGGTTCGATCTTTGTGCAGCTTTCTGCCTGCGGCACTAAAGCTCTTCTCTTCGTAGGTGGCACAAAATGCCACCAGAAGCTCGTAGGAAAACATGGCCGATACTCCTTGAGTCGTGCAATCAGTTCTGATTTTGATTTGTTTTTCCGTTGACGAATGCTGCTTTCGTCAGGGCTTCGGAATCGGCGTGATGCTCGGTGTCCGTGAGGGCTTTGCAGCGATCACATGACTAAGCTGTCTGCCTGCAGGTTAAGGAGCGCCAAGGCACTGGCGATCTCGTCGTTGAGTTCGTCCCCCTGCGCGAAAAACAGGCAGATACCCTGGCAGGAATCTCGTGTCGCTGCCCGCAACTGCTTGGTGACACTGGCAGCCCGTGGATAGAGCTTATGGGCGGCCTGTGTCGGCGTGGCTTTGCGCCCTTCGACGGTAAACAGGGCCACGCCTATGGTGTCCTCCAGTGTCATTACATGCTCTCGGATGGTACTGCGCTCCTTGCTGGTCGCGCGGGCGGCGGCGCTGTAGGAGCCATGTTGAAACACCAGGGTAAAGGCGTGGCTCTGCTCTATCGATATCATCAACTGGATTGGTTGAGTTAGGGGGTAAATCATTCTAACTCGGTTCAAGGGGTCAGAGTCATTGAAATTCCCAGTGACTCCTTTGTGGCGAAATCAGCCCATCCCAGGCAGTTTCAACAAGGTTGAGCTTCGCTGGCGCTCTATTCAACCAAAGGAGTGGTGCCTTTCGAGTTGCGAGGCTCTGGGGTGAGTGTGTGTTTTATTGATGCGCTTGCCCGCGCCTGTTGACTTGAATGGGATTTCAGCGAAATCTGACATTGTCAGCCTGTGTGATATCTCGACAGGACGGTTCCAGGGATAGGAACCCAGGGCAACGATCGGGTTCGGGTTCGGGCGGGTTGCTTTTGGGATTGCAAGGGATGTTGTAGGAAATCGAACATGAATGTACTCGGTGATCGGCGTGCTCATCACGCCACGGGCTTTACTCTGATTGAACTGGTTATTGTGATCTTGTTGCTGGGCATCTTGTCGGTGACGGCCCTGCCCAAATTTCTCTCGCTACGCAGCGATGCTCAAGAGGCGTCGCTTGAGGGTTTGGTCGGGGCGATCTCCGGTGCATCCTCGCTTGTTTCAATGAAGGCGATGGTGCAAGGGGTGACGACCGGTGATATCGATATCGGCGGCGAGATCGTGCCGGTTGAACAGGGCTATATGGTTGGCCTGGGACGCAGTTCGTTACTCAAGGCTGTCGAGATCACTGATGTGACCACAGGACTGGAGATCACGGATCCCTGTATCTCAAGTTTCTGTACCCGGGGAAATGTCACCCACATGGCGGATCTACCTGAGGCCCTGGGGGGAAGAGGCGTGTATATCTGGCCTAAGGACCGCACCGTGGCTGAGCAGTGCTACGCCTACTATTACAATCTGGGAGATGGCAGTGAGCCACTGATTGGCAAGGTCATTACCGGTTGTTGAGTGCCGACGCCGATGGCGTTTATGTAAACTGTGCTGCGCTGCCCTGGGAAGGTTGTTTGTCCAAAACCTTTGCTATCAGCACTGGTTGTCGATCCCCTGATGCATGGCCGAGACGGTGGCATGGTGGCTGGCATTATCTTCGAGCGGCGGATGGTGGAGATCCAGGGTGACGGTGAATTCCCCTTCGTCGTAGACCAGTTCACAGGGGTAACCCAGGCCCTTGAGCAGGCGTAGCATGGGGTGATTTTCCGAGTGGACCAGGGCGATCACCTTGGTCACTCCCCATTGTCGGCCGATGGCCATGAGTTGGCTGTTGAGCAGACGGCCAAGCCCTTTGTGTTGCAGCTCATCCACGACCAGGCAGGAGAGTTCGGCAACATCGGAATCGGCGGTTGCACGGATCAGGCGACCGGCTGCGGCCAGGCGTTGTTCCGGCCCCCACAGTAGTACGAGGGCCAGGTGGGTGTCACTGTCAACGTCGGTGTAGCGCGCCAGTTGTTCCAGGCTGGGTTGCTGGATCACGCGGAAGAAACGCATGTAGAGGGTGCGTTGGGAGAGGGTGGGGTAGATCTCGAGCATCTCGTATTTGTCATCAGGCTGAATACTGCGGATCACCACGGGGACGCCTTGCCGTGTTTGGCAGTTAAGGTAGATCCGGCTGGGTTCGAGTCCGCTGGGATCTGTGGTCGTTTCGGCCGCCTGCATACGAGTCTCCAAATGGGTACGGGGGCAGTATAGTCACTGTTGGTGGAATGTTAACGGGATCTTCCTCCCAATTTGGCAGCGGTGTGGTGAAAATTTAGTCACGCCATGGTCGGCGGCGCAGAGGGGGCCTGTGCCGCCAGCGATAGCGCATAGAGGATCACTGTATTTCTCCTATGTAAACGCTGTATGTCCCGACCCCTTGTGGAAGCAACTGACTTCCTGTTATAGCAATGGAAGATTTGGGCTGTGGCCGTTATATTGCGGACTGAGAGGTTGACTTGAAAAACGTTCCCCTTCAGCTTTTTATCGGATAGTTTGCAGCCTAGGATATCGAATCAACCCGCAGGGAGCCGTGTTCGCTCCGCGGAAAGGGAACTTTCAATGTTATATATTAGAGCGTTCGGACTGGTTTTATTGGGCTTGCTGTCCATTGACGCTAATTCTGCCAGTTTCGACTGTGAGATGGCTTACAGCAAGATAGAGTTTGCTATTTGCGAAAATGTGGCGCTGTCTGAACTGGACAGTCAAATGGCATCGCAATATTGGGCTCTGCTTAATGTGGCTCAGGACTTGCAAAAATCATTGATCAAAACCAAGCAGAAGGAGTGGATCCGAGTAAGAAACCAAACCTGCTCCCAAGCGCAACCTAGGTGTTTAATATCCCTATATCGCCAGCAAATTGCTTATCTGAGTGCGGCTTCTTCCTTTTTCAATCAAAAAGAGTCAATTACATCGAAGTTGGAGCAGAACAACTTTGAGCTGGGGCCGTTGAGATCATTGGGCCTGTTGATCGAGGCGGGCAGTTCGACGAGTTACGATGAGTTTGTCGCTTCAGAGCCGTTCAATCGGATCAGCGGGCAGGGCAAGGCGTTGATCAAAGAGTATTGGAGCAGTCGGATTGGTGTCTATCAGATCAGTGCCGACCTCAGTGGCGATGGCGTTGACGAGCATCTGGTATTTCAAAGCCAAGGTGGGGCAAAGTGCTTGCGGCCCTTTGTGATCACTCAGCAGGCAAGTGAGTTGAGGGCCACGCCATTAGCCTCCTTAGAGGGTGGCGAGTCGGCCTTTTGTCGCAGCAAACTGATGTTGATGCAAGTTGGCAAAGGCCATAAGCTGCTAAATCTCACTCGCACCAACAGTTGGATAAACCTGGATGTTTATGGCTACGTCAACGGCGACTTGGACATTATCTATACAAGGCGATATGTCGCGAAACTGAGCTACCAGGCTCCTAAGAGGAGCCATGTCAATACGTCATTCGCTTGGGTATTGAATAATCTGGATGCCATTGAGCATGCGATCAATCAGAGAGTGCAGGTCGAATACTCCGCTTTGCAGCTAGAGAAGGTGGCGGAGTGGAAAAACGGCGAGAGCTATTACCTGGATGTCAGCGGTAGCGGGCAACTGGATGAGTTTACCTTTGTGGATGACAAGTTAAGCATCAGAATGCTGTCGGGAGATTTTACTCCTCTCAATGAATATTGGGAGCTAAAGAAGTGGGTTGAAGGCTCTAGCCATTATCACTCCGCATTGAACATCTATAGCGCCAAATACCTGTTCTTTGTCGACGGCGATGCGCTTTACATGGCGTACTGGAGTAATGCCGAGCGTGGATGGCGCCAGAGCAATGACCAGCTCATGTTCCTATATCGACTGGGAGGGGAGAGTCCGGTCTATATCAGCGCATTGAGGCTTACGGCAACACCAAAATACTCATCCGAGCCCTAGCTGACGGTGTCGACACAGGGTAATGTAGGAGAAAATGGGCGCTGATAAGGCAGGTTGAGAGCAGTAGAGTTAAAATGCACTTTCGGACTTGCGTTTCTCTTTAGTCTTATTTGTGCGCGGTTTGTTTCTACAGAGCTGTTTATGGCCTGTGGCGGATGTTCCGCTACAGGCACTTTATATTGCTGGCTTGCATTTCAAGTAGCTGTCGCATACCGGACTTTCCGACTTTGATTAACAGTGAAGAAAGATCTCTGTTAGTTCGCAAAACTTTAAGCAACGACAAACGGCCCGAATCGCGGGCCGTTTGTCGTTTAGAGCTGGTCTTTTTTTCTGTGGGCCTAATCGGTGGCGCGATTGAGCCGGGTGCCGATCAGATCGTCCAGGACGGATGGGTCGGCCAGGGTGCTGGAGTCCCCCAAGGCGCTGACTTCGTCGGCGGCGATCTTGCGCAGGAAGCGGCGCATGATCTTACCGGAACGGGTCTTGGGCAGGCCGGGTGCCCACTGGATCAGATCCGGTGAGGCGAGGGCGCCGATCTCGGAGCGAACCCATTGGCGCAGTTGCTGGCGCAGCTCTTCCGTTTGCTCTACGCCCTGATTCAGGGTGACGTAGGCGTAGATCCCCTGGCCCTTGATGTCATGGGGATACCCCACCACCGCAGCCTCCGCGACCAGTTCGTGGGCCACCAGGGCGGACTCGATCTCGGCGGTGCCCAGACGGTGGCCGGAGACGTTGATCACGTCATCCACCCGGCCTGTGATCCAGTAATAGCCGTCCTCGTCCCGCTTGGCCCCGTCACCGGTAAAGTACATGCCGCGGAAAGTTTTAAAGTAGGTCAGGACAAAGCGGTCGTGATCCCCGTAGACGCTGCGCATCTGTCCTGGCCAGGAGTCCAGCAGCACCAGGTTGCCTTCGCCGGGGCCTTCGATCAGGTTGCCCATGTTGTCGACCAGGGCCGGTTGTACGCCGAAGAAGGGTCGGCTGGCACTGCCGGGCTTGAGATCGGTCGCCCCGGGCAGGGGAGTGATCAGGCAGCCACCGGTTTCGGTTTGCCACCAGGTGTCGACAATGGGGCAGCGCTCTTTGCCAATGACCTCGTGGTACCAGCGCCAGGCTTCCGGATTGATCGGCTCGCCGACGCTGCCCATGATCCGCAGGCTGGAGCCGTCGTAATCGCTGAATTGCTCGGCCCCCTGGGCCATCAGTGCCCGGATCAGGGTGGGGGCGGTATACAGGGTGTTGACCTGGTGGCGGTCGATCATCTCGCCGAGGCGGGCTGGAGATGGGTAGTTGGGGACCCCTTCGTGCATCAGCATGGTAGCCCCGTTGGCCAGGGGGCCGTATACCATGTAAGAGTGACCGGTGATCCAGCCGACATCGGCGGTACACCAATAGACTTCCCCTTCCCGGTAGTCAAAGACGTATTCATGGGTCATGGAGGCGTACACCATGTAACCGCCGGTGGTGTGCAGCACCCCTTTGGGTTGGCCAGTGGAGCCTGAGGTGTAGAGGATAAAGAGGGGGTCCTCTGCGCCCATTTCCCGCGGATCACAATGCTCGGAGGAGAGGGCCATGAGGTCGTGCCACCAGATATCCCGGCCCGGTTCGTGATTGACGCTTTCGTTGCCGGTGCGCTTGAGTACGATCACCTTCTCGATGGTGGTGACGTCCGGGCTTTCCAGTGCGACATCTATGTTGGCCTTTAGCGGGATCACGCGGCCGCCACGAACCCCTTCGTCGGCGGTGATCACGATCTTGGACTGGCCGTCCTGGATGCGGCTGGCGATGGAGTCCGGTGAGAAACCGCCGAAGATCACCGAGTGAACGGCGCCGATCCGCGCGCAGGCCAGCATGGCGACGGCGGCTTCCGGCACCATGGGCATGTAGATGGTGACCACGTCGCCGCGACGGACGCCTTGGGATTTGAGGGCATTGGAAAACTTACAGACTTCGGTATGCAGCTCGGTATAGGTGAGGGTGCGCTGCTCGCTGGCATCATCCCCTTCCCAGATGATGGCGGTCTGATCGCCGCGCTGCTCCAGGTGGCGATCGAGGCAGTTATAGCTGGCATTCAGGGTGCCGTCGTAGAACCACTTGATGTACAGGTTATGATCGTCAAAGGAGACCTTGCGGATCTTACTGTAGTCCTTAAACCAGCTGATCCTCTGTCCATGCTCGCGCCAAAACCCCTCCGGGTTGACGATGGACTCCTGGTACATCTTGCGATACTGCTCTTCGTTGACTTTTGCCGATCCGGCCAGCTGGGGGCTGACGGGATAGAGAGACTGCGTCGTCATTCGGGTTTCCCTCTCCGTTCCAATGGTGTGTAGCAAGTCTTTCAGCCAGGGGGAAAGCCAGCCATTAGACCATGGTCTATTCGCCAAGTTGTACTACCAGGTGCGTGCATCCTTTGACCCGGTTGCCTTTGCTGGCACACTGTCGGCAAGGAAACTTTGCCAGTGAACGGCCCATGCTCTCCAACTACAGTGTTCTGCTTATCTGCTTGTTGTACATCACCTTGCTGTTTTTTGTCGCCTGGGGCGGGGACCGCTTCATGGGACGGATCCGGGGGCGTACGGCGGTGTGGATCTACGGCCTGTCTTTGGCGGTGTACTGCTCCAGTTGGAGTATCCTGGGAACGGTCGGCCAGGCGGCCCGGGAGCCCTGGGCGTTTCTGCCCATCTACATCGGACCCATCCTGTTGTTTACCGTGGGCTTTGGCTTTATCCGAAAGCTGGTGACCGTGGCCCGGGCCCAGAACATCACTTCGGTGGCGGACTTTATCGCCGCCCGGTATGGCAAGTCCCAGTTGCTGGCGGCCCTGGTGACCCTGATCGCCACCCTGGGCTTGATGCCCTATATGGCGCTGCAGCTCAAGGCATCCGTGGTGTCGCTGGGTCTGTTTCATGCCGGTGAGCGACTGAACGACAATGTGTTGGCGTTGGCGATCACTTTGACCCTGGCACTGTTTGCCATCTTGTTTGGCACGCGAAAGCTGGACGCCACCGAGCACAATCCGGGGATGATCCTGGCGGTGGCGTTTGAGTCTGTGGTGAAGCTGTTGGCGTTTATTGCGGTGGGGATCGTATTGATCTTCTCAGTGTTCGATGGCCCCTGGGACGTGCTGCAACAGGCACGCAGCCTGGGTGTTGCGCCACCAATGCAGCTGGATCTGGCGGAGCTGGCACCGGAGGTGATGATCTCCATGGCCGCCTTTGTCTGTCTGCCGCGGATCTTCCATGTAATGGTGGTCGAGTGCGATGACAGCGATCATATCGAACGGGCCCGGTGGTTGCTGCCGCTCTACCTGGTCGCGATAGCCATCTTTGTCATTCCCCTGGCCCTGGCGGGCCGAGTGCTGCTGGCGGATCTGGTGCCCTCTGACACCTATGTGATCAATTTGCCCTTGGCGATCGAGGCAGACTGGTTGGCGGTGATCGCCCTCCTGGGCACCATCTCAGCAGCAAGCTCCATGGTGATTGTGGCCGTGGTGACCGTGTCGATCATGATCAGCAATGAATGGCTGGTTCCCATGCTGTTGCGGGCAGGCCGGATCCGAGGCAAGAACTTCGATCAGTTCTCCGCCCGCCTGCTTAACGCTCGACGGGTGATCATTGTGGTCCTGCTGTTGGCGGCCTTTGGCGCTTATCAGACCATAGGTAACGAGGACTCCCTGGCGAGGATCGGTATGCTGGCGTTCGGTGCTTTTGCTCAGTTGGCCCCGGGGTTGGTGGGGGCCCTGTACTGGAAGGGAGGCCACAGAAACGGCGTATTGGCGGGGCTGGCAGTGGGCTTTGCCGGTTGGTCGTTTGTCATGCTCAAGCCGATGCTGGGGCTTACCGGCATAGAGTTATTGGGGCTGAGTAAGGATATGAGTCAGGTCTTGCTGGTGCTGCTCCTTAACTGGGGCACCTTTGTGTTGGTCTCCATGGTTTCCCATGCCTCGATGAGTGAGCGGATCCAGGCCTCAGCCTTTACTCAGCAACCGGGACGAAGCCGTAACAATCAGCGTCGTAACGGCAATGTCAGCCAACAGGATCTGCTGTTGCTGGCCAGCCGCTTTGTCGGCCCGGGAAGGGCTTACCAGTCCTTCGCCCGGGATTTTCCGACGGCCATTGCCCGCGAGACCTGGAACAAGGCGGCGCAGCCGCGCATGGTGGAGCATACCGAGCGTTTGATCGCCTCGGTGCTGGGGGCCTCGTCGGCGGCCACTGTGCTCGACAGCGTAACCCAGGGGCGGGATCTGGCGTTGGACGAGGTGTTTTCCCTGGTGGATGAGGCCAGTGCCAAGATCCTGATGAGTCAGGATCAGATGCGTGGTGCCATCGAGCATGCCTTCGAAGGGATCAGTGTGGTGGATGCCGATCTGAACCTGGTGGCCTGGAATCGGCGTTACGAGGAGCTGTTCGAGTATCCTGAGGGGTATCTGCAGATGGGCATGCCGGTGGCCGAGATCATCCGATATAACGCGGAGCTGGGACGGTGTGGCCCAGGAGCGGTAGATGATCACGTCGCCAAGCGGGTTAACTATATGCGCTCGGGCTCGGCCCATACGTCGGAGCGACAGCGAAGAGATGGTCGGGTGATACGTATGCGGGGCAACCCGATGCCTGGAGGGGGGTTCGTCATGACTTTCTCCGACATCACCGATTTTAAAGCCCACGAGGCGGCACTTAAGGAGGCCAATGAAAACCTGGAGGCCCGGGTCGCCGAGCGGACATCGGAGCTGGTGCAACTCAATGCTCGCTTGTTGGAGGCTAAGTCGGCGGAGCAAAAGGCGAATCAGTCAAAAACCCGTTTCCTGGCTGCCGTGGGTCACGATCTGATGCAGCCACTCAATGCCGCCCGCTTGTTTACCGCGTCCCTGATGCAGGGCGATACCCTCAATGATGAGGATCGTAAAACCGTTGCTTACATCTCGGGCTCGCTCAAGGGGGCGGGGGAGATGCTCTCGGATCTGTTGGATATCTCCAAGCTTGAAGCCGGTACCATGGCGGTCAACCGTAAGGTGGTTAACCTAACAACTGTGTTGCGCCCATTGATGGTGGAGTTTGATGCCATGGCAGCCAATGAAGGGCTGCGTTTTGGTCATCATTTGAGGGATCTGTCCGTGGACACGGATCCGACCCTGCTGCGGCGCATCGTACAAAATTTCCTGACCAACGCCCTGCGTTATACCAAGACGGGACGGATCCTGCTGGCGTGTCGAAAACGGGGCGGGGAGGTGGAGATCCAAGTGTTTGATACCGGGTGTGGGATCGCTCAGGAAAGTGTGGCCGAGATCTTTAAAGAGTTTCGTCAGCTCGATACGGAAGGAGAGCGGGTTGGATTGGGGCTGGGACTGGCCATTGCCGATCGCATCTCTCAGGTGTTATCTCATCCCTTGAATGTGCGCTCCGAACTGGGCCGCGGTTCCATGTTCTCCGTCCGGGTGCCTCTGGCTCAATACCAGGTGGAAGCGGTGGGGTTGGCACACCTGACGGCCCGTTCCTTGCCACTCAAAGGGGTCAAGGTGCTGTGTATCGATAACGAGGACGCCATTCTGGCGGGCCTGTCCAGTTTGCTCAATCGTTGGCAGTGTCAGGTGGTAACGGCGAAAGATCTGGGCGAAGCCAGGATCCAGCTGGGTCTCAAGGGCTTTGCACCGGACATCATGCTGGCGGATTACCATCTGGATCACGGCCAGACCGGATTGGCAGCGATGGAGCGGTTAAGGGAGCTGTACGGGGACACTCTGCCGGGCATTCTGATCACCGCCGATACCCGTAAGGAGTTGATGGAGGAAGTCGAGTCCAAAGGCTTTGGCTTTATGGCCAAGATGGTGAGGCCAGCCGCTTTGAGGGCCATGATCTCGGCGTCATTAAAATCATGATAGAGCGGGAGGGAGCGATAAGGGGATTCCAGTCCCTGATGTTTGTTTACAAAACGTTATCGCGTTTTACGTCCACAGGATTGCACCGCTTCGGAATGAAGGTGATAGTAGCGCAAGTGGATGCTTAAACGGCAGCCCCGGGCCGGTGAGGGTCTGGGCTCATCGTGGCAATGATCTAAGGGATGTAGGGATGACAATCGCCCATTGGCAATGGACTTTGGTGGCCTCGGCAGCGGCCATCGGCTTAAGTGGCTGCAGTAACCCGCAGGTAGCGGAACAACCTGAGGCGCGTCGGCCCAATGTGGTTTTGCTGTTCGCCGATGACATGGGATATGCCGATGCAGGTTTTCAGGAGCTGAGCCGGGATGTCGTCACCCCAAACATGGATCGGCTGGCGGCGGATGGGGCGATCTTTACCTCAGGCTATGTTACCGCCAGTGTGTGTGGACCGTCACGAGCCGGGATGTTGAGCGGCCGCTATCAGCAGCGGTTTGGCTACCACGATAACACCGCGCCCTTTACCCGGGATCAGGACAAACCCCTGGGGCTGGATCTCAGTGTTAGGACCATGGGGAACTATCTGCAGGACGCCGGTTATCAGACCGGAATGGTGGGTAAGTGGCACGATGCCGAGCAGCAGGCGTATTGGCCTCACAACCGTGGCTTCGACGAATTCTTCGGCTTTAACAATGGCGCGGCAACCTATTATGTCGGGCCGATGAACCAGGCTAAGTTCGACTACAAACCGGAAGCGGCGGTCTATCGCAATGGCGAGTTGGTGGATAACTTCGATCAGTACCTGACGGACAAGTTTGGTGATGAGGCGGTGGAATACATCGACCGACATAAGGAGCAGCCCTTCTTCCTTTATGTGGCCTTTAACGCCATCCATAGTCCGATGGAGGTGCGCCAGGTCGATCTGGATCGTTTCGCCCACATCGAAGATGAAGGCCGTCGCAAGTCTCTGGCCATGAACTACAACATGGATGAAAATATCGGCAAGATCCTGGACAAACTGGAAGCCGAAGGCCTGATGGAGGATACCCTGATCCTCTACCTGTCCGACAATGGCGGAAAGCCGAACGATAATTTCTCCCTGAATACGCCGTTACGGGGCGAGAAGAACAGTTTCTGGGAGGGGGGGATCCGCATCCCCTTCACCGCCACCTGGAAGGGTGTCATTCCCTCGGGTCAACGCATCGATGAGCCGGTGATCTCACTGGATATTCTTCCTACCTTTTTGGCTGCAGCCGGGGTAGAGGCACAGCCACAATGGCAACTGGAAGGGGAGAACCTGTTGCCCCTGTTGACCGGCGAACGCAAACGGCTGGCGGACCGATACTTCTATTGGAATGACAGCCGCAGTTGGGCGATACGGGATCGCCACTGGAAACTCCATCAGCCCAAAGCAGCCGGTTCCGCACAGACAGCCAGACTGTTTTACCTGAGTGAGGATATGGCCGAGCAGCGCGAGGTGTCTGCAATGCATCCAGGGCAGGCGCAACGACTGCTGGCGGCATATCAAGCCTGGGACGCCAACAATGAGTTGCCGCGCTGGGGGAGAGATCCTAAGGTGTTCCCCCATTACAATGGGCTGCACAGTCATCTTGAGCGCCGTGCTCAGGGCCAGGCCCGGGTGCTGGAAGATGAGGCCAATGAGCGGCGCCGCGCCAAGGCCCGTGCGATTATTGATAGCAAGGCCATGCGCTAGTCCCTGAAACGTTTCATCACGTGCCCGCTTCGGCGGGTTTTTTTTTGTTTCGTTTTGGCCTTTGCTGTTTGTAAAAATGTATGTGGCTCTAGTCAGTTGGGTAAAACCACTTGTTTCCCTGTGGCGGCCAGATTAGTGTCATCGCACTGAAATATTCAGCCATGTACGAACAAGAACAAGAGCCAAGAACCAGGCCTTTCCATTTCTATGCAGTAAGGAAAATTCTATGACCTTCCCTCGATGGCAGCCGACCCTGATCAGCAGTGCCGCGTTGCTGGGTTTAGCGGGGTGCTCTGTTGGCACTCAATCCCCCGAGGCGCCTGAAGAACCACGCCGCCCCAATCTTGTCCTCCTGTTTGCCGATGATCTCGGCTATGCCGATGCCGGGTTCCAGAACATCAGTCAGGATGTGGAAACCCCCAATATGGATCGCCTGGCCATGGAGGGAGTCCGTTTTACGGCTGGCTATGTGACGGCTGCGGTCTGCGGTCCCTCTAGAGTCGGCCTGATGACCGGTCGCTATCAGCAGCGTTTTGGTTACCTGGATAATACTGCGCCCTATTCCCGCAATGCCGAAGGGGTCGTCGGTCTGGATCCCCGCGTACCAACCATGGGCAGCTATCTGTCCAAGGAAGGCTACCGGACTGGGATCATTGGTAAGTGGCATGATGCTGAGCCTGAAGAGTACTGGCCTCATAATCGTGGATTCGATGAGTTCTTCGGTTTCAACAATGGCGCGGCCACCTACTATGTCGGGCCGATGAACCAAGCCAAGTTTGACTACAAGCGGGAAGCGGCCATCTATCGCAACGGCGATCTGGTCGACAACTTTGATCAGTACCTGACCGATAAGTTTGGCGATGAGGCGGTGGACTACATCGAGCGCAACAAAGAGGAGCCCTTCCTCCTCTACGTCGCCTTTAATGCGATCCACAGTCCCATGGAGCCCAAGCAAGTCGATATGGATCGCTTTGCCCATATTGAAGATGAAGGTCGTCGAAAGGCGGTGGCCATGAACTACAACATGGACGAGAACATCGGCAAGATCCTCGACAAGCTGGAAGCCGAAGGCTTGATGGAGGATACCCTCATTGTCTTCCTGTCCGATAACGGTGGCAAATTCAACGATAACTCCTCCCTCAATACGCCGCTGCGGGGGGAGAAGAACAGTTATTGGGATGGCGGGATCCGAATTCCCTTCACCGCAACCTGGCAAGGCACCATTGAGGCTGGTCAGGTGATCGAGGAGCCGGTGATCGCTCTGGATATTCTGCCCACCTTCCTGGCCGCTGCAGGCATTGAACAGGAGGAGAACTGGCAACTGGAAGGAGAAAGCTTGCTGCCCTTGCTGACTGGCAAGCGTGATCAACTGGATGACCGTTTCCTGTTCTGGGCCAATACCCGTGGCTGGGCGGTACGGGATCGAGAGTGGAAGCTGCATAACGAAAATTATCGTCGTGACGACCAGTCTCCGGTGCTGTTCAACCTGCTGGAGGATATGGAGGAGCAGCATGAGCTGTCCGCTCAGCACCCTGAACAGTTGGAGCGCCTGCAGGCGGCCTTTGATGCGTGGGATGGCGATAACATGCCTTCCCAATGGGGTCGTAATCGTGCCGAATACCCCTACTACAATGGCCACCACCAAGTAGAAGAGCGCCGTGCCCGGGGGAAAGCCGCCCGGCAAGAGGCCGAGGCGGCCAATGAGGTTCGCCGCGCCAAGGCCCGGGCCATCATCGATGCCAAAGCCGAGGCTCAGTGAGGCTCGGCTGTAGAGTGTCAAAAGCCCGCTTCGGCGGGCTTTTTGCTGTCTGCCAGTGGCGCCGCTGGGTGGCCACGATATTAGGGCCAGACCCGGGGGTATGCCATAATGCTCGCGAATTTTGACTGGGAAGAGCATGAGTCGTTTAGAGAAAGAGGTGGCCCTGGCCCTGTCCGAGGGGGGGCTGCTGGCCCAGGGGATCCCGGGGTTCCGCCCCCGCGCCGTTCAGCAGCAACTGGCCGCTGCCACGGCGGCCAATATTAGCGGTGGGGGCACTCTGCTGGCGGAGGCGGGCACGGGGATCGGCAAGACCTTTGCCTACCTGATCCCGGCCCTGCTCAGTGGACGCAAGGCCCTGATCAGCACTGGCAGTAAGAACCTGCAGGATCAGCTCTATTTTAAAGATCTTCCCGCGATCCTTTCCCTGTTGGAGCGGCCCCCCCAAGTCGCCCTGCTTAAAGGGCGGGCCAACTACCTGTGTCATTACCACCTGGGCCGTCGCTTGATGGATCTGCCGGACGATCCCCAGATTGTGGATCACCTGATGCGGATCCGTGCGTGGGCCAATGGTTCGCCCAGCGGAGACTTTGCCGAGCTTAACTCCGTGCCCGAAGGCAGCATCGCCATTGCAATGGCGGGCTCCAACAACGATAACTGCCTGGGGAAGAAGTGCCCGGAGTATGATCGTTGCTGTCTGCAGCGGGCCCGCAGGAAAGCCGCCGAGGCGGATCTTGTGGTGATCAACCACCACCTTTTCTTTGCCGATATGGCGCTTAAGGAGACAGGATTTGCCGAGATCTTGCCGTCCGCCGAGCTGTTCGTATTTGATGAAGCGCACCAGCTGCCGGACATCGCCCTGAGCCATTTTGCCGAAAGTGTGTCGAGCCGACAGATCCGGGATCTGAGCCGGGAGATGGCGCGGGCCTACCTGACCCGCCTGCGTGACTGCCGCCAATTGCAGGGGTGTGCCACCCGGCTGGATGCGGCGACGGCGGATCTGCTGGATCTGCTGGAGCGCGACGGCGGACGGGACTGGCGGGTGCTAAAAGAGAAGCCACAGGTGGCCTCGGCGCTGGCGGCCTTGGACGAAGGGCTGCGTTTTGCCCGGCGAGTGTTGGAAGGCCAGTTGGGACGGGATGAGATGCTGGATCTGACGTTCGAACGGCTGGATCCCCTGCTGGCCCGACTGAGCCATTTTCTCTCTCCGGACCATCACTCCTTGACCGTAGAGTGTCATCGGGGACACTTCACCCTAAGGGCCTGTCCCCTGTCGGTGGCGCAAAAATGTCGGGAGTTTTACGGCCGGTATCGGGGCAGTTGGCTCTTTACCTCGGCAACGCTGACGGTGGCCGGAGAGTTTGCCCACTTCAAGAGTCAACTGGGGCTGGGTGAGCCCACCGAGCTGGTCTTGGACTCCCCCTTTGATTATGCCAAACAGGCGCTGTTGTGCGTGCCGCGTTATCTACCGGAGCCGGGGAGGGTAGAGGTGGCCGGGCCCTTGGCCGAGGTGGCCGAAAAGTTAGTGGAAGCGGCGGATGGACGGACCTTCCTTCTGTTCACCAGTTACCGAATGATGCACGAGGTCGGCGCTCTTCTGGCGAAACGGCTCGATCGGCCCATACTGGTGCAGGGTATGGGTTCCAAACGCATGTTGCTTGACCGGTTTACTCAGTTAGGCAATGCGGTGCTGTTGGGGACCGCCAGTTTCTGGGAAGGGGTCGACGTTAGAGGCAAGGCGTTGTCCTGTGTTATGATCGATAAACTCCCCTTTGTTTCTCCGGATGATCCCTTGGTTAAGGCGCGTAGCGACGCGGTCTTGCTGCGGGGCGGTGATCCCTTCCACGAGGTGCAGATCCCCCAAGCGGTGATCGCCCTCAAACAGGGTGTCGGTCGCTTGATCCGGGGAGAAGGCGATGAAGGTGTCCTGGTGATCTGTGATCCCCGTTTGGTCCATCGGCCCTATGGCAAGCTGTTTCTGGCCAGCCTGCCGCCGATGCGCCGTACCCGGGATCTGGCCCAGGCCCTGAGCCGGTTAAATACGATCTGATGTGGCCCGCGGTAAGGCGGGTGACAAGTTGAGAGAAAGTTGATGTCTGAAAAGATCCTGGTGATCGACACCGCCACTGAGAACTGCTCGGCGGCCCTGTATGTAGATGGCGTGGTAAGCGCCGAGGCCACCGAAGCGCCCCGAGAGCACAGCCAGCGTATTCTGCCCATGGTGGATGGTTTACTGGCCGAGGCCGGATTGAAATTGACGGACCTGGATGCCATCGCTTTTGGCCGAGGCCCGGGCAGTTTTACCGGCATTCGGATCGGCACCTCTATGATGCAGGGACTGGCCATGGGGGCTCAGTTGCCGGTGTTGCCTCTGTCCAACCTGGCCACCATGGCCCAGGGCGCGATTGATCAGGGGGCCACCGAGGTGGTCGCGGCCATCGATGCCCGCATGGGCGAGGTGTATTTTGGCCACTATGTGGCACAGGACGGCCTCGCCGTGCTCAAGGGGGAGGAGCAGGTCCTCTCCCCTGAACAATTGAAGCAGCAGTGGCAGGTAGGCAAGGACGTGGTGGCCGTTGGCACCGGTTTTGAAGCCTACCCAGAGTTGGCCAGTGAGCCGGGTCTTGCCATCAACACCGAGTGTCGGCTGCCCACGGCCGAGATGATGTTGCCATTGGCCCTGGATCAGTGGCGCCGTGGTGGGGCGATGGATGTGATGGATGTTGAACCGGTTTACCTGCGAAACACAGTGGCCTGGAAAAAACTGCCCGGTCGAGAGTAAACTGATACCAGGTGCCCTTAATGAGCTTCCAGGATGCAAACGACGCCGCTTCATAGCAGTCTGATCCCGCTAAAACCTGAGTCGGGCCGAAGCTCGACTCAGATCGCCAAAGCCCCGCCAGAGCGGGGGGCTTTGGATCGTCCCGTCTCGCAGGTCCTGTTGCCGGCCGATGCACAAGGTTGGCAGGATTGGCAAAGTGGCCGGGCACGACTGCAGCAGGACAGGCCTGAACATGCTGGGCTGGATCTGTACCAAGCCATTGCCGATGATGGCCTCAGACAGAGGCTGCAACAGATGGTTGGGGTCGATCTCTACGTGTGAGCTTGCCTGGCAGCGCTAAGCTGGTAGGTTGGGCACACACCTCTAAGGAGATAGCCCATGAAACGCCAAACCCTGCTCCTTGTCTCTCTGCTGTTTTCTTCCTGCCTGTCATTCGCCGTGCCGACGGATCCCCATGTGTTGCACTTGCAGCAACTGGTCGATGGCCCCCATCGGAGTCAGGCCAATATCGACCGGAATATTTACCGCCACCCGGTGGAAACCCTGACGTTTTTTGGATTGCATCCTCATATGCGGGTGATAGAGCTGTGGCCGGGCAATGGTTGGTATAGTGAGATCCTGGCGCCATTCCTGAAAGAGCAGGGGCGTTTTACCGCGGCCAGCTTTGAACTTTCCCCTCCTGCCGGTGTGAAGACACCGACCTATCGTCTGCGCATCGGCCGGGAGTACCGGCAGAAGCTGGAGGCGGATCCATTTCACTATGGCGCGGTGACCCTGATCCCGTTCGATCCGCCGCGGAAAACCGAGTTGGGGATCGAGGCCACGGCAGACATGGTGCTGACTTTCCGTAACCTGCATAACTGGGCGAAAGAGGGGCAGTTGGAAACGGTGTTTCGCTCGGTGTGGGAGGTACTCTCCCCTGGGGGCGTGTTCGGCGTGGTGGAGCACAGGGGCGATCCGGGTGAAAACTATCGCTCTGGTTATATGGAGCAGGAGGCGGTGATCGCTCTGGCCAAAGACGTGGGTTTCCACCTGGCGGCCACCAGTGAGATCAACGCCAATCCCAAAGATCCCAAAGACCACCCCAAGGGGGTCTGGACCCTGCCTCCCTCGCTGCGACTGGGCGAACAGGATCGGGCCAGGTATCTGGCCATAGGGGAATCGGATCGTATGACCCTAAAATTCTTTAAGCCTGATTTCTAAAGTGATCTTTAACGTAACTATAACTGGCCCAACCAGAAAACTGGGCGGAATAAAATGTGAAGCGAGTCAGGACAGATGAATCAAGCTGTGGCAACCTTGGCGCCGCCTGTAGAGCGCCGGTTTAAGTTAGATGGCATCACGTTGGCGGCACAGCAGTGGGGAAACGCGGAGGATCCAGTGATCCTTGCCCTCCATGGCTGGCTGGATAACAGCGAAAGCTTTCGGCCTTTGGCCTCAAGACTGGTTCCCATGGGCTATCAGTTACTGGCGTTGGACTGGCCTGGACACGGTTTTTCCGGACACCGGGGGGCAGCGAGCGATTATCACTTCCTGGATTACCTCCATGAACTGGATCAGTGGATCGAACAGCTCACTTGTGAGCCGGTGGTTCTGCTGGGCCACTCCATGGGTGGGATCCTGGCTTCCCTGTATGCGGGCGTTTATCCAGAGAAGGTGCGTGCGCTGCTCAACGTTGAAGCCATGGGGCCCTTGACCAGTGAGCCGAGTGACACGGTAGCGCGCCTGCGGGAGGGATTCGCCAGCCGCAGGCGGGCGACGTCGGCCAAACCGGTACGGCTGGAAGCCGCCCTGCGGGCCCGCAGTCAACTCAATGGCGTGAGCTCGGCGCTGATGGAACCTATGTTACTCCGCAACCTGTCTCGAACCGACACAGGTTGGGCCTGGCGCTCGGATCCTCGCTTGAAACGTCAAAGCCCTTGGCGAATGAGCGAGGCCCAGGGCCAAAGCATTATGGAAAACATCCAGGCGCCGACACTCGTGCTTTTGGCCCACGAGGGATTTTCTACACTCAAGGTGGCGTGGCAGAGGCGCCGTCACTGGGTTGCTAATGTGACCCAGGTCGAGATCCCTGGCGGCCACCATGCCCATATGACCGAGCCCGAAATAGTGGCATCGGTGATAGACGATTTTTTGCGTCGCGACTGAGTCGAGACGTGTTGTTGCGGGGACAATGTGTCCCCGCCCGATATTTTTGCAGTACCCCATATGCAGTACTGTTCCAACCAAGGAGAACAGCGTGGATAAGCCCTGGCTAAACAGCTACGCCGAAAACGTACCGAGTGAGATCAATCCGGACCAGTATGAGAACCTGCTGGAGCTGTTTGAACAAAGCTGTCGAGACTATGCCGATCAGGTTGCCTTCATCAATATGGGGGCAGTGTTGACCTTCCGCAGTGTGGAGGAGCAGAGCCGTGCTTTTGCCGCCTATCTGCAAAATGAACTCAAGCTGCAGCCCGGTGAGCGGGTCGCCCTGATGATGCCCAACCTGTTGCAATATCCCATTGCCCTGTTCGGCATTCTGCGTGCGGGTCTGATCGCGGTAAACGTCAATCCGCTCTATACCCCACGGGAACTCAAACATCAGCTTAAGGACTCGGGTGCCAGTGCCATTATCGCGGTCACCAACTTTGGCTCGAGCCTCCAGCAGGTGGTCCACGAGACCCCGGTGAAACACGTGATCCTGACCAAGATCGGTGATCAACTCTCCGGCCCGAAGCGCACCATCGTCAACTTCGTCGTGAAGTACGTCAAGAAGATGGTGCCCAAGTTCCACCTGCCTGGTGCCGTCTCCATGCGCCGTGTGCTGGCCAAGGGTAAGCATCTGCAGTACGTGAAACCTCAACTGAAGGCCGAGGATACCGCCTTCCTGCAGTACACAGGTGGCACGACCGGGGTGGCCAAGGGCGCCATGCTGACCCATCGCTCCCTGATCGCCAACATGTTGCAAAGTGAAGCCGTTTACGGCCCGGCACTGCAGCCAGGCAAAGAGATGATCGTCACCCCACTGCCGCTCTACCACGTGTTTGCCAACACCGTGAACCTGCTGCTGTTCCTCAAGCTGGGTGGCCAGAATTTGCTGATCACCAACCCGCGGGATCTGGACAACTTCATCGGCGAGCTGAAGAAGTATCCGTTTACCGCCCTGACCGGGGTCAATACCCTGTTCAACGCCATGATCAACCACCCAGAGTTTGCCACCCTGGACTTCAGCAAGTTCCGCCTCACTGTGGGTGGCGGCATGGCTGTGCAGCGTGCCGTGGCGGAGAAGTGGAAAGCGATCACAGGTATCCCTCTGGTGGAGGGCTATGGCCTGACCGAAGCCTCACCGGTAGTGGCCGGCGGTCGTCACGATCAGGAGGAGTACACCGGGGCCATTGGTCTGCCGCTGCCTTCCACCGACATGCGGGTGGTCAGTGAAGAGGGCGCCGTGCTGCCTCAGGGCGAGATCGGTGAGTTGCAGGTGCGTGGCCCTCAGGTCATGAAAGGCTATTGGCAGCGTCCGGAGGAGACTGCCAAGACCATGGATGGTGACTGGCTGCTGACCGGTGACATTGGTTACATGGATCAGCAGGGTCAGTTCTTCATTGTTGACCGTAAGAAAGATATGATCTTGGTGTCCGGCTTCAATGTTTTCCCCAACGAGGTGGAAGATGTGGTGGCCTTGAACGACAAGGTACTGGAAGTGGCCGCCGTGGGGGTTCCCCACGAGGTGTCCGGTGAGTTGGTGAAGATCTTTGTGGTGAAGAAAGATCCGAGCCTGACCGACAAGGAGATCATTACCCACTGTCGCCAGCACCTGACGGGTTATAAGGTGCCGAAATTGGTTGAGTTCCGAGATGAACTGCCCAAGACGCCTGTGGGGAAGATCTTGCGTCGTGAACTGCGTGATGAAGTGAAGGAGAACGCTTGATGGAGATGCCTCAGTGGCAATGGATCGATAATGATGACGCCCTGGCTGCACTGTGTGAACAGTGTCGTCAGGCCGAGTATGTCGCCCTGGACACCGAGTTTGTTCGTACCCGGACCTACAACGCCCAGCTGGGTCTCATCCAACTGTACGACGGGTCTAACCTGGCGCTGATCGATCCCTTAGCCATTGAGGATCTGGGTCCTTTGTGGCGGCTGATCCTGGATGAGTCCGTGGTCAAGGTGTTGCACTCGGCCAGTGAAGATCTGGAGATCTTTGCCCATCGGGGTGGCGTGATCCCCAAGCCCTTGTTCGACTCCCAGGTTGCCGGCGTCTTGCTCAACCTGGGGGGCGCCATGGGGTATGGAAAGCTCATCCAGCATTACCTGAACATCGAGCTGGACAAGGGGGAATCCCGGACCGATTGGCTGAAGCGGCCATTGAGCACCAAACAGCTGGAGTACGCGGCTGCCGATGTCTACTACCTGCACCAGATCTACCCCACCATGCGTGCGGCGATCGAGCAGGCTGATCGGTTGGAGTGGCTCTGGCAGGAGGGCGAACGGGCCTGTCGCGGCCGGCTGAAACCGGATGATCCGGCCAAGGCCTACCTTAAGGTAAAAAATGCGTGGCAGCTCAAGCCAATGCAACTTGCGGTACTCAAAGAACTGGCAGCCTGGCGACTCGGGGTGGCCCAGCAGCGCGACTTGGCACTGAACTTTGTGATCAAGGATCCCCTGTTGCTCAACCTGGCTCGCCGGGCACCACGCTCCATGGCGTACCTGTCCAAGCTCGAAGGGATGGATGAACGCACCTTGGCTCGCCATGGTCGATCCATCCTTCGATGCATCGCCCGGGCCGACGTGGATAACCCACCGGAGGCGATCGATCCCCTGGGGCTGGATCCGGATTTTCGCGATGCCCTGGCCTTGGCCCGTACCACCTTGCTGAAGGTTGCCGAGGAACATCAAGTTGCCCCTGAGTTTTTGGCATCGAAGAAGCTGGTGACTCAGTACCTGACCTGGTTGTGGAAAGGGAAATTTGGTGATCTCCCGGAGATCCTTCAGGGCTGGCGTGGCCAGTTGTGCGCCAATGCCTTGCCTGAGCAGGAGCTGGTGCCCCGTCAGTAGATCCCGTAGGACTCTAAAAGCCCGGCCCTGTGCCGGGCTTTTTGTATGCAGGCCACCTCTCTGGTGGCCTGCCCGCCTACTGCGGGGTTCCGGGTTGTGCAACCTTTGAGCTGAAAAAGGTACTTTTCTGAGCCACAAGTTCATGACATAGTAAACGGATGGTATTCAAACGATCGTTTGATACCAATACGGACCCGTTTAGAGATCCTTCTCCCGCAGTGGGAGGGACGCGCAAGGAGGCAAAATGGAGAAGCTGTGGCTGGCCAGTTACCCGAAGGATGTACCCCCCGAGATTGACGCTGATCATTATGAGTCGCTGGTGGAGTTGCTGGAGTTGAGCGTGGAGCGGTTTCCGGACCGGCCGGCTTTCTCCAACATGGGGGAGAGCCTGACCTATCGAACTCTGGAACAATTGAGCCGAGATTTTGCAGCCTACCTGCAGTCGGATCTCAGTTTACAGCCGGGAGACCGCATCGCGTTAATGATGCCCAACTTACTGCAATACCCGGTCGCGCTGTTTGGGGCACTGCGGGCCGGATTGGTGGTGGTCAACGTTAACCCTCTCTATACCGCCAGGGAACTGGAGCATCAGCTCAAGGACTCTGGTGCCAAGGCGATCGTCATCGTTTCCAATTTTGCCCATACCCTGGAGCAGGTGGTGGATCACACGTCGGTCCGTCATGTGATCCTGACCAGCCTGGGGGATCAACTTGCTTTGCCCAAGCGTACCCTGGTCAATTTTGTGGTTAAGCACATTAAGAAGATGGTGCCGAAATACCATTTGCCCCATGCTAGGCCGTTTCGCAGTGCCCTGGCCAAGGGGCGGCACCTGCAGTATATGCGGCCCCTAATTGAATCGGAGGATCTGGCTTTCCTCCAGTACACCGGCGGCACCACTGGGGTGGCCAAGGGGGCCATGCTGACCCACCGCAATCTGGTCGCAAACCTTGAGCAGTTGAGTGCCTACATCGGTCCCCTGCTGCGGGAGGGTCAGGAGACGGTGATCACCGCCTTGCCCCTCTATCATATCTTTGCCCTCACGGCGAACTGTCTGCTGTTTATGAAGCTGGGTGCCAACAATGTGTTGATCACCAATCCCCGAGATCTCCCCACCTTTATTAAAACCTTAAAAAACCAGCGATTTACCGCCATTACCGGGGTCAATACCCTGTTTAATGCCCTGCTCAATTGCCCGGGTTTTGATCAGTTGGACTTCTCCTCGCTCAAGATCTCCCTTGGCGGCGGCATGGCGGTTCAGCGCCCGGTTGCCGAACGTTGGCAGAGCCTGACCGGTACCCGTCTGCTGGAGGGGTATGGTCTGACCGAATGCTCACCGGTGGCATCGGTGGCCCCCTACACCAGTCAGGGCTATGACGGCACCATAGGCCTGCCCCTGCCGTCCACAGAGATCCGCCTGGTGGATCCCTTTGGCGATGTGGTGCCACTGGGGGAGCGGGGTGAGCTGCAGATCCGGGGACCCCAGGTGATGTTGGGCTATTGGCAGCGGCCTGATGCCACCGATGAGGTGCTTAAAGAGGGCTGGCTGGCGACCGGAGACATAGGTGTTGAGGATGCACAGGGCTACTTTACCCTGGTCGATCGGCTCAAGGATATGATCTTGGTGTCCGGATTCAATGTGTTCCCCAATGAAATTGAAGAGGTGGTGATGCGTCACGAGGGGGTGGCCGAGGTGGCGGCCATCGGGGTACCGGATGAGAAGTCCGGTGAGGCGGTTAAGATCTTCGTGGTGCCCAAGTCAGAGTGCCTGGACAAGGAGGGGTTGCTGGCCCACTGCCGGGAGCAGCTGACGAACTACAAGGTGCCGCGCTTTGTTGAGTTTCGCGAGGAGCTGCCCAAGACCAATGTCGGCAAGATCCTGCGTCGTGCGCTGCGTGATGAGGGCCGGGCGGCATAGGCTGTGACTGGGAGGCCGGTGTGCGGGCTTCCCGCCTCGGTGCGTTGCCTTGGCTGTGCGCCTGTGTCGGGCCATGCAGGCGCGTACTGGCCAATCTACCCAAAAGCTGAGCTCGGTGGCGTAGGAGCGCACAACAGCCAAGGGATAGATCACTGAGGAGCGGTGGGCTTGGCAACTCGCGGCGGGGAAGATGGCGCAGGGTGACAGTCCCCCCCTGCGTCAGATTTAGCTGTTGGGCAGCGTCACATTCACCTCTAGAACGGCCAGTTGGTCGTCCTTGTGATCCCACTGGATCTGGATCTGATCCCGATCGATGGCGACATATTTGCCGATCACGACCAACAGATCTTGCTCCAACTGGGGCAGGTAACTGGGGCCGCTACGGTGGTTGCGCTCGTGGGCCACGATGATCTGAAGACGCTCTTTGGCGGTCCGGGCACTGGCACCCTTTTCGTCCTTCTTAAAGTAATCCAGCAATGCCATGGTTAACCTCCGAACAGTTTTTTCAGCCAGCCTTTCTTCTCTTCGGTGACGAAGCGCAGCGGGCGTTTTTCCCCCAGCAGGCGGGCGACCGTGTCTTCGTAGGCCTGGCCGGCGGGACTTTCTCCATCCAGGATCACAGGTGTACCTTGGTTTGATGCCTTGAGGACGGCACCACACTCAGGGATCAAGCCCAATAGAGGAATGGCCAGGATGTCTTCGACATCATCGAGGCTGAGCATGTCGCCGGCGTCGACTCGACTGGGTAGGTAGCGGCACAACAACAAGTGTTCTTTAACCGGTTCAAGACCCTGCTCGGCACGCAGGGAGCGGCTTTGCAACATCCCCAGGATCCGATCTGAATCACGCACCGAGGATACTTCCGGGTTGGTGGTGACGATGGCTTCGTCGGCGAAGTAGAGGGCCATCATGGCACCATGCTCGATCCCCGCTGGACTGTCACAGATGATGAATTCGAACTTTTGCTTGAGTTCGTCCAGTACGGTCTGGACTCCCTCCATGGTCAGGGCATCCTTGTCCCGGGTCTGAGAGGCGGGAAGGATATAGAGCCGATCACAACGCTTATCTTTGATCAGGGTCTGGTTGAGGTTGGCTTCGCCATTGATCACATTGACAAAGTCATAGACCACTCGGCGTTCGCACCCCATGACCAGATCGAGGTTACGCAGGCCGATGTCGAAGTCGATCACCACGGTTTTGTGACCCCTTTGAGCCAATCCCATGGCGATGGACGCGGATGTGGTAGTTTTTCCGACCCCACCTTTACCTGAGGTCACGACGATAATTCTGGACATAATGTCAGTGAGTTTCCTTGTTAAATTTGGGCAAGGCACTGTGCTTGAGTGTGTCTTCATGGAGATGGACCATGGTTGCCTGGCCCCAAAACTGGGGGTCTTGCTGTTCGGCAAGGTGGTAACGTCCGGCGATGGCAAGCAATTCAGCCTGAAGATCGTGGCAGAAAATGCGGGCATTGGGATTGCCGGTGACACCGGCAAATGCGCGGCCCCGCATCGGCCCATAGACATGGATGCTGCCATCGGCCACCAACTCAGCCCCGTTACTGACGGCACCCAACACCATAAGATCGCCTCCCTGGGCGTAGATCTGTTGTCCCGAACGGACCGGGCGTTCGATCACTTTGATCCCGGGTTGGCAGTTTGGCGCCTGATTGTTTGGGCGGATGCGGGGTAGGGCCAGTGATTTGGCCTGTTGCTCATAGCCGGGTTGGGTATCGAGCATGGCCATGGGGGCCAGCTCGTTGGCCCGCACCGCGTCAAGTATCTGCTCCAATGTCAGGGAGTTGGGACATAGCGCATGCAGATCGAGCAGGACAGGCATGTCGCAAAACAACTTTGGGGCCCGCTGAACATGTTCTTTCAGCTGGGCATCCAGTTGGTCGATATGAGTGCCGGCTAAGCGAAGAACCGATAGGGTGAAACTGCCACCTTTGAACTCGATAGAAGGGATCTGCATGGGGGCCTCAAACCACTGGGCCGGGTGTTGCCGTGGGGGCTGCACCGGATTTATTTCGTGAGTCAGCATGTTATAGTCGAGGCTCGATAGCCGCAACCGATAAATCGGGACAACTAACTAGAAAACCATGATTTGTGCAGTATATAAAAGTCGTCGAAAAGCCGACACTTACCTGTTTATTAATCGGCGGGATGACTTTTCCGAGGTGCCTGAGGCATTGATGGACCTGTTTGGTCCGCCGGAATTTGTGATGCTCCTACCTTTAGTTAAACTCAAGCAACTGGGCCAGTCGGATCTGGCCAGTGTGCGCCGTGAGTTGGAAGACAAAGGGTTCTTCCTGCAGCTTCCGCCACCGAGGGAAGATCTGTTGAAACAACACCGTGCTGAGCTTGGGCTCGATAACAGTTCACGTGATTGATTAGGAGTCTTGAATGCTGAAACGGATCTGTCTTGCACTCGCCCTGGTTTCTGGCGCTCCGGTTATGGGCGCAGAGCAGTCCGAGTTTTTAAACTACGTCGATGGCCTGAAAGCCGAGGCGAAAGTGGCTGGGATCTCTCAACAAACGATTGATGAAGCGTTTGAGGGGATTAAGCTGTACAAACGCGCCATCGCCGCTGATCGCAATCAGCCTGAGCAGAAGAAGACCCTCGATACCTATCTGCCCCAGGCGGTCCCCGAGTGGAAGGTCAAGCAGGCACGACGCCTCTATGCAGAGCATAGGACGTTGCTCAATGAGGTGGGCGAGGCTTATGGGGTTCAGCCCCGTTTCATTGTTGCCCTATGGGGCATTGAAACCAATTTTGGCGGCTATACCGGTAACTTTAGCGTGGTCGGCGCCACCGCATCCATGGCGTTTGAAGGACGACGCGAAGCCTTCTTCAAAGAGCAACTGATGGCAGCACTGAAGATCATCGATGATGGCCACATTAGTGCCGATCGGATGAAAGGCTCCTGGGCCGGTGCCATGGGCCAGACCCAGTTTATGCCCACCTCCTTCCTGCGCTATGCGGTCGATCACGACGGCGATGGGCGCAAGGATATCTGGCATACCTTACCGGATGTGTTTGCCTCGGCAGCCAACTACCTGAAACAGGAGGGGTGGCAGGGGGATCAGACCTGGGCCCGTCAGGTCAGCTTAAACGCTCCTGTCGCGGAGGAGCATCGGGGACGGGAAGTGAAGAAAACCTTGGCCCAGTGGCAGGAACTGGGCGTCCGTCGGTTCGATGGCAGCGATCTGCCCAAGCGGTCGGATTTAACAGCCTCCCTGGTGTTTCCTGATGACGAGTCGGGTCGTATCTACCTGACCTACGACAACTATGACACCCTGATGCGCTGGAATCGAAGCAACTACTTTGCGGTAGCGGTTGGGTATTTGGCCGACCGGATCAAGTTCGACGCCCAGTAGAACCCGACTTCATGTATACTACGCGCCCTCGAATTTGAGGGCGTGTTTTTTCTGGAGGAGTCGCGATGACAGAGCAGACGCCGTTTTGGCATAAATCCCTGAGTGAGATGAACGACGCTGAGTGGGAAGCCCTGTGCGATGGTTGTGGTAAATGTTGTCTGAACAAGCTGATCGATGACGATACGGAAGAGGTGCATTTCACCAATGTGGCCTGCCAACTGCTTAACCACAAATCTTGCCAATGCAGTAAGTATCCGACTCGATTTAAATACGTACCGGACTGCTATAAGGTCTCGTTGGAAAACCTGGACGAGCTGTACTGGTTTCCCCCCAGCTGTGCCTACCGTCGCTTGCACGAAGGACGTGATCTGCCCAGTTGGCACCCGTTGTTAACCGGGAGCGCCTCGGCCATGCACGCTGCCGGCATGTCAGTTCGCAACAAGGTACTGGATGAGCGGGACGTGGGCACAGAGAGCCATATCCTGGTGGGCTGTATCGTCACCTGGCCAGCAGACGAGATAGACTGACGGGGGACGTTGGGATAACAACAGGAGGCGGGTATGTCACCCTGTTGTGCCTGTCGCTTGCCAAGAAAAGGATGGCAGAGGGATTGGCTGAACCTTTGCGTCCTACCCCAGTTTTCAGGCACAGGACACTGGCCGTGATATGTATTGCCCTACCCATCGAGCCAGAGTGCGTCAAAATCACCCGACAGCGTGAGCACCTCTTGGAGCTCAAACAGCGGAATGCCCTAGGTCAGGTGACACGCGTGTTTCCCGTTAGCCCTGGCGCTTAATGCCTTCCTTTGAGCCTGGCGAAGGCGAATAGCATCCAAAGCAACAGGTAGATGGCAAACACCACCACCATCCACTGGGCCATGGTGACTCCCAGCCATTGCCAAGCCTCATCACTGCATTGTCCTCTGGGTTGAAACAGCTCGGGCCACCACTGGTGGAGGGGCATCCAGGCAGGGAAGTTGGGAATGTAGTCACAGGTGGGGCCAAACAGCCCGGCATTGTGGTTGCCTGCCTGTTTCTTGACCAACTCTAACGACAACCATAGACCCCAAGTTGCACTGCCTAACCAGGTGAGGTATCCCAGAGTGGCGATAAGGGGTGTGCGTGGCGCTAACAGGCCAATCAGGGCACTGAATGCCAGGGCGATAACGGCAACACGAATATAGATGCAGTAGAGGCAGGGCTCCAGTTGCATCTGGTGTTGAAAGAAAAGGGCCGTGCCAAACAGGCCGATGCAGGAGAGCAGCAGGAGTAGCCAACTGGTGCGTTGCTGGCTGAAAAGAGAAAGAGTGGCAAGCATGTTGTTATCTCTTGAGAGTAAAACGGCGCCTTAAGGCGCCGTGTCAGGTTCAGTGTCCGCCCGGTGCGGCGCCTTGGATGGCATGGCCTGGGTTGATCCAGTGCATTTGATACATGGCTTCAGTTGCTTCGCTGAGGAAGCCCACTTCGATCATCAGCAGACCCACCAGGGCCAGCACTATGGTATAGGGCAGGGCCATGATCACCATCTTGCCGTAGGAGAGACGGATCAGGGGCGACAGGGCCGAGGTCAGCAGGAACAGGAAGGCGGCCTGACCATTGGGAGTCGCAACCGAAGGCAGGTTGGTGCCAGTGTTGATCGCTACGGCGAGTTGTTCAAACTGGGCTTGCGTGATCTCTCCGGCCAGCAGGGCAGACTTCACCTCATTGATGTAAACGGTACCGACAAACACATTGTCAGAAACCATGGAGAGCAAGCCATTGGCGAGATAGAACATCACCAGTTGGTTGTTGCCTTCGAAGGTGAGTACCCAGCTGACAACCGGGTGAAACAGTTGTTGATCGATGATCACGCCGACGATGGCAAAAAACACGGCTAACAGGGCGGTAAAGGGCAGGGCTTCTTCAAATGCCTTGCCCAGAGAGTGTTCATCAATCACGCCATTGAAGGCGGTGCAGAGGATGATCACCGACAAACCAATCAGGCCAACGGCGGCGAGGTGAAGTGCCAGACCGGCGATCAGCCAGATCCCGACCAGGGCTTGAACAATGAGCTGCATGTTTTCCCGGTTGGTACGTTTTTCATCCTCGTGGCGTGCATAATCCACCAGGATCTGTCGCACAGCCTCCGGCAAGGCTGCACCGTAACCGAATACGGCAAACCGTTCCACCAGGTAGCAGGTCAGCAAGCCGGCGAACAGTACTGGCAGCGTGATCGGGGCCATTCTTAGGAAAAATTCACCAAAGTCCCAACCCGCCTGTGCAGCGATGATCAGGTTTTGTGGTTCCCCCACCATGGTGCAGACTCCCCCTAAGGCTGTGCCCACCCCGGCATGCATCATCAGGTTACGCAGGAAGGCGCGGAACTGCTCCAGATCATCTTTACCCACCCGAAGTTCACTATCTTGATTGTGATCGTGGTGCTGACCAAACTCTTTACCCGAAGCGACTTTGTGGTAGATGGCATAGAAGCCAACGGCCACACTGATCACTACGGCAATCACGGTCAGGGCATCCAGGAAGGCAGAGAGAAACGCGGCCGCGGCACAAAAGGAGAGGGAGAGGAGACGTTTCGACTGCAGTTTAGTCACCAGCTTGGTGAAGCCAAACAACAGCAGTTGCTTCATAAAGTAGATACCCGCCACCATGAACACCAGCAGCAGGATAACTTCCAGGTTAGCTTCCAGCTCATGGAGTACCTGGTTCGGGGAGGTCATGCCGATGGCCACGGCTTCAATGGCGAGCAAGCCCCCGGGTTGAAGTGGGTAACACTTGAGCGCCATGGCCAGAGTGAAAATGAATTCTACCACCAGGACCCAACCGGCAATGAAGGGATCTGCGTAGAACAGAACAGGATTAATCAATAAAAAGATTAAAATGGCCGCCTTGTACCACTTTGGGGCATTACCCAGAAAGTTGTGAATAAAAGCTTGCCGTAGCGTCAGCGCCATAGCGTCCTCGAATTGTTAGTTTTAATGCGCCCAGATTGCGGGAGCGTTAATGATCGTCGGGGATTTTAACGATTTGCCGGGCCAACGCAAAGAGAACATTACAAAGGCCGCGTGTCTGCTTATGAAGTAAGCAAAGAAAGTGAATGAACTCGTCTCGTTGTTGTGATGTTACCGGGATAATCGCCGCACATTTGCGACACTTTCCATTTCACGCCTGTCTGGTATGATCAGCAGACAACTAAAAGTGCGATAACAAGATTAACAGGCTGCCGTACAATGATTATTAAAGCCCAAAGCCCTGCGGGTTTTGCCGAAGAATATATCGTCAAATCAATCTGGAACAATAAGTTCCCACCAGGCTCCATTTTGCCAGCCGAGCGTGAGCTGTCGGAGCTGATTGGAGTGACCCGAACGACTCTGCGCGAAGTGCTGCAACGGCTGGCTCGAGATGGCTGGTTGACCATTCAACATGGTAAGCCAACCCGGGTGAATAACTTCTGGGAGACCTCTGGCCTCAATATCCTTGAGACCATTGCCCGCCTGGATCAAGACGGCGTACCAGAGTTGATGGATCAGCTGCTGGCGGCTCGAACCAATATCAGCGGGATCTACACGCGCTCCGCCGTGCGGAATAACCCGGCGAAGGTGCGTGAGTTGTTGGCGGAAGCCACCTCCTTACCGGAAGATGGCACAGCCTTCGCTGATTACGATTACCGGCTCAACCACTCCTTGGCATTTGCCTCGGGTAATCCTATCTACTCTCTGATCCTCAATGGGTTCCGGGGTCTTTACTCACGAGTGGGACGTTACTACTTCAGTAATAAAGAGGGGCGTGATGTGGCCCGGGCCTACTACCGGGACCTGGATCTGCTGGCCCAGAAAGGCGACGTGGAAGCCGTATTGCCGCTGGTGCGTCACTATGGCATGGAGTCGGGACGGATCTGGCAGATGATCCGTGCCGACATGCCTAAGGACATTGCCGAATCCAAGATGTGATCGTGCGATCAATCTGAGTTAGGGCAGCGTGAGAGTAACTCTGCGCTGCCATTTTCCTTCTCCTCTTCCAATCGAACATCAAAACCCCAGAGTCGGTGTAAATGCTTGACCACCTCATGGTGGCTGTCTGCCAGCGGCGTACGGTCCTGAGGGGTGTAACGCAGTGTCAGGCTCCGATCGCCTCGAACCTTTACGTTCCAAATCTGAATGTTGGGCTCAAGATTGCTCAGGTTATATTGCTTGGCCAAGGACGCCCTGACTTCACGGTAACCGTTTTCGTCGTGGATGGCCCCGATCTCCAGATAGTTTTTACGGTCATCGTCGTGGATCTGAAACAGTCGGAATTGACGCATCAGGCGAGGTGACAGGTACTGGGCAATAAAGCTCTCATCCTTGAAGTTCTCCATGGCGAAATGCACCGCATCGAGCCAGTTGGTGTCGACCAGATCGGGGAACCACTCTCTGTCTTCATCATCTGGATCTTCGCAGATCTTGCGGATGTCCTGAAACATGGCAAAGCCCAAAGCATAGGGATTGATCCCATTGTAGTAGGGACTGTTATAGGGAGGTTGTGCGACCACGTTGGTGTGGCTTTGCAAAAACTCCAACATGAAACGGTCGGTCACCAGCCCGTCATCGTAGAGGTGGTTCAAGATGGTGTAGTGCCAGAAGGTTGCCCAGCCTTCGTTCATCACCTGAGTCTGCTTTTGCGGGTAGAAGTATTGGGAGATCTTACGAACGATGCGGACCAGTTCGCGTTGCCAGGGCTCCAGCAGGGGGGCATTTTTCTCAATAAAATAGAGCAGATTCTCCTGAGGCTCGGCAGGAAAGCGCTCCTCCTCAATGTTTTTCTCTGACTCGGCTTGGCGGGGCAGGGTGCGCCACAGATCGTTTACTTGACTCTGGAGGTATTCCTCCCGCTCTTTTTGCCTTTGCTTCTCCTCCCGTAACGAGATCTCGCTGGGCCGCTTGTAGCGATCGACCCCCAGATTCATCAAAGCATGGCAGGAGTCGACGATATCCTCGACCGCATCGATACCGTGCTGCTGTTCACACTCGGCGATGTATTTTTTGGCAAAGACCAGGTAGTCGATGATGGAGTCCGCATCTGTCCAGGTACGAAACAGATAGTTACCCTTAAAAAAGCTGTTATGGCCATAACTGGCATGGGCCATCACCAGGGCCTGCATGGTGATGGTGTTTTCCTCCATCAGGTAGGCAATACAGGGATTGGAATTAATGACGATCTCATAAGCTAACCCCATCTGACCCCGTTTATAATGGCGTTCGGTTTCGATGAATTTCTTGCCAAAGGACCAGTGGGCATAGCCTATGGGCATGCCCACGCTGGCGTAGGCATCCATCATCTGCTCGGCGGTGATCACCTCGATCTGGTTGGGATAGGTATCGAGTCGATAGTGCTGGGCAATACGGGCGATCTCGTTCTTGTATTGCTCCAGCAGTGGAAAGGTCCAATCCGGACCGTCAGGTAGTGGTGTGCGATCGTTCATCCGAGCCTCCCCCAAAAATTTCAAGCAGCCTGCTGTTTTTTGAACAGTTCGCGGAATACGGGATAGATGTCTTCCACGGAGCGTATGTGTTGCAGGGCAAAGTGTGGATTGCTTTCAGACAGGGCTTCGTACTCCCGCCAGAGAGTCTGATGGGCCCGATTCGTGATCTCGATATAGGTGTAGTAGCGGCACACAGGCAGGATCTTCTTATCCAGCAGTTCTCGACACTGAGGCGAATCGTCGGCCCAGTTATCACCGTCCGAGGCTTGGGCGGCATAGATGTTCCATTCGTCGGCCGGATAACGTTCGGCCTGGATCTCGTTCATGAGTTTCAGGGCACTGGAGACGATGGTTCCCCCGGTTTCCTGACTGTAGAAAAACTCATGCTCATCGACCTCTTTGGCCTGAGTATGGTGACGAATGAACACCACATCCAACGCCTTATAGGTTCGGGTGAGGAAAAGATAGAGAAGGATGTAGAAGCGCTTGGCCATGTCCTTGGTGGCCTGATCCATGGAGCCGGATACGTCCATCAGACAGAACATAACCGCCTTGGAGGTTGGGACCGGTCGTTGGACGAAGGCGTTGTAGCGCAGATCGAAGGTATCGATAAAGGGTACGGCATCGATCTTGCGTTTTAGCTCCTTCATCTCCTCCTTGATGCGGCCAATCGTATCGGCGCAGGAGCCTGGGGTGTCCTCCAGTGCGGTCAGCTCCTGCTCCAATGTCTTGAGTCGACGTCGTTTGCTGCCACTCATCGCGGTTCGTCGTGCCAGTGACTGGCGCAGGGAACGGACAATATGGATATTGGCGGGGACGCCATCCGTGGTGACCCCGGCGCGGAAGGTTTTAAACTCCACCAATTTGTCCAGGCTGTTGCGCTGAAGGTTCGGTAGGGCGAGATCATCGAACAGCAGGTCGAGATACTCATCTTTGGAGATATCAAACACGAAGTCGTCCTGCCCTTCACCCGAGTCCGATGCGTCCCCTTTGCCTGCCCCGCCACCGCCCCCGGAGGGCGGTCGCTCAATCCGATCTCCCCGGGTAAACTGGTCATTACCCGGGTGGACACGTTCTCGATCTCCACCACTTCCATGATGGAAGACTGGCTCCGAGATGTTTTTGGCCGGAATGCTGATCTTCTCTCCGCTGCTGACATCGGTGACGCTGCGTTTGGTCACCGAGTCAGAAACGGCCTTCTTGATCTGCTGCTTATAACGCCGCAAAAAGCGCTGGCGGTTCACCGTGCTTTTGCCTTTGGCGTTCAGTCGTCGGTCAATAAAATGCGCCATACCCGCTCCTTCTACTGTCGTTAACTGGACTTGCGGACACGCAGGTACCATTCGGAAAGAAGCCGAACCTGCTTGCGGGTATATCCTTTTTCCATCATGCGATCGACGAAGTCGTCGTGCTTTTGCTGCTCATCCTGAGAGGTCTTGGTATTGAAGGAGATCACCGGCAGCAGATCTTCGGTGTTGGAGAACATCTTCTTCTCGATCACCGAGCGTAACTTTTCGTAACTGGTCCAGTTGGGGTTCTTGCCACCGTGATTGGCCCGAGCCCTGAGTACGAAGTTAACGATCTCATTACGGAAGTCCTTGGGATTGCTGATCCCTGCAGGTTTCTCAATTTTTTCCAGTTCAGCATTGAGGGCGGCCCGGTCAAACAGCTGTCCGGTTTCCGGATCCCGGTACTCTTGATCCTGGATCCAGAAATCGGCATAGGTGACATAGCGGTCAAAGATGTTTTGGCCGTACTCAGAGTAAGACTCCAGATAGGCGGTCTGTATCTCTTTGCCGATAAATTCCACGTATTTCGGGATAAGGTATCCCTTCAAGTGTTCCAGGTACTTTTCGGCCAACTCGCCGGGGAACTGCTCCCGCTCAATCTGCTTCTCCAGAACATAGAAGAGATGAACCGGGTTGGCGGCAACCTCGGCATGGTCGAAGTTGAAGACACGAGAGAGGATCTTAAAGGCAAAGCGCGTGGACAGACCGTTCATGCCTTCGTCGACACCGGCGAAATCGCGATATTCCTGATGGGACTTTGCCTTAGGATCTGTGTCTTTGAGGGTTTCGCCATTGTAGACCCGCATCTTGGAGTAGATGGAGGAGTTCTCAGGGTCTTTAAGCCGGGAGAGGACACTGAATTGACTGAGGATCCCCAGTGTGCCCGGGGCACATTGGGCCGAACTGAGTTCCGAGTTGGTTAACAGCTTTTCGTAGATCTTCTGCTCTTCGGAGATCCGCAGGCAGTAGGGCACCTTGACAATGTAGACCCGATCCAGGAAGGCTTCATTGTTCTTATTATTGCGGAAACTCTGCCATTCGGACTCGTTGGAGTGGGCCAGGATGATCCCGGAGAAGGGCAGGGCGGAGAGGCCTTCGGTACCGTTATAGTTACCTTCCTGAGTAGCGGTCAACAGGGGGTGCAGTACTTTGATGGGGGCCTTGAACATCTCCACGAACTCCATGATCCCCTGGTTGGCTTTACAGAGGGCGCCGGAGTAGGAGTAGGCGTCGGCATCGTCCTGGGCAAAATGCTCCAGTTGGCGAATGTCGACCTTGCCCACCAGCGAGGAGATATCCTGATTGTTCTCGTCACCGGGTTCAGTCTTCGCCACGGCGATCTGGTCCAGCACCGAAGGGTAGACTTTGGCGACTCTGAACTTACTGATATCGCCACCAAACTCATGAAGGCGTTTGGCAGCCCAGGGGGACATTACATTGCGCAGATAACGTTTGGGCACGCCATATTCGGATTTGAGGATCTCGCCATCCTCCTCCAGATCGAACAGGCATAAGGGGTGGTCATTCACCGGACTGCGCATGCCATTGGCGGTCAATACGTAGACAGGAACTTTGCAGATTAGCTTTTTGAGCTTTTCGGCGAGGGAGGACTTACCCCCCCCGACGGGTCCCAGCAGGTACAGGATCTGTTTGGATTCTTCCAGACCCTGAGCGGCGTGTTTGAGATAGGAGACGATCTGCTCGATGGCGTCTTCCATTCCGTAGAACTCGGAGAAGGCTGGGTAACGCGGCACAACCCGGTTACTGAAGATGCGCGACAGACGCGGATCCAATGCCGTATCCACCATGTCGGGCTCACCGATTGCCATCAGCAGGCGTTCGGCTCCGGTTGCGTAGGCGCTACGATCATCCTTACACAGTGCCAGGAAGTCCTGAAGGCTGTAATCCTCGTCTCGGGTCTGCTCATAACGGTGTTGGTAATGCTCAAAGATGCTCATTGGCCACCCCCAAATCTGTGTGTGTGAAAGAAGGTGACCCCCGGAACCACCCTCTTCCATAGCTTAGACGCTAATTCCCTAACCGATTAAAATAAAACAAGAACAAATAAATCGACTGCGTTTCTTTGATGGGCTAGCGGAATCGCTATCTGGATCTTATTGGCATTAGACCCATTATTCCGAGAGACGGTTGCATCCAGCGCTTTCGAGGCCATCAAAGTGCGGTCCGTCACAGACTACTATCGCGCAAATAATGACCATTATGCCAGCGCAGCGTGGATCTAAATGTGTCGGGAAAGTGTTAAGGGGAGGGGATTGAACTGAGCCTGTTGCGCGGATCTGCGACAAAAAAGGGACCCGGCAGGGTCCCTTAAGGTTCTCACGGGAGTGAAATTCAGTTAGCAAAATTGTTGTTAACGAAGTCCCAGTTGACCAGATTCCAGAACGCTTCCAGATAGTTTGGACGGGCGTTGCGGTAATCGATGTAGTAGGCGTGCTCCCAGACATCGACGGTCAGCAGCGGAGTCACGTCGTCGGTCAGAGGGGTGGCGGCGTTACTGGTGTTAACGATGGCAACGGAGCCATCGGCTTTTTTCACCAGCCAGGTCCAGCCGCTGCCAAAGTTATTGATGGCAGAGTTGGTAAATTCGGTCTTGAAGGCTTCGAAAGAACCGAATGCGGCGTCAATCGCCTCGCTGATGGCCCCTTGCGCGCTGCCGCCGGCATTTGGAGCCAGGCAGTGCCAGTAGAAGGTGTGGTTCCATACCTGAGCGGCGTTGTTGAACACGCCGCCATCTGAAGACTTAACGATCTCTTCCAGGGTTTTGCCTTCCAGCTCGGTCCCTGCGATCAGGCCATTGAGTTTGACCACATAGGTATTGTGGTGTTTGCCATAGTGAAACTCCAGAGTTTCGGCAGAGATATGGGGTTCCAGGGCGTCCTTGGCGTAGGGCAGGGCGGGTAATTCAAAAGCCATGTGTATCTCCTAATCAGGCTGATTGTTCTTGTATCTATGTGCTGGCGGTCAGTCTACCTTACCAAAACGTGACGCGCATCAACTTCAATGACTTCAAGCGTTTGAATGGCGATTTTTTTACCCACACAAAATTTGGTGTTTTGTGACACGGTACGAATAGCGTAAAATGTCACGATTGAACCCAGTGAGAACCGTGAAATATGGAAACCATCGACAAGATCAAAAGCCAGATCGAAGAGAACCCAATTATTTTGTATATGAAGGGCTCTCCAAAGCTGCCAAGCTGTGGCTTTTCTTCTCAAGCCGCCCAGGCCGTGATGCAATGTGGTGAGAAGTTTGCCTACGTAGACATTTTGCAAAATCCGGACATTCGAGCCGAATTGCCTGCCTTTGCCAACTGGCCGACCTTCCCTCAGTTGTGGGTCGATGGCGAGTTGATTGGTGGCTGCGACATCATGATGGAAATGTTCCAGAAAGGTGAATTGCAGCAGCTGATCAAAGAAACGGCCGCCAAGTATGCCCAGGGTGATCAGGTTTAAGCAGTAATAGCCTCAGCAAAAAGCGGAGCCCTCTGGCTCCGCTTTTTTGATGGCTCGTGTTGCTTGTTAACCTTTCAGGCGAAGGGCTTGAAGGTGCAGCATTTCGGTGGCCAGGGTCGCTCCGGCGAGAGCGGTGATATCGGCATGATCGTAGGCGGGTGCTACTTCGACCAGATCCATCCCGACGATGTTCAGGCCGACCAGGCCCCTCAGGATCTTCATCGCCTTGTCTGAGGTCAGACCCCCACATACCGGCGTGCCGGTGCCCGGAGCGTAGGCAGGATCTAAACAGTCAATATCGAACGTTAAGTAGATGGGAAGATCGCCGACTCGAGCCTTGATGTTCGCGATGATCTCATTAGCACTGAGCTCATTGGCTTTATCGGCTTCGATCACCTGATAACCATGGCCTTCCCGCACATACTCGGTGCGGATCCCGATCTGGATCGAATGATTGGGATCCACCAGACCCTCTTTGGGTGCGTGATAGAACATGGTGCCGTGATCGAACTGGCCACCGGCACTGTAGGTGTCTGTATGGGCGTCGAAATGGATCAAAGCCAGCTTACCAAAGTGGCGGGCGTGGGCTCGAAGCAGGGGCAGGGTAATGAAATGATCACCACCAAACGTCAGCAGGACTTTACCCTGGGCCAGCAGGCTGTCGGCGTGGGCGGTGAGGCCATCCATCATCTGCTGGGGATTGCCACAATCGAACACCAGATCGCCACAATCCACCATCTTGAGTTTGTCACGCAGATCAAAGTCCCATGGCCAGCGGGCACCTTCCCAGGCCAGGTTAACCGAAGCCTTGCGCAGGGCTTCCGGTCCCTGGCGGGCACCGGCGCGTCCCGTGGTGGCCAGATCGAAGGGTACCCCGGTGATCACCAGATCCGCGTCACTGTCCTGGGGACGGAAATTCAGCGGCTGGCGCAAAAATCCAAAGGCGTTGGCGTAAAGTGAGTAATCGGGTTTATCCGCTAGGGTAGCCATAAAGTTCCAATAATAGTGTCGCGTCGAGAGACAGGAAGTGTTGGGTAGGATGCATATTGTCGCCCGCCCGCACGAAATTGTCATCCAGAGGGGGCGTCGGTTGAACGACCCGCGTACCGTTTGCGGAGCTTTTAAGCAATTGGACAGATCTGCAGCCAGTGCATAAGGTCAAAGGGTTTTCCGTTTTGCCAGCCGAGGTCCCATGCGCCGTGCCCTTGTTGCTTTCCTGTTGCTTACCGGTTGTGCCAGTACGCCCTCTCCGCAGACCGTTTCCCCGTTGCAGCCTGCGCCCGCCGCCATTCGACTGGCCGACGCCTTGAACCACTCGGATCTCGCCTACCTGCAGGGGGTGTTTTCTCCGCCCCACCCTTTAGCGGCCATTGACCCCCAGTATAAGGACGACCCTGGCTGGCGCACGCTCAACGAGGAGTGGTTGGCAGAGCTGTTGCTCCACGCTCAGGATGGACAATGGCAGCTACGGGAGCCAAGCCCAGTGCTGGGACCAGGCGTGCATCGCTTGCAGTTTCGATTGGTTCATTCCGATTACAGTGTCGAGTATTTCTACTTCGATATCTCCCTGAACGGAGAGGGGCTCCAGATTGAAGACATGGGAAACCGGCTGTTTCAATTGAGCCAGGTGAAGTTGATGGAGGCGTTATATCAACGTCTAATGACAAGCCAGATGGGTATGGAGTCAGGGTTCGTTGAATTTTTTTCCCTCCTTGGTCCCTATAATCGCGGCGAAAGCGATACCTCTAGTGTGCTCGATGGCTATCGAAATACCCTGCCGCTGACTCGCAGGGACGTGCTGGTGAGGGATCTGCTGCTCAGGGCTTTGATGAGTCAGGGGCTGAACTGGCTCGACGACCTGACCGATCTGGATAAGGCACAATTGCTGGCGGGCGATTATACCTTGCTGGAGACGACCTTGTGTCTCCAGACCATGGAACGCAATTGTCGGGTTGAGTTTGGTCGTATGGCACACGACCTTCAGCAGGATATTGCCCTGCAGGCGGAGATGGGGATACGGGCGTTACAACGCAACGAACTGGTCGAGGCAAGGCGCTATGCTCGGTTGGCGTTGATCAATGAGCCTAACTATTTCCCCGCGTATTGGCTACAGATGCAGTTAGGGATCCTGATTGGCGATCACAGTATCGCGATCGCCGGTCTCGATGGCATGGTGCACAGGTTTGATGTGCCAGTTAACAAAGAAATGGTGACACAACTGTACCCAGAGCAGGGCCAGGCCTTCCTGCGCTCCGCTCAGTTTCGCCAGTGGGCGGAGCAGTTTCCCGAGGAGTAAGCCGGTCCACGGGGGACCGGCGAGGCCGCTTTAGCGGATCTGAGTGATCATCTGAGTCTGGGGGAAGCGAACCTTGGATGCCTTATCCAGGGCATTGAAGTCGTTGGCACTGCGCTGGCCCACTACGGCGGCCACAACCGAAGTCAGGCCTTGCTCCTTGAGTGCCATCAATTCGTCCATCTGTTCTGGCAGGAACCCTTCGACCGGGCAGGAGTCGAGTTCGAGCAGGGCACAGGACAGCAAAAACTGACCGAAAACCAAGTATACCTGGCGCTTCATCCATTCCGCGCGTTGTTCACTCGTCATGCCATTGACGTAGTTGGTCATCATGGCGATGCGCGCTTCGTTAACTTCCCCACCGCGGGTCTTGGCCACGCTTTCTTCGATGGCCCGAACTTCCGGCTCACCAAACTCCGTTTTGGCGCAGAACAGAAACAGATGAGAGCCATCGTTGAATTTTGGCTTGTTATTGTCCCAGGCTGCGCCAGCTAACCGGGCTTTCTCCTCCTGGGCCGTGATCATATACAGGTGCCAGGGTTGGCTGTTGATGGAGGTCGGAGCCAGGCAGAGGGTGTTGAGCAGTGCTTCAATCTTATCTTCTTCAGCGATCCCTTTTGGATCAAATACCTTGGTGGCGTAACGCTGTTCAAGGGCCTGCTGTAAAGTGTGGATCATGACTGCCTCTTTTCATTGCTATTGGGTATGATGAGACAAACTATCGTTCTAGCGGATCCCAGTTGCAAGAGCCAGGGAAGGAGTAAGCGGGATCGGGTTCACATAAGCCAAAAGGAAGTCGTATGTGTATTCACAAAAAGGGTTATGTCTTCGCCATCGCGGCTCTGCTCACCGGTTGTCAACCGGCCACTCCAGTCAACATCTGGGATACGGACGCCACCACTCTGGTTATGGAGTGTGGCAACGAGAGTTTTGTGACACGTATCGAGGGTGACGAGGCCGTGGTGTTTCTGCCAGAACAGACTAGGTTTCTCAAACGCAGCCATGATACGCCTCATCTTTTTTCCGATGAAACGCTCTCTTTAACCCTTGACGGTGAACTGGCCAGCTTAACAGGGGCGCTGGGTGATCCGGGCGATTGCCGAAATAATCGAGCCAAAGCCCAATGGGAACACGCCAAGCTTAATGGCGTAGATTTCAGGGCGATGGGACAAGAGCCTCCCTGGATCTTGGAGATCGCTGGCGAGCAGATGCGCTTCTGGCAGGGCTACGACAAGGTCGAGGTCCCGGTGACGGTGGAGAAGATCACGCTGTTTAGCCAAAGGACCCTCTACGTTTTGGACAGCCAGGGGCAAGCCTGGACCGTGGAGCTTTACCCCGGTGAGTGCCGTGACAGCATGAGCGGGGAGAGATTTACTACCAAGGTGATGCTCGATACCGGAAAGCGCAGTTATCTGGGCTGTGGCAATGCGCTGCACTGATGGCCTTGCACCTTGATACCGGTTCAAACGGGCATGTGAGCCAATTACGACCTCTTGATGACAGTGAACAGGGGGCGTTTGATCGTCTGATCGACCAGGCCTTTCGTCCCCTGCGCGACCATTACTGGCTTGTCCCGACCGCCCCCAAGGACTCACCAGCCGAGTCATGGCAACCACTGGGCTGGTTCGTCTCAGGGCAACTGAGAGGGGGCGTTGAGATCCGGCGCCAGGGTAGCTGCCTTTATCTGCGTAAACTGGCGGTTATGCTTCCTGCACAGGGGGAGGGGCGGCGTTTGCTGCAGGCGATACTTAGGTGTTGTGCGCCCGGTGATCATCTGAGCCTGTGGTGTGTGGCCCAGTCCCCCAACCCGGTGATCTTCTCTCGCTGGGGATTTGTCGAGGTGGAGCGGGTTTCCTCCGAGCTTTTTGGGTGCGTTTCGGGGCGGGCTACCGAGATCCGTATGGAGCGACATCAAAGATCGCCAGGTTAAGCGCCAGTTTTGCCATGGGCGAATTGGGCGTATTTCATTCCTAAACAGGGTTTATTCCGTCTTTCCCCAGTGAATACAAAGTCTTAGCCTATATTGTTTGTTATATGCCGAACATAGCGATCCCCACTGTTGTCATAAGTGGATCCCCCCCTATCGCCCCGCGCCAATCCGGGTTAATGTTTACACAGCCACGTATTGTGGTGGGTCGCCTTGGCGACCGCTTGGCGCAAAGCCAGGCCTCTTAAATCCTTAGGCTACGAATAAGCCCTAAATGTTTGCATTGGAGGCAACATGGAACTGTTATCCGGCGCGGATATGATCGTCCGTTCGCTGATCGATCAAGGTGTCAAACACATCTTTGGCTACCCTGGTGGCTCTGTCCTCGATATTTACGATGCCCTGCATGAGAAAAGCCGTATTGAACATGTGCTGGTTCGCCATGAGCAGGCGGCGGTGCATATGGCCGATGGTTATGCCCGTGCCACGGGCGATGTCGGGGTGGTGCTGGTGACCTCCGGCCCCGGGGCGACCAATGCGATCACCGGGATCGCGACCGCCTACTACGACTCTGTCCCCATGGTGGTGCTGTCGGGGCAGGTGATGTCCAACCTGATCGGCAATGATGCGTTTCAAGAGTGCGACATGGTGGGGATCTCCCGGCCAGTGGTTAAGCACAGCTTCCTGGTGAAAAATACCGAAGAGATCCCTGAAATCATCAAGAAGGCCTTCTATCTGGCCTCGTCCGGACGTCCAGGACCCGTGGTGGTGGATATCCCCAAGGATATGCTCAATCCGGCAAACCTCTATCCCTACCAGTATCCGGATGCGATCGCCATGCGCTCCTACAACCCGACCAAACAGGGGCATAAAGGGCAGATCAAGCGGGGCCTGCAGGCACTGCTGGCGGCCAAGAAGCCTGTCCTCTATGTTGGCGGCGGCGCGGTGATCTCCGCCTGTGAGCAGCAACTGCTGAGTCTGGCAGAGCAACTTCAGCTTCCCGTGGTAACCACACTGATGGGATTGGGGGCATTCCCCGGAACCCATGCCAACGCCCTGGGCATGCTGGGGATGCACGGTACCTACGAAGCCAATTTGGCGATGCATAATACGGATCTGATCTTTGGCGTGGGCGTCCGTTTCGATGATCGCACCACCAATAACGTGGCCAAATATTGTCCCGATGCCACGATCCTGCATATCGATATCGATCCCTCCTCCATCTCGAAAACCATAGGTGTGGACATTCCCATCGTGGGTTCGGCCGACGAGGTGCTCTCCACCATGCTGCAACTGTTGCCGGAGAAGATCGCGGATCGGGACGCACAGGTGTTGGCGCCCTGGTGGGATGAGATCGCCACCTGGCGTGCTCGTCAGTGCCTGAGCTATGAAACCAACAGTGATCGGATCAAGCCACAGCAGGTGATCGAAACCCTGTACAAGCTCACTAACGGGGATGCCTATGTCGCTTCCGACGTAGGGCAGCACCAGATGTTTGCCGCGCTCTACTACCCCTTTGATAAGCCAAGACGCTGGCTTAACTCCGGTGGCCTCGGAACCATGGGATTCGGCCTGCCCGCCGCCATGGGAGTAAAGTTTGCCTTGCCGGATGCCCAGGTGGTTTGTGTGACCGGGGATGGCAGTATCCAGATGAACATCCAGGAACTGTCCACCGCGCTTCAGTATGACATCCCGGTGAAGATCATTAACCTCAACAACCGTTTCCTGGGAATGGTGAAGCAGTGGCAGGACATGATCTATCAGGGGCGCCACTCCCACTCCTATATGGACTCTGTGCCCGACTTTGCCGCCATTGCCGAAGCGTATGGTCATGTCGGTGTTCGGATCACCGATCCCAATACCCTGGAGCAGCAGTTAGCCGATGCCCTGGCACTGGAAGATCGCTTGGTATTTGTGGATATCAGTGTCGATGAGACCGAGCACGTGTACCCGATGCAGATCCGCGGCGGGGCGATGAATGAGATGTGGCTGAGCAAAACGGAGAGGACCTGATCATGCAAAGAAGTATTGTTTCCGTCCTTTTGGAAAACGAGCCCGGTGCCCTGTCCCGGGTAGTAGGATTGTTTGCCCAGCGTGGCTACAACATCGAGTCCCTGACGGTTGCACCAACCGATGATGCAACCCTGTCCCGCCTGACCATCACCACCAATGTGGTGGACGAGGCCACCCGAGAGCAGATCGAGAAGCAGTTGCACAAGCTGATCGACATTCTCAAGGTGAGTAACATCTCTGAAGCGGCACATATTGAGCGGGAATTGATGCTGGTTAAGGCCAAAGCCAAGGGGTCGGCGCGGGATGAGGTGAAGCGGATGGCGGACATCTTCCGAGGTCAGATCGTCGACGTGACCCAGGGCTTGTATACGGTCCAGTTAGCGGGCACCAGCGATAAGCTCGATGGTTTCCTGGCGGCCTTGGGTGAGTTCACCGAGATTGTCGAGGTTGCGCGCAGTGGTGTCGTCGGGATCGCCCGGGGTGAGCGATCCCTCAAGGCCTGATCCGCTGGATGCTTGCACTAAAGCCTGTCGCTGCTGCGGCGGGCTTTTTTCATTTTAGGGGGGCAAATGCTAAGAAGAGGATGGCGGTTCGGGCTGGCGGTGAGCTTTTCGTTATGGGCAACGCAGGGTTGGGGCTTTAATCCGCCCCAGCATGAGCTTCCTACCCGGCTAACGGTCGACGGCTTTACTCAGTGTCAGCGGCTGTTGGCGCATAAGGCGCTGGCCATTACGCCTGAGGTGTATCGCCGGATAGAGAAGGCCAATCGTTGGCTCGATGCGCCGACCCTTCGTCGGACCTGGAACTGGCATTTCTACGATGCCGCCTATGCTCAGGGTCAACCGAGGGCTTTGGCCTCGGGCTGGTTGGCCATGGAGCGCTCCTTGCACGCTGACTTCGAGCGTACCGAGGCGGCACTGCTGGCAAGCCTGAACAGTGACGAGCCGGATTGGCGGGCGCTGGGGGAGGTGTTGCACTACCTGCAGGACATGGCGGTACCGGCTCATGTCGCCCCGATCTATCATGTGGCCTGGCGCAAAGACCCTTTCGATGGGTATCAGCCGCACAGGGCGCCGGAATTGGCGGTGGATCCCGCTCGCTGTGCGAAGTGGTACGGCTCCCCGCTCACTCCGCAGCAGGCATTGGTAATGACGGCGCAGGACACGCGAAGGGCAATGCAGGAGGCAGGTCTGGGCGGGATCCCCTGGCGTCGCTACTGGTTAACAACCCCTTCCCCCGAGAGTCAGCCCGGTTTTTCGCGCTATAGTGCCTGCCGTTTTGGCGATCTGCACTCAAAGGAGTGTGGTCAGCCGACTCACGTTTATGACGACTTCTACCATCGGCGTATCGGGGCTCAGGTTGAACACGCCATCCGCATGCTGTTTTACCTAGAGCGAAATCGGCAACCTCTGGGCTTGGAGTGACAAAGTCGCGAGTCGAAGAGGCTTAGCCGTGGGCGTAGATCACGCTGCCACCCTTGATGGTGTCAATCACTTCCCGTGCCAGTGCCGGAGGCAGTGCCGGACAGCCCCAACTGCGTCCCAGGCGGCCTGTGCGTGCGATAAAGTTCGGATCGGCATAATCCGCTCCGTGGATCACGATATAACGACGGCGGGCATTGTCGTTGATCCCGGGATCCAGCCCATCGAGGCGCAAGGAGTAACCGTTCCCACCATAGTAGGTGTCGTCGGTGAGGAAACTGCCCAGGGAGGTTTGCCGGGAGTTGACCGTGTTGGAGAAATCACGGGCGAACAGCACACCTGAATTAACGCCGTGGGAGACATAGGTGTCATACAACAGGGTTTGCTGCTCCATATCGATCACGAAGAAGCGCTTGTCCGTTGAAGGCTTGCTGTAGTCGATGATGGTCAGTAGCGGCTTCTGTTTGCCTTCGGTCTGTTCGTAGCGTTGCACAGCATCGGCGAGAAGGGCCGGGGAGAGGCGATCATCCAATCCCAATCTGGCGAGCAGACCCTGTGCTTCCACCTGGGCTTCTAAGGCAGGTATTTGTACGGTTGGACTCGCATGGGCGCTAAACAGAGGAAAAAGGATGCATAAGTGCAGTAACACTTTGGTAACGGTACGAAACATGTATCTTCTAGGGCTCGTTAAGGGTGCAGTCATCAGTGGATGGGTGGTACTCTATCAAGAAGTGCAAGATTTGACCTAGTGTGGGTGGATGTTTGTACGCCAGGATGGGTGCTGAATCACGTTCTTGGATTGACAGGGGAGCAGGGCACTAACCCAGCTAGCCCGACGCTGTGTCGCCGGGATCGGAGTGATGCCTCGGTGCCAAGCGGGAAAAGATCCCGGGCGAAAAGCCCAGGATCCTTGCTCCGCCGGAGCGAATGCCCTGTTTAGAAGAGTTGCTCTTTATCCAGGCGCAGGTTGTCGATGATCACCACATCGGTGCCCGCGAGGGTCTTATCCGGCCTGCGCATCTGCAGACCCAGCACGATATGATCGATCTCGGGGCGTTTGCGCAGGGTAAAACGGATCTCCCCTTGGCTTCCTGGAAGAATGTCGCCGATATCGGATCGGTTGAGGAGCAAATTCCCCGTCTCATCGTAGAGCTCGGCGTACACCTCAAACTCGGCATTGTCGCTCATCCCCAGGGCGTCGGTATCGAGCCTGAAGACGTAGCGAGTGCCAAGGGGATCCTGACTGAAGTCGAAGGAGCGAATCAGGCGCTTCCAGCCGCCAACGCCCTGGGCGATGCTGTACTTGATGGAGGTGTCGCCCTCCAGTACCTCATTCGGATCGGATGTCAGAGAGACGACCCCACCATTTTTGATCTGCCAGCCAGTGATCCCCTCGGCAAAATTACCATTGGCGATCTGAGCATCGGCACCGAGCCGGATCAAAGACAGGTTGTCGAATCCGTATTGAACCGTGTCTCCGTCTGCGCTGCCCAGGCTAAAGCACAGGTGCAGGTAGTCCGCCAGCGCGGGTTTTTCCGTGGAGACCCCCATCAGGTTGCCCACCACACCAAGGCTGCTGTCCGTTCGCTCGATGCCGTTGTCCAGGTTGTTATCGCTGTCCCAGTGCACCACAAGCCCTGGGTTACCGGTCCCGGAAAGGGCGGTCGAATTGCCACGCACCACATAGCGGGTGCCGGGTAGATCCGGCGCCATCCAGCGGCTCTGGCACAGTTGTACCTCATCGCTTCCTGACGCGGAGAGGCTCGCACTGTTGCCCACCAGGGCCCCTTGTGCTTCGGTGATAATGGTTACGCTGCCCGTACCTCGCTGCGCCCAACCCTCCAGTCCCTGTTCAAACTGGTTGTTGCCAAAGCGCTGCTCCAGGACGTCATCCAGCTCCAGCCACTCACCTTCCGGATCCTCAACGCGATATCCGATATGGCTGGCCGATGCGGGCAGGGTGAAGGGCGACAGCTGGAAGCCGTAGGAGGTTTCGCTGCCATCACTGTTTTGGCCAAAGACGTGGCGCGGGGTGATGCGGGAGTAATCGAGCCGGTCCCGTCCTTCGGCATCTTGAGACACCCTGAGCTCTGGGATGAAGAACTCGTTGCGCAGCTTGGCGACGGTTCCCGGTGCGACCGTTTCCGCGAGGCCGATGGCACCGTACCAGAAGTCAGCAATACCCACCGAAGGCATCACGTAGCTGGGATCTGAAGCGGCCCAACGGGTCAGCATGGTCTGAGGGGAGCCACCTGCGGTATTGGTCATGGTTTGGCGGCGGCCATCCCGGTAGGCCATGTAGGCCCCAACCACGGCATCGGTGTGACCGTGCAAACCGAAACCCAGGACAGCGGGGAAGTGGAGCATGTCCCCGGGGTGATCGCTGGGTCCGTCGTTGTAGTAGCTGCTGCCGTTATAGGGATTGTTGCCCGCGGAGAAGCCGGCAAAGTAGGGCGCTCCCATATCATCACCGGCGGCCTGGGTGATGGCGTAATAGTTCCGGTTTTGCTCCGCCCAGCCTGGGTCCTCCATATGATGATTCAGGATCATGGCGCTGCCCATGATGATAAAGGCGGAGTGAGAGGCCTTGATCACCGGCTCCCCGGTGAGCCAGTGGTCGTACGCCATGTTGCTTCGGTCGTAGACATAGTGGTTATAGTCCTGGCTGGCCATGGGATCCTGCGCCGCACCGATATCCCCAAACAGCCAGGTTTCGTTGCTCATGCCGTTGTTGATCAACAAGGGCCCATGGTTATCGTTTTGCCAGGTGATCCCCTGATTGGCGCGAATGGTATCGCTGGAGCGTTTTATCAGTTGACGCATGTGCTCCTTATAGGCGGCGAAATTCGGGTTATCCGGGTAGAGCTCGACTGCCTTATAGACCGCCGGCAGGAACTTCATGCTGATGTAGACCTGCTGCACGTTGTTCTTGAAGTTGGGCGTCCCGTCGATGTAGTAGGTTCGGACATAATGGCCATCAACCGTGTAATCGGTGGCCAGGCCGTCCGGGTGCAGGCCAGCGTGGCGCTGGATCAACAGCTCCATCAGCGGCTCTATCTCCGGATCCGGCGCGACCAGATCGGCGGCCATCAGCAGATACAGGGCCCAGCCCACGTTATCGGCAATGGGCTCCTTGCTGGGGCCACTGCCCTCCTGGAAGATCTTGCGCACCAGGAAACCTTCCGGTGCCAGATCATTGGTATTGGGCAGGGTGCCACTGGCGACCAGGCCCTTGATGGCCCGGACATACTGTTGAAGCTCATCGGCGATCCATTCCTCGAAGTCGAGGCGGGTATCGCGCTGATCCGCCAGCATGCTGGCGCCGCCATCGACCAGGAGCAGGCGGCCATCCGGGGTGGCACTGACTTGGTGGGTCGTGGCGGTAAGATCGCCATAGTGCTCAAAGCTGAGCGCCGAGGCGCCGCGCAGTTGTGATAAAGGGCTGTTGTACAGGGCCGAAAAGCCCTGTTCGTCCTTGAGCAGATACAAACCGGCCTGGCTGTCATCCCCCAGAGTGCGTGCCAGGGTGATGGCCTTGGCATCGACGACAGTGGCGACTTGAAGGCCGCTGAGGAGGGTGGGATCGAAGCGGTAGAGGGCGGCGGAGGTTAACAGGTAGAGTTGTTCATCCGCCAGATCCAGGGCGCTGGAGAGTACGGGCTCGGTCGTGCTGAAAACAAGGGTCGGCGTTGCCAAGGTTTGACTGGCCTCAAAGACCGCATTGCGCCCGGCGTCGAAACGCAAAAGGCCCTGATCACTGCCGACGAAGAGCGCGCCCTTGAAGTAACTCATGGCGACGGTGTGAACCTCTCGAGTCAGTTGCGGGGTGGCAAACAGCGACAGCTCAAGGGTGTTGGTGTTGAAGGCCAGCAGTGCATCCGCATCTTGGGTCGGACTGCACAGTGCCAGGAAAAGGTGTCGTCCGGAAGGGGTGAAGTTCATGCCACACAACCGGGCATCGGCGGCCAGTGCCGGGTAGGCACTCTCCATCTGCAAGCGGTCGAGTGAGTGCAGCAGAGACTCGCGAATATCGCGGATCTCTACCTCTGCGCTGTCCCGTGACGCTACGGCGTACTGGCCCGAAACTTTGGCGACGGCACTCATGTGTGCTTCGCTCACCCCATTGAATGGCCAGGGCGCCATCTCGGCATGGCTGGGTGCCAGGGGCAACCAGCCACCGGAAGTTTGGATTTGAAGGCTGATATTATCCAGACGCCCCTGGTGTGCGAACTTTGCGGAAACCGTGGTGAAACGCAGGGATACCGATTGCTCGCCACTCAATGGGAAGCTGAACTGTTGTTCGAGCCAGCCCGGCTCGGTTACGACTTCCAGCTCCTGCCAGCCTTCTTGATCTGTGCGCCATTCAACCTTGAGATACTCGCCCGTTACCATCTCGACGGCATTGCGATCGTAACTGATCTGTACCGTCTCAGCGGCTGGTAGCGAGTAGTGAGCTTCGAGGGTGGCGCTTTTACGTAATCTGACGCCGTACTGACCATCTTTGGCGGCGCCAGTGGCCACCTGAACCAGGGTGTCACTGGAAATTTGCCAGTGATCGGCCAGGACGCCGGTTTCAAAATCATCGAATAGGAGTGGGGTGGTGATCTCAGGCGCGAATTCGCGATCTGGGGGGATGAGGCTGGCTGCCGTTACCGAATTAGATAGGCTTATCGAGGCCAAAGCGGCAAGGCCAATTCGGGTCCATGCCGGTTTCCTTGTTCTGCTCTTTTCTTTCATAGCATTGCTTGATCCGTAGCGTGATGTGATGAGGCTGTTACGGTCTGCACATCTATAGGACGTCAATTGCTCGGTGCTTTCCGTAGCAGATCTGACTCAGTCCTTAGCGTCCGCACGGGGCTCTTGGCATCTGAGTTCCATGCCGTGTTTCTTCATCAAGATGCCAATGTCGCAAGAACTGGGTGGATGTGCTTAACGTTGTCAATGTATGTGTGTTAAGCACTTGTGAACAGTATGCCCGCTTTTTTTGGGTCAGTACCGTAAGGAACTGTCAAGAGGGAGTTTTTCGAAGATGTGTGAACTTATTGTTCGACCCGGCGCCCTGCTTTCGCCCATTGGTGGGTCTTTGCCTCGTAGGCAGAATAGGGGAGAGATGCGGGTGTCTTAACGGCCATTTGGTCCCGAAGGCGAAGAGGCTTACCAGCAGCATCAGTACGTTGCGTCTTGCTGCGTAAGTTTGGTTCAGAAAAAAGGCTGTGTCTGAGTAAACCGTTGAACATACCCATCATATTGTTTTGCAAGCTAAAGATGCTGTGCCACCTGCTTTCACGCCGACTTTGAGTGGCCCGAAAGAAAGGGATTGAGACAGGGCCGAAGGCTTGATCGCGCAGGCAGGGATGCCGCAGCCGGACTTTGACGCGAAGCCGGGGCGGCGCAGTGACAAAGCCGAAGTGATGCGCGGAGAGAGGGATGAAAACCGAAGGTTTGAACGCGTAGGCAGGGATGCCGTAGCCGGGCTTTATGACAGAGCATGGACTGCGCAGTCATAAAGCCGACTCGCGATGCTCTCCGCAAAATCATGCCGCAGGATCTATCCCTCAAAGAGAGGATTAGCGACGAAGGTCGGCAAAGGGAGAGTGCAAAGAGGGCTTGCCCTCTTTGCTTGGCCGCTCCTCAACATCCATGCTGCCACGGCATTGGTGCGTCCTGCACGGCACCACGCTAACGCGACAAGGCGAGTGGCACTGGAGTCCATAAACTCAGAATGACAATAAAATGCGCAACAGTTCGTTGGTACACTGCCTAAAAAAGGCCGCCCAGTTGTACTGGGCGGCCTTTCTATGCTTAATGCCGAGCTTAGAAGTTGGCGCTGCGTGGAGCCCGTGGGAAGGGGATCACGTCACGGATGTTCTGGACACCGGTGACATAGTTCACCAAGCGCTCGAAGCCCAGGCCGAAGCCGGCATGTGGGATGGTGCCGTAGCGGCGCAGATCGCGGTACCAGTACATCTCGTCTTTGGGCAGGCCCATCTCGTCCATACGCAGATCCAGCTTATCCAGACGCTCTTCACGCTGGGAACCACCGATCAGCTCACCAATGCCCGGGGCCAGCACGTCCATGGCGGCAACGGTCTTGCCGTCGTCGTTCATGCGCATGTAGAAGGCTTTGATGTCTTTCGGGTAGTTTTTCACCACGACAGGGGCCTTGAAGTGTTCCTCTGCCAGATAGCGCTCGTGCTCGGAGGACATATCGATCCCCCAGGACACAGGGAATTCAAATTCACGGCCACAGTTTTGCAGGATCTCGATGGCATCGGTGTAATCGACTTGAGCGAAGTCCGCTTCAACGAAGGCCTTCAAACGGTTGATCACATCCTTATTGACCCGCTGCTCGAAGAACTGCAGATCGTCCATGCGCTCTTCCAGTACCGCTTTAAAGCAGTATTTCAACATTCCTTCGGCCAACTTGGCGACATCATCCAGATCGGCAAAGGCCACTTCCGGCTCCACCATCCAGAATTCAGCCAGGTGGCGAGAAGTGTTGGAATTTTCGGCACGGAAGGTTGGACCGAAAGTGTACACCTTGCCCAGGGCACAGGCGTAGGTCTCAGCATTGAGCTGACCGGATACGGTGAGGAAAGTTTCCTTACCGAAGAAGTCCTTGTCGAAATCCACCTCGCCATTCTCCTGGCGTGGCAGGTTGTTCATGTCCAGGGTGGAGACGCGGAACATCTCACCGGCACCTTCACAGTCAGAGGCGGTCAGGATCGGGGTGGCAACCCAGATAAAGCCCTGCTCGTGGTAGAAACGGTGGATCGCCTGGGACAGGCTGTTACGCACGCGCATCACGGCACCGGTAATGTTGGTGCGTGGACGCAGGTGCGCCACTTCGCGCAAGTACTCGATGGAGTGACGTTTAGCGGCCATTGGGTAGGTATCCGGGTCGTCGACCCAGCCAACCACCTTAACAGCGGTGGTTTTCATCTCATATTTCTGGCCTTTGCCAGGGGACTCTACCACTTCACCGGTCATTTCGACGGAGCAGCCAGCGGTCAGGCGCAGCACTTCGTCATTGTAATTGGGCAGCTCGTTGGGGACTACGCCCTGGATTGGGTCAAAACAGGAGCCGTCATAAACAGCCAGGAAAGAGATGCCAGCTTTAGAGTCGCGACGGGTGCGGATCCAGCCGCGCACAGTCACTTCGGAGCCGACAGCGTGATCGCCTTTCAGGACGTCAGCAATGGTTGCCAGGGTCATACTCGGAAAAATCTCCAACGAGTCGAATAATAATAACTTTTCGGCTTTTGCCGGGAACCCGCCATCTTACCTTGAAATGCCAGTTTCTCAAGGGGCGTTTTCAGGGACCCGGCGGTGCTTGGGCAAAGCCGAGTTGCCGGACCAGTTGTTCAATCATAGCCGCTGTCGCCCCCCAGACCCGATGGGGCATAAAGTAAACGCCATGATGGCTTCCTTGCCGCCGGACCGGAAGTTGCCAACGGTGGCGCTGGCCGAAGAAATCCTCGAGTGGAACATGAAACAATCGGGCAACCTCCCGCTCGGACAGGACGGGCTTGAAGGGCTTGGTGATCAGGCCCACCTGAGGATAGATTCGGAAGCGGCTGATGGTATGAAATACGGGCATTACGCCAATGCGCTGGACATGGCAGGCAGGCAGGCCGATCTCCTCCCAGGACTCGCGCAGCGCCGTATCCCAGGGCGTTTGATCACAAGGATCCATCTTGCCGCCGGGGAAGGCGATTTGGCCCGCATGGGTTGGCATATCCGCGGTACGCTCGGTCAGCAGCAGATGAAGTCGGCCTTCGATCTCCTCCAGGGCAATGAGCACCGCCGCATCCCTCAAATCTGGGTGATGACGAAACTCCTGACTCAGAGGGTCTTCTTGCTCGGGCAGAGGGCCCAGTTGATATCGGGTAAGAAACTCCTGCCGGTTCATAACAGCCCTGATGGAAATGGTCGTGCCTACCAGCTTGCCAGACTTTGCTTCCCGAGTCTGGGGTCAGAGTAAAAACTCCCCCAGTTTTTACTCTGACCCCAGAGTTAGAGTTAGAACTGGCGGGGGGCGATGCGGCTCTGCCGATACTGCTCAATCTGCTCAGTTGGGATGTGTTGGAGCATGGCCGCACGTTGTGCCAAGTGCATCACTTCAGTGACGCTGCGCTGCGCGTTCGCGGGTTGCTGGCAGGCGGACAGCATGCGGGCGATGGCCTCGCGCCGTTGCTCGACACCGGCCTCTTCGAAAAAGGAGGTGCCATACTCCTGCCACTGCATGGGTTCGACCTGATTCTCATAGAGGCTGCCGAGCTCGGCCCGTAACTCGGCTGAGGGTTCAGTTTTAAGATCGGCGTTCAACTGTTCGCAGCTGTAAGGGGCCGCAACGCTGTGGAAACTGACAATGGCCGCAGCCAGTACACCCAGTAAAATGCGATTTTTCATGTGTCGCTCCTCCAACGGTATCGATCCAGTGCGTGACGATGGATTTTTCACGGACCTGTGTAAGGTTCGAATGGAATCATGCCTGGATGGAGATTAACGAGAGCTTAACGAGTGGTGGAATAGTGACCGGCAAAGTTTCTATGGTGCAGTTTGGGGTCAGAGTAAAAACTAGGTAAGGGAGTTTTTACTCTGACCCCAAATTCGGGCTGAGCCAGTAGGGGACTTGCTGTGCTTGGATAAAGGCTTCGGCTTGGGGGCCATGCAGTAGCGCCAGGGTGCTGAGCAGGCCAGCCTGCAGGCAGGTTTGTCCGGCCACGGTGAGTTGGGCGGGGGCCCCCTGGGTGGCCCATCCTGTCCTGGGGTTGAGCAGGTGGCTGTAGCGGATCCCCTCCTTGAGGAGGAAACGCCGGCTATCGCCGCTGGTGGCCAGCGCGCCCTGACGGATCGAGAGCAGGGCATCGGCCCGAGTGTGGATGGCGGTGTTGGCGATCCCGATCTGCCAGGGCGTTTCCCTTGGCACGGAGACGGCAATATCGCCGCCAAAGTTGACCAGCACCGACAAGTTTGGTGCCTTCAGTGCCATCTGGGCTGCGACCCGGTCGACAGCGTACTCCTTGCCGATCCCGCCAAAATCCAGCTCCATGCCAGCGGGCAGGGTAAGGCTGTCCCGGTTATAACGCACCTTGTCCCAGCCGATCCGGGGCAGCAACTCCTCAATCGCTTGAGGATCCGGTAAAGCATCACTGCCATCAAACTGCCAGACACGGCGCAGGATCCCAGAGGTGAGATCAAACAGGCCTTCGCTGAGGCGATAGCAATGATGGGCAAACTCAAGCAAGCCATGGGTCTCGGCGTCGATGGCAACTGGCCTGCCTGCTGACGTGTTGATGGCGCTGCACAGGCTGTCATGGCGATAACGGCTGTACTTGGCTTCGATTTGCTCGGTGATGGCATGAGCCTGGTGAAGCAGCTGTCGGGCCTGGGGCTCAGGACAGGGATCGATCAGCAGCTCACAGTCACTGGCCATGGCGATAAAGTGGCCATGCCAGTGATGGGCGGTGCGGGTAAGTCGTACGCTCATATCAGAAACGGTAACTGAGCTGGACCATCAGCGCGTTGACCTCTGGGTATAATTCCAGATCTGCCAACTGGCCAGGACCTGCCTCACCCTTGGGTGACTGCATGTAGTATTCCAGCCGTATGGAGGCCTCCTGAGTTTCGCCAATGGGGAAGCCGTACTTGAGGCCGAGGGTCAGGGTATCCATGTCGGCCAAACGGTAGTCGGCCGTGGCATAAATAGGTTGTGGCTCCCCCTCGGCCAGGAAAGGGCGATAGAAATCGGCCTTGGCTTGGCGGTAGTAGCGCAGGTGTGGCTCCAGATAGTGGCCGTTACCAAAGCGGTAGTCATAGCGCAGATCCAAAGTATGGGAGTCGATCCCCCAGTCATCGCTCATCAAGCGATAGCTGGCATCGAGCACCGGGCCTCCCAGGTGGACCTTGGCCTGCCAGAACACGGCGTGCTTGGTGCGCTGATCGGGCCGGGACTCGTAGAGGTGGCGCAGGGCCACTCCCTCGCTGTTGATGACGCTGACCAGTTTAAAGGGATCGGTCTGGTAGCCGTCTACTTGGGCATAGCTGTAGTTCAGCTGCATAACGAGGCTGCGATTGATCACCTGGGTCAGGCCCAGTGTCAGCTCGGCGGTGGTTTTATCCTCATTGGCCTTGCCCCGCGTGGCGTTGAAGGCGTCGATAAAGGCCGATTCATCGTTAAAATCCGATCTCAGTGGCATGGCCGCCAGGGCTATGGGGATCCGCCCTTCGGGTTCAAAGGTGTCGGCGAAGTAAGAGGCGCCTAGACGCAGAGCCGTGTTGTTCCGATCAAACAGCCGGGTTATGCCGCCGCTCAGGCCCAGGGAGAGATAGTCATACTCCTTGGATAGGTGGCTGATGACGTCAAACTCCCAGTCTCGTCCAACCGCCTGGGCCCAGCCGGCGTTGAGCTGAACCCGGGTATCGCGGAAGGAGTCATCCAGTGGGGTATCGCCCGGGGCGGTAACGTATTCGCCTTTGCCCGAGGGGCGAGTAAAGGTCTGGGGCGCATTTTGTGGCACGGCGCCGGTGGCTGACGCCCCGGTGAGCGCGTCCCAGGTCAATGCCAGGGAGAGGCTTTGCTCATCGGCATTGGTACGTACCCCCTGGATCTTCCCTTCAAGCGCCTGGACCCGATCGCCATCCTCGGCGTAAGCCAGCAAGGCGGTATCCAATTGCCACTGACCGTCTTCGCCCAGCCAGTCGGCCTGGGCTGGCGCGGCAACCAGGGCGCTGCTGGCCAGAGCCAATGCTCCTGAGATATTGGCGAAGCGGGTTGCCTGGCCGACCGGTGTGGATGGGTTTTGGGTTTGGCTCAGTTGCATCCGCACCCCCCGCCCGCCGTGCCGCGACCGCCACTACTGGCTTCCTTGGAGAAGTAGATATGGTCATCGAAGCTCTTGTCGATGGCGTTGGCTTCCAGTGTCATACGAGGATCGGCCAGGCGATCCCGCTGCCAGGGCTCCACCCCAAGCTGGGCACAGCCGGCAAGTAACAGGCCGGCGGTGAGGAGCAGGAAGTGTGATTTCATCGCAATGTCCTTTTTGCGGTGGCTCGGTTTGCGGATCAGGGCAGGAGCGCAGCGATCTCGGCCTTTAATGCCTCGACTTCGCTTTTGCGAAAGCCTATATGGCGCTTGAGGATCTGCCCGTCGCGGATCAGGTAACTGGTGGGCATGCCGGGTACGGCGTAGGCTTCGGCGATGGTGCCATCGGGATCATAATGGATGGGAAAGTTGGCCGGATATTTGGCCAGGAAGGGTTTGGCATCCTCGGGATCCACATCGACATTGACGGCGATCACCGCCAGCCCTCGCGCCGACAGTTCACCGTGCAGTTCGTTCATAAAGGGGAAGCTGTAGCGGCAGGGACCGCACCAGCTGGCCCAGAAGTCCAGGTAGACGAGTTTCTCTTTGGACAGCTCGGTCAAGGGCTGACCCGTGTCCAGCTGAAAATCGGGGGCAGGTTGGGCCTGGGCAAAGGCGGAGCAAAGCAGCAGAAAGCCCAGGCTGAGGATCCGGTTCATCAAGCGACAACTCCTTGTACAACAAGTACGGTCTAATGCAGTAATACCGAAAGAATTACTGCATTAGAACTCCTTGTTGCCAATAAGTTGTGTAAATTTTTCTGACTGGGGCTCAATCCATGGTCAGGAGGGGTAGGATCCGGCTGAGTTTATCGAAGATCTCCTGATACTCGGCATCGCACTGGCTGTCGGCGACCACCCCGCCACCGGCCCAGCAGTAGAGTTGCCGATCTTTGGCCCCTCTCATGGCGACGAGGCTGCGGATGGTGATGGAGGTGTCCATATGGCCATTCTGGCTCAGGTAGCCGATGCTGCCGCAGTAGAGGCTGCGTCGGCTTGGCTCGAGCTCCTCGATGATCTCCATCGCCCGGATCTTGGGCGCCCCGGTGATCGAGCCGCCGGGAAAGGCGGCTCGCAGCAGATCCAGCGCCGTTGCGCCCTCGGCCAACTCACTGGTGACGGTGGAGACCAGGTGGTGAACCGCAGGGAAACTTTCGATAGCAAAGAGGCTGGGAACCCGAACGCTGCCCGGCGCGGCCATCTTGCCCAGATCGTTGCGCAGCAGATCCACGATCATCAGGTTCTCGGCACGATCCTTGGGAGCGTGACGCAACTCCTCGGCGGCCGAGGCGTCCTGCAGGGGATCGGCGTGGCGGGGACGGGTGCCCTTGATGGGTTTGGTTTCCACATTGCGGCCATTCACCTGGATAAAGCGCTCCGGCGACAGACTGAGCAGGGCAGCATCGGGCAGGCGGATAAAGGCTGAGAAGGGGGCCTGGTTGCCCTGGCGCAATTGCCGATAGGCCTGCCATTCATCCCCTTGATAGGGGGCGTTAAAGCGCATGGTGAGATTGATCTGGTAGCAGTCTCCACTGCGCAGGTATTGCTGAACCCGCTCGAAGCTGTGCTGGTAGCGCTGGCGATCGGTTTGATCCTGCCAGGGGCCGGTAAGTTGAAATGCCTCCTTCTCTTCGTGGCTCTCAGGTTGTTGAAGCAACCAATCCCAGCGCCGTTGCCAGGCCGCCTCATCACCGCGAACGATCAGTTCAATCACCTCTTTTTGGTGATCGATCACCAGTGCCCAGTCGTAGATCCCCACGGCCATCTCAGGCAAATTGATGTCATCGGCAGCCTGGCTCGGCAGACGCTCGAAGCGTCGGCCCAGATCGTAGCTGAAATGGCCCAGTGCGCCGCCGGTGAAGGGCAGATCTTTTTCCCGATCGCACAGGGGGCCCAGCAAGCGGCGCTGAGCCTGTTGCAGCAGCAGCAGGGGATCGGCCTGGCTCTCGAAGGACTCCCCTGCGCTGACGACCTGAGTCGTCGTACCCCGGGTTGTGAGGGTGGCGATGGGATCGGCCACGATCAGATCAAACCGGGCATCCGGGTGGTTATTCCCTGCTCGGCTCGCCGCCGAGTCAAGCAGCATGGCCCAGGGGCGCTGGGCCAGCGGGGCAAACAGGGCGAGGGGACACAGGGGATCGACGCCGGTGGTGGCGTGCAGGGCAGTTGGGTCAATAGAACGGCGGATCAAAGGCATGCAACAGGTTCAGAATTGGTTGAAGGTCAGTTCACTGGGGCGCGAGGATAGCATAAGCCACCCCGTCTGTATGGGAGAACGGTCAGTTGTCGTCGTTATGCTGTGCGCCATCTCGACCAGTTTAACCGCGAATGCGCCAGAGTGGTGTTTTCTGCACCATGGTCACAGTGAGGAGGTGTTAAGCGTGTCGCCTGGCTGGAAGAGGGAGTGGCGTTCATCTCCATCCACTTGGTATAAGCGTGCTGTCAAATTAATCGGTCATTTAAGTTATTGGTGATGTTTGTCACGAATTGCAGATGTATTCACTTGCGTTGCTTAACTTCTGGGCCTTTGGTTTGAATATATAGGGGAAGAGAATCATTTGTTGACTAGCAATCTCTAATAAAATGCGAACGTATGGTGAGGAAAATGCTGACGTGAGAATTTTACACGTGTCCGATCTGCACTTTAACCAGACCCAGATGGCGTGGGTGCTCGAGAATGCCCACCATTATGAGGCGGTATGTATTACGGGCGATCTGCTTGATGACTCTATCCATCAGGTGCTCTCTAAGGAGGCACAGGCGACTGGGCTCCTTACCTGGCTGAAGCAGTTGCCATGCCCGAGTTTCGTGTGTTCCGGTAACCACGATGATCTGGATGATACTCAAGATTTATCAATGGCATCCGAGTGGTTACAGCAGGTCAATGACTCGCCAATCTATACCGACGGAGCTGTGGTGAAGCTCAAGGGGTGGACCTTCGGCTGTGCCGGTTATCACGAACCGGATCTGGCGCGATTCTCCGGCTGTGATGTCTTGCTGCACCATGTGCCCCCTACCGGTCTGAAGGTCGCCAAGCAGGATGGCCTGGACTGGGGCTGTAGTGAACTTAAGGCCGCATTGAAATATGGTCTACTGCAGGCCCGTTACCTCTTGTGTGGGCACGTTCATGGCGCCCAGGCGCGTTACAGCAAATATCAGAATGTGATTGTGTCCAATCCGGGAAATAACGTATCTGGCCCAGTACCCAATCACAATATTATTAATCTAACAAAAGACCAGAAATAATCAGCATGTCAGCAAAGTTTTCACGCGCATTTGATATAAATAGGCTCGCGGAACAGGACCCTCTTTGGTGGTCTGAACTAAAAAATCGCCTACAACCGGCGGGTATGATCCTGGGTGAAACCGGACTGCGACTCGCGGTTCGTAAGAACTACGTCAACTTCTATCACTTGGGGCAGGCTATCGCCAAGGTAGCCTTTGATCGCCAGGCCACCCTCTATAGTGAGCAACACGTTAAGTATGTTTTCCCGCAGCAGCAGGGCCAGGCTTACACCCGTTTGACCGGTGAGCAGACGCGGATCCATAACCCCTTGGCTCCTGAGCAGGAGACTCACTATGTCGGTGGAGAAACCCTCGAGGCCTGGATCGGCCGGGCTAAGGGCTACCAGGGAGTTGAAAAACAGTTTGTCGAGGAGATCACCGCAGCGAACGGGACGGTTATTGATCTCGAAGTCGGCCTGCCCGGCAGCGGTTACCGGATCGATCTGGCTGCGCTGGAGGATGTTGATGATCAGATCAACCTGGTGTTCTGGGAGGCAAAACTGTCCGATGACACTCGCTGTCGCTCGAACGGTGAGCGCCCAGAAGTGCTCGACCAGTTGGCACACTATCAGGACTTTCTTGTTGAACCGTGGCGCCAGGAGGAGTTGGTCGAAGCCTATACCAATGCTTGCCGGATCCTGATGACGTTAACCGAACACGCCGGCAAGACGGTGGATCCCCTGATCCTGGCGGTGGCGAAGGGAGAGCGGGAACTGGCCATCGATCCTGTGCCACGATTGCTGATCTTCCATCAGGCCGACAAGGATAGAAACAATACCTGGCAAGCGCATGAGGAAAAATTGAGAGCGCAGGGGGTGACGCTTCAGATCATGACAGAGCGCTCGGCTCGCCGCCTCGCTCGCCGCCTCGCTTGCCGTCACTCTCGCAGCCACTCTCGAACTAACGAGCTCAGCCTATGAAGCCGACCCGGGTTACCCTGCTCAGGGGGGCCGACACCATAGGTGGCAGCTGCATTAAGATCAGCCATGGTGATGACAGCGTGGTCCTGGATTATGGTGCGCCCTTGATGGCGCCCGGTGGCAAATCGTTGGAGCCGAATGCGGTCAAGACCCCCTCCATTGAGAATGGGATCCTGCTCGATATTCAGCAGGGCGATGCCAAGGCTCCCTTGGCCTTTCTGGTGTCTCATGCCCATCCGGATCATTATGGATTGCTGGATCATCTTTCCCCTCAGACGCCGGTCTATCTCTCTGATGGGACACGCTCATTGTTGGAGGTCTGCAACCTCTTTTATGCCGACGAAATGAGATTGAATCGGTTGGCGCACTGCGAGGTGTTTCGGCCAGGTAAGCCCTTTCAGATCGGGCCCTTTACCATTACGGCATTTTTAATGGATCACTCCGCCTTTGGCGCCTGTAGCCTGTTGGTTCAGGTTGCGGGAAAGACCCTCTTTTATACCGGTGACTTTCGGGGACATGGGCGTAAGCAACAGCTTGGTGACTACATCAAGGGCCGGGTGCAACAACCGGATCTGATGCTGATGGAGGGGACGACGCTGGATCAATGTCACTCCCAACGGTTTGCCAGTGAAGCCGAGGTGGAAGCAGCGTTGATCGAGGAACTGAGGCCCGGTGGACAGCCGATATTTGTGGCCGCTTCCGGCAGCAATATTGATCGCCTCGTGAGCCTTTACAATGCGACGAAAAGGACGGGTCGTCGACTGGTGATCGATCTCTATCAGATGTATCTGTTGGAATCGCTGAAGCGTCATGCGCCCGGGCTCCCACCCCATGAGGGCGATCATCTCCGTGTGATCTTTCCCAGAGGCCAAAGGGAGCGTATTGCGCGAGCCTATGGGGAAGATTTCTTAAGACACGCTAAGCGGCATCTGAACCTCAGCAAGCTTGAAGGCAGGGGAGAAGATTGTGTGTTTCGGCTGTCTACCCATGCGATGACGCCTTACTTGAGGGCGTTTGCAGAGCGAGGCGTATCGCCCCGCCTGATCTACTCGATGTGGCAGGGGTATCAAGACAAACAGCCGAGTTTCGCCGAGGTAGAGCGAGAGTTTGGTCAAAGTTGGCACTATATCCATACCAGTGGTCATGCGTATCGGGATCATCTTCAGGCGTTTGCTCGTGAGCTTAAGCCGAAGAAACTGGTGCCAATACACACCCTCAATGGTGAGCAGTTTTCTCAGTACTTTGACAATGTTGTTCTGCTTGAAAATGGCGGGTCCATAGATCTCTAATACAGGTTCGCGCTTTGGGACCGGCCTAGGCACGATCGTGTTGGGAACCGGAGCCGTCCGACAAGCGCCAGAACCATTCTTGGCCAAAGCCCTTCTCCGTTCGGCTCAACATGGTGTTACACAAGAGTCGAGGGGGAACGGGCAATCACAGGTGTCGCTAAGCATCTGTTTATGGAGCAAGTTAATCGAACTCATTTTTCAAATTCGTGTAAGTCATTGATGTAAGTTGCAATTATCTTCGGTTTCGGCATCGGTGTTGCGTTTTAATTGCACTAAGATCTGACAGTGTTCCGTGTCGCGTTCGGCGAGAAGTACGGAATGAGTGAGGTTGTTATGAGATCGGTTTATTCGCTTGCAGTACTGGCTGTCCTGATGGTTATTGTCTCTTTATCCCCTGAGGCAAATGCCGGTGGGGGAAAGCATTTTGTCCTGAATCTCGTGGGCAGTGGTGACATGTATGAGAGTACGGTACCGGACATCGACGGTGATGGGGCGATGGACCCGGCGATCTGCTTCGATGTGCAGCTCTATGATGGTAAGAATCAACGTTTGATCGGCACGGCCACGGATTGTCTGTCCAATATCACCCCGACCGGTACCGGGCTGGCTCTGGTGGGCACCACCTACTTTTATCTGCCTCAGGGCACCCTCATCACCCGGGGTAACACCAGTGTCCAACCGGTATTTCATAATACGGTGACGCCGTCGGGACAAAACATCACCCACATCACAGGCGCTGCGGGCACGGGCAATGCCATTCTCTCCGGCACTGGGCGATTCGCCGGGGCCATGGGGACATCGCGTCTCTCCGGCATGGTGGATCTCAGTGCGTTTGCCGGGGCGGTGGGTCAGCCCATTACCTTCGATTGCCTCTTCATGATCGATCTCTATTGAGGAGTTCGTCTGACGTGCGCCATGACGCCACGGCGGGCCGTGGCGTCATAGAGGTTTAAAGCCATAGGCCCGGTGAGGCGGAGGTGTTGTTCGGGCGAACCGTCCGCTTGGTGCAGGATCTCTCCGATAACCGGCGCAACGGAAAAGAGCAGCAGTGCGGAGATGGCATCATTGAAGCGCCTGCGGGTGTGATTTATTCCTCCTGATCGGATTTGGCCAGAGGAGCGCTTTTTGGCGCTCCGTTGCGCGGCCCCTGTGACTATGGGGTTAACGGGAACGGCGCGCAGGGGGTAGCCTGGTGAAAGCAGATCTGCCACCCGGTCTCCCCACGCCGCCACACTGAGGTGCGCAGGGAATGGCTGGGATCCTGCCCCTCGATCTGCATCCAGGACTGATAGAGTAGCTGGACCAGATCCTTCCCCAGGGTTCGTAGCTCGAAGGCTTGGCTGACAAAACTGATGGGGGCCTGCTGCTCCAGGGGCAGCCACTGCAGCACCGCCTGCTTGCCAAAGCGCAGCCCGGTCGAGCCGATCTCCTCGAAGTCGTCGGCGATCAGTCGGTTTAGCTCCTCCAGGCAAGAGCGGGTGGTCGGTGCCTGCAACCGCAACTCCAGTGCGATCAACTGCTGTGTTAACGTCATTGGGCCATCGCCTCCACTCGGGCGGCTTGCTGCTGAAGTTCGTACATGGCGCGGTAGGTGCCGCCGGGCAGGGCCATCAGCTCACTGTGGCTGCCTCGCTCGGCGATACGTCCCTGGGACAGCAGCTGGATCTGATCGGCCTGCTTGATGGTGGAGAGACGATGGGCCACGGCGATGATGGTGATCTCGCCTCGTAGCCTTGCCAGTGCCTGTTGCACCACCTGCTCGGTTTCGCTGTCGATGCTGGCGGTCGCCTCGTCGAGCAACAAAATTTTCGGTTTCGCTGCCAGGGCCCGGGCGATCACCAGCTGCTGGCGCTGGCCAGTGGAGAGGCGCAGGCCCCCCTCACCCAGCTTGGTCCTGTAGCCCTGGGGCAGGGCAGAGATCGCCTCATGGAGGTGGGCCTTGCGGGCGGCCTGTTCGATCGCTTCGCTGCTCAGGCCCCGACCCATATCGATGTTGGCGTGAAGATCGGAGGAGAGGATAAAGGGCTCCTGGGGGATCAGGCCTATCCCCTGGCGCAGTGCGGTTTGACTGAGCCGGTGCAGATCGTCGCCCCCAAGCAGGATCGTCCCGGGCGGGGCGGGGTAGAACTCCAGCAGCAGGGAGAGCAGGGTGCTTTTGCCTGAGCCGGTATGACCAACAATGGCGTAGAAGCCCCCGTCGGGAACAGAGAGATCGATGTTTTTCAACACAGGCGTTTCAGGCTGGTAGCCAAAGCTCAGATCGCGAATGTCGATGCGACCGCTGGCCAGGGCGCCGGTTTGTTGGCCGTAGTGCTGCTCGGGCTCGTGCAGCAGGGTGGCAACCCGGTCCCCGGCCACCATTGCCTGCTGATAGAGGTTAAAACGCTGGGTGATCTCGGCCAGGGGCTCGGTGAAACGGGCCAGGTAGTTGAGGAAGGCGTAGAGTACGCCGATCTCGGCGATCCCTTCGACCACCTGGTGACCAAACAGCCAGAGGATCCCGACGATGCTGCCGATGCTCAGCAGATCGATGGCGGGCCGCAGCAGCAGGCCGCTGGCGAAGATGGTGCGCAGGCGCGCTCGGTAGTACCCGTCATTGATCTGGCCAAATTGTTCGAGAAAGCGACCCGCCTGGTTACTGCTCTGGATCAGGCTCATGCCACCGATGGATTCGTTCAGACTGCCGTTGATCTCGGCCCGCAGCGCCCGGCTTTGAGCGACCGCCGGGCCGGAGATCTTCTGGTAGAGGTAGATGATGGTGATCACCGCCGGCACCAGGGCCAGGGCGATCAGCATCAGGCGCAGATCCAGGATCGCCATGGCCACCAGGATCCCGCACAGCATGACGGCATTGCCCAGGACGTTGGAGAGGAACTGAACATAGAGATCCTTGATCGCCTCGGTGTCGTTGGTGATCCGGCTGATCAGGGCACCGGTACGGGCGTGATCGAAGTAGCTCATGGGCAGGCGGACAACCCGGGCAAAGGTACGCTTGCGGATCTCGGTGACGGCGTTGAGGGCCATGCGGGTAAAACTCAATGCCTGGAGGAAACGGAAGGCGCCGGCGCCGAGCTGGCAGGCCAGATACAGCACCAGCAGCCACAGCAGCGATGCCGGATCCAGATCGCCGATCAGCAGGTGGTCATCGATATACACCTTGGCCAGCAGGGGACCGGCCACATCCAGTGCCGTGGCCAGCAACAGCAGGACGATGGAGTTGGCCAGCAGCCGGGGATCCCGGTAGATGTAACCGGCCAGCAGTGAGAAGGTGCCCTTATGCCCGTTAGTGCGGCTCATGGCGTGGCCTCCTGTCCAACCGTCTGATCCAGAGCGGCTTCCATCTGCTGGTAGGTCCACATGCGGGCATACCAGCCATCCTGACTGAGCAACTGGTGGTGGCTGCCCCGCTCATGTGCCTGGCCTTGACGCAGCACCAGGATCTCATCGGCCTGCTTGATGGAGGAGAGGCGGTGGCTGATGATGATGCGGCTTTGCTGTGGCCTGTGGTGGCGCAGTTGGGCGAGGATCTTCTGCTCCGTGTCCATGTCGACGGCGGAGAGGGCGTCGTCGAGGATCAGGATCGGCGCATCGGACAGCAGGGCCCGAGCGATGGCGATGCGCTGACGCTGGCCGCCGGAGAGGGTCACTCCCCGCTCACCCACCATGGTGTCGAACCCCTCGGGAAAGCGCAGGATCTCCTGCTCCACCGCCGCCATCCGCGCGGCCTGGCGGATCGCTTCCTCGCCGGCTTCGGGATTGCCCAGGGCGATGTTGTCGCGAATGCTGATGCTAAACAGGAAGGGATCCTGAGGCACCAGGGCAAAGGCCCGGCGCAACTCGGACAGGGCGTACTCATTCAGAGGGTGCCCCCCCAGGCTGAGGGCATCGCCTGTGTCGAACTGCCTCTGTAACAGACGGATCAGGGTGGTTTTACCGGATCCCGTCGGGCCGGCGATCCCCAGTACCTTGCCTTGAGGCAGTGTTACTGAGTCCAGTTGCAGTGCGATCCGTCCCGGTGGCGGCTCATCCGGATAGGCAAAGCTCAACTGCTGGATCTGCAGATCGGCACCGCCCAAGGGCAGGCGCCCCCGATCGGGCACGCTGTCCGGGGTGTTAAACAGGGCTTCCAGTCGGCCGATGGCGGCACTGCCACGCTCGACGATATTGAGCAGCCAGCCAAAGGCAAACATCGGCCAGATCAACTGACCCAGATAGAGGGAGAAGCTGGTCAGTTGGCCTATGGTCAGCTGGTCGTGCAGGATCAGCCAGGTGCCAAAGCCCAGGGAGAGCAGGGTGGTGAACGCCAGGCAGATGAAGATCACCGGATCGTACATCGCTTCGGCCCGCGCCACCTGGAAGGTCTTCTCCGCCGCAGCGTCGGTGATCCGGTTAAACTGCTGGCTTTCTATCGGCTCACGTCCCATCGCCTTGACCAGGCGGATCCCGGCAATCGCCTGCTGGGTGGTTTCATTGAGCTCGGAGAAACGCTCCAAGGAGCGATGAAAGTGACGGTGCAGCAGTTTGGAGATCCGGTAGAACGCCCAGCCCATAAAAGGAAAGGGCAGCAGCGCCACCAGTGTCAGGCGCCAGTCGATCAGGGTGATCATTACCACCAGGATCAGGGCAAAGGTGAGGATCCCATCGAAGCCCGTGAGGATCCCCTCGCCGGCGGCCATCTCCACGGCATCCACATCGTTGGTGGCCCGGGCCATCAGATCGCCGGTACTGTGGGTATTGAAAAAGGCCTGGCCCTGACGGGTGAGGCGCCGATACAGCTGATGTCGAAGATCGCCGCCCAGGCGGTAGGAAGCGCCGAACAGTACCACCCGCCAGCCAAAGCGAAGCAGGTACATGGCCAGGCCCAGGATCAAGAGGTGGGGAAGGTAACCAAACAGCGGGCCGTCAAGGGTGCCTCCCAGTTCGGCCTTGTGAAGCAAGCCATCCAGGGTCTGCCCAATCAGGTAGGGGACGGCGATGTTCATCAGGGCCACCAGCAGCAGCATCACCAGGGCCAGGGCGTAGGTCAGTTTGTGGCGGCGGAAAAACCAGCCGAGGCGAAAAAACAGCGTCATGGTTCATCCTGAAACAGCGCGACTGCCGATAATAGCACAGGCCTTTACGGTCAAAAGATCACGATTTGGTTATCAAGTCAAAACAGAGGTTTGCACTGGGATCTGGCGGATCTCTGCATTAATCTATAGGCCATTGTTGGTTTGCTGAGAAAATGGAAATGCGCGCGAATTTAATTGACGGAAAGGCCCTGTCTGCCGAGGTGCTGGCCGAAGTGAAGCAGGAGGTCAGCCTGTTGACTCAGGATGGCAAGCCCCAACCGTGCCTGGCCGTGGTGCTGGTGGGAGAAGATCCCGCCAGTCAGGTGTATGTGCGCAATAAACTGCTGAAGTGCGAACAGACCGGGATCCGCAGCATCGAGCATAAGCTGGATGCCGACACCTCTGAAGCGGCTCTGCTGGCTCTGCTGGATACCATGAACCGGGATGACAGCATCCACGGGATCCTGGTGCAGCTGCCCCTGCCCAAGCACATCGATGAGCAGAAGGTGATTGGCGCCATCGATCCGGCCAAGGACGTGGATGGCTTTCACCCCCAGAACATGGGACTGTTGCTCAGTGGTGCCGAAGAGGTGCTGGTCCCCTGCACCCCGCTGGGTTGTTTGATCATGTTGCAGAAGACCCTGGGCGATCAACTGTCCGGCAAGCACGTTGTCGTCGTGGGCCGCTCCAACATCGTGGGTAAGCCCGCGGCACTGCTGACCCTGCAGCAGCACTGTACCGTTACCCTGGTGCACTCCCGCACTCAGAATATCGAAGCCCTGTGTCGCCAGGCCGATATCCTGATCGTTGCCGTCGGCCGTCCCGAGATGGTGAAGGCGGACTGGGTGAAAGAGGGGGCGGTGGTGATCGATGTGGGGATCAACCGCGTCGAGCGCGATGGCAAGTTCCGTCTGGTGGGGGATGTGGAGTTTGAGCCGGTGGCCGAGGTCGCCAGTGCCATCACTCCGGTTCCTGGTGGTGTGGGACCCATGACCATCGCCTGCCTGCTGCGTAATACGCTCCAGGCTTACCATCAGCAACAGGGCTAGCTGTTGCAGCTGTGCACTGTGAAGAACCAGCGGGCGCCTCGGCGCCCGTTTTGTTATTGGCACAACCTGGTCAAGTTTGGCGCTTCGAGGAGAGCCATTAAACCCTAGGTAACCCTGTTTAGGGCTGAACCATTGCATAGACAAGTCACTGTTTGCCCAGACAATGGACGAAAGGCGCTGTTTCTTTGCCCAAACCGTTTTTAAGATCATGACGCCGGGTTTGGAATTAGGATAACCTGCGGAGAATTCGTTCTACTAAAAGGGGGCACCTGTGTCTGTGGTGCATACACTAATTTGTTTGGCGGGACGCGAAAATGGCGCCCGTACCGCCCTGATCCATTTGGGATTGGTTCTGAGCCTGCTGTTGCTGGCCGGTCTGTTTTATGGCGCTGGGTTTGCGCCGACTCTGGTGAGTCTGGTCGCCCTGGCCGGTGCCGGGCTCAGTTATGCCAGCGGTCGTCGTCGCCTGGCCGATGCCGGGCAATCTCCGGCGTTAGCGGCCCCAGGTCCTGCCCTGTTTAGCCTGTTTGCCCTGGGCCACTATGCCAGCGCTGGTGCCAGCTGGAGCTGGTGGTTATTGCTGCTGCCCCTGGGCGCAGCGCTTTGGCTTGCTCGCTTGCCACGCCGTCGGGGCGCCGGTCAGGGCAGCTATGTGCAGGGATACCAGGGGCCAGCCATCAAGAGCGAAGCTGGCGCGCCAAGCTATTCGGCCATCTCCCGGGTTGAGCCATCCCTCGACGGTCAGGTTCAACCTGATCCTGTGGCGCCCACCACCTCTGGGGTGGCAGAGCATGACTGGGATGCACCGATCAATGCCGGTATCGACTGGCAGCGACACCTGCAGCCGCTGATTGCTCAGGGGCGCAAGCATGGCAAACTGATTGGTCTGGGGCTGGTGGTGTTGATCGCCTTGGTGTTGTTGGTTCGGGTTCTCGGTGGGGCCCTGAGTTCAAGCAGTGAGGCGGAAGTTCCGGTCGCGGCAGAGCCAACAAGCAGTGAACCCACCTATCAACACGGTGTCACCATGCCGGACAATTACGAGTTGCTGATCAATAACGACGGTTTGATCGTCCGCTGGCCTGGCAGTCCAGACTCTCAAGGTGAGTTATGGTCCCTGCTTACTGCCAAAGGCGATCGCAGCTGCCGGGTCGCGCGCTTTAATAACGGCAACGAATACCGGCCGGTCAAAGTGGAGGCGTATGGGGATGGGATCTATTATGCCTTTTTCTCTCCACTGGATACGTCGGATATGGTCTATGACGTTGCCATGAGAGGCAACTTTAAGCTGTGTGGCTATGATTTTGGCCTGCGTGGCTCCATGGATACCTTGCGGGCCGATCCGGCTTTCGCTCTCTACACTCGACGTTAAGTGTTAATTGGGCTGCGACAGACCTGTCGCAGCCCATTCCTCCCAATCTCCTCGCCAAAACCGTTTTATCTGCTGATTGATTTGGCAAAAGCCAAGCCTATTCTCTATGTTGGTTACAGAATGCCCGTGGCATAGTCGACGGTCCAGGCTGTATACCCAATCGGGGCGCCTCACTGTCGTAAACCACAGTTGGGGAGTCAATGCGCCTATGATCATCGCCATCACTCTGGTTCTGATCCTGATCCTGTCTGTCATTTTTCACTTCTGGGGCCCCTGGGTCTTGCCGGAGCTTGCCTCTAACTGGGGAGACATCGACTTGACCATCGGCATCACGGTGGCTGTGACAGGTCTGGTCTTCATTGCCGTGATCCTCTTTACCGCCTATGCGGTGTTTCGATTTCGTTATCGGCCCGACCGCACCGCCGCCTATGAGCCGGAAAACAAAAAGTTGGAGCTTTGGTTGACCGGGCTGACTGCAGTGGGGATCGTGGCGATGCTGGCACCGGGACTGGCAGTGTACTCAGACGTGGTCAGTGTCCCCGACGACGCCATCGAGGTCGAGGTCCTGGCCAGGCAGTGGAATTGGGGGTTTCGTTTCCCCGGGGAGGATGGGGTGTTGGGTCGAAGCAGCGTAAAGCTGATCAACGCCAACAATCCCTTTGGCCTGGATCCTCAGGATATGGCGAGTCAGGACGACCGCCTCATCAACCACAACGAATTTGTCCTGCCGGTTGATCAGCCGGTTCATGTCAAACTGCGCTCCATCGATGTCCTGCATGACTTCTACATTCCTCAGATACGCAACAAGATGGATGCGGTGCCCGGCATTGTGTCCTCCATGTGGTTTACCCCGACCCGCATCGGCCGATTCGAGATCCTTTGCGCCGAATACTGTGGCGTAGGCCATTACAACATGCGAGGTGGGGTCGAGTTCGCCAGTACCGATGATTTCAATACCTGGCTGGCGGCTCAGCCGACCTTTGCACAAACCCAGGCGCAGGGGGCTTCGCGCCTTTCACCCCAAGCCCTGCGTGGCGAAACCCTGGCCACCGAACAAGGATGCCTGGCCTGTCATGGCTTTGCCGCCAGTCCCCTGGGACCCAGCTGGTCGGGCTTGGTGGGCAAGGTCGAGCGACTGAGCGATGGCAGCACGGAAATCGTGGATGATGCATACCTGGCGGAGTCCATTCGTCAGCCCGGGATCAAGGTGGTGGAGGGGTACGGTAATGTGATGCCTCCCTACGAGCTTTCGGACCAGCAGATCGCCGAACTGATCGCCTATATTCGCGAGATGGGAGGCGTTGCCGGGCAATCGTTGCCTGGAGGAGCGGACCAAGACAGTGCGGCTGAAATGGGTATCGATGGCGCGACTGAGCCCCAGGGGGCCGTCCAGGCCCCGGTCGTTTTGGATGGAGCCGCCCTGGCCGAAGGAAAAGGCTGCCTGGCCTGTCACAGTACCGGATCGGCGCCGATGATCGGCCCCGCCTGGCAGGGGCTGGTGGGTAGCGAGCGGCGACTGCTGGGGGGAGATACCCTGGTGGCGGATCGCGATTACCTGAGGCGAGCCATTGTGGCGCCGGCCGAGGAGGTGGTTGAGGGGTATCCTCCGGTGATGCCGGCGGTGCCCTTAAGCGAGGCTGAGGTAGAGGCCTTGGTGGATTACATCGAGGGGTTGAAGTGATGGATGAGCAGCATAACGTCGGACACCCAGGCGAACCGGATCACCCTCATCTGGGATTCTGGCAGACCTATGTCTTTAGCCAGGATCACAAGACCATCGCGGTGCAGTATACCCTGACCGCCATCGCAGTGGGTCTGGTGGCCCTGGTGCTGTCCGGGCTGATGCGATTGCAGTTGGGCTTTCCCGACAGCTTTAACCTGATCGATCCCAGCGAGTATTACCAGATGGTGACCATGCACGGCATGATCATGGTGGTCTATCTGCTGACCGCCCTGTTCCTGGGGGGATTTGGCAATTACCTGATCCCCTTGATGATTGGCGCCCGGGACATGGTGTTTCCCTTCCTCAACATGCTCAGCTTCTGGTTCTATTTCCTGGCGGTGCTGGTGTTGATGGCGAGCTTCTTCGTGACCGGCGGACCTTCGGGAGCGGGCTGGACCCTCTATCCCCCCCAGGCCATTTTGCCCGGCACTCCGGGTGTGGATGGCGGGATCCTCCTGATGTTGGTGTCGCTGGCCATCTTCATCGTTGCTGCCACCATGGGGGGCCTCAACTACGTCACCACGGTACTGCAGGCCCGGACCCGGGGCATGACCCTGATGCGGATGCCGTTGTCAGTGTGGGGGATCTTCACCGCGACGGTGCTGGCGCTGCTGGCCTTCCCGGCGCTGTTTGTCTCGGCGGTGATGATGCTGTTCGATAAGTTGCTGGGAACCAGCTTCTTTATGCCTGAGATCATCTCCCTGGGACAATCCCTGGATTATGGCGGCGGCAGCCCGGTGCTGTTTCAACACCTATTCTGGTTCTTTGGTCACCCCGAGGTCTACATTGTTGCCTTGCCGGCCTTTGGCATCGTTTCGGATCTGATCAGCATCCATGCTCGAAAGAATATCTTTGGTTATCGCCAGATGGTGTGGGCCATTGTCGGGATCGGGGCTTTAAGTTTCGTGGTCTGGGCACACCATATGTATGTCTCGGGCATGAACCCCTACTTTGGCTTCTTCTTTGCCGCCTCCACCCTGATCATCGCAGTACCCACGGCCATCAAAGTCTACAACTGGGTGCTGACCCTGTGGCAAGGCAACATTCGGCTCAATGTGCCCATGCTGTTCTGCCTGGCCTTTATCCTGACCTTTGTTTTTGGTGGCATGACCGGCCTGTTCCTGGGCAACGTGGTGGTGGATCTGCCCCTGTCCGACACCTATTTCGTCGTGGCGCACTTCCATATGGTGATGGGGGTGGCCCCCATCTTGGTGATCTTTGCCGCCATCTACCACTGGTATCCCAAGATCACCGGGAAAATGCTCAACGACGGCCTGGGCAAGCTGCATTTCTGGATCACCTTCCTGGGGACCTGGGCCATCTACTTTCCCATGCACTACCTAGGTGTGCTGGGCGTTCCCCGTCGCTATTACGCCTATGAAAACTACGACTTTATCCCCCCCGAAGCGGAGACGCTCAACGCCTTTATCACGGTGGCAGCGCTGATCGTGGCGGTGGCGCAACTGCTGTTTCTGTTCAATTTGGCTTGGAGTTATGCCCGTGGCAAAGAAGCGGGATCCAATCCCTGGCAGGCGACCAGTTTGGAGTGGTCGACCCCGCAGACGCCACCGGGCCATGGCAATTGGGGCCCCGAGCTTCCCGTGGTGCACCGCTGGGCTTATGACTACAGCGTTCCTGGCGCAGACAGGGACTACCTGATGCAGACCGATGATTGGGGAGTGAACGCCGATCCTGAGCCCTCCGGACCTGAGACACTCTCATCGGTACCCCCGACCAAGCCGACCCCGGAGGGATCATGAGTTTGCTGACCGAAAAGCCCTGGCTTGCTGGCGACGCGTCCGAGCGGCTTTCGGGGTCCCCCTATGGGATCCGCCGTACCGGTTTGTCCTTCCTGATCGCGGTGATCGGCTCCATGTTCCTGCTCTTTATGGTGGCGATGATCATGCGCACTCAGTTAGGGGACTGGCAGCCCCTGACCGAAAAGCCCTGGCAGCCCCTGTATGATCCCAGCCTGCTATGGCGCAATACCTGGGCCCTGCTGGCCAGCAGCGTCCTGCTTCAGGGGGCCTACTGGAGTTGCCGTCACGCCCTGTTGTTGGCTCGAGGCTTGGCCTTGTTTGCCGCCCTGACGGCGGGGCTGTTCCTGTTGGGCCAATTCCAGGTTTGGCAAGAGTTTGCTGCCCGGGACTACGGCGTCGACAGCAGTGTCGCGGCGAGCTTCTTCTACCTGTTGACCGGCCTGCATGGCCTGCATCTGCTGGCGGGCCTGCTCTTTTGGCCTCGCAGTGCCTATGCCCTGTGGCATAAAGATCTGACGCGGGCGAGGCAAAGCCTCTCCCTGCTGCTGCGCTACTGGCACTTCCTGCTGTTATTGTGGCTGGTGCTTTTTGCGCTACTTACCAGCTCTCCCGGCACCTACCAGGCCCTGGCGGCTTTGTGTGGTGTCGAGATCAAACCCTAGAGAGGGATCGGTTATGAGTAGTAAAACCGAAGGCAAGCCGGGGTGGACCGGTGTGATCCAGGATTGGTCCCACGACAGGGAAACCTTCAAGGTGTCCTGGGGCAAGGCGATGATGTGGATCTTCCTGCTCAGCGACACCTTCATCTTCGCCACCTTCCTGGTGGGCTACATGAGTGCCAGGCTGGCGGCGGTGGAGCCCTGGCCCCTGACGGCAGAGGTGTTCTCCTTGACCGTCGCCGGTCACACCGTTCCCTTGCTGCTCATTGCCATCATGACCTTTATCCTGATCACCTCCAGCGGCACCATGGCCCTGGCGGTAAACTATGGCTATCGGCGCAACCGCAAGGTGGCGGCCTGGTTGATGATCGCCACCGCCATCCTCGGTGCATCCTTCGTGGGGATGCAGGCGTTTGAGTGGTCCAAGTTGATCGAGGAGGGGGTACGTCCCTGGGGCAACCCAATGGGGGCCGCCCAGTTCGGGGCGTCCTTCTTTATGATCACCGGGTTTCATGGTTTGCATGTCTCCATCGGCGTCCTGTTGTTGCTGATCTTTGCCAGGAAGGTGGCGCGGGGAGACTACGAAGGGGGGGATTACGGGATCGTCGAAACCGTGGGACTCTATTGGCACTTCGTCGATCTGGTCTGGGTCTTCATCTTTGCCTTCTTCTACCTCTGGTAAGGAGTCCGTTATGGAACAGGCTCAACAACATCCGCTGGGACTCTATTTCAAGATCTGGTCCCTGCTGTTTTTGCTCAGCGCCATGTCCTACATGGTGGATTATCTGCAGGTTCAGGGCATGTTGCGCTGGTCCTTGATCATCCTGTTTATGGTGCTGAAGGCGGGCCTTATCGTGTCGGTCTTCATGCACATGATGTGGGAACGGATGGCCTTGATCTACGCCATCTTGCTGCCCCCGTTAGTGCTGCTGGTTTTGGTGATGCTCCTTGCCTTGGAGGGCCATTACATCTTTGGTAACCGCTTGGCACACCTGGCCTTTGGTGCAGGCTAGATCTGCGGCGGGCGCTTCGGCTGGAAGGAGATTGCTGTTCTGGACGCAAACAGGCCCCCTGAGCCGGGGGCCTGTTTGCGTTGCTGCCAGGGATTACGCCGTGGCAATGTACTTGATCATCGCCACCACCTGCTCCGGGGTCTCGGCCCAGGCCTGGGCTGCGGCATCCACCTCCTTGAGAGGGTGGATCAGCGCTTCGCTGTGCAGGGTGATGTAGGGCTTGCCCAGGGCAGCGCAGTAGCCGGCGTCGAAAGCCGCGTTCCACTGCTTGTATTGATCACCAAAGCGGACGACGGCAATGTCACACTTCTCGATCTGGGTTTTGGTCCGCATGGCGTTCACCTTGGCAGACTTATGATCCCGCCAGAAGCCTGTTTCTGGGGTACCCAGCAGATCGCCGGCACTGTCAGAGGTTTCGTGATCGGTTACCGCGGATGAGAAAGTCACCTGTAGCCCCTGCTCTTGGCACCCGCGAATGATCTGCTCACGCCAGTCCGTATGGATCTCACCGGAGAGATAGATATTTAATTCCATAACCACCACCTGTATTCATCATTTTTGTCGTCAATTCGGTTGTTGAATTTACTCGGTCTGCACTGCGTCTCGTCGCATCTCTTCGAATGCGTGAGCCTTTGTTGGCGTCGTGCGGGAGTGCGCCCGTTTCAACCCTGCCGCCCAGTCTGCCAGTGCCCTGCAGCCTGTGTCCAACCCTGGGCTGGTCTTAAATAAGTTTTTGAAAAAACAAGGGCTACAGTCTGACGTGCCGGTGATAATCGGGACAATGTTTTGAGCATGGGAAGGTTTCGAAGAGGAGAGCGTTTAATGCCTTGGCCCCAGGGACCTCAGATGGGGCCAATCATGGGGTTATGGCGAACGGCGTCGTCTGAGCCACCAATGCTGTACTTTCACCAGCGGCGGCCAGGCCCCTTCGCTGGTGCCTTTATCGGCAAGCATGGGGTGCTCGGCCATCACGGCTGCCAGTTTGGCCTCCTGCTGGGGGTCGACATCCACCAGCAACAGATGCTGGCCTCGATCGATCGCCTGGTGAAAACGGCCGAGATCGTGATGGGGAGAGTTCAAGCCGATCAGGCCGCCTTCCCAGGTACAAAACCCCAGCACCATCAGCGCCAGCATGACGAAGGGTAGCCAGCTGCCTACCGCCTCGGCCCAGCCGGAATAGGCGACCCCAGCCAGAACGGCAGCGGATAACAGCAGGCCCAGAGCCAGACCCCGCCAGAGGTAGTGGGGCAGATCGTACAGCCAGAACTCTGAGAGGGGGAGCAGTTTGAAGCGGGCCGCCAGGCTGGGTTTCTGGCTCAGCACATGGATCTGGGCCGGTGACAGGCCACGCTTCTCCAGCTGTCGCTCGACAAGCTCCAACTCCCAGAGGCTATTGCTCAGATAGTAGTGCCGAACCATATGCATCCCCACAGAAGGCTTCCTAGAGTGGCCGGGAGCCGGGAGAATCTCGCCCAAACGGGTAGAAAGCCGACTCGTTCGCTCGGATTTAAAACCTTGTCAGTATATATCAGGCTGGCGGCTTTGCCGTTGGCTGGGAACTAGGGATTTAACTGATTGAGTTGGCCGACGAAGCTGGCCAGCTGCTCAGTTTTGTAACAGGCTGAAGACTGGCTGAGATCGTCTCGGTTCACCAGGACGGTACGCATCCCCATCTCCAGCGCCGTGGTCAAGTTGGATGGCTGATCGTCAAACATCACCGCCGTGCGAGACTCGAAACCGAAGTGATCACAGATGGTCTGGAAGGCGTGAGGGTGGGGCTTCATCTTGTAATCGGTTTGCTCGACGGAGAACAGGCCATCGAAACAGTGGCGCAAACCCAGATGCTCCAACAGTCGCTCGGCGTAGGGACGCGGCGAGTTGGTAAAGACGTAGCGGGTCTTATTGTTGGCCAGCAATGCCTGGGCCAGTTGTGGTGCGGCGCGGACCTGAGTGAGATCGACGTCATGGGCATAGAAGGAGAGTGCTTCCAGATCGACCTCGGGGTGGTGCAGTTGCATGCCGCGCAGGGTGCCGCCGTACTTGAGATAGTAGCGGTGGCACAAGTCGTCAGCCTGCTCTGGTGACAGGTTCAAGGCCTCAGCCACGTAGTCGCGAAAGCGCTGGATGATCTGTTCGATGATCTGGTTGTCAGGGTGATAGAGGGTATTATCGAGATCAAACAGGTAGATGTCGCGTTCGAGCAGAGGGGTCACAGAAAAAACTCCGGTTCAGCGGGGGCGCAAGGATAGCAATCGTGCTATCCCAGTGCAAATAGCGGCCGAAGCCGCACGGAGATCAAGCCGCCTGAGTGTTGTTGAGTCGGGTATCCAGGCGAGAGACCAGCAGGTTGACCAGTTCCACCAGACAAGCCAGCTTTGGAATGGCCCCATGGTGGCGCAGTTCATTGGCAAAGTCGTCAGGCTGATCCAGGCCGAACTGGCGGCGGGTGGGCAGGGGGCCTTCATCCTGGAAAGAGATGCACAGGTGGCCATCCGAGCTGATCTCCAGGTGGGGGGCGTCCAGTTCATCGAGCAACAGTTCCAGGGCGTCGACGATCTCCGAGGTCAGTACGACACCGGGATCCACCTCGGCGTCGGCCTGGATCTTGTAGTGGGCATCGAAGGTAGGATTGCCGGTTTGGTGGTGATGATTGCACGAGGTCATCTCGGGATCGGCACTGATGCTGATCCCTTTCAACGGGCTGTGGGTAAAGGGCACAAGAATGCCGTTGCGGTAGCTGTCCAGCAGTGACACAGGCTCTCCCAGTGCCGACTTGACCCGCTCCAGTGGCTTGGTCGTGTCCAGTTCGAGCTGGTCCTGATAGTGGAGCTGATAGAAGTGATACTCGAACTTCAGTTCAGAACTCTCAAACTTACCGTGGAACCAGGCAAGCAGTTGGCGACTGGCGTTGCCGCGCTGAAACTCGCTAAAGCGTTTGGCGAGTTTCTTGGCCTCCAGCTTGGCATTGGCATGGATTGGTTTAAGGGTATCGTTGAAGTGGATGTCTTTTTCGAAGATCCGGTCTGACAGGCGCACAATCCAGGCATTTTTTTCACGACCGTAACGGCGGATAAAAATTGCGGCGATCACCAAACCGATCGTGCCAATCAGCCAGGCCAGGCTCAGCCCACTGTTTAAGCAGAACAGCAACCAGGGGAGATTCATCGACAGCACAGCCAGGGCGAGCCAATTTTCTCTGCGGGCATTGCTGCGCAGGGTGCCGGGATACTCGTTGACCAGGTTGATCACCTCGATCAGCTCTTCTCTGTTTTGTGCCGCTTCGGTTGAATACTCGATGTTGGCAATAAGGCGTTTGAAGGGGTTGCTTTGGTGCATCTGATCCACGCTGCTGTTTGTTGTCATTATCGGCCGAAAGGCCTGGAGTCGGTGTGAGCGATCGCTTGGCCCTGGCGGGGTACCGATGAGGCTCACCGGCTATCACGCTCCGGGCATGAGATCGGCCCCGATAAGCTCTAGGGGCGATCAAAAATGTACGATGCACTCAGTCGAGACGACCAAGCGGGCCGGTAAATAAAATTAGACTGACAGGCGATTGGGGATAGTGCTCAAGAAGCGACAGGGTACATAAAGAGGGCGGGTGGCAATAGAGGGGCCCTGGGGAAGTCCCAGGGCAGGTGTCGCGAGCGGATTCAGGCGATGCGGGCGAGGCCGGCGGCCAGATCGGCGATCAGATCCTCCACATCCTCCAGACCGATGTGAACCCGTACCAGGGTGCCCTCGAAGTCCACCGGGGCGGCCGGGCGGATCTGGTTAAGTTCCTCGGGCTGATTGGCCAGGATCAATGACTCAAAGCCTCCCCAGGAGTAGGCCATGGAGAAATGGGTAAAGTTATCCAGGAACTCGGCCATCTGACTGTCGCTCAGCCGCTGTTTCAGCACGAAGGAGAACAGGCCGTTGCCCCCGGTAAAGTCCCGCAGGAAGACCTCATGGCCCTTGCAGTCGGGCAGGGCCGGGTGGTTCACCCGCGCCACTTCCGGCCGGGTCTTCAGCCACTGGGCGACCTCGAGGCTGGCCTTGGCGTGCTGAGCCAGGCGGACGCCCATGGTACGCAGCCCGCGACTGGCCATGTAGGCGGTGTCGGCATCCACCATCTGGCCCATCAGGTAGGACTGTTCCCGCAACTGTGCCCAGCAGCGCTCGTTGGCGACGGCGGTGCCCAGCATATAATCGGAGTGGCCGATGATGTACTTGGTACCGGCCTGGATGGAGATATCGATGCCGTACTCCAGCGCCTTGAACAGGATCCCCGCCGCCCAGGTGTTGTCGATCATGATCACCACCTCCGGATTGATCGCGCGAACGGCACCGACGATGGCGGGAATGTCCTGAACCTCCATGGTGATGGAGGAGGGGGACTCGAGGAACACCACTCGAGTATTGGGCTGCATCAGATCGGCAATGCCAGCACCCAGGGTGGGATCATAATAGCTGGTGGCCACATTCATCTTGGCCAGCATGATGTTACAGAAGTCCTGGGTCGGCTCGTAGGCAGCCCCGGTCATCAATACATGATCACCGGCCTGAACGAAGGAGAGGATGGCATTGGTCACCGCCGCCGCACCACAGGGGTAGAGGACACAGCCAGCGCCCCCCTCCAACTCGGTCATTGCCTTTTGCAGGGCGAAGTGGGTTTGTGTGCCGCGACGACCGTAGAACAGCTCACCGGTGGCGCGCCCTGCCGTGGCTGTTTTCTTATGGGCTACGGAGTCAAATACCAGGGAGGAGGCCCGTTGAACCACGGGATTCACGGCCCCGTGTGCATACTGGGCTTCCCGGCCGGCGGAGATCAATTGGCTAGCGGTCTTCTTTGAGCTCATGGTTGGGTACTTCCTGTCGATCTTTTGTTGGCGGTGAGGGTTTCACGATCGGCCCCCCGCCTTTGTTATCTTCAATTAGGGGTTGATGCACAGTATCGAAAGCCATGGATGCTGGCAATGGTGGCGGGGCGCCAGCCTGGACTCAGCCCGGCAAACAACGCTGCACCTCCCGGCAGCCATGAGGACCCGGGGCTAAGGCGTTACCGCGGTCAAGTCGTGATCAGGTTACTGCTTTGACCGTGAGTTCGACGCCATACTGCTGCGTCCGTTTTCCTGTCCTGTCGGCAGGCATCTAACACCTCAATCATTAGCGATTGAGTGTCCACTAAAACGGGTCAACTTCAAATCACTCTTAAACAGTTTGTTAGGCGAATACTCGTTTATACGTGAATGTCTCTTTTAGAGTATTAGATACATATGTGTAATAGGAATCTTCAGAGTCATCTACATTAGAGGGACCAACAACTACATACTCAACAGCTTTACCAGAACGAGCCTTCAAGAAGTGCCCATATTGTAAAACCTGCCCAAGAGCTTCTCGTATACAACGATCAGAGGAAAAATATGACTTAACCTCATACAGGATGAACTTATCTTCTAACTCAACTAGTACGTCGATAAAGTTTTTCTCCACTTTCACGCACTCTAAACCATGTGTTTTTACTAATTCATCAGCCAGTAAATTCTGAATCTTATTATGAGCACGAGAAGAAACATAGCCAGCCGTAGCTTCAACTATTACGTCATCAGTATTTTTCAAATGAAGCTGACTTCCTTTAGACTCAGGTTTAGCCACTTCATATGAATAATAGCCAAAAATTGGCTTGATTCGTTCTGGGTCCTCAACCTTATGAATAGTCTGGCCGTAGCCAAACGGAAGCTCATAATCCAAACCTGTTTCAATAAAATCAACCTCTATTGTATGACCTAAATCATCACAGTGTTTATAAACTGGTAAGCCTACACCTTTAACAATTGCATATGCCCCGATTACAAGGCGTGCTTGTTTACCTGAAGGTGCGCTGTGTATTTTTATAGCAACCAAATCACCTGGTTTCAAATTAAGAAAATGCTTGAGCGTGTAATAAGATTCTTTTGATTCTGCCTTTTCTTTTAAGTGCGTGATTATGACTTCATGAGTTTTACCTACGAACTCTTGCATGTCCTCATACCAATTAAATCCTGTTGCAATAACACCTCTTTTTAACATTAAAGGTAAGATGTCATCGAACCCGCGACTCTGATTTCCATACTTACTTCCGATAATGTAATAATTCATTGCCATCTACCGTTTCCACATTATTCGCCTAACGCCCAATTAAGGGGTGAGCAACGCCACCGCCCTACCTAAAGCATTGTACCGTAACCATTAAAATTTAAGTAGAAGCAAAAGTGCCATGCGTTGGGAATCCCTATTAAATTGTTTGTTAGGCAATTTCGGACAACGGAAAAGATTTACAGCCATCTAATATAAACAATGGATGCTCCTTTAACTTTCTTCTGGCCGGAATAAGCGCTTGAAGTTCATCTTTCATAGCCGCCGAAGCGACAAGACCTGTTGCTAATAGTGAAGTAATTGACTCCGTTACCCCCATCGTCATTGGAATAATTGCAGAACCTAGATTCCAGGCTCCAACAGCGGCCCCAACAGTACCCCCCGCCTTTAACACACTACCAATTCTTAGTGCTTCCCAAGCTTCATATTCTCTTTCTTTTAGGTTGAAAAATTCGTGATGGAGGTTAGTAACAAAGTTAATCAGCTCTTCTGGCGATTTATTGTCATATTGGTCCATCTTATTCATTTTTTTAGAGATTGAGCTTTTTGTCTGAGCAAGTATCGGCAATATTTTCTTCCTGATGTGCAATACATCCTCCCATGATGCATCCTTGAGCACCTCTTCAAGCTTATCGTTATCAATAACGCTATATTCGAATGAAAAGTCGATAATAGAGCTGTGCTGTTTATATACGCTTGAATTAGATTTCAGATACTCTAAAGATATATTCGTATTAATAGAGTCAACAGCTATAGGAGTGGCTCTTATAGCTTGAGCTACGCGAATGGCTTTTAGCGCCCTGCCTACACGTAAGTTTGCGATTGTTAACCAATCATCACTAATATCTTCAAATGTCACCCTAGGCCGATATGGAACTTCATGCTTAGACTTTAGCCCGCTTGGCGCAAACCCACCGCCACTGACTATCGTATTAGGCAAACTAAAGGGAAGCTTGGAGTCAGTTGCATCTATTGCGGCACTTCTTACTAACGACTTTTGTGATAAAGCAGCATTGTGCGCAATCCAATATGATGCAGGGTCTATCGATTTTACATCACTTGAATGAATTAGGTTTACTATTCTTCGATTAGTGAGGTTTCCAAGACCTTTCATTAAGTCATGATATAAATCATCGTAATCATCAACTCGTGGGTAATGGCCTCTATCACCCCAAACAGTTGTCATAGAGCCAAAGTCTTCAAAGACTTCGCCATCATTAACTATCGCTTTATCGTCAATATGACTGAATCCAATGCTTTGATGTTGAACAACCAATCTCTTGAGGCTTGTTTCTGCTAAAGGCGTATCACCTGTCATTACAAAAACGCTGTTTTCCACTAAGTTAACTCCAATGCAAAATTAGATGATTATATGAATTGCCTAACGCCCAATTAAGGTGTGAAGCACGCAACCACTATACTTAATTTGACCACCGTAATCGCTGAACTCGACCCAAGCCAAAAATGCCAAGCGTGCTGAATCACTCTTAAATTGTTTGTTAAGTTTCTTTTACCGATGGACAAACTGTTCTCTGTAATGCCCCAACTCCAAACATTTTGAGCATTCTTCGCTTTCACGGTAATAAACCCTTTTACTTCCAACGGTCATTTGTACACGTTCAACAACGCTGTCTCCCCTGCCTTTAAGTTGAACAACTTGCAACTCTGGCTTACAGCACCGAAGAATCCCTTGTAAGAGTTCAACTGTGGAAGATTGCACTTTTGGTCCGAGTATCAATTTTTTCACTGCAATCGGTACATATATGTCCGATGTGATACAGCGGAACTCTTTCTCATACTTCCAACTCGAATCCTTATATTTTAAAATTTCTATCGCCTTGTCTTTTGTTAATTGATTTTTAGAAACCTTTGGCTTGTTTCGATAAGAAACTTTAACTGGTTCCGAACTTTCTAGCAGTTCAAACTCAATGGCACAACCACGCCCACCATCTGCATAATGTGCCCACATCAATATGTTTGAATCGTCAGGAGTAAAACAACACACTCGAAGATCTTCGAGTACGTTTTTCCACACTTCCTCTAGGTCATCAGGGATCGTACCGTCAACCTTAATCACTCCCTCCATGGGGTCATTAAGCTCACTATACTTACTGGCATACAATCTTTCTCGAAGCAATATGTCCAATACGAACTCAAAATTACCTAGTGATTTATATTTGTAAAATGTATTTTTGTTCATTTGAACTACCTGTTGAAACTTAACGCCCCCAACAGGGGACGAGCGTAGCGAGATCCCGCGCACGCAGTGCGCATTTCTGATTGGGCTTGTTAGATAGACGAGTCATTGGCACTGTACTTATGCCTACCAAACTCATTTAAACAACCGCTTGCGCCTTTTCGTAAGATGTGAAAGTCGAACCAGCCCATCTCAACCCGATTCAGTAGGAAAGCATTCCCTCTCACATAATACGTGGTTCCATCCAACTCAATGACTAAATGGACATCGCCTTTCCCATCTTCTCTACAAGATTCCACATTAGCGTAAGAGCCACTTTCTAAGACCCGTAGATCACCGTTGCCATTGAACCAATCTTCGGTACGGTTTAGCTCAATCTCACTCGTCGCATACAGCACGAGTGCTTCACTTGAAACATCACTCTCATAGAGCTCTATCGCCCCCCAAATGAGAAAGACGATGAGGATTGCTTGTAACCACTTCATAAGTCTATCTAACAGTGTATTAGTCCGACCGTGCAAGGTTGCGTTACCTTGCAAGCTTCTCCTACCTTGTAAGGTTGGAGGCAATATGTACAAATAAAACAGGAAGTACCGCAAAATATGGTGACTGCAGTCCGGCGGAAAGGGCATCGGGCGAAGTATCGGAACGTTAGTGCAGCATCCATTGCTCAGGGTGATCTTCCCAAGGTACGCCCAGTCATTGAGAGTACGGATTAGGGTACGGGCGAACCTGTTTGCCATCACATCGAGTGGCAGCGAACTGACGGAATTGACTGCTACGACTTTGATTTTGACGGCCACTCTTTTACCACCAACTAGGGCAACAGCGTATGGGATGGCGTTGATTTTGGGAAGGGCTCAGAAGAGCTTTGCCCGGATTGAAGTAAAGCTGAGTCTTCGTTGGCCAATACCTCTACCTGCGTTGTTATCGGCAGTGAATATCGCTGGTGCTGTTGGGCCAAGCCATTAGGGATTTGCTCCGGGTTTACCATGAGCTTTTTGTCGCCTGGCATTGTGCTCGGCAGCAGATTATCCATAAGCAGTTTATCAGCCGGGTGTGTCGAGGGTGGTTTGGCCTGGCCAGAAGGGAGGAGACAGAGCAGGCACAGGACGCCAAGGGCGTGCCTGTGCCTTGAGGTTTACAGGGAGAAAATGCCGAGGGCGACGAAGCCCAGGGCGGTTATCAGGATCCCGATCAGCGCATAGGGGATCTGGGTGAAGGCGTGTTGCATGGCGCTGCAGCCACTGCCCTGGGCGGACAGTACGGTGGAGTCAGAGAAGAAGCAGGAGTGGCTGCCGGCCGCCGAGGCGGAGATCAGTGCGCCGATCACCACGGGCAGGGGCGAGCCGACGGCGGCGGCCAGGGGAAAGACGATGGGCATGGCCACGGCAAACAGGCCCCAGGAGGACGCGGTGGCGAACACCAGGGCGGTCATCACCAGAAAGATGATGGCCGGGAACAGTCCCGCAGAGAGATAGGGTGCCACGGTTTCTATGACGTACTGGGTCAGGCCGAGGCGGTCATTGACGTTTTTCAGCATAAAGCCGCCTACCACGGTGGCGATGGGCAGCAGCATGATCTTGATGCCATCGTACACGGCATCGAACATGCCATGGAGGGTCACCAGGTTCTGCAGTCCGTAGAGGACCATGGTAAAGATCAGCGCCACGACGACGCCAGCGAGCAGATCGATGTCGTAGTACCAACTGGCGGCCACCAGCACCACCATGGGCAGGGCAAAGTTCAGCACGCCCAGGGCACCAGTATCTTTGGGGGCTTCACCGGGGCCGAAGCTGATCTCCTCACTGCCCTCGGGGCGCGGCTGTCCCGCTAGGGCTCGGGCTTCGGCCGCTTTCATGGGGCCCAGATCCGGGATCTTGCCCCAGGCCACCAGGGCCACTACGGCCAGGGCAACCCAGCCGTAGATCATGTAGGGAATGGCATCGATGTAGGCCCGCAGGCCGTTGCCGCTGCTGGTGATCTCGTTGGCCTCAAGCAGGGAGCCAAAGAACACGGCCCAGGTGGAGATGGGCACCAGGATGCAGATGGGAGCCGCCGTGGAATCCACCAGGTAGGCCAGTTTCTCCCTGGAGATCCGGTAGTTGTCTGTGATCTTCTTCATCGACGAGGAGATGGCGATGGCGTTGAGGTAGTCATCGATGAACACCAGCAGTCCCAGGGCGACTGTGGTCAGCATGGATTGGCGGCGGCTCTTGATCCGCTTGACCATGGCATTGGAAAAACTCAGTACGCTGCCGCCCTTTTCCAGCAGGGTGATCAGGCCACCCATCAGGCCGCACACCAGGATCAGCCAGGCGATGGTTTCGTCCATCATCACCGACATGGAGAGATCCACCACGCCACCAATCAGCTCGGCGGGTTGCAGCATCAGCAGGCCTGCGGCGGCACCGCAGAACAGTGACTCCACGGTGCGCTGGGTGATCAGGGCAAACACCAGCACCAGCAGGGTGGGGAGCAGGCTGAGCCAGCCGAAGGGAGTGTCCGCCGTGTGGCTCTGGCCGATGGCAACAAAGCCCATCACGGTGGCCAGCATCAGGGCGATGATCGCCCCCCGTGGCAGGGGTAGCTTGATGCCGGCGGGGAGCACGGCGGTGGTATCGGTAGTCATGGCATCGTCCTTTGTTTGTCAGGCTGAATGCAGCATCCAAGTAACTTCAAGCGAGGTGATGTTTTGTTCGAATTCAGCCAGTTCGCTTTGTTTGCATGCCAGGTACAGAGACAGGAACTCCTGTCCCAGGTATTTGGGGAAGATCTCGCTGCGTTTGAGCAGCCAGAGGGCGTCGGACATGCGGATCGGCAGGGCGGCGGCATGATCGGACAGAGGCGGTGGACACTGGTCTGGGCTGAGTTGCCCGGCTTCGAGCAGGCCACAGAGCAGCACGGCGGCCAGCAGGTAGGGGTTGACGTCGGCGCCGGCGATGCGGTGCTCGATGCGCCGGTTTTGCGGATCGCTCACCGGGACGCGCAGGGCGACTCCCCGGTGGTTTTCACCCCAGTCCGCCTGGGTGGGGGTGAGCAGCTCGGCGCTGAATCTCCGGTAGGCGTTGATATTGGGGCAGAGCAGGCCGATGGACTCGGGCATGGCGGCGATCAGTGCGGCGATGCTTTGCGCAAAGAGATCGCTGGCGCTGCCATCGGGATTGGAGAAAAGGTTGTTGCCCTGCGCGTCGATCAGTGAGAGGTGGATATGCATACCGCTGCCCGCCTCCTGGGCAAAGGGCTTGGCCATAAAGGTGGCGTCGAACCCGTGTTTTTGGGCGACTTTGCGGATCAGCCGCTTGGCGTAGATCACCTGATCGCAGGCGGCGAGCAGATCGCCCTGATGGTGGAAGTTGAGTTCGAACTGGCCCGGTGCCGCCTCGGCGACGGCGCCACTGGTGTTGAGGCACTGAGCCTGGGCGAGATCGTTGAGCTCGGCGAGAAACTCGGTGTAGTCATCCAGGTTGTCGATCCTGTGGATGTCACAGAAACTCTCCCTGTCCTCGCTCACCGGATTGATGGGGGGTTGAAGCTCACCCTGCGCGTTGCGTTGGCGGTCCACCAGATAGAACTCCAGCTCCAATGCCACGACCGGGTAGCGTCCCTGCTCGGCCAATTGATCAAGCAGGTTGGCCAGTACGTTGCGGGGCTGAAGGGGACAGGGTTGCAGACCGTTTTCATCCATCATGGTCAGCATCACTTGGCCTATCTCGGGGGAAGCACTGGGGATCAGGGATGGCGTTATGGGGTAACAGATGTGATCCGGCTCGCCGCACTCCTGCCCCAGGCCGGAGTCCTCGACCACCGCGCCTTTAATGCTCAGTGCATTGTTGGAGAGGGGGAGGTATACCCCCTTGGCGAGCTTCTCCGCGTCGTCGATGGCGATCCGCTTGCCCCGGGGAATGGCATTGAGATCGGTGAAGATCAGGTCCAGGAAGCGGATCTCAGGCCAAGACTGTCTAATATAATTAACCCTTTCTCGAAGCTCATCCATGCTGAGTGTTCTCGATTTTGACCGAACGTGTTTTATTTATTTCACAGCCATGGTCAAAAAAGCAAACACCCTCCTGCTGATTTTTTGCACAAGAGATGCTGAATTTGCCTTTAATTTGTGATCTAGATCAATCCCTGCTGGCCTGCAACAGAAGAAAAATCGGTCAAATGGACCGTTTTCAGCAAAAGATACCAAATGTCCGTTAAATGAACTTTTCCCAAGTGTTGCGCCGGTGTTGATTTTATCTTCCATGCCTGCCTAGGATAGTGCTCATTATAGTGAACGGCTGGGGTGGATGATGCAGCAGCAACCGGTGATTGGGATCGTGAGTTGTCGAAAGCGAAACGAAGGTTACGCCATTGCCGCGGTGAACGACTTCTATATACAGGCGGTCCGTGATTTTGGTGGTCTTCCCTGTGTGTTGAGCGCCGGTGATGATGAAGCCGGTGTGCGGCGCCTGCTTGAACGGCTCGATGGCGTGCTCTTGCCCGGCAGTCACTCCAATGTTGCTCCCCATCGATATGGCGCCAGTCACCATGAGGCTCGTCCGGATGAGGGGCGGGACCAACTCGCCTTTACCCTGATCCGCCTGTGCGTCGAGTTGAAGATCCCCCTGCTTGGGATCTGCCGCGGCTTTCAGGAGATCAACGTGGCCCTGGGGGGCACCCTGGATCCCGCCGTTCACCAGCGCGACGGTGCCTTGGACCATCGTGAACCCGCTGATAGCGATTTTGCCGTCAAGTATGCCCATCAGCATCAGGTACGGGTGACACCCGGTGGGCATATCGCTCACTGGTGGCCCGGTATCGACCAGTTTCCGGTCAACTCGCTGCATAACCAAGGGGTGTTGCAACTGGCTCCCGGGTTGCGGATCGAGGCGACCGCCGAGGATGGGTTGATCGAGGCGTTCAGTCTGGCGGATCACCCCTATTTTGTCGGGGTGCAGTGGCACCCCGAGTGGCAGGCCACCGAGTTGCCCTTTTCTCAGCGCCTGTTTCGTCACTTTATCGACTGCGCCGGGCGCCGGGAGGAAGCATGTTAGAGGGTCAGATCGGCAGCAAGATCGCGCAACTGCGCAAACAGCACAGGCTCTCCCAGCGGGAGCTGGCGGAGCAGGCGGACATCACCCACAGCGCCATCTCCGCCATCGAGAACAGCAAGGTCAGCCCTTCGGTAGGATCACTGCACAAAATTGTGCAGGTCTTTGGCCTCTCCCTGGCGGAGTTTTTTACCTTCGATAAGCCTCCCCATGTTTCACGGACCGTGCTGGGTCCCGATGAACTGGTGGAGCTTGGGAATGAGGGAGTCTCCATGAAACTGGTGTGTGACGGTCGGCCCCAGCGTCAGTTGGGGTTCCTGCTGGAGACCTATCAGCCCGGCGCCGACACCGGTGACAAGCGCATTGTCCACGACGGCGAAGAAGCGGGCACTGTGCTGGAGGGGGAGATCACCCTGATCCTAGGGGAAGCCCGGCACACCATTCGGGCCGGTGAAAGCTATCTGTTCGACACCAATATTCCTCACCAATTCATCAATCACAGCCAGGGGGTGTGCCGTATTGTCAGCGCCCACAGCCCTGCCAACTTCTGATCTGGACGCCTCATTATGCCCATAAATAATCAAGCTCAGTGGCACGCCCTGAAACAGCAACTGGTACTGGAAACCCGTGCCTTTGTCGGAGGCGAATATCGCCCGGCCATCAGCGGCGAGACTTTTGCCACCCTTAATCCGGCGGACGGCGAAGTGCTGGGCCAGGTGGCCCGATGCAACGGCGCCGATGCCGACAACGCCGTGGAGTTGGCTCGGGTGGCGTTCGAGCGGGGCGACTGGCGGGGGCAAACCCCGGCCCAGCGCAAGGCGGTGCTGATGCGCCTGGCCGATGGGATCGAGGCCCATGCCGATACTCTGGCGTTGCTGGAAACCCTGGAGACAGGTAAACCCATCGCCCACAGCCGCAGCACGGACATTCCCGGTGCGGCCAGTGCCATCCGCTGGTATGCCGAGGCCATCGACAAGTGCTACGGCGAAGTGGCACCCACCCAGGACGATGTCCACGCCTTTATCAAGCATGAGCCCATAGGCGTAGTCGCCGCCGTGGTGCCCTGGAACTTCCCCCTTTGGTTGGCTTGCTGGAAGTTGGGTCCGGCGCTGGCGGCCGGCAACAGCGTGATCCTCAAACCGTCGGAGAAGTCCTCCCTGACGACAATCTACCTGGGCCAACTGGCCAATGAGGCGGGGATCCCCGCTGGGGTACTGCAGATCCTGCCGGGCTTTGGCCATGAGGTGGGCGAGGCACTGGCCCTGCATATGGATGTGGATTGTCTCACCTTTACCGGCTCCACGGCGGTGGCACGGCGGCTGATGATCTGTGCCGGTGAGTCCAACATGAAACGGATCTGGGCCGAAGCCGGCGGCAAAAACGCCAATATCGTCTTTGCCGATCACAAGAACCTCGATGAGGCGGCGCGCCAGGCCGCGTCGGGCTGTTTCTACAACCAGGGGGAGGTGTGCGTGGCTGCCACCCGTCTGCTGGTGCACGCCAGCATCAAGGAGGCATTCGTCGCCAAGGTGGTGGCCTATGCCGAACAATTTGCCCCCAAGGATCCTCTGGATCCCGATTCCTGCATGGGGGCCCTGATCGATCAGGAGCACAAGAGCAAGGTGCTCGACTACCTGGCCCGGGGGCTGTCGGCGGGCGCGACCCTGCGCTGCGGCGGCGATCTCGAAGGGCCGGGGGCTTTTGTCACCCCCATGATCCTCGACGATGTGGAGAACCATATGGCGGTGGCCAGGGAGGAGATCTTCGGGCCCCTGCTGTGCGTGATCCCTTTTGAAACCGAGGCCGAGGCGGTGGCCATCGCCAACGACTCCCCCTATGGCCTTGGGGCGGCACTGTGGACCAGTGATCTGGATCGGGCCCACCGGGTGGCGTCGCAACTGCGGGCCGGCTCGGTGTGGATCAACAACTATAACGACGGGGATATGACGGTGCCCTTTGGTGGCTACAAGCAAAGTGGTAACGGCCGGGATAAATCCCTGCATGCCCTGGAAAAATTCACGGAAGTTAAGACCACCTGGCTGCGGCTGGGCAGCTACTGACAAGGAGCGCGAGATGACCGAACATGTTCAATCCTATTACGCCGCAAGCGCCAACCGCCGCACTCACTATCCCATGCTGGAGGGAGAGGTGGAGTGTGATGTCTGCATCGTCGGGGCCGGGTTCAGTGGCCTTTCATCGGGCCTGCACCTGGCCGAGCAGGGCTTTAACGTGGTGCTGCTGGAGAGTGCCCGGGTCGGCTTTGGCGCCACCGGGCGCAACGGCGGGCAGGTCGTCAACAGCTACAGCCGCGACGTGGATGTGATCCGCAAACGGTACGACAAGGCCACCGCCGATCTGCTCTGCAGCATGATCTTCGAGGGGGGCGAGATCATTCGCCAGCGCATCGACCAGTACCAGATCGACTGCGCCCACCAAAGCGGTGGGGTGTTTGCGGCCCTGAATCAGAAACAGCTCAAGGAGCTGGCGCAGCAGAAGGCCAACTGGGAAGCCCTGGGCAATGATCAGCTGGAGTTGCTGGATGGCGACGGGATCCGCCAGGTGGTGGGGACCCAGGCCTACGTTGGCGGCCTGCTGGACAAGCGCGGGGGCCATATTCATCCCCTCAACCTGGCACTGGGTGAGGCCGAGGCGATCACGGCCCTGGGTGGACGGATCTTCGAGCAGTCACCGGTCAGCCGTATCGACAAGGGGGCCAACCCTGTGGCCCATACTCAGCACGGCCGGGTCAAAGCCAAGTTCCTCATTCTGGCCGGTAACGCCTACCTGCCCGGTGGCCTGGAGCCTCAGCTGGGATCCAAGGCGATCCCCTGTGGTACCCAGGTGATCACCACAGAGCCCCTCTCCGATGAGTTGGCGAAACAGCTGCTACCGCAAAACTACTGCGTCGAGGATTGTAACTACCTGCTGGATTACTACCGCCTTACCGAAGATCAGCGCCTGCTGTTTGGCGGCGGGGTGGTGTACGGCGCGCGGGAGCCGGCCTCCATTGAGCGCTTGATCCGCCCCAAGATGGAGGCACTGTTTCCCCAGCTCAAGGGGATCGGCATCGACTATCGCTGGACCGGCAACTTCCTGCTGACCTACTCGCGCATGCCCCAGTTTGGCCGGATCGATGACACCGTCTATTACCTGCAGGGCTACTCGGGCCATGGCGTCACCTGCACCCACCTGGCCGGTCGGCTGGTGGCCGAAGCCCTGGCGGGTCAGGCCCGGCGCTTCGATGCTTTTGCCAGCCTGCCCCATCTGCGCTTTCCCGGCGGGCGTCATCTGCAGATCCCATTGACGGCCATTGGGGCCGCCTACTACAGCCTGCGGGACAAGCTGGCCCTGTAACTTCGAAGGATTAAGGACAACCCTATGAGTAAGAACGTGACGTTTGCCTCGGTTCAGTTGGCGATCGGCTGGGATCTGGAGGCCAACCTGGAGAAGGTGGCCAAGGCGGTTGCCGAGGCCGCGGCCCAGGGAGCCCAGGTGGTGGTGCTGCAGGAGCTGTTTGCCGCCCCCTATTTTTGCAAGCAGCAGGAGGCCCGCTATTTTGAGCTGGCGCAGGAACTCGAAAGCAGTCCGCTGATCATGCGGATGAGTGAGCTGGCCCGTCAGCATCAGGTAGTGATCCCGGTGAGCTATTTCGAGAAGGCCGGTAACTGCTTCTTCAACTCTCTGGTGATGATCGACGCCGATGGCACCGTGCTGGAGAACTACCGCAAGTCTCATATTCCCGATGGACCCGGGTACAGCGAGAAGTACTACTTCAGTCCGGGCGACACGGGTTTCAAAGTGTGGCGCACCCGCTACGGTACCTTTGGCGCCGGGATCTGCTGGGACCAATGGTTTCCCGAGCTGGCCCGCAGCCTGGTCCTGGCCGGTGCCGAGGCGATCTTCTATCCCACCGCCATCGGCTCCGAGCCTCAGGATCCTACCCTGGACTCCAAGGACCACTGGCAGCGCACCATGCAGGGCCATGCGGCCGCCAACCTGGTGCCGGTGATCGCCGCCAATCGCACGGGCGTCGAGTGTGACGATGGTATAGAGACCCGATTCTATGGCTCCTCTTTCATCACGGATCATACCGGAGCCAAGCTGGCGGAGGCGGGACGGGAGGAGGAGACCATCCTCTATGCCGAGCTGGATCTCGATGCCACGGCCAAAGCGCGCCATGCCTGGGGCCTGTTCCGGGATCGTCGGCCCGATCTGTATGGTGCGCTGGCGTCATTGACCGGGCAAACCCCAAGCTGATCAAGGAGGCACCATGGAAAGGATCTCAAGCCCCAGGGAGGATGGCTTTATCCTGCCGGCGGAGTTTGCCCCCCAGCAGCATGTCTGGATGGCCTGGCCTGAGCGGCCTGACAACTGGCGGTTGGGCGGAAAACCGGCCCAACAGGCTTTTGCCGCCGTGGCCGAGGCGATCGCCGCCGTGACTCCGATCACCGTGGCGGCCAGCGCCGCCCAGTACCCCTTCGCCCGCCACTGCCTGCCCGATCCGGTGCGGGTGGTGGAGATGAGTTTCGATGATGCCTGGATGCGGGATATCGGCCCCACCAGTGTGGTTAACGGCGAGGGTGAGGTACGGATGATCAGCTGGCAGTTCAATGCCTGGGGTGGCCTGTCCGATGGCCTCTATTTCCCCTGGGATAAGGATGATCAGGTGGCGGCGAAGATCGCCGATCTCATGGGTTTTGATCACTACCAGGCGCCTTTTGTCCTGGAAGGCGGGGCGTTCCACTGTGACGGTGAAGGGACCCTCTACACCACGGAGGAGTGTCTGCTCCACCCCAGCCGCAATCCCCACCTGAGTCGCTCTGAGTTGGAAGCCCACCTCAGGGACTACCTGGGGATCGAACGAGTGATCTGGCTGCCCCGAGGCCTGTTTAACGATGAAACCAACGGCCATGTGGATAACCTGCTCCATGTGATCGCCCCGGCCAGGGTGGTGCTCTCCTGGTGTGACGATCCGGCGGATCCCCAGTACGCCATCTCTCGCCAAGCCCTGGCGGTGTTGGCGGACAGCCGGGATGCGCAGGGCCGCCGCATCGAGGTGATCAAACTGCCGATCCCAGGACCCCTGTACCTGAGTGAAGCGGAAGCGGCGGGGATAGAGCCCAGCGGCGGCATGAAGCGTCAGGCCGGGGAGCGTCTCGGCGGCTCCTACGCCAATTTGTTGATCACCAATGGCCGGGTGCTGCTGCCCCTGCTGGATCCTGTGACCGATCCTCAGGCCCTCGCTCGCGTTCAGGCGGCGATGCCGGATCACCAGGTGGTGGGCGTGCCCGCCCGGGAGATCCTTCTTGGCGGCGGCAACATTCACTGCATTACTCAGCAGATCCCCCGTCCGCAGTGTGCGGATGCAACCCAGTTAGAAGGAATGTCAGGATGAAAGGATTGAACGACCCCAGGCTGCTGCGCACCGACAGCTATATCGACGGCCAGTGGGTGGGATCCGATACCGGTTTTCCCGTCAGCAACCCGGCCAATGGTGAGGTGCTGGCCCAGATCAGCGACGGCGGAAGTGAAGAGGCGATGGCGGCGGTGGAAGCGGCCCAGCGGGCTTTGGCCCAGTGGCGGGCCAGGCCAGCGGCCAGCCGCAGTGCGCTGCTGATGGCCTGGCACGATGAGATCCTGGCGCATCAGGCGGATCTGGCCCTGCTGCTGACCCTGGAGCAGGGCAAGCCGCTGGCGGAGGCGCGGGGCGAGATCGCCTATGGCGCCAGCTACATCAAGTGGTTTGCCGAGGAGGCGGTGCGGATCTACGGGGACACCATCCCGGCTCCCTCCGCCGACAAGCGGCTGCTGGTGGTAAAGCAGCCGGTGGGGGTGGTGGCCTCCATCACGCCCTGGAACTTTCCCAACGCCATGATGGTGCGCAAGGCGGCACCGGCGTTGGCGGCGGGTTGCACTTTCGTGGCCAAGCCGGCGGCGGAGACGCCCCTGTCGGCCCTGGCGGTGGCGGAGCTGGCCCAGCGCGCCGGCATACCTGCCGGGGTGTTCAATGTGGTGGTGGGCAAGCGTTCCCAGGCGATCGGCGAGGTGCTGACGGGCCATCCGGACGTGCGCAAATTCTCCTTTACCGGCTCCACGGCGACCGGTAAGAAGCTGCTGGCCCAGTGCGCCGAGGGGATCAAACGTACCTCCATGGAATTGGGGGGCAATGCGCCCTTTATCGTCATGGATGATGCCGATCTGGACGCTGCGGTGCAGGGGTTGATGGCCGCCAAGTTTCGTAACGCCGGCCAGACCTGTGTCTGTGCCAACCGGATCTTCGTCCAATCAGGAGTGTATGAGGCGTTTGCCGCCCGGCTGACCGATGAGGTGGCGCGTCTCTCCCTGGGCAGTGGGTGCCAGGAGGGGGTGCAGATCGGTCCGCTGATCAACGCCGACGCGGTGGCCAAGGTGGACCAACTGGTGGCGGACTCCCTGGCCGAAGGCGCACAGTTGCGTTACCGAAGTGAGCCTCCGGGTGAGGGCTGTTTCAGCGCGCCCGTGGTGTTGACCGGGGTGAGCAACGCCATGCCGGTGGCCCGGGAGGAGATCTTTGGTCCGGTCGCGGCACTGATCCCCTTTGACAGTGAGCAGGAGGCGATCGCCTTGGCCAATGATTGCGACTATGGATTGGCGGCCTACCTCTACAGCCGGGATCTGGGGCGGGTCTTTCGGATCAGCGAGGCGTTGGAGTACGGCATGGTGGGGATCAACGAAGGGATCCTGTCCAACGCCGCGGCGCCATTTGGCGGTGTCAAGGCCTCGGGCCACGGTCGGGAAGGCTCCAAGTACGGTCTCGATGACTATCTCGATATCAAATATCTCTGCATGGGCGGCCTGGCCGACTAAGGAAGGACAATGAACAATACCCAACTGCAACAGCGCAAGCAGGCGGCCTTTGCCGATGGCATGGCCAACCTCTATCCCCTCTATGTGGCGCGGGCCGACAATGCCACCCTCTGGGACGTGGAGGGCCGGGCCTACATCGATCTGGCGGCGGGGATCGCGGTGACCAATACCGGCCATAGCCATCCCAGGATCACCGAGGCGGTACGCGCCCAGCTTGACCGGTTCAGCCATACCTGTGGCATGGTGGCCCCCTATGAGCCCATGGTCACCCTGGCAGAGCGCCTCAACCGGTTGGCGCCGGGGGAGAGTGAGAAACGCTCTATCCTGGTGACTACCGGGGCCGAAGCGGTGGAGAACGCGGTCAAGATCGCCCGGGCCCACACCGGTCGGGCCGGGGTGATCGCCTTTAACGGCGGCTTCCACGGCCGAACCAACCTGACCATGGGGCTGACCGGTAAGGTGGCGCCCTACAAGGCGGGATTTGGTCCCTTCCCCGGGGAGATCTACCGGGTGCCGTTCCCCATCGGCTATCACGACACCAGCGAGGTCCAGTGTCTGGACGCGTTGCAGCAGCTGTTCCACTGTGATGTGGCCCCCTCCCAGGTGGCTGCCATCATTATCGAGCCGGTGCAGGGGGAGGGCGGTTTCTACCCGGCCCCGGTGAGCTTTATGAAGGCGCTGCGCCGGATCTGTGACCAGCATGGCATCGTGTTGATCTGTGACGAGATCCAGACAGGTTTTGGCCGTACCGGGCGTCTGTTTGCCAGCGAGGCATTTGGCATCGAGCCGGATCTGATCACCCTGGCCAAGGGGTTGGCCGGTGGTTTTCCCCTGGCGGCGGTGACCGGCAAGGCGGAGATCATGAACGCGGCGTTGCCCGGCGGACTGGGCGGCACCTACGCTGGCTCGCCCCTGGGGTGTGTGGCGGCCAATGCGGTGCTTGAGATCATCGAGCAGGAGCAGCTGTGTTCTCGGGCACTGGATATCGGTGAGTACGCCCAGCAGCGTTTGACGGCGCTGCAGCAAGCCTACCCTCAATGCATAGGAGAGGTGCGGGTGATGGGGGCGATGATCGCCATCGAGCTGGTGGAGCAGGGGGATGCGGGCCGGCCCAATGCCGCTTTGACCAAGGCGATACTGGGCAAAGCACTGGATCATGGCGTGATCCTGCTCGCTTGTGGCACCCGGGGTAATGTCCTGCGTCTGCTGCCGCCCCTGACCATTCCCCAGGCGCAGTGGCAGGAGGGATTGGACCGACTGGAGGCGATTTTTGCCGAGTTGGTAACCCCCTGAAGCCGCCAGGCTCGGGGCTTGAACCCTGGTAGAACTGAGTGACAGATCACGTTGCTCCAGGGGGCGTGATCTGTGTCGTGAACCCACCTTGAGATCCACAAAAGAGTGTCTTATAGTGCGCGCATATGCCATTTGTTCCATTCCTCAATGACATGGAACTGAATGAAAGATGGGCTGGCTTGCCCATCTTTAGCGTTTATCCCCCGGCCGTGTTCCTCGGTCGTGATGGCATAGTGGCCAGCACCTTGTCCCCCTACGAGGTGTCGTCGTTGCTCCCGATGGGACAGCGCGCTGGCGGCATTGATCCTGTCCCTGACAGAGCCAAGCCTTTCTATTTTGCGGTATGACCGCTACAACTAGCTGTATGCACCTGCTCGATATTGTGGGTCGCGCCTCTTTTTTACGGCTTGCCACTGCCAAGCTGTTTCCCTTTGCCACGAACGGCCTTTTCTACGCTATCGCTGGAACCCAGAGTCCGGCGAGTACGGAGTATTATCTATGAGTCATACAACAGGTACGTCTGCGGACGTTGAAGAAACACTGATCGTACCGAGCCACTGGTACAGCGACATCGATCTTCCGGTGTTGATGCTCAGTGGTGGCGGCCTGGTCCTGTTTGCGTTGGCGGCCATGTTCGACATCGAATGGGTCAGTGCCACGGTAAACCAGGCATTTGGCGTGTCGGCTCAGTATTTTGGTGCCTATTGGCAGGTATTGCTGTTGGCCACCTTCTTTATTGGCCTCTATATCGCGGCCAGCCGCAGTGGCGAAGCGGTCCTGGGTGGCTTGGGCACTCCGGAGATCAGCACCTTCAAATGGGTGTCGGTGATCATGTGTACCCTGCTGGCCGGCGGGGGCGTATTCTGGGCCGCCGCCGAGCCCATGGCGCACTTTGTTTCTGCGCCTCCCCTCTTTGCCGATGAGGCGGATACCCTAAAAGCGGGCTATAACGCCCTGGCCCAGAGCTTTATGCACTGGGGCTTCCTGGCCTGGGCGATCCTCGGCAGCCTGACCAGTATCGTGTTTGCCCACCTGCACTATGACAAGGGGCTGCCCCTTAAGCCCAGAACCTTGCTCTATCCCGTGTTTGGCCCAAGGATCATGACAAGTTGGGTCGGTGCTGTGGTGGATGCCTGTTGTGTGCTGGCGGTGGTCGCCGGTACCGTTGGCCCCATCGGTTTCCTGGCGCTGCAGGTGGGTTTTGGCCTGGATAAGCTGTTTGCCATCCCCAACACCTTCACCAGTCAGATGGTGATCCTGGTAGGCCTGGTAATGATCTACACCGCCTCCGCCATCAGCGGCGTAACCCGCGGGATCCAGCTGCTCAGCCGTTTTAATATCATCCTGGCCGCCTTCCTGATGATCTACATGCTGCTGTTGGGCCCCACCAGCTTTATCATCAACGGTTATATCCAGGGGATGGGCACCTACATCGACCAGTTTATTCCCATGGCGACCTTCCGCCAGGATGAAGCCTGGCTGGGCTGGTGGACCGTCTTTTTCTGGGGCTGGTTCCTGGGATACGGCCCCCTGATGGCGATGTTCGTCGCCCGGATCTCCAAGGGGCGCACTATCCGTCAGATGGTCCTGTTGATCTCCCTGGTGGCACCTGTGATCACCTGCTTCTGGTTTACCATAGTCGGTGGCAGCGGGATCGCCTTTGAACTGGCCAACCCCGGCGTGATCTCCGAACCCTTTACCGGCATGAACCTGCCTGCGGCCCTGTTGGCCATTACCGAGCAGTTGCCCCTGGGGATGTTGATCTCCGTCCTGTTCCTGGTACTGACCACCATCTTTGTGGCCACCACAGGTGATTCCATGACCTACACCATCTCCATGGTGATGACGGGCTATGATCATCCCCATACCGGGGTTCGGGTGTTCTGGGCGGTGATCATGGGCGTCCTGGCGGCGATCCTGATCTCCATCGGTGCCGGTGGTGTGGGTGCGCTGCAGTCCTTTATCGTGGTGGCGGCGGTGCCGGTATCGCTGATCCTGCTGCCTTCCCTGTGGAACGCCCCGGTCCTGGCGAGAAAGATGTACGACACACAGCAGCGCTGATCGCCTCCGTCTTTCAGGTATGCAGAGAAAACGCGCCGATGGTTTCCATCGGCGCGTTTTGCTTTTCTGGACCCTAAGGTACTCGAACGACGGCTTGGGCTGTCGAAGGGACTGATACCAATGGTATTAGATCTTCCCCCGTTTCTTATCCCGAATAAAGATATGGGTGCCATTACCATTGCCACCGCCCCGTTTCATCTCGAACAGATCGATGGCGGCGAACAGATCACTCAACTTGGTAAAGCCGTAGTTACGGGGATCAAAGGAGGCGTGATTGGAGATATGGCTGCCGATGGGGCCAAGTTGTGCCCAGCCGTCATCGTCCTCCACCGCTTCCACCGCCTGGCGAAGCAGGTTGATAAGCCGTGCATCCCCTTTCAGCTTGGAGGCTGCCTTGGGCGAGGGAGGCGCCTTTTTCGAGGGGCTGGTGTCAGGCTCGTCCAGGTAGAGGAAGCGGGAGCAGCTGTTGACGAAGGGGACTGGGGTTTGCCGGGAGCCAAAACCGAACACCCGCTTACCGTCGGCCAGCGCCCGGGTGACCAGGGGGGTAAAATCACAGTCTGACGAAACCAGGCAGATCAGATCGATCTTGTCGCGGTAGAGTACGTCCATGGCGTCGATCACCAGGGCGATGTCGGTGGCATTCTTGCCCTTAACCAGATCAAACTGCTGAACCGGCTGAATGGCGTGCTCGTGCAGGATCGTTTCCCAACTCATCAGTGCCGGCTTCTTCCAGTTGCCGTAGGCCTTGCGGATCGTCACGACGCCGTATCGCGCCAGCTCGGACAGCACCCGCTCTATCTTGGCCGCCGGTGCGTTATCCGCGTCAATGAAAAGGGCGATGCGCTCCCGATCTGGCATGGTGAACAGTCCTGTTCCTATGGCGTTATTTCAACCCTAGCAGTCTCTTACGCTATCCGGCAATAAACGACGCTGATTTGGCTTGGGCCCGGACGAGCCACTGACGCTGGAGGAGTTGGGGCAGCGGAGTGAAGAGATCGGCGCGACAAGGCAGTGTGGGACGCCTGAGCCAGTCAAGCAGGTGTCGCTGTGAGGTGGACAGCAGGGCGATCCCCACGCTGTCCGGCTCGGGCCAGACTGCCCAGCACTGTCGCGGGGAAGGGGTGATGAGCAGTTCGGGGTCTTCCCCCCGGCCCAGGGCCAGCAGTGTGCGGCGTATCGCCATCAGTGGATAGCGACTGGTGATCACCGACAGCGCCGGATGCAGGCACCAGGGGACAGGGCCATTCGGGGCACGCAGCCAGTTGTCACAGTCATCAATGGCGACGGGGGAGATTTGCGGACTGTGATAGGCGCAGTGATAGGCCCACTCCAGTTTGAGCAGGGTGGGTAAAAAGGGGTAGTCGTTGAACAGGGGCGACGATTGGGATTGAAGGCGTAGCCAGGGCAGTAAGATCTCGCCGGAGCGCCCCAAAGGGCAGGCTTCATCCAGTGAGAGGCAAAACGCCTTTGCCATGGGGCGAAAACGGTCCGGGCCCAGCAGTTGCTCGGTCAGGGGATAGCTCAGTCCCAGTGCCTGTAGCCGGGCACCCAGCCGGTTGTTTCGATAGACCGTCAGCGCAGCCTCAAGACGTTTGGGGTCGGTCCCGGCAAAGCCTGCCTGACCCCTTTGCTGGAAATGGCGCAGGGGATCCCGGCTCATGGCCCGCCCCCTTCGTGGGTGGAAATGGGGCGATCCAGATATGTTCTGGCCTTGTCCGCTTCACGCAGCAGGGTATCCAGCTCGGGCAGATCATGGTCCCACTCGATCACCGTATCCTGTGCACCAAAGCGCGTTATTGCCTTTTGATAGAGCTGCCAGACAGGCAGGGACACGTGCGTCCCATGGGTGTCGATCAGCAGAGGGGGCGCTTGCGTGTAGCCGGCCAGATGGTAGAGGTGAACGGCGTCGGGGTAGTCCTGCAGCAGGCGTTCGCTGTCGACGCCCAGGTTGTGGGCAGTGACATGCAGGTTGTTAATGTCCAGCAGTACGCCTATCCCCGTCCGCGTATGGAGTGCGCGCATCAGGGCGCCTTCGCTCAGGGTGTCGTCCTGGTAAGCCAGGTAACGGGAGGGATTTTCCAGCAGCAGGGGGCAGGTCAGGGCGGTCTGGGCCTGAGCCAGGTTGCGGCACAGGGGGGCAATGCTGTGGTTGTGGTAGTGGACCGGCAGCAGATCCGGTACTGGGATCGCGCCAACTCGGCTGGTACTGAGATGATCCGACACCGTCAGGGCACCCAGTTCCTGGGCCATGGCGCTGATCTGCGCCAGGTATTCTGGCACCAGCTCGGCGGAGCCAAAGGAGAATCCCACGCAGTGCAGATGAATGGGGTAGTGTTGAGCGAGCTGGCGCAGTTGATGATAATGAGGGCCACGACGGGCCAGGAAGTTATCCGCCACCACCTCAACAAAGGGCAGAGGCGGACGTTCGGCCAGGAGGCGGGCCAGATGGACCTCCCGCAGGCTGATCCCGGCATTGGCCATGGGATTATTCGCTCTTGGCCGGCTTAACCTTGGCGACCTTACCGCCGATCTTCTTGCAGGTGCCCTCGGGCACATAGACCCATTCATTGGGATCATTGTCCAGGGTGGCCTGACCGGCACAGCTGTGTTTGCCGTCCAGCGCACCGCAGTCGTTCATCCCTTTCTTGGCGACTCCGGCGCATTTTTCCCAGTTCTTGGGTTGATCCGGTACCGCCAAGGCTTGGGCCGAGGCCAGGGCAAAGCTGGCGATCACCATGCCAGCCAGTGTGTGTTTCAAGGGGGTGTTATGACTCATGCTTGCCTCTCTAGGTTGAGTACCTCCAACATAGAGAGGGTAAAGCCGGGCTGGCTTTCCCTGAGGCTAGAGTGTTTGGCTATAGCGTTAGCCCCAGGGGGTATAACGCTCAGGCGGATTGCGCGGTCACTGGTGCCAGTGCCTTGGGTGAAGGCAGTGATTCATACCCTGTCAGGGCTGCCTTGAGCCGGTTTTGCAGTTCGAAGCGCAGGGACTCGGGCTCGAGCACCTGGGCATTGCCGGCAAAGCCCAGCAACCAGCGGATCAACTCCTCGTTGATGGCCAGCGTGGCGCACAGCTGCAGTGTGTCATCGACAAAGCACAACTCCTGATCGTCGCTGATCGGTGTATCGAACAGATGGCAGCCCGCTTGGGGCTGAAACTGGATCAACACTCGGGCCTGGGCCTGCGTGCGCTGGCCCAGGTGCCCCTGTGCCAGCCAGTCATCCAATACGAACCCTTTTGGGCCGGTGGCGGGATCATGGCTTAACTGAGCTTTATCAATGCGATGCAGGGCGATTGCCCTGGCCAGGGCCTCGTCGTCGCATCGGCCGATAAGGTAGCTGCTGGCATCCCGATGGACGATGGCACAGGGGTGGAACCGATCCTGACGCCGCTGAAAATCGTTGTCACGGTAGTAACTGATCTCCAGCACGGTATCGTCGAACAGGGACTGGTATACCGCCGAGGCCACCTCATGGCGGATCTCGGCGGGCTTATGGACCGGGCCCAACGGATGGAAGCGGATCTTCTCCTGCCAACGAGCCCGTGCCCGGTTGTGATCCTGACTTAGGCGCTGGCGAGCATGGCGGAAGTAGGGCTCAAGCTGGGCATGGGTATTGGGCGGCAGGAAGTGCTGGGTATGCTGATCGAGCTGGGCGAACGCCAGTGCCGTATCGCCATCCATATCTGGCAGATCCAGTCGAGTGTTGCGAGCGATACACCAACCGGCAGGGTTCTCCTCATCGCTGAGCAGGGGGTAGTGTTCGGTGAGATCGTTCAGATCACGCTGCACCGTGCGCAGACTGGTGTTGAAACCCTCGATCATCAGGCGCTGCTGAAGTTCCGCCGTGCTGATCTTACGAGGGTGGGGGGGCAAGAGGTGTAATATCGCCATCTTGCGAAATAGGCTTCCGCTCATGAGATGTCCGTTATTCTCATCGTATTCAATACCATATCAACGAAACTCTGGTCCCGCCAATCGCCTTGTAAAGCATGGCGCAGCCCCGCGACAGGATCTGTCGTGCCAATCTTCCATCCTTGTTTCAACTTAGGGATCCAGAGGAATAGAGATGGACGCAGTGACTACGCAAAGCCGCATTCTGGTGGTGGGGATCGGTGGCTGTGGCGGCAATGCCGTCAGTTACCTGCAGCCCGAGGCGTTGCCCGATGGGATCCAAACGGCAGCGGTCAATACTGACGAGGCCGCCTTAGCCGCTTGCCGGGTCGATACTGTTCTGGCCCTGGGGCCAAAGACCACCCGGGGCTATGGTGCGGGTGCCGATCCCCAGCAGGGCAAGCAGGCGAGCCTGGAGTCTGAAGAGGCGCTGGAAAGCCTGATCGGCGAGGCGGAGATCCTGTTTTTGGTTGCGGGCATGGGCGGTGGTACCGGCACCGGGGCGATCCCAGAGCTTGCCCGCCTAGCTCGACAACGACATCTGCCAACCGTGGCCTTGGTCACCCTGCCGTTTGAGTTTGAGGGGGAACAGCGCACGGAACATGCCTTGTCAGGCGTTGACCGTTTGGCGGAGCAGGCCGATGCGCTGGTGGTCTTACCCAACGATCGCCTGGTGGAAGTGCTGGATGAGGAGATTGATTTGGCCAGCGCCTTCAATGCCAGCAATGAGGTCCTGCGATCTGCCGTTGCGGCCCTGGCGCGCATGCTGACCCAGACCGGGTTGATCAACGTGGATTTCAATGATTTCTGCCGAGTTATGGCGCATCCGGGCCGGGCGGTGTTTGGTGTGGGCCGCTGTGAGCAGGAGAATGAACTGCTCGAATGCACCGAGCAGGCGATCAATGATCCCCTGGTGGCGAGCCTGGATCTCACTACTGCGCAGGGATTGATCGTCAACATCGCCACGGTGGATCGCGTGTCACTCAAGGCGTTCAGTGCACTGGGCAGGCTGGTAAGAGAAAAGTTGAGCAGCACGCCTCTGGTAGTGATGGGGGTGTCCCAAGATCCATCACTGAGCAGCCCCTTTGAGGTGATGGTCTTGGCAACTGGCCTGGCGGCACAGGAGAGGCAAAAAGTGCTAGCCTCCCGACCCGATGAAAATATGGCGCGGTCGCGTTCGGCCACATCGACGCTGTCGAGGGAACGGCTTGTCAGCATCCCAGAGCTGATCGGCATGAAAACCCAGGATCAGGCTATCGATCCCATGGATATACCCGCGTTTGAGCGCCGCCGACGGGGGCATTAGGAGCCTTGAAGAAAGGGGGGGCGTTGCTTACTGCTGGAAACGGTAGAGCCAACTTAAACACAGACGCAGCAAGGCGCGTTGAAGGAGATGGCCTGCGACCACCATCACGAGCAAGGAGAGCATGTAAAGCATGGGATCGTTCCTGAATGCAACCTGAACCAAGTCTGAGTCAACCCTACTTGAGTGAACTGGGTTCTCCAAATGAAATAACGAGCCCATGTTCGTTTGTACTCGCTGTGAACGCTTTCCTGTGTTGCCCCACTTTCGCTGAGCGTCAGCCACAGGGAGGGATTAACAGGTATGGGTCGCCCTTTGCGTCGAGCCGCACCGAATTATCCTGGACTATCCTTTTTCCTACTGGGGGAGTGAAACGGTGAACACAGCTAGAGGCTTGCAGTTAGAGGTGGGCCGCAACTTGTATTGACAGCCATTGGGTGGTGCGCGGTGCCGGAAAACAATCTGCTTTATTTTGCCTATGGTTCCAACTTGTCCCGGCGGCGGTTGTTGAGTCGCCTGCCAAAGGCCCAACCCTTGGAGATGGCCTGCCTGGAAAACTTCCGGCTCTGTTTTCATAAAGTTGGACGGGACGGCTCGGCCAAGTGCGACGTGATCCCCGTATCCCCTCAGGGCGATGAGCAAACCTTCGGGCGACTCTACCGACTTTGCGACCAGGACTGGCCTCTTCTCGATCAGTTGGAAGGTGGGTATCGCAGGGTATCCTTGGAACTGTCGTTGGCGGGTGGGCGTCGTACCCAGGCATACTGCTACCGTGCCCTGCAGATCGACCCTAAACTTCAACCCTTTGATTGGTATTGGCGCCATGTCTGGCTGGGGGCGGTCGAAGCGGATCTGCCCCTTAGCTACTGCCGTGATCGGATCCTGCCGGTCAAGACGCGAAGAGATCCTGTCGATGTCAGGCATTTACGGGAGTCGGCTCTCTACCTGCCCCAATGATCCACCCTAACTCCCTCGCTTCTCATTGATTCTGATCCGCTGTCGGAGCGCACTGGGGAGGTGACTCCTTTACCTTGGCGATTTAAGTTGTTGCTTTGCATTGTTTTTTGATCATTTTTGCCATTTGTGTTCCATTGGGGTTGGGCCTGTTGGTAAGGAGGGAGAGGGGTATGGCGAGATCCAGCTGGTTGGCCTTGGGCTGCGCCTTCACACTGGCGCCAGCCTGGATAACGGTACAGGGGGCGGACTGGCAGTTCACCCAGGACAATGATGTGGTCGTCCAGGCCGATGGGGACTATACCAACGGATTTCTCCTGGACCGGACCAGTGCACCAATTGACGATTTTGCCGACAGGGGGCCAGCTTTGCTCAGGCCCTTTGCCCGGGCGCTGGATCCCGGGATCAACTACTGGCACTGGCAGTTGTCCCAGCGGATGTGGACGCCATCCTCCCTGTCCGAAGAGGAGCAGGCGCTTATCGAGCGCCCCTACGCTGGCACCCTGATCAGCGAGATCTCCTTGGGTCGACTGGCGCCTGATCGCGACATTCGATATGGCCTGGGGATCGGCGTGGTTGGCCCCTCGTCGGGTGCCGAAGCGGTACAGAAGGCGACCCATAAATGGTTTGGCGCAACGGCGCCTTCGGGCTGGGAGGACCAGATCGAAGACGCGCTGCTGGTTCAGCTGAGCTGGGCCCGTAACGATCGACTCTGGCAGGGGGGAGAGTTATATCAGACACACTGGTACAGCCATGCCCGAGCCAGCGTGGGTAACTATCGTAGCGAGGTGGCATTGGGAAGCAGTGTGCATTGGGGGCGTCACAGTGGTGATCAGGTTCTGGGCAGTCACTGGTCCCAGGCGACCGGTATCAGCCCTGCTCCCTGGGGCTGGTCGGTTTATCTTGGCCTGGAGGGGCGGGTTCGACTCAATGACATCACGCTGCAGGGGCCGCGCCCAGTGACCGCACCGGATGTGGAAGTTGAGCCCCTGCAAGCTGGCTACATTGCGGGTGTGAGAGGCCATTATGGTGCGTTTTTTGGCGAGTTTATGCTCAACAACGAAAGCCGGGAATATCGGGGGGCCACCCAGGCCTGGACCCACTTTGGCCGTCTGGTCCTAGGCTGGCGATTCTAGGGATGGAGGACTTGTCCGATCCAGAGGGACCATCTGTGTTAATGACCTAAAGTCTGCAGCCCTTTGCTTTATCACTTTGTTGGGCCAAGTCGAGCCGTAAGTCGATCTGACTGAGGGGCTACTCAAATCCCCTGGATTGGAATGCTACATACTTGTCGACAAGATAGGAAAACGGACATTTCAAGCCAGGCTCCAAGCAAAATCAGATAGGGCTCTGCAGTCAGGTCGAGGGTTCCTGCTCAAGAGAGCGATTCGTGGGCTAAGGACAAGGCGCTGAACCCTTGAGCTGGACCTTTGATCCGCATGATGGGAGCTAAAGGCTCAGAATTCCCAGATACCACAACCGCCGATCCTGTGACGGGTCGACGGTTGTGGTTGGTCGCACCAAAGGTTTACCTAGGACTTACTGGCCGCTTTGCTTGGCGGACTTCATGGCGATGCGGATACAAACCAGGGCGCCGCCCCAGGTGCAGCCGAAGCCGAAGAGCATCATGATGATTGCGCTGGGATCCATATCAGGTCTCCTGTTCCATGTTATCCGGGCTTTGTCCTGGCAGCTTACGCAGGATCACCGCAACCACGACCATGATGGCGATAGTGCCCCAGCCGTAGGTCATCAGATCCAGGGTTTCATAGCCACCATAACCGTTGCGGATCACATCGATCAGGTTTTTACCCAGGATCACGGCCAAAAACGCGGGGCTGATAAAGCGGATGCAGATCTCGAACCATTGGCCGACACGAAACTCCGATTCGTCGTTGGCGTATTGGCGCAGTTGGGGGATCTGTTTCACCAGCCAGCCCAGCAGCAGCAGTTCGAATAGGCAGCTGGAGAGCAGGGCGACGTTGTTCATAAAGAAGTCGACCACATCCAGCAGCAGCAGGCCGCCATTGGTGGTGAAGGAGATGGAGGTGAACAGCGCCACACCACAGACCACACTGGCAGCGATTTTGCGGCTCCAACCTGTCTTGTCAATCACCGCAGAGGTCACCGCTTCGATGATGGAGATCATCGAGCTCAGGCCGGCGACGGTCAGGGCCAGGAAGAACAGCGGCCCTAAGATATAGGGGACGGGCAGCAGGTTGATGGCGGCGGGAATGGTGACAAACGCCAGGCCGACCCCGGAGGAGACCACCTCGGTGATGGCGACGCCCTGCTCGGCGGCCATGTAGCCGAGGATGGCGAAGATCATGGTGCCCGCCAGGATGGAGAACCCACAGTTGATCAGCACCGTCATAAAGGCGTTGTTACTGATGTCGGATTTTTTCGGCAGATAGCTGGAGTAGGCCAGCATGATGGCGAACCCCACGCTGAGGGTGAAGAAGATCTGGCCATAGGCGGCCGACCAGACGGAGGCGTCCAGAATGCGGCTGAAGTCGGGCTTGAACAGGAAGTTAAGGCCATCCAGTGCACCGGGCAGCATACCCACCCGGATCACCAGGGTCAGTACCATGACGAACAGCAGTGGCATCATGATCTTGCTGGCCCGCTCGATGCCGCCCCGGACACCGGTAAACACCGCCGAGAAGGTGATCAGCCACGCCAGCAATACCGGCACCAGGATATGCTGCTGAATGTTGCCGAGGTTGCTCGGACTGTTATCCCCTAACTTCAGGTACTCGGTAAAGAAGAAGGCGTTGGGATCGGCACCCCAGCTCTGGGTAAAGGAGAAGCCCAGATAGGAGATGGCCCAGCCGATGACCGCCACGTAATAGACGGCGATCACAAAGGCGATCAGCACCTGAAACCAACCCAGGCTCTCCAGGTGCCTGCCAAATTTGGCGAACACTTGGGGGGCGGCACGGCGGGACCGCTGGCCCAGTCCGAACTCCATGATCATAAAGGGGATCCCGGCTGTCAGCATGGCAAACAGGTAAGGGATCAAAAAGGCGCCGCCACCATTTTCATAGGCCATATAGGGGAAGCGCCAGATATTCCCCAGGCCGATGGCTGAACCCACGGCGGCCAGGATAAACCCCGTCCGTGAGCCCCATTGTTCGCGTTGCATGTGTGCTGTCTCCTTGCGCGATATTCTTATTGCGTGACGCAGATACGATCTGACGCGGGGTTTCCCGCTACAGAAGCGTTTGTTTTGGTCACGGATCACGCCCGCCATACAAGAGATCAAAAGACTTGTTACGGGCCATTAGCCGACCATACATCAGTGTCATTGTGGATGATATGGGGCCAATAAAAAGGCTGAGCAGGGAGGAGATTGCTGCGCACGGATTTTACCGTGCCCTATGGGCCGCCCGATCTCCCACTCCTGTGATTGAAGAGCGTCGAGCCACGGGCAAGTAAAGGGTATGGCGGGGTTGAAGTCGACCCGGTTTAGCGGGCAGTCAAATCCATTAGATTGAGGTGGATCCCTCCTTTTCTAACCGCCGTCGGCTTCATACGGGCTTGGGCTATCAAAGCCTGGTTCAGTATGAGAAGCTGGCTGCATAACAATGAGGTGTTCACTTTGTCGGGCACATCATTCCCAACGCTTGGCATTCTTGTCTTGGTGTTGGGTTTTGTGCTTATGGTGTAATGGTGAGCGTTGCTCACACCTTAATGTAGCATTATAACGATTTAATTCGGGGATAATATGGAAGCCATGGGGATTTTAGGGTTTGTTTTTGGACTGGCTGCTTTATCTTATGCCATGAAAGCAAAAAACGATGTCGCCGAATTGAAAATGGAGATTGAAGCTCTCAAGATATCTTTTGAAGCTTCAGTGGAATTGAGTAAAGATAACTCCAAGGATTGACTAGAGCTTGTTTTTCACGCTCTGTGGTAAATGTTTTCACAACAAGAAAGCAAAGCGATGCCGTTAGCGGTTGACACAGTTTCGCTTCGTGAAACATATTCGCTAGCTGTTAGCTCGTACCTTGTTTGAGTCTTGTGCACCTTGAGGTGAAAATGAATTCAAAGGAAGTGGTCCTGGCGTTTTGGGATGCAATGAAAACGAATGATTTTGAGAAGGCGAGCGGATGGCTGAGTCCGGATTTCGAAGGTTTCTGGCCTCAATCGGGTGAGATTATCCTTGGTAGAGAGAACTTCACAGCAATCAACTCCTATTATCCTGCCAATGGCACCTGGAAATTTGAGATTCATTCTGTTGTCTGTGACGGGAAAACGGTTGTCACTGATGTCTCAATAACGGATGGTGTTCAAAAAGCACGAGCTATTACTTTCCATACGGTTGAAAATGGACGGATCCGTAAGCAAAAAGAGTTTTGGCCCGACCCTATGGCAGCGCAAGGTTGGCGAGCCGAATGGGTCAAGGTCGTACAAGAATAAGCTCCGCGCGTTGTTCACAGCTTAACGCCGCGTTAAGCCATTATTAGGTTTGAGGGCAAGATGAAAATTATAGTTAAGGCCTTACTCTTTACAATTATTACCATTGTGGCTTTGTATTATTCTGCTTTTTTCATCATGCCCAGTGTCACCATAGTGAACGGTTCGGGCAGTGTCATCCATCAGGCTGATGTGACGCTGCCAAACAGCCATTTGGACTTCGGCTCTGTCGCCATCGAACGCAGCAATACCCTGTATTACGCTCTGGATCAAACAGAGGGGATCTATCGATATCACTTTATGCTCGACAGGGGGGTTGTGATCCTTGGTGATTGTGGCCATGTTACTCGCAATGAGGTCCATAAACGTGTTGTTATTCAGATAGAGAAAGACAATAAAGTCAGTTGTATGTAAAGATGCGACAGTTCACTGGGTACGGATGTGCCTTGGGTTAAGGTAGTTGGTGTTAAATTACTCAGAGCATGGGGTTCCTATGAATATCGATAAAGCAAAAAAGCGTATTGCGAAACAGGTTAAGAAAGGCTTTAAGGGTTACCCCCAGATCACCCTGTCCTATTTTGGCAAAACCTCAGAGTGTGCCAATGAAGTCTTAGTCCAGCTGGTCCTCAGTGAAGGCGAGGATCTGCTTGAGGAGCGGTTTTCCAGCGAGACGGATGCCAGAGAGAGTGAGCTCATCCAATCGACCCTGGTCAAGATCATTGAGCGGACCTGCGCGAAGTCGGTGATTGAGGTTGAGGGCGTTGCCACGCGTTAAGCCTGTCAACTGAGGTGAAAGCCATCGGTTAATTGAGACGCTCCGGCTTTACTCGAGGGCATTGATCAGGCTGATCATCTCCTCTTTGAGTTGTTGTTGTAGCTGGCTTTCGACGCCAGCGCTGCGACGCAGGCAGACCCAGTTCCAGGGATCCGAGCCCGAGGTAAAGTCTGTATGCAGCCGCACCAGGCGCCCTTGCTGCACATAGGGTTGGGCCGAGGCCAGTGGGAGGATAGTGAAGTGCTCCGGGGCTTTCTCCATCAGATCGATGGAGAGCTCCAGCGATGCCATCGTTTTGGTAATGGCGCTGAATACCGTTATGTCCCGCAGCCCGGCTTTGAGGTAGCTCTCCTGAACAATCTGGGGGCGAAGTTGCAGCTTGGCCAAGGGGCAGGGGTGTTGGTCAATATAGTCGGCGCCGGGTACACAGAACAGACCATTGTTCATGGAGCCAATGGTCACGCCAAACAGACCCTCCATCGGTTTTGAGCGGGGGGAAACCATCTGGATTGAGAGATCCACGGCTCCCTGGCTCAGTGCCGTTAAGCCTATCTCTTTGGTTTGGCTCAACCAGTGAACGGTCACGGTTGGGTAATGCGCCAGGATAAAATCCATTAGGCCATTGAGCAGAGCCTTGGGCGTCAGGGGATCGTAGCTGAGGGTGATCTCCTGTTCGTGTTGACTGCCCTTGAGGCTGTTAACGAAGTGGTTTACCTCGCGCCTTTGCTGGAGAAAAGAGCTGGCGTAGGCATAGAGTCGCTCGGCCTCGGGCCGTAGCCGAGGTTGTTTCTTGCTGCGGTCGAACAGGGGGATATCCCAGTCGATCTCCAGATAACTGATCAGCTGATGGACGGTGGATCGATCCTTGCCCAAGGCGCGGGCGGCACCACTGAAGGAGCCGTGTTTGACGACGGCGACAAAGGCTTCGAGTTGATCAAAGGTGAAATGACCCATTGGGTGGCATATATGTTGGAAAAAACCAAACATATCAGGAGCACTGTTCTGACTCTAGGGGGATTGGGTCAACAGTTTGAATTTGGCTGGGTTCGGTCACGAAAAACACACTTAATGTAGGAGCTAAGGCATGTGGTTTACGTTAGCGGGCTGAGCAGTCATCTGCCTATCCTTGTTGGGTTGCAGTCTAGTGATCATGGAAGTGGCGACGATCGATGAGGCTAACCAGAATGGTGCCGACATACCATGGAGATCTTCTCCTTTACTCCGCAATCCACCAGCAGGTTCGTGGATCGGTTTCGGTATGGTTGGAAAACCTTCTTTGGCCTCTCTATCGAGGGTCTCCGATGGACGGAAATCGGCCAGTACTTCATCGGGGAAACCAGGTATCAGAAACGGCAAACAGGCCGCGACGGGATCACTCACCACCACAGGAGGAAGGGGGAGTGGCTGCGCGAGGCGATGACTCATTCGAAGATGATGGTCGCCACCGACGCTGAGCCGTCGTTCAGTGCGGATCTGAAAGCGGCGCCAAACGGTGCTGGCACCGACAGTCGCCTGCTCTTTCACTATGTGCGTGATGAAAAGCTACTGACCCTGTTTGAAGCCTTTACCAAGGACCGTTCCTAGCTGGCCAAACGGCTGCAAGATCTGGCGCCGGTCTTCTCCAAGAAGGGGCGTGTGCAGGAGGGTGCCTGTGCGGATCTTCGATCTCGAGCAGCTCAGCAGCAACGCGATCTATAGAGAGCCCTCCAGCTGGCGATTGGCTGCGACTGCATTAGGGGTGAGGGTCTGATCGTCATTGAGAATGACAAGCTTACCGGTGTGGCACCGGGCCGCAACCTGCTGGGTAATCCCCAGGCTGTCTAATGTGACTTTGGACCACCCTCCGTCCGTTGGCTAGAACAAACACTCAACTGTCAAGGCGTGAACCTTAACCGGCTCGTGCCTTTTGCATTACGGGCCAGGCCTGAAGATGGCAGAGCGGCATGTCGGAAGGTCGTCCGGGCGTGGGTCTGAACGGATAGGGCTGGCAGGAGACAAGCGGGCCCTGGCTCAGTTCAGAGGAAGGTTTTCAGCCTGTATGTAGAGTGCTCCGGCCTGCTGATAGGTCTGGTAGCTGATCCTTATCTTCTTGTCAGTCTCGGTGTAATTAACCGGGCGCAAGCTGAATCCGACCTGGTTGTAATGAGCGGGAGCATTGGAGGAGAGGGCAAGGACCCGAAACAGGTTGGTGCCGGTAATATTCAGAGGAGTGCGAAGGCCGTCTTCGCCCAGGCCAAACAGGTGAAGTTCGATGGCTTGGTCCTGGAATCCTTCATACAGGGCCTCAAGGGTCTGGATCTTCGAGTCTTGGATGATAAAGCAGTTATTAAATTGCTGCTCCCGACGCAAAACGGATTCGATCACCATATCTTCGACAAGAAGGGCGCAACGGTCGCCGAATTCACTGGCCTGGGACGGCACCGCTGACAGAGTTGCCGACAGGAACAGTGTGGTAGAGAGTATTCTGTGCGACATTGTGCCATTCCCTGTACGTATGATCCCTTCCCCTGCTTTCCAAGAGCAGGGGTTAGAGTTGAGCTTAGCATATTGATTATAAATGGATAGTGTAACCAAGTTGGTGGTGGCGTGGTGACATCTCTGGCGCGACAGGGTAGAGTGCCGGGCGTTTTATCCCTTGGACCTTCGTAATGACCGACAGCCTCAAATACCTTGCGCACTATCCCGATTCATTACGTCAGCAGGTTGCCCAGCTGGTGAAGCAGCAGCGTTTGGGCGATTACCTGCTGGGGAAGTATCCCGTTGCGCACACGCTGCGCAGTGACAAGGCACTGCGGGATTATGCCGAAGAGTTGAAGCAAAGGTATATGAAGCGTGCGGGGAGTCTGAGCAAGGTGGTTTATGATCCCAAGATCCACCTGGTTCAGCATGCGCTGGGACTTAATACCCGCATCGCTCGGGTACAGGGCAATAAGCTAAAGAGTAAGAATGAGATCCGGATCAGTACCCTGTTTCGCCAAGCGCCCCAGCCCCTGTTGGATATGATCCTGGTTCATGAATTGGCGCACCTCAAGGAGTTCAACCACGGCAAGGCGTTCTATCAGCTGTGTCAGCACATGTTGCCGGACTATCATCAACTGGAGCTGGATGCCCGGCTCTACCTGATCCAGCTGGAACAGTTTGGCGTCATCTATGCGGTGGGTAGTGGCAGGTGAAACCACCATCTGGAGGGGCGTTAGAAGATTTATCGACGGATTGGGGGTTGGGCCTACCTGGCAAATGCCTGGCGTTTTATGCAGGGAAAGCCCTGGGCTGGGCGGCGCCAGTTGCAAACTTGTGATCGGGCGCGTGCTTGAAAACGGTTCGCTGTGCTAGCGTCAACTTAGGTGTTGAGAACGTCCGGAGGCATTGTGAAGCGTCATCTTGTCACTGTCCCTAGTGGTGAGCAACTGGTTCTGTACCGTGCTGAGTGTGGGAAGTGGTACTGCCCGGTGTGTGGCTCTGCGGAGCTGGCAGAGCCCCCTTATCGAACCCATCGGCCGATTAAGCGATGCAGTTGCAGTTGCGGCTTTGAGTTTGGCTATGATGACAATCATCATGCCAGCGGAGCATTGGGGGCAAGGATCCAGGATAATTGGATCTTGTATCGTCAGGACCTGTTGTCCCAGGCAAGTCCTCAGCGACGAGAGCAGTTATGTTCCCAGATGAAGGGGATTGGCATAGATCTGACGGCCGAACCGGCATTACTGGATATCAATGAGGAAGATCTGCATCCGGATTATCCTGAAACGACATTGAGTCATTCGGGATATTGGAAGACCTTGATGCTGGTGTTGCTGGTGACCATGCTGCTGGCGGTGCTGTTCGGCGGCTACGGGATCTTGACGTAAATACCAAGAGACAAAAAACGGGGCCTCTTAAAAGGCCCCGTTTCTATGTTTAGAACATCAGTGTTTAGAACATGAGTTTGGCAACGTCGTCGTACACGCTGGCAAAGTGTACCGTCATCCCTTCCTTCACGTAGTCCGGTAACTCCTCGAAGTCACCTCGACAGGTTTCAGGCAGGATCACCTCATAGATCTTCTGGCGCTTGGCGCTGATCACCTTCTCCCGAATACCACCCACGGCCATGACCTTGCCGGTCAGGCTGAGCTCACCGGTCATCGCGACACCCTTACGTGGTGCCTTGTCCAGGGCGAGGGAGAGCAGGGCGGTGGCCATGGTCACACCGGCAGATGGACCGTCTTTTGGCGTTGCGCCATCCGGAACGTGCAGGTGGATATGGGCCTTGTCGAAAAAGTTAGCCTGAAGAGGGTAGCGGGCCAAGGAGCCCCCCTCGGCAATGGCGCCGATGATGTAATTCATGGCGATCCCGGCGGATTCCTTCATCACGTCGCCGAGCTGGCCGGAGAGGGTGAGTCCCCGCGCCTGCTGATGCACCCGGCGAGCTTCCACCGGCAGGGTCGCCCCCCCCATGGAGGTCCAGGCCAGGCCAGTAACGATCCCTTTGCCACTGAGCATGTCGTCGGGTTTAAAGCGGGGCATGCCGAGCATAGGCTCAATGTCCTTGATGCCGATGCTGGTCTTGTCACTGCCGGTTTCCAGCATTTTTACCACGGATTTACGCACCAGCTTGGCTAACTGCTTATCCAGGGCACGAACTCCTGCCTCCCGGGCGTAGCCGTCGATCACCATGCGCAGTGCCGGCTCGGACAGGCGCAGTTGACTGCGCTTGAGGCCGGCCTTTTTCAGTTGGCGTGGCCACAGGTGGTGTTTGGCGATGGCGACCTTTTCTTCGGCCAGGTAGCCGGAGAGGCGGATCACATCCATCCGGTCCAGCAGCGGACCGGGAATGCTGTCCAGGGTATTGGCGGTACAGACGAACAGCGCCTTGGAGAGATCCAGTCGTTGATCCAGGTAGTGATCGAGGAAGTCTACATTCTGCTCGGGATCCAGGGTTTCCAGCAGCGCCGAGGCGGGATCGCCTTGGTAGCTTTTGCCCATCTTGTCGATCTCATCGAGCATGATCACCGGGTTCATCACCTCGGCTTCCTTCAGACCCTGAACCAGCTTGCCCGGCATGGCGCCGATATAGGTGCGGCGGTGGCCCTTGATCTCGGCCTCATCGCGCATGCCACCGACACTGAAGCGGTAGAAGGGACGACCCAGGCATTCGGCGATGGATTTGCCGATGGAGGTCTTGCCGACACCCGGCGGGCCGACCAGCAGGATAATGGAGCCCCCGATCTCGCCCTTGTAGCTGCCGACGGCCAGAAACTCGAGGATCCGATCCTTTACGTCGTCGAGGCCGTCATGGCCCTTATCGAGGATCTTGCGGGCCTTGGCCAGATTGATACTGTCTTGGGAATAAATGCCCCACGGCACCTGGGTCAGCCAGTCGAGATAGTTCCGGGTGACGCCGTATTCGGGGGAGCCGGTCTCAAGGATGGAGAGCTTCTGCATCTCGTCCTCAAACCGCTTTGCCACGGCCTCGGGCAAGACTCTTGCCTCCATGCGCTCTTGGAACTTTTCGGCATCGGCGGTCTTGTCGTCCTTGGAGACTCCCAGCTCCCGCTGGATCACCTTGAGCTGTTCGCGCAGGAAAAATTCTCGCTCCCGTTTCTCCAGCTTCTGGTTGACCTGATCGGAGATCTCGCCATGTAACTTGGCGGCATCCAGCTCTTTCTTGAGCAGGGCCAGCACCTTCTGCATGCGAGGGAGCAGGGTAACGGTGTCGAGTACCGCTTGCAGCTTGTCCGGTTTAGCCGTGGTAATGGCCGCGGCAAAGTCGGTCAGGGGTGAAGGTTCGTGGGGCCCAAAGCGCTCAAGGTATTGCTTAAGCTCCTCACTGTACAGCGGGTTCAGTGGCACCAGCTCCTTGAGGGCACTGATCAGGGCGATGGCGTAGGCCTTGATCTCTTTACTGTCAGGATGTTCATCGTAGGGGTAGCTCATCTCCGCGAGGTAGGGCTGCTCTTCGGTTAGCCAGCGTACGATCTGTGCACGGCAGATCCCTTCCGCGATGAACTGATATTGGCCGTCGTCGGTTTTGTCGATCTGATGGATCCGTACCAGGGTGCCGGTATCGGCCAGCAGGTCGACATTCAGGTCGCCTTCAGCCGCATTTTGTTGCTCCGTGTGGAACAGCACCATCATCTTATGCGGGCTCTTCTCTACCGCATCCAGGGTATCGGACCAGGCACCGCCTTTGACGGCCACGGGCATGATCTGCGCAGGGAAAAAGGGGCGGTTTTGCAGGGGCATGACCGGCAAAACGTCTGGATGCTGGGGCAGTGCGGGGAGCAGATCGCCGTTGCTCTGCTGCTCATTTCCTTCGATATCGATATGGAAATTGGCACTGAATTCATCGATGGGTTGGTGACTCATTGAGGCGGCCGTAATGGAAAATAATCTTAGAAGGGTTATGGGGATCGCCGGGCGGGATTACAAGGGCATGAAGGGGATTTTTCCTGGATTTTCGCCGTCTGAGGCCGGCTGTCCAAAGACTGGTTTCCTGCTCACCGTTGAGCCCCTTTCTTCGCCATGGTCCGCTGATGTTTTATCCGAAGTGCCACACATCTATGAGAGGGCATCCCTATCGAGGGTGAAAAACAGGGCCAGCAATGATGGTTATTAATGATATTTAGCCGACGTAGCCGACCATTTGACCATAAGTAACGCTTATTGAGTACGGCTGCTATTTGCAATGCCTGGTGAGTCTTCTGGCCGGATTGATAATAATAAAGGCGTTCCATGGTTAAAAAGCCGACTAAACACCTGGAAGATGTTTCTGGCTGATGCGGCTTGTTGCGCTATTGCTATCGTCAGGCTGTGGCGCAGGGTAAAGATTAACTCTGCCGTTTCGATATTAGAGAGTGTCATCTGCTTTCGCTGCCGGTTGATTTATTGACTTAAAAATTAAGAAACCTTTAACGTGTGTGACAGATTTTGCGCATTGATTGCATCGCTATCCCAACTTTTTTACCTGGAAGATAGCAATTCCCCGAATTTAGAGGTTTGTACATGGCATTGCTGGAGATAAAAGATCTCAGGATTGATTACCCTTCGAGACATGGCGTCCATCACGCCGTCAGGGATCTCTCCCTGACCGTCGAGCCCGGGGAGATCCTGGGCGTAGTCGGGGAGTCCGGTGCGGGAAAGTCCACGGTCGGCAACGGGGTGATCGATCTGCTCAGCCCCCCAGGGCATGTGGCCGCCGGTGACGTCTTCCTAAACGGTGACAAGATCTCGGGATTGGCACCTGAGGCGATGCGCCAGGTGCGTGGCGCCAAGATCGGTTTCATCTTCCAGGATCCCATGACCTCGCTGAACCCCCTGTTCACCGTTGAGCGTCAGCTCACGGAAACCATCGTCAATAACCTGGGCCTGACTCAGGAGCAGGCGAAGGAGCGGGCACTGGAACTCTTGGTGCAGGTGGGGATCCCTCAGCCCGAGGCTCGCCTCAAACAATACCCTCACCAGTTTTCCGGCGGCATGCGCCAACGTGTGGTGATCGCCATCGCCCTGGCCGGTGAGCCGGACTTGATCATCGCCGATGAGCCCACCACGGCACTGGATGTCTCCATCCAGGATCAGATCCTGACCCTGATCCGGCAGCAGTGTAAGCAACGGGACGTGGGTTGCCTGTTGGTGACCCACGACATGGGCGTGGTCGCCAATGTCACGGACAGGGTAGCCGTGATGTATAAGGGCGAGCTGGTTGAACTGGGTGAAACGGAGCAGGTGCTGCGCCGCCCCAACCATGATTACACCCGCAGCCTGATCTCTGCCGTGCCTCGCTCGGACATCAAGCTCGATCGTTTCCCCACGGTGAACTACATCGAGCAGGCCCATGAGATGACCTCGCTGGATCTCAAGACCCACTGGCTGGGTCAGAGTCAGGATCAACGGGCGTACACCGGGCCTCTGTTGCAGGTGGAGGAGGTGAACCTGAGGTTTACCACCAAGGATTCCCTGTTGCCCAGTCGCCGCGAGTACGTCCAGGCGTCCAACCGGATCAGCTTCCAGGTCAACGAAGGGGAGACCTTTGGCCTGGTGGGGGAGTCCGGCTCGGGCAAGTCCACCATCGCCCGGGTGATCGCCGGCCTGTACCAGCCTGACTCGGGCAAGGTGATCTTCGAGGGCACTGACATGACGGCGCTGAAGTCGGAGGCCGCACGGCGTCCCTTGCGTCGTCAGATGCAGATGGTGTTTCAAAACCCCTACACCTCGATGAACCCGAGGATGAAGGTGCAGGAGATCATCGCCGAGCCCATCCGCTTCCATAAGCTGGCGCAAAGCGAGCAGCAGGTACGGCAGATCGTCGCCGATCTGCTGGATCACGTCGGCCTGGGCCGCAATGCCGGGCTGAAGTACCCCCACGAATTCTCCGGGGGCCAGCGTCAGCGGATCTCCATCGCCCGTGCGCTGGCCACCCGGCCGCGCCTGTTGATCTGTGACGAGCCGACCTCGGCGCTGGATGTCTCGGTGCAGGCGCAAATTCTCAACCTGCTGAAGGATCTGCAGCAGGAGCTCAACCTCACCATGCTGTTTATCAGCCACGATCTGCCGGTGATCCGCCAGATGTGTGATCGGATCGGGGTGATGCAGAAGGGGACTTTGCTGGAGGTGGCGCCGACCGAGCAATTGTTTGAGTCGCCACAGCACCCCTACAGCCGAGAGCTGCTCTCCTTTATTCCGCATTTTACCGGACTGGATGAGCAAACGAACCGAGCCCAAACGGCCTGAGCGGACCCCGCCAGGCTGACAAAAAGAATAAAACAAAAAACACCCTAAGAAGGAAGCGAGCAGTATCATGATGAAAACTCTGACTCACCTGAGCGTGGCCGCCGCATTGGCCATCACCCCGGCCATGGCGTTGGCTGGCGACGTCGTTCGCGATGCCAAGATCACCATCGCCTACGACTCGGATCCGGTTTCCCTGGATATCCATGAGCAGCTCTCCGGCGGTACCCTGCAGCTGTCACACAAGCTGTTTGATCCCCTGGTTCGCTGGACCCAGGACTTTGATTTCGAGCCCCGTCTGGCCACCGGCTGGGAGCGTCTGGATGACAAGACCGTCCGCTTTACCCTGCGCCAGGGCGTTAAGTTCCACTCAGGCAATGAGCTGACCGCCGATGATGTGGTCTGGACCTTCAAGCGTCTGCAGGAGTCCCCGGACTTCAAGGCGATCTTCGAACCCTTTGAAGGCATGAACAAGGTCGACGACTACACCGTCGATATCATTACCAAGGGCCCGTTCCCCCTGGTGATGCAGACCGCCACCTACATCTTCCCCATGGACAGCAAGTTCTACAGCGGTCAGACCGCCGAGGGTAAGGCCAAGGATGAGATCGTCAAGCACGGCGCCTCCTTTGCGTCCCTCAATGCGTCTGGCACCGGCCCGTTCGTGATCACCCACCGTCAGCAGGGCGTCCGGGTCGACTTCAAGCGCTTCGACGGCTACTGGGATACCCAGTCTCCGGGTAACGTCGCTGAGCTGTCGCTGGTGCCGATCAAGGAAGACGCGACCCGGGTCGCGGCCCTGCTGTCCGGCGGCGTGGATCTGATCGCCCCGGTGGCTCCCAATGATCACCGCCGCGTCGAGAGCACCAGAAATGTTGAGCTGGTGACCATGTCCGGCACCCGTTTGATCTCCTTCCAGATGAACCAGCAGCGTAACGAAGCCCTGCGCGACGTTCGCGTGCGTCAGGCCATCGTTCATGCCATCAACAACGAGGCCATTGTCTCTCGCGTGATGCGTGGCTTCGCCACCGTGGCGGCCCAGCAGGGGCCGGAAGGCTACGCCGGTTACGCCCCTGAGCTGACGCCGCGTTTCGATGTGGCCAAGGCCAAAAAGCTGATGAAGGAAGCCGGTTACGAGAAGGGCTTCAAGCTGAGCCTGATGGCGCCGAACAACCGCTACGTCAACGACGCGCGCATCGCCCAGGCGGTCGCCACCATGCTGGCGGCCATCAACATCGACGTTGATCTCAAGACCCTGCCCAAGGCCCAGTACTGGCCGGAGTTCGATGTCTGTGCGGCGGACATGATGATGATCGGCTGGCACGCCGATACCGAAGATTCCGCCAACATGACGGAGTTTTTGACCATGACCCGCAACGAAGAGACCGGCATGGGCCAGTACAACTGCGGGTACTACTCCAATGAGACCGTGGACAACCTGGTGATCGCGGCGAACGTGGAAACCGATCCGGCCAAGCGTGCTGAGCAACTGCAGGAAGTGGAGCGGATCCTCTACAAGGACGCCGCGTACGTGCCGCTGCACTGGCAAAACCTCTCCTGGGGCGTGAAGTCCGGGATCAAGGCGGGCGACATCGTCAACGCCATGAACTTCCCGTACTTCGGCGATCTGGTGGTCGAGTAACCCGCTTGGGCCGTCCCGGAGCCGGGCTTTGGGACGGTCCACCTCTTTAACCAATACGCGCCGTGCCGGCTCTCGGCCGGGCGCGTTCATGGGTAGGACTTTACATGTTAACTTTCCTGGCGAAACGCCTGTATCAGGCACTGATAGTGATGTTCGTGATCAGCCTGGTTGCGTTTGCTATCCAGGATAACCTGGGCGATCCGCTGCGTGAGCTGGTCGGTCAGTCGGTTTCCGAAGCGGAGCGTCAGGCGCTGCGCGATGAACTGGGTCTCAACGATCCCTTCATCACCAAATACGCCCGTTTCCTGGGCAATGCGGTCCAGGGCGATCTGGGCACCTCCTATTTCTTTAAGCGTCCTGCGGTCGAAGTGATCCTGGAGAAGCTGCCGGCGACCCTGGAGCTGGTCTTCGCGTCGGCCCTGCTGATCATCGGGATCTCCATCCCCGTGGGCGTGTATGCGGCGATCAAGCCGAAAAGCCTGCTGAGCAAGGCCGCCATGGCGATCAGCAGCATAGGGATCTCCGTCCCCGTCTTCCTTACGGCCATCATGCTGATGTACGTCTTCGCCATCGAGCTGGGCTGGCTGCCCTCCTATGGCCGGGGCGAAACCGGCACCCTGTTGTTCTGGCAGTCGGGTCTGGTAACCCTGGATGGTCTGCGCCACCTGGTGCTGCCGGCGATCGCGCTCGCCTCCATCATGCTCCCGCTGTTTATCCGCCTGGTGCGCAGCGAGATGCAGGAGGTCCTTGGCAGTGAGTACGTCAAGTTTGCCCGGGCCAAGGGCCTACCCGATCGCAAGGTGCATTTTCAGCATGCCCTGAAGAACACCATGCTGCCGGTGATCACCGTCGGCGGTGTCCAGATCGGCACCATGGTGGCCTACACCATTCTGACGGAAAGTGTGTTCCAGTGGCCCGGCACCGGCCTGCTGTTCCTCGATGCGATCAACCGGGTCGATACGCCGCTCATTACTGCTTATGTCATCTTCGTTGGCCTGATCTTCGTGATCACCAATACCCTGGTCGATCTGCTCTATGGCCTGATCAACCCTACAGTCAACCTGATGGCCAAGGAGGCATAACCATGACTGGTGCAACGTACCCCAGCCGCTGGCAGCGGTTTATCGCATCCGATCTGCTCTACTTCTTCCGCCGGGACAAGGTGGCCATCGCCAGCTTCATCGTCTTTGCGCTGTTCCTGCTGGCGGCCCTGTTTGCGCCCCTGCTGGCCACGCAGAACCCCTATGATCTGGCCTCGCTGGATATCATGGACTCCGAGCTGCCGCCCATGTGGATGGACTATGGGGAAGCCCAGTTTGTCCTGGGCACCGACGAGCAGGGCAGGGACATGCTCTCCACCATCCTCTATGGTTTGCGGATCTCCCTGACCATCGGGATCCTGGCGGTGATCTTGCAACTCGTCCTCGGGGTGACCATCGGCCTGAGCGCCGGTTACTTCGGTGGCCGCATCGACAGCGTGCTGATGCGCTGTGCCGACGTGCAGCTCTCCTTCTCTACCATGATGGTGGCGATCATCATCACCGCCCTGTTTCAGGCGGCCTTCGGCGGTGAGGTGTTTGGCCAATACGCCCTCTATATCCTGGTGCTGGTGATCGGGATCGCCGAATGGCCCCAGTACGCCCGGACGGTGCGCGCCTCGGTGCTGGCGGAGAAGAAGAAAGAGTATGTCGAAGCGGCACGGGTGATGGGCTTTCGGACCCCAAGGATCATGTTCCGCCATATCCTGCCCAACTGCCTCTCGCCCATTCTGGTGATCTCCACGGTGCAGGTGGCCAACGCCATCATGTCCGAGGCGGCGCTCTCCTTTTTGGGTCTGGGCCTGCCACCGACCCAGCCGTCACTGGGCTCCCTGATCAGCTCAGGTTTCAACTACATCTTCTCCGGCTCCTGGTGGATCACCCTGTTCCCCGGCCTGGTGCTGGTGGCCCTGGTGCTGGTGATCAACCTGCTGGGCGACTGGCTGCAGGAAGCCTTTAACCCCAAGATCTATAAAGGCTAAGGGTAAAGCTCCCCGCATCCAAAGAGAGAAACGGCCCGCAAGCTCAGCTGCGGGCCGTTTTTTTGGAGTGGCATAGGCACCTAACTGACACCCAGAGCGGCTCAAGCCCAAGCAGGTGGTCATCAATCAGTCGACTTGGTTCGAGCGACTCAAACGCGGCGAAGAACAGCAGGGGGATCGGTTAGTTCAGTAAAATCATATGAATGGTGGGATATTTAATCTATTTGGATACTTATTGCTTCTTTAAATCTACGGCTGGCACATTATTTATTTTGTGTCCTTGGGTTTTACTGTGGAAAATAAACTTAAATTATTCAAAATACTCTTGGAAGCCAGTCATTAGGGCTACATTGCTATTGACATGAACATGATTTCAAAGAACACTGCTGGTGGCACATCAGGCGGAATCGAAGTGCTATAGGTTAACTCTACTAGGCTCTTTGTAGCGAGTGGTCTGGTAGGGATGGTTTAACCAGTCACAAGGATGTATTGCCTGCGGGCATATTCATTGAGACTGCGCTTGGAAAGGTTATGTCTCCCATTAAAGTTGCAGTTGTCGTCGCGACAAGTAATCGATTTACGCTGCTTTCTCAGCGTTCCCTCCCATCCATTCTAACTCAGTTACTGCCTCCGGATTATTTAGTCGTAGTAGATGACTCTTCGCAAGATATTCAACGAGAAAATCAAGATTTCGTAGATACATTATCCATTAGTGGTGGCGATGTTACTTATCTAACTAACGGGCGCAGTCGTGGTGCATCTGGCAGTTGGAATACTGCACTCGATCTACTTCTGAGCAAAGCCGAGCAGCCAGAACAACTCTTCGTTGCCATATTGGATGACGATGATGCATGGTCACCTGAGTACTTAAGCCATTGCGTCGAGCGTGTCAGAGCCGACGGACTTGATATGATCGCTGCCGATATTAAGCGGACCTCGTCCGACAGGGGCGATGCTGATATCCAAGCGGCACCTGAGCGTTTGAGGGCCAATGATTTTTTAGTCGGCAACCCAGGCATCCAAGGTTCCAACCTCTTCATTCGGCTCACGACCTTGTTACAAGCAGGGGGATTTGATGAGGCGCTAGCCAGTACGACAGACCGGGATCTATGCATTCGCTTAGCCGACTTGGGTACAGTGAAGTATGCACGACTGCCTCAACCCCTTGTCCGCCATTATGCTGAACCCGACCGTCAGCGGTTAAGTTCGCCCGGTTCAACAAGAAAGCTGCAGGGTCTTAGCTCCTTTTGGTGCAAATACCAATCGCGTATGAGCACCAGGCAGAAAACGGCTTTTACCCATCGAGCCTCGACACTGTTTGAGTGGAAGGCTCCCAAGATGGGCTTGGCTGATGATCTATGCGGGAGTGACATCAACCCGAGGTTGGCTGCTGTGGTGGGAATGGTCGTCAGTTGTCTTGGTATTGATGAAATGGAGCCGGTGACTGAGGCTCTTTGTTACCTCGCGCAAGATCGCAAGCTAGTAGGCTTAGACGTGGTTTGGGTAACGCTAGACCGAGTTGCATCAGAGCGGGCATATTGGTTGGCCAAGCGACTACGAAATGCGGGCATTAGCTGTTTTTTGCATGAGTATTCCAAGAATGACGACGGCTTAACCTACGAGGAAACATTGAATGCGTGCTGCCAGCGCGTTGCGGTGGAACGTCCTGGGGTCGAGATCCGTCTACTGCCGTCTGCGATAGTGGTCGACTCAGCGGCTCCTCAAACTTGCACTGAAAAATGGTTGGCTCACCATGGGGCACGGACGATATCCACCGACCGCTCAGCGAGGTTCGCTGACGGCAATGCAGCAACGGAGCGAATTGAAGCGAGTATACGGCAAAGTCGAGTTGACAGCGCGTGTCATCGAGTTAGCCATCATTTTGGTCACTCCGACGTTGTCGTGCTGGGTGAGGGCTCAGAGGCGGTGGTATTGACGGACGGTAAGACTGTCTATAAGTGCATCGATTATTGGAAAACCCATTTGCCCCAGAGTCAATTGGCGTTTCTTCGTGGACAAGTGGGTCGATGGCAAGGAAAGCGTGGTTTATATGCCATTAAAGCACTGATCGAGGACGGACCTTGGGTGATTCTTACGTACCCATTTGAGCCTAGTAAGCCCTATCGGGGAGGGTATGAACAAGCCATTGTCCAACTACTTGATGATTGTGCAGAAGCCGGGATCGTTTGCAATAACGTGCATCCCAAGAACCTGATTATCACCGCCGATAATGAGGTGAAGCTGATCGACTATGGTTCGGATATTCGACCATGGAGTGTCTTGGGTTTTGAGCACATGGCCCGCCGTGCATTTCTCACCCTCCACTGTGCTGAACGCCCGGATCTTAAACAGTTGATGCGCAGTTGTTTGACGGATCTCTCGATCCCGGAAATGCGAGGCTATCAACGCTTCAAAGCCCAACTTTCGGCGCCTATGTGGTGCAGCTTGGTGCAACCGATGGGCAGCACTGCAGCGGCCAATGCACCGCAGAAAGACTCGTATAGCCTCTGTGTTGGAGTCATCGTCAGTAAAGCTGACACGGCACTGCCGCTTTTACGCACACTCGTTCCTCTAAAGCGTCAACCTGTAATCCGGGCGGTGTCGGTGATGATATTGGCGAATGGATGCCGTAGTAGCGATCAGGACATACTGGAAAGCTTTGCCGATGCATCTAACTTGTCACTGACGTTTATAGCTGAGCAACAACAGAGGCGTGATGCGAAGGCTGGTCGGTTTGGAACGGTCTACTGCCATCGGCCTGAGGGACAAGTCGGGATTGCACAGGCAAGAACCATGATTCAACGATACCTCGGTGACAGAATGATGGCTGAGCCGGGCGCCATCGGCTGTTTGCTGGATGAGGATATGCGGTTGGAGCCGCGGGCATACGATTGTCTGTCCTGGTTACCCAGCTTCAAAGAGCAAGGCGTAGACGTTCTTTTTGGAGCTTATGAAGGCAGTTCGCCCAACCCACCACTGCATGGTTTAAGGGGGCAGTTGCTGGATTTGTGGCATAACTTACTTTGGCTGAATCAGTTACCTGAGCATGCCCTGCTACCGGATCGTCGGGCGGAAAACCGGCGGTTACGTCAGCGCTTTCCTGACTACTATTACGACCTTTCTCGCAAGCACACTGGTCACCTTGAAACCCCTTTTTGGGTTGAACCAGCATACGTTGGAGAGACAGTCCAAGAGGCCTTGGCTCGACTTTTAGCCCAGGCCAATGCCTGTGTTTATGGTGCACCCTTGACCCGGGCGCTTGTTGCAGAGGTACCAGAGCAACCGCTTTTGACCGCCAAGCCCTCGGTCAATCGTGGTGGCTGCACTTTTGTGTTTAATGCGCAATCCCTGACTTTGACGCCCAACTTGACCCTCCGTCTGTTTGGGGAGGAGGCTCGACGATCTGACATGATCTGGGCAATGCTCAATCGCCAGATCGGGGGAATGCGTCTTGAAGCGGTCAACTTTCCTGTCTTTCATGAAAGTCAGGCACAGCAGGTAGAGGGACTGAATCTGTCAAAGGTACGGGCAGAGATGGTGGGGGCGGCTCTCTATGGTGCACTGGGTGACTTTCTCAACATCAAAGCAGATCATAACTTGAGGTTTAAGGATGCAGAGATACATGAACTGGTAGAGCGGCTTCAGCAGCATCTGCAAACTCGAATTCTGCGGCTAAGCCAAAGTGTTTTCCGTATAGAAGGACTGAAGATAACTTTACAGCGGTTACCAGAAGATCAACAGCCCAAAACGTTGTTGCAGTATTTGGATAACCATATCAGCGGTGCCACCATGGCCCGGTTGCGAGATGAACTACAGACAATCGATTTTGAGCAGGTCGGCGCATTTTTGAGTCATCTGTGCGCTCAAGCTGAAGATTATGCCAAAGGCAAGGATGTCAAACTCTGTCCGGAAGAGACAGAGCAAAAGTGCCTCCGCGAGGTGAAGGGAGAAGACTGGTGAAACAACTTGAAAACTGGTGTGTATTACCGACCCCCATGGGGGAATTTCGGATGTACGACACAGGCGATGAGTCGGTGCGATTGATTTGCCTTGGCGATCTATATCAGCAAGGGAACGCACCGCTGCTGAGACTGCACTCATCTTGCTTAGCCTCGGAAGTGTTTGGTGCCTTGGACTGCGATTGCGCTGAACAGCTGCGTGAAGGTATGAAACAAATAGCCTTAGAAGGGCGAGGCCTCATCGTTCACTTCCATCAAGAGGGTCGTGGGCAAGGCCTTTCTTTAAAAATCCGTGCCGTGCGCGCCATGCAACGTGATGATCTGGATACGGTGGAAGCCTTCGAGTCCTTGGGATTGGAACAAGATATTCGGAGCTATCAACCCGCTATCACCATGTTGCGAGAGCTAGGTATTGATCAGGTCCGGTTAATCACGAATAACCCTCGTAAGATAGCTTATCTCGAGGAGGGAGGAATCCGGGTTAAGGCGGTTAGCACGCACCCTAAGATCCGTGCCGAGAATGTGGACTACCTGCATAGTAAAAACAATAAACTTGGACATCGGTTACCCCTGACAACACCGGTGGCCGCCACTGAAGCGATCCACTTCTACCATTCAGATCAATCTTGGGGAGAGCTGTCTAACTTCTCTGCGCATGCAATTTATTTACAAAATCGTATATGGCCAACCGTTGAACATTACTATCAAGCCCAGAAGTTTGGGGGAACTTTCCTTCAGGAAACCATAAGGCAGTGTTTGACACCAATGGCCGCCAAGCGCACTGCTAACGGTGCTGGAGCGCTGGCTGTGATTCCTGGCTGGGAACACAAAAAGGAGCTGGTTATGCTTGAGGCACTGCGTGCTAAATTCGACCAGCATCCCGATCTGGCAACCAGATTACTCTCCAGTGGTCAAAGCCAATTGATCGAACATACTGAGCTGGATCCTTATTGGGGCGATGGAGGGGACGGCTCGGGCCGGAACCGATTAGGCGTGCTCTTAATGCAAGTGAGGGAGGAACTTCATCAGGGTGGTGTGCAGACGAGTCGCGTTAGCTAGGACGGTTAATATGTGTGGAATATTATTGATGAGTGGCCCCAAAGCTCATGACCGTTTGGCGAAGGGGCTCAAACGTCTGCGCCACCGTGGGCCGGATGATACTGACATTTGGAATGAGGGCACATTGGCCCTGGGTTTTAACCGATTGGCGATCAATGGTGACCGGGAGACGGGACGTCAACCCTACCGCAGTAATGGATGGGTGGCAGCCTTTAATGGTGAAATATACAACCACGAGGCATTAACTCGAGGTTTTGATCTGCCTGCTACTGAATGTGATACGCGAGTGATCTTGCCCTTATTTCATCGCCTAGGCACTGAGGTTCTGGCCAATCTGGATGGATTCTACGCAGGGGTGATTGTTGACCCAGCAGTCCAACGGGTCTATTGCTTTCGGGACCGGATGGGCAAGAAGCCACTTTTTGTCGGCACCTCGGGTAGTGAGCACTTTATCACGAGTGAGCTGAAAGCCATTGAGGGACTGAGCGACTTTACTGCCCTGCCTAAGGGACTATCCGTGTTTGATCTCAACACGGGCGAATTGACATTGTTAGCCGAGCATACGGTACAGCCAACTACCTTATCGATCGAGATGTTGTTGAATAACAGTGTTCGCAAACGTCTTCCCAAGGCGCACCAGCCTCTGGGGGTATTTCTCAGTGGTGGTTTAGACAGCGCTATCATTGCCTACCTTGTGATGCGACATCGCCCCAATGCGACTTTCTTTTGCTTGGGAGAGGCGGACAGTCCAGATGTGGCGGCCGTTCGGTTAGTGGCTCAAGCATTGCAAATCCAGGATCTGAGGTTCATAGCTTTGCCCAAGCCAGAAGAGCTCGATGGATTATTGAAGTCAGTGGTCTATTGTACCGAGAGCTTCAATCCGTCGATCGTCAGTAACGGCTTGGCGACCTATTTGTTGGCGCAAGCTGCGCATAGGGCTGGCATTAAAGTGGTTCTGACTGGGGAGGGGGCTGATGAGTTCTTTGGTGGTTATCATCAGTTTTCCCGGCTAGCGCCATGGCAATCGACACGGCAACAGTTGATTGACGATATGGAGTACACCGAACTGCGTCGTTTGGATTTAAGCTGCATGGCCCATAGTGTTGAGCCACGGTGTCCCTTTCTTGACCCCGCAGTGTGCTTTGCAGCGCAAACGCTGAGCTACGAACAACTGTACAGTAAGACCAACAATAAAATCGCTTTACGCAAGGCATTCGCCCAACATTTACCTGCACAGATCATTGGGCGCCGGAAAGTCTCCTGTGATGTCGGCAGTGGAATCCGAGGCCTGGTGGTCCGCCACTTAAGGCGCAATGGGCAAAGCGAACGGTTGGCACTGAAACGGATCTGGACACAGTGCTTTCAACACGATGCCGAACCTGCCTATTTTCATCGCTATCCCGTCTTTGACGCCGCGATCGATCAAAGGGGGGAACAGCATCGATGATGGATAGCGGTCACCTAAGCAAAGTGCGGCAGGTTGAGGGCTTGCTGTGGGAAAAGTTCGCCACAGAGCCGTTTCATAATCTGGCAAGACAGTTCCGAGACCCGGTGTTTGAAAGCCTTCCTGGAGGAACTTGCTCTGATAAAACACTCAGCTTCATTGCTGCGGCTACAGAAGCGGGAGTTGATGCTGCCTTGCATACTGGTTTTATCAGGGGGCAAGAAGTGCATCGACTTGCCAGAGTTTCAATACAAGGCCGTATATATTTTGCTGATGTGGGAAATGGTTGGCCCGCTATCAAGCTTTACCCAGCAGACAGGCCGATTACATTTTCCTGTTTTGGCATGACTTTCCGGACGGAAATTATGGGTAGATGGCTTAGCGTATTTCACGAAAGGTTGGGTAAAGAGAGTCTTCAACTCGAGATCAACCTTACTCCGCGTCCTGAATTCGAAGTCCGAACAGATATCGCAAATCGCTTTACCTCGGGTATTGTATACCCCTTTTCGAAAAGTCCCCGGTTTTCTCTGATTGCCCGAGACCGATTTGTCTTCCTTCGCGGTGAGATGCTAGAAATCTATTGGGACGATGGAATGAAAGCCAAGCAATGTGCTTCGGTCAAAGACATCAAGCTCGTAGTAAAAGAATACTTAGGGTCTGAGGGGGCCCAACGAATTTAATTAAGCCAAGCATCGCTTTAGCTCCTTGTTGTTGCTTCCAATTGCTGTATGGCGTCTGCCCACTGTTGGGGCGTGAAACTTATCCTGTTGGCATGAAGTAAACGCAGCCCGAGATAGCACAGGCTTAGCACACGGCGTTTAGTGACGGTGTTGGCCTGGAACTGACGATGCCGTCCGCTGGCCTGTGTCATTTGCCCGATCAGGCAAAGAACGATTTGGGCGATTGTTCCCAGATTAGGGGAAGCGGACAGGCCAAATACATAAAATGAGCGAAAAGTGAAAGTCTGAGCCGTTTTTGTCGAATGGCTGCTGTGTGGCGTATGCTGACCGACCGACCGACCGACGACCGACCCAGCCGTCACTGGGCTCCCTGATCAGCTCAGGTTTCAACTACATCTTCTCCGGCTCCTGGTGGATCACCCTGTTCCCCGGCCTGGTGCTGGTGGCCCTGGTGCTGGTGATCAACCTGCTGGGCGACTGGCTGCAGGAAGCCTTTAACCCCAAGATCTATAAAGGCTAAGGGTAAAGCTCCCCGCATCCAAAGAGAGAAACGGCCCGCAAGCTCAGCTGCGGGCCGTTTTGCCATCTGGGGCGTCTGTGCGCGCACTACGACGTTCCTCTGTCGGATCTGTTGGTAGCCTGAGGCGTTGGGTGGCTATTTAACCGGATTATTTTCCCTCTGCCGAAGGCACCTTTAGCTGTCTGTGAACATTTCCTCTAAGTTGCAGCTGGTGCGGAGTGTATTGGGCTGGGCGGGTGCGGCTTGGTGGCGCGTTATTCTGACGCGACTGTTCGGCGCGAACTTGCTGTAAATAAAGGGGAAAGCCGAATGGGTTGGCAAAATGCCGTCTATACTCGAATAGGGAAGAATCAAGGAGGATCACCCATGCTCACCCGGTTAAATCATCTTCGGACACGCGGTCGCGTGATATGGCTATTTTTATCATTCCTATCCCTTGTGCTCCTGAGCGCTTGCAGTGATCAGCGCATTGAACCTGATCAAGTCGATCCGCCTGTGGTGGTCCCGGCAGGCTCGATTGAGTTGATCATCCACTTTGAGAATGTCGTGGATGGCGGGGATCTGAGTGAGCTCAATATCACCACAGCGCTGACATTGACTGGGCAGGATCCCGAAGCTCAGGTTCTGGTGCTGGATATCGATGAACAACCGGTCGCGCGCTGGTCTTCGCAGTCGAGCACTCAGTTGGGAGATATTAAGGTTCCGGCTTCTGGCGTCCTGGTACTGGAGGTGCGTTCTGATCAATTGGTCCGTAGCGTGGATCAGATTGCTCAGCTTACCTTGGGAATGATATCGGATGAGTATTTTTATCAGAGCCTGGCCATTGATCTCTTGACGGAAGATACAAGCCAACAGCATGAGGTGCAGTTGCTGGCCAAACGCAGCAACGATAAGCACCCCGCACTGTATGTTGAGCAGACCCTTGAGCTTGCTGGCAATGAACTGGTTGCGCCTCTAATACTCTCCGCGCCCGCCTTAACCGATGATTCAGAGGCGGCAGCCATCCTCGATGGAGCGTCATTTTGGTTGTCCCTGCCGGCCGGGCTTGAGCTGTTGGCAAGTGATGGCCAGCCGTTTGAGCCTCAGGGTGAGGTGACGATCTCGGCGATGTTGCTCTCCGCCGATCCCAAGGGGTTGACACCTCCGGCACAAAGCCCTCTGCTGAACTTTCCCGGAGGCATGGACATCGACGGTATCTTAGGTGATGGTCCTGAAGGCGTAGATCTTAGCAACGGCTTTTACTTTATCAGTGCCGGGTTGGTGTTGATCGAGATCCGCGACGATCAGGGCAATCAGGCGACCGGTTTTGCCGGGGACAGTGCCATCCTGACTATGAATGTGCCCAAAAGTACCCTCAATCCAGAGACGGGCGTTGCCCTGACGGAGACGGATGGCAGCATCCCCTTATGGAGTTACAGTGAGTCGGAGCAGGGCTGGCGCTATGAGGGGGATGCCGCCATTGTGGGTTCTTCCGAGGACACATTGGCGGTTCAGGCTGAGCTAACGCATCTGTCACGGTACAATCTGGACTGGTATGGCAGCGATCGATGCTCGCTGGAGATCGATGTTGTCGACGCCCAAGGGGACCCCAATAACCAGAGTGTGACGCTGGCGTTTGCCAAAGCCGGTGGCGGCTGGGCAAGAACTAAGTCAGGCTGGGGGGAACCGTTAAATAAACTGGAGATCGCCCGGGTTCCGGCCTTTGCCGGAACCATTGATTTTCTAGACAGTGCGGGCAACGGTATCCTGGGGTCCATCGAGGCTGATGGTCAGATCTACGATGCGGGCGATAATGGCGTATCCCTGGATAACTTCTGTTTTGGCGTGGGCCAGGATGAAGTCAAAACTCTTAAGGCCACCCTGTCGGTGGATAACCCACCGAGGGTGGATGCCGGACTCAAGCTGAGTATGGCCTGTCCCATTGATCTGGATAAGACCAGTGAGGTCACCAAGGGCTGGTACTACGTTAGAGAGGGTTATACCTGGGTATCCTGGGGTTACCTGGAGGGGGATACCCTGTCCCTGACCAATCTGACAGAAGGCTCAACCTATAACCTCTATTACTATGGCGGTCAGGCCCGGGCGAGAACCGAGTTTGTTGCCGCTGAAGGCGAAATTGACATCGTCCTCGACAATCTCGCGGCGTGTCCCACCATCCGTCAGAGTGCGACCTTCTCACTGGCATGTCTGGATGATGATGGCACGATCCTCAAGTCACGACCGGCCGAGGGGGCTCGGGACTGGACCTACAGCACCGACTACAGCCAGTATCAATATGTAACCGCAAACGCCGACGGCGAGGCATTTTTTAATGCAGTGGTTGATTCGGTGGACTACTACACATATGCCTATACCCAGTTTGAACAGTATTATTGGTGGAGCGGGCGCTATCAGTTCACCGCCGAGGAGGATGAGGTCATCGAGATCTTTATTCCGCTGGTCTCGTCTCAGTCCTGGTGTATGGCGGATGATCCCATCGATTATGCTCAATCGACCGTAACTGCAACCCCAGCGTCGGTTCCCGCTGATGGGAGTACTGAGATCTCTATCCATGTTCAGGAAACCGACAGCTTTGGCAACGCCAGGAGTGCCAGCAGCGGCGAGCTCCAGTTGTTCGTTTCCCCTAGCGATGGGGTGTCGACGAGTGACGTTATCGACAACAACGACGGCAGTTATAACGCCACGCTAACCGCCACCACACCCGGCAATGTGGAGATCACGGCCGGTATTGGCGGTACGGCATTGGAGCGCTCAGCACACGTGAGCTTTACTGCGGCAGTGGATCTCAGTCAGTCGACGCTGAGTCTGTCGGCGCCCAGCGTCGCCGCCGATGGCAGTAGCGCCTTAGTGGCGACTTTGCAGCTTAACGACTATCTGGGCAACCCGGTGACGGGCGACAGTGATCAGGTGGTCTTCACGCCGAGTGGCACGATGGATGCGACCGGGAGTGTGGTGGATAACGGCAATGGCAGCTTCAGCCAGAGCTACACCAGCTTCACGGCGGGCGCGGTGACGGTGGCAGCGACCTACGGCGGCAGCGCCGTGGGCAGCAGCGAAAACGCCAGCTTTATTGCGGCGCTGGATCTGAGTCAGTCGACCCTGAGCCTGTCGGCTTCGAGTGTGGCCGCCGATGGCAGCAGTCTCTTGACCGCGACGGTGCAGCTCAATGACTTTGAGGGCAACGGGATCGCCGGTGACAGTGGCCAGGTGGTCTTTACTCCAACGGGCACCATGACGCCATCCGGGGGCGTGGTGGATAACGGCAATGGCAGCTTCAGCCAGAGCTACACCAGCTTCACGGCGGGCGCGGTGACGGTGGCAGCGACCTACGGCGGCAGCGTCGTGGGCAGCACTGAAAACGCCAGCTTCACGGCGGCGCTGGATCTCAGTGGTTCGACCCTGAGCCTGTCGGCTTCGAGTGTGGCCGCGGATGGCAGCAGTCTCTTGACCGCGACGGTGCAGCTCAATGACTTTGAGGGCAATGGGATCGCCGGTGACGGTGGCCAGGTGGTGTTTACACCGAGTGGCAGCATGACGCCGTCCGGGGGCGTAGTGGATAACGGCAATGGCAGTTTCAGCCAGAGCTACACCAGCTCCACGGCGGGCGCGGTGACGGTGGCAGCGACCTACGGCGGCAGCGTCGTGGGCAGCACTGAAAACGCCAGCTTCACGGCGGCGCTGGATCTCAGTGGTTCGACCCTGAGCCTGTCGGCTTCGAGTGTGGCCGCGGATGGCAGCAGTCTCTTGACCGCGACGGTGCAGCTCAATGACTTTGAGGGCAATGGGATCGCCGGTGACGGTGGCCAGGTGGTGTTTACACCGAGTGGCAGCATGACGCCATCCGGGGGCGTGGTGGATAACGGCAATGGCAGTTTCAGCCAGAGCTACACCAGCTCCACGGCGGGCGCGGTGACGGTGGCAGCGACCTACGGCGGCAGTGTCGTGGGCAGCACTGAAAACGCCAGCTTCACGGCGGCGCTGGATCCCGCTCGGGCGGATTTAAGCACCATGACGAACACGGCCTTGGCCGATGGCAGTGACACGGTGCAGTTGCACATTCAGCTCAAGGACTTTGCTGGGGACGATTTTGTCAGTACTGACAGCCTGGTGACCTTCGATCTGCCTGCAGGCGTCAGCCTAGTGTCCAAGGGGGCGCTGGGCAGTGGCCATTATGATCCCACCTTTAGTGCCACGCAGGCAGGGTCCATGAGTATTGCTGTGCGTTACGATGGCGAGTTGATAGGGTCGCAGAGCGTCACCTTCTCAGATCCTGCGCCCAGCGGCTCACAATCGACGCTCAGTGCGGATAATCTTCTGTTAAAGGTAGGAGAAAGTGCGACCCTGACGCTGGTTCTGAAAAAGACTGATGGCAGTGACTGGGGCGCTTCCTATGGCGCGCTGACGATGACACCTGTGACCGGGCTTACGATAAACAGCAATACCGATAACAATGACGGGACCTACACCTTGGTGGTCGAGGCAAGTGATGCCGGTGATTATGGGGTATCTGTTTCCGTCGGTGGTGTGGCGATCAGTCAGACTCAGACCATCACCTTTACTCAGGTGGATGTAACCAATACCACGGTCGCACCGACCAGCTTGAATGTGGTCGTTGGTACGCCGCAAATCGTGACGGTGATGTTACGCCAGGCCGATAACTCCTTAGTGGGTCATGGCAGGCATAGTGTGACGGTAACCTCACAGTTTATTGGCTTCACTATCGTTCCTATGCCTCAGGTAACGGACAACGGGGATGGCAGTTATAGCCTGTCGGTCAGTTGTACCTCGGCATTTGCTACCGTCGATACGGCGACGGTATCCGTGGATGGCGTCACGGTTGGTACCTATGGTTTGGATTGCGACTGAGTCGTACCTTCAGAAGGTAAAAAACTGATAAGAAAAGCCCCACCCGGCATCTTGGTGGGGCTTTGCGCTTCATTTTGGCTACTGTGGGTGGATCACCCTGTTCCCCGGCCTGGTGCTGGTGGCCCTGGTGCTGGTGATCAACCTGCTGGGCGACTGGCTGCAGGAAGCCTTTAACCCCAAGATCTATAAAGGCTAAGGGTAAAGCTCCCCGCATCCAAAGAGAGAAACGGCCCGCAAGCTCAGCTTGCGGGCCGTTTTTTTGGAGTGGCATAAGCACCTGACTGACACCCAGAGCGGCTCACGCCCAAGCAGGTGGTTATCAACCAGTCGACTTGGTTCGAGGGACTCAAACGCGGCGAAGAACAGCAGGGGGATCGGTTAGTTCTGTAAAACCATATGAATGGTGGGAGCTACGATTCAAGCTTATGTAGAACAGTGATTTGCGGCGGTTGAGGTGCTGTCGCTGAAGGGCCGCTCTGGCGCCATTTACCGCCGGTTACTTCTTAATCCATCCGAGTAATAAAAGTCTGCTCGTCATCCACAAAAGCCACATAACCGCCAAAGTAGATAAACACCCGACCTCGTCCTTCTACCAAACAAGCGAGTTGTGGGTTCAGATCTTCCTCTATCTCCGGTCTTTGGTAAGTGCCGGTATCAGTCACCCTACCGGAACATTTTGGCAGGTGCCCATAAGCGCGCTTAGCCTGGTCAATCAGACTTAGCTCGCTGTCAGCCGAAAAGTAAGTCGGTATAACCCCGGCGTCTTCAATGAACATGGTTTTTAGCTCTTCATAGGCGGTGATCACCAGCCAGTCGATGCCGTTAACAGGGTGGATATACATAAGGTTCTCGATGGTTCAGATATCGAAATTGTATCATTTGCTGGCCAGAGCACAGAGGGTAATTTGGCTAGCAAGTGGGGCGCCTCTGGGCCATGCGCTGTCGGTGGCTTCCTTGGGCGCCAGTAGCAGGTGCTAGGGCCTTAGCACGGCTAAGGCCGAGGAAGAGCAAAAATGAAGGGCGGCTTTGTGACCATTAGAAGGCACTGGGTTCTGGGAACGCTGCGCTTTTAAGAGCTAGGTGAGAGCAAGAGCGGATGACTGCTTCGGCGCCACAACCGGCCGTTCGCTGTCTAAGCGCACTTTCACCGGCAGGATTCTCTGTTTCACCCTGAGAACACCCCCAATTGACGTCTAAGGCATTGATTCAGCAGAGAACTCTTGCTAGCGTGGTCTCACATTCACTGGTGTTAATGCGACAATAAAGGTGCCTAAGGGCGCGATAACACCACTGTTAGTGCTCTTGTGGGAGTATCGAAGAAATCGAGGATAAGGGATGTACATAAGCTCATTAAGAATACGAAATTTTAGAAATTTTCTAAGTGCAAGTTTCGAGTTTAAAAAAGGCGTTAACACTATTCTTGGTGAAAATGGTTCAGGGAAAACCAATGCGCTTTTTGCTCTGAGGCTCCTGCTTGACGAGTCGCTACCCAGAAATATCACAAAGTTACGAGATAGCGATTTTTGCCGTAATCTCGGGGACTGGAAAGGTCACTGGATTGTGATTTCGGTAGATTTTGATGAGCTGTCAGCTCATGAAGGCTGTCAAATGCTAAAACACGATGCTGGTCATATGGATGGCAGCGAAAAAGGCACTTTAACTTATTATTTCAGGCCTTGTCTGAAAATAAGACAAGCGCTATTTGAAGCGAGTGGAAATGCAGCGTTAGCCCAGCAACTCATTGATGAGATTAGTATAGAAGATTATGAGCCTGTATTTTCTGGGAGAGCTAACGCCGATTTCCTATGCGACCATACATACCGGGACCTAGTTGGTGACTTTCAAAACTTTGTGTTTCCTGATCCTGACGACAAAGATTTTAAAGCTTATGGAGTAAAGCTTTCACCACTGCACGAAGAAGTATCCTTTACTTTTGTAAAGGCATTGAGAGATGTAGTTTCAGACTTAAAAAACTATAGAAACAGCCCGTTAATAGCTTTGTTAAAAGGGCTGGAATCTGAAATATCCAATAAAGATTCAGAAAACATTACTACCCTTGTTTCTGACATAAACAATGCAATTTCTGAGTTGGATGAAATTAAACAGGTTTCCAGAGGAATTCAAAATACACTGCATAAAACGGTTGGTTATACATTTTCCCCAATCATTGATATTGAGTCGTCTCTACCAAATGAGCTAGATAAACTGCTACAAAAACTTTCGCTAACTGTCGGTGACAATTATGTTGACGGTTATAGTGGTGACCTCAATGAGCTTAGTCTTGGTGGTGCTAACTTAATTTATGTCGCACTAAAACTACTAGAATATGAGCGAAAACAAGAAGCCGATAAAGCCGCACAGTTCTTAGTCATAGAAGAGCCCGAAGCTCACATTCATACTCATATTCAAAAAACATTGTTTGAAAATCACGCTGTTAATAAGACTCAAGTATTCCTATCAACGCACTCAACCCATATTTCATCAGTGGCAAAGATTTCCGAGATGAACATACTTGGGTTGAACGAAAATCACGTTGATGTTTTTCAACCTTCAAACAATCTAAATCTAACAGAGTGTAGCCGCATAGAAAGATATTTGAACGCCACCCGCTCAACACTTCTTTTTGCTAAGGGAGTAATTTTAGTGGAGGGTGAAGCGGAGCTTATATTGATTCCTGCTTTAGTTAAAAAGGCTATTGGCGTATCACTGGACGAGCTTGGAATTAGCCTAATAAGCATGGATAGTGCCTTTTTCGAGCACATTTCAAACTTGTTTCATCCCGAAAGAATACGAAAACACTGTGCAATTATTACTGACTTAGATACATCTATCGAACCCCTTCCTGATGATGAGGCTGATGACAACAAGTATCAAAAGTCATGTCGAAACTCTCAAAAATCAGGGTTACTTAGAAAGGACAAGCTAGACGAACATACTAAGGATAATGATTTTATTAGCGCTTTTTACGCCAATCATACTTTTGAAGTTGACTTCGTAGGTGCTGATAATTCAATTGAAATCAAAGAAGTGCTCCCCTCAATTTATCAACAGCAAGCCAGTATAGCTAAGTCAATAGGCTTGCTTGAAAATGGTGCAGTTGAAATCTATGGAAAAGAAATACTGCGTCTAGCCGACAAGGTTGGTAAAGGATGGTTGTCTCTGCTGACTTCTGAAAAAGTAACTTCTCAAACTTACGTCCCCAATTACATACTAGATGCAATTGCATTTTCATGTGGTCGCAAGCTTGCGCCTCAAATTCTTTATAAGATGTGCTGTTACAGGCTTTCTAACCCAATGCCAGTAATGGATGATAAAGATAAACCAATACAATTTTTTACCGACAACTACGTGGATATTAATGCCTGTATTGATGAGTTTGAAAAACAATGCCCTGATGATGACTTGTCTTATCTGATTGGACAGCTGGATAGATAAGTATGAAATTAAGCGTTGAACAGCACGCTGCTGTAAACTGCAACGGAAATGCATACGTTACAGCGTGTCCAGGAAGTGGAAAAACTAGAGCTCTTACAGCACGAATAGCAAAAGGCGTTAAGGAGTTAAAACATAAAAACAATAAAGTGCTTGCTGTAACTTTCACAAACAGAGCTGCCGATGAAATAAAGACAAGACTAGAAGAAAATTACACCATCGAAAGTGGCCGCGTTTGGGCTGGGACGATTCACTCATTTGCACTCGAGTGGATAATAAAGCCTTATGCCTCATATTCTGCAACACTTAATTCTGGTTATTCAATTGCAGATGAATTTGAAACAAGAAGAATTCTTAACAAATTAAAAGCTGATAAAGGTTTAAGAATTTTTGATGACGTAAATACAACCTTTAATAGGCAAGGCGTGGTTGAAAACCGTAATGTCCGAGAAAAAGAAGTAGAGCAGGAATACCGTCAGATACTATCTTCAAGAAAGAAAATTGATTTTGACCAGTCACTCTATTTTGCATTTCAGTTAATGGAAGCGCTGCCAGAAATTGCCCAAACGTTAAGCAATATATTTACTCACATATGCGTTGATGAAGTTCAAGATACACAAGATCTTCAATATGCAATTTTATCCAAAATATTTAACGAGTCACATAAAAAGCCATCTTTGTTTATTGTAGGCGACGAGAATCAAGCAATTTATGGAGGCATTGGGGGGAAATCCCTTTCCTTAGCAGAATTAAACGCAGAATTTATGGGTAGCAATATCAACCTCTTTACATTTAGCGACAATTACCGCTCTACGCAAAGACTGGTTGACTACTTCTCTGTTTTTAGAGGAGTTCAAGGAGGTTTATCAAAAGCAACGCATAGAAATGAACATGGAACCATAAGCTTTTTTAATCAGTCAGTAGACAAAGACCGTTTGGCCGAAGCTATATCAGAGTTAATTCAATCAGAACTCAATAATGGTACAAATGAAAATGATATATGTGTTATTGCTCCTCAGTGGGCACCGATAAGGTCAATGACAAAGAAACTCATAACTTTACTACCGCAAGTAAAATTTGACGCTCCAGCCTTGTCACCATTTCACGGCCAGCAAGACAATTTTTGGTTAATAGTTTCCAAATTGGTATTGACTGAGCCATCAGGAAGGTTGCTAAGTGCTCGTGTTAGATGGGCAAATGAATTGCTAAATAATCTCACAGAAAGTCATCATCATACCCGTGATTTAACCGCTAAGAAGCTGCTTAAAGTTATTAACTCCTTTAACAGTAATGCTGTTGTAGGCACAGAATACCTTAAAGAGTGCTTTGAGTTTATGTTGAACGAATTAGACATAGATTTAGCGCACGATTTGTTGCTCAAGGAACAGTTTGACCTGTTCTTTGAAAAAGCTACTTCAAATATAGAAAACAACAACGGTCAATATGAAGACACGGTAGTTGCCCTTAAGAGCTTTTTTAAGGAGTCCACTGGAATAGTTGTAAACTCTTGTCATGGGGTAAAGGGGGAAGAGTATAAGACAGTGATAGCATTCGGTTTACTTAAAGGTTTTGTCCCCCATTGGAGTGACATAATTAATCAACCTGCTCAAGTAGGACAAAATTCTGAGTCCAAAATGCTTTATGTAATAGCCTCAAGAGCAAAAGAGAAGCTTTTTTTATTTGCGGAATATGGGCGCAGAACTCAAGGTGGAAACCCTTATGAAACCTCTGCCATGTTGAGTGCATACAACTATCCATATGATTGAAGGTATGATTTGTTTTGTATTCCTAGTGGTAGCACTAACAAGGCGCTGCACTCGGACAAATTTCCACTGCGCTCCAATTTTCCGGTGAGCGCGGCGTTATGTTTAAGGGAAGTTATGTCAGAAAAGAATCTATACTTGCTTGAGAAACTGTTTCTAGGTTGCTTATTACTAGGAAGTATATTCATTGTAAGCATTTTAGTTTACACTCAGAATCCAGTTTGGCTGGTTTTTACTGCAATATGTATCATATTTATGCTTCCTGTTTTATGGGGCTTCATTACTTCGCTTGTGCCTCAAAGTACTTCAGGAAAAATTCAGTCTCGTATTGGGCAGGCTTTGAGCTTCATATTCTCTAGTTCTCTCTTGCTGATAGGTGTAGGAATCTTTGGCTATCAAGTTTACTCATACTTGCGTTTTGGATCTTGGCTACCGTTTTCTGTCATAGACCTTATGGTTATCTTCAACATTGAATGGGCTAAATCTCCAATAGATTGGATAGGTGCTTGGAAAGTAATGAATAAAACTCCCTTGTCAGTGTTTTTCATTGGCTTATCAATACTAGCTTTTAATAGTTATGAGAAAGTCGCTCTGAGTGAGTCGAGAAAGCATGACAAATCACTTAACAGGCAATCCTAACGCTTGGCCACTTTCATGTAGATTGGCCTCAGTGCTTACGGCACAAATTTTAAGCTGGGCTGTATAGCGTGCGTTGTCTACCGTTAGGAAGGCGTTGTAGCTCCTGTCTCTAAACGGTCGGTTCGGGGCGCTCGCTGCCAGTGGTGGTCAGTATTAACCTGGGCTCTTGGGGGTACACTGACAATGCTCGATTCGGCACCAAATGGCCTTTTGAGTTGTCAGTTTGAGCCGGGGTTTGCTGTTGACCCACTTGAAGATATACTCCACTCTAGATCTAAACGGACACTGATTTCGAAGCATATGAACATAGAAAGAATTACATCCATTCTTTTAATTTGTGTATTCACTAGTGGGTGCACAAAGAAGCCTCTAGATTATGATAAGTGTTTACTTGAAAACCTTAATGACATTAAAACTGCAGAAGCAGTTTCTTTAGTTAAAGATGCTTGCCTTGGCCAGCATCCAATCGTATTTGATTGGGATGACATTGCAAAGTCAACGGGCCTTTCAACTTGGAGTGAGGTTTTAGATAACCCTGATTTTGTTTCTTTGTCTAAGGAAGAAAAGCAAGCAGCAAAAAGTCAGTACTGGAAAGAGGTTCTAAGTCCAAATGTAAGGCCTGACTTCAGGGATGAAGCATACTCTCAGTTCATGTCACAGAGTATTGCAGTTATCCCAGGATCTCAAACCTATACCGCAGAACCAACGTATGATTCAGAAGGCTGGACACAGGAGAGCACAGACTCAAAAGATATTGGGCCGTGGCTAGATTACGATCAGGAGGGTACGAAATACTATCGGGATTCCAGTGGGATAATATTTCGACTTTTTCCACCCGGTACAAAACCTAAGGCCGAGCCAGCGAATCCCTTTGGGTTAGGAGAAAGCCGCAAATCTCCAGAACATCTTTAAGTGGCTTCGATAGTCCAGACCGACGTTACGTGGCTGGTAAGACTTTGAAGGGAAGTTCGCTGCTAGTCTGGCTGCTCACCTCCTTCAATGAAGGGATAAAGGGTTCAGATAACTTAACCCTTTATCCTAAAGAATCAGACTCTCTGAATGGCCGGACCGGGGCGATCGCTGCCGATCCAAGCCGCATCGGGCAGGGTGCTTCGGGAACCAAAGTGTCCAGGCCAAACCAGTAGAAATGTCCAGCCCTCAGCATCAGGGCGTTCAGTTTGGCCAGGCGCCGCGAACTGATCCGATCCGAAAAATAGATCATCTCTACTGGTTTGAACTGATCGGCCTGCTGTTTTGAACAGGTTAGGTTGCTGGTGGTTACTGGCCAGTTCTCAGCGGAACACTGGCCAGTTTGTTTTGGAGACGTGGCCAGGTTTGTTCGGAACGGTGGTCGATAGGTGGCGGAATATACACCATTAAATCGGGAGCTCAGAGTCGGGCTTTGTTTTGCGTCAATCAATGCCCATTTATGGACGAGCGGAGCCACCGGATGTGCATCCGATCAATCATCATCCTTCGGGTCCGCCACCTTGCTCAGTGTCACAATTGGATCAAGTTTGTTAAACCCTAGGCCGCTATCTGCGCCATCCCGCTTGTTAAGGAGATCTGTCACCTGTAAATTTCAGCGCAATCTATTCTCAGGCTCAATGGATCACCGTTAAGCCTTTTCCGTTTCATTCTTTATTGGGATTGTCTTTTATGGTGACCAATTTTGCGCTTCTCAATCCTCGTTCCCGGGAAAATATCGCCACGTTGCTGCGCTGCGCCCAGAACTTAGGCGTGGCTTCCGTTGCGGTGATTGGCGGGGTTATTCGCGATAAATACAAAGGGAACATCCACAAGTTTTCCCACCAGATGGACACTCAGGATGGCTTGTCCCATGTTGCGGTGTATTACTTTGAGACGCTGACCGATTACCTTAAACACCTACCGGCGCAGACCACGCTGAATGTGGTGGAAACCGTCGACGGTGCAGAGTTATTGGAGACGTATGAGCATGCACCGAATGCCAGCTATTTGCTAGGCCCGGAACTTTCGGGTTTCACCAGCGCGGAACTGACTCAGATTAAGCAGCACTTCACTGATCTGCATGATGAGATCCCAGCAGAGCATCTACCGCAAACCAAAAAGACAGCGCATTTACGCTATCTGAAGATCGATACACCGGCTTCATTGAACGTGGCCGTGTGTGGGGCCATCGTAATGTACGACCGCCATGCGAAGGCACATCGCGGTCGTTAGGTGCAGACGAGGCGTGAGATCTCCCCGTACTTGATTTAGTGACGAGGCAGTGCGTCGATATAAGCGGCGAACTCCGCTGGGGTGGTGACGACGTGGGTCGGTGTGTGTGCGCTGTTATTTTCGTTGCCGTGGCTGATCCACAGAGAGGCGATCCCGGAGGCGTTGGCACCGGCAATATCAGCCGCCAGAGAGTCGCCAACATGGAGTGCATCATGGGCTTCGCACTGGGCCAGTGACAACGCTTTTTGAAAGATGCTGACTGCCGGTTTTTGCTCCGGTTCCTGACCACCGATGATGATGTGATCCACCTGAGAAACCAGATCAACAATCTCCACCTTGGCTTGCTGCGAAAAAACCGGGCCGTTGGTGATCACCACCAACGTGTAGTGCTCGCGCCATTGTGCCAATTTCGCTTTTATCCCGGCGAAGAAATCGAACCGCTCGCTGCGGGTATGATCGAAGCTGTGCTGAAGCTCAATCGCAACTTCTGGGCTGGGCACGGCGTGATCCATCTCATCGAGAATGTCGGCAATCAGTTGCAGTCGGAACGCCTCCTCATCCTCAATCGGTAGGTAGCGAGCTTTTTGCTGTTCGGTGAATTCACGGTAGATCCCGGTCAGATAACGCTGGGCAAACTGAGTTTCGTCGATGCTGGGAAACAGGGTCTTGGCTTGTTGAGCCATAGCACTCAAAGCCTGGTTGTTGGCACCCGTGGTGTCGCACAGCGTTTCATCAAGGTCGAGCAGTAATGCTTTGTACATGGGATATCCATAAGTCATAGGCTGGTGCCAGTATACCAACTCCTAAAGCATCTTTGGTTCAAGGGGTCAGAGTCATTAAAATCCCCCAGTGACTCCTTTGGGGTGTGCATAGCCACCCCTGGCTTTCTTATCAAAGCTCTAGGCTAGCTGATAGTTCGAGTGCGTCTTCAGTCTCAATGCCTAGGTAACGAATAGTGTTCTCATGTTTGCTGTGGCCGAGAAGCCGTTGAACAGCACTGAGGTTCTTCGACTGTTGATAGATGTATGAGGGTTTGGTTCTCCGCATGGAGTATGGTGCCATACAGCGTAGAGTCGAGATTAAGCATATCAACCCGCCGATGCACTATCCGGTTGTACTGCCGCAGGCTTAGGTGCTCAGAGCTCCACAACCGGCTCTTAAATTAGTATTCCTGATGGCCCAGGCTCTTTACCCTGTGGTTGAGGATGAGGACCTGGGGGATCAGCCAGCTTGTTCATTCCGACCCAGTGCTGCAGCAAGATCTTGGCCCGTGATCGACTTCAGAGCACCCTGTTCCCTGATCTGGTATTGAGCCGCGCTGTTGCTGAACAAGCGGCTCGGTGATGGCTGCAGGAAGTGATGAATCTTAAAATCGACAAGGGGTTGGCGAGGATAATGTTCGCTCCTGTGATAAACAGCAAGGCACCCGTCGATGCCTATGCCGAGTGCGTTATGCCATCTTAAATGGCTCGAGATCGGGTTGTGGAGAGGTTACTCCAGGCGTTGATCGGGGATCACGGCCGACAGTTTGGGATCCGTCGTTTCCAGCCAAGCTTTCATCTCCTGCCACATCCAGCGTGCTCTCTCCGGATTTTGATACAGCCTATCCTGGCTCTCGCCAATATCTTCATTGAGGTTGTAGAGCACGGCGGGCAGCTCCAGATCCGGGGTGATCTGCGAGCGACGCAGTTTCTTAAACTCCATCTGGCCGAGTTTCCAGCCATCGCTGGCCCGCATGGCATAACGATACTTGTCCATTTTCCAGTAGAGATTGCGCTGAGGGAGCTTGGCCTGGGGATGGATAAACAGCGGTTCAAGATCAACGCCGTCGAGATCCTGCTCCGGCGTTACCTTGGCTCCGGCTGCACCCAGGAGCGTGGGCATTATGTCTAGTGAGCTGATGACCTGTTTTCTTACTCCCGGTTTGATCTGTTGTGGCCAACGTATAAAGAAAGGCACATGGATCCCCCCCTCGTACAGACTGCTCTTGCCCATTCGATATGGCCCGTTGTCCATCCTTTTATGTTCGGGATAAGGTAAGCCGTTTTTATCGATGTAGAGACCGCCGTTATCGCTGAGGAAGATGATCAGGGTGTTGTCGTCGATGTTATGGTGCTTCAAACGTGCCAGAACCCGGCCGATCTGATCGTCCATGCTCAGGACCATGGCGGCGACAACGGGTCGAATGTCACCCTCGATCCCCTTATCCAGGGTTTTGACCCGTTCCAAATCTGTCTGAGTCGCCTGGAAAGGCCCATGCGGTGCGTTGAACGAGAGGTAAAGGAAGAAGGGGTCTTGATGGTGGCGATCGATGAAGTTCACGGCTTCATCGCCAAACAACTCGGTGACGTAGGAGCCGGGCGGGATCTCTACGGTGGTAAGGTCTCTTTGCATGGTTTGGCGCCAGTAGGAGCTGGCGCCGTTATTGAAGCCATAAAAGGCATCGAAGCCCCGATTTGTTGGCAGATACGGGTCCTGTTTAGGCTCGTGCCACTTACCGATGGCCATGGTCTGATAGCCTAGGTCGCCCAGTCGATTAGCAATGGTTTGTTCATCCAATGGGATCCCCCCTCCATTACCTTCCCGGCCCAGCCGTTGCTGATATTTGCCCGTAAGCAGGCCGGTCCGACTCGGACCGCAGATGGCGGAGGTCACGTAAGCATTTTCAAACTGAATACCTTCCAGTCCGATGCGATCAATATTAGGCGTTTGATAACCATTAGCGCCGGTAAGACCGGTCTGGGCAAAGCCCAGATCGTCGGCAAGGATCAGGATGACATTGGGCGGTTCCTGGGCAGCCTGTGCCGAACAGATCATTGCAACCGCTATGGTTGTTACGCCGGCAAACATCTGTGCTGTATTCATGGTGAGTATCCTTCTCTATCTCAATGTCGGTGGCCGCTTACGTGAGAACGTTTTTCCTGGGGGCTGGCCCATAGGTAGAAGAGATGTAATGAACCAACATAAGTTTTGGATAAAAGTGAGTCAAATCAATGTTGTTAAACCCTGAGGGAAACTGTGTCTGCCTGCCAGTGGGGTCCAGGGAGGGCATTGCCAAGGGGAGCGGGAAAGGATTTCACGGTGTCAGCGCTTGCGAAACGGGCTTATGTAACCGGGTCAACAATAATGTTGCCTACATACCTTGGTGGGGGGAAGTAAGGTGCATCGCTCAAAGCCTCGGGTAATGCTGGCGGCTGCTCACGTCTCTGGGACAGCAGGGCGCGATGCCTGGGCTTAGCGGCTGAGCCAATCCTCAACCAGGCTGATCTGTTGGTGCTCGAAGTCGATGTTCAGCTGGGTGAACAGGGGCAGGGTAAGCATGGGGTGGGTGTGACAACAGTCAAAGCCGTTGACCAGGGGGAGGCGTTGTCCATCGAGGAGCTCCAACAATACATCCAGTGGCGTTCTTCCGGTCCCCCGATCATCAAATCCTTCATGTTTTCCCAGGATCACCGCTGCTACGCGATCAAACACGCCGTTGATCTTGAGAAAGGCGAAACTGCGCTCCACCGTGGCGATATCCTTGAGGCTGTCCTCGATAAAGAGGATGTCGCCGTGGCAAATGGGCGGCATATAGGGGCTGCCCCAGATCGCCATCATGGTGTTGAGGTTGCCGCCGATCACCCGTCCCTGGATCTGGCCGCTGCCCAGGTAGTCGCAGGCATTGGGAAAGGTGCGTTTGGGGCCGTTCTGACCTTCCCAGTTTACCCGTTGATCGGTCCAGTGAGTCGGCATGGGAAGAGGGTGGGGGGGATGCGCTTGGCCGCAGGCTATCGCTTGAAAATAGTCGAAAGTCTCCTCTACCAGGGGGGCAAATTCGCCAAAGGAGGCGACCAGCGCGGGCCCATAGAGGGGGATCAGCCCGGTTTGGGCATGGATCCCAAGCAGCAGCGCCGTGACGTCGGAGTAGCCGACGATGATCTTGGGATCGGCCATCAGGGCTGGGTAATCGATATAGGGCAGCAGGGCGTTGCTGTTACTTCCCCCTATGGTGGAGATGATACAGCGCACCTTGGGATCCCGGATCAAGCCATTGAGCTCGGCGGCACGCTCGGCGACGGTGCCGGAGCGGTAATGATCGCTGTGGCCGGTCAGGCTGCCTGCCACCAGGGGAAATCCCTTCTGCTCAAGAAAGGCCTTTGCCCGCGCAAAACGTTTGGGCGCCCATGCCGTTGCCGGTGCCGACGGGGAAAAGAAACCTATGGCGTCGCCGGGTTTGAGCGGAGCCGGGTAACGCACCACCGGCCCCCTGGGCTGGACCACTCTGTGTGTCATTCGCTAACCTTGACCAGTTCCATGAGGATCTGCTGACGCAAGGCTTGGTGCTCTTGCTCGCTGATCAGCCCCTCCTTCAATAACTCCTGGAGCTCTCGTAGCCGTTCGGCGGTGGTGATCGGCGTTTTGGAGTTGGCGGGCTGTTGGTTGGTTTGGTGCTTGCTCAACAGGGGACCAAGATCCTTACGAAGGTTGTTTGCCCAGTTGTCCGGGATCCGGGTCTCTTTTGTGCGGCCAGTTTGGTATTTACGGACACACCTGTCCGAAAGCCAGATCCCACTCTCTTTTTGTGTGAGTGCGACGGTGCACAGATAGCCTCGATGATCCAAGGTTGCGATGACGGCGGGATAGGGTTTTTCCTGGGTTTTTGTGATCTGCCAGCCCCGTCCCTCATAGGCGGTGCTGGCTGCCAGCATAAATTGGCTTGCTGACAGTTCTGAAGCGGGGTAGAGGCGCTGCTCTTGGGCCAGAACCGGCGCACTAAGCAGGAGTGCCATCGCCCAGAGTGCGGCCGATGGGATTCGGGGTAGTGTCATCTTAGAGATCCTCCGGATCAAGGAATTGCCGACCTTGGCGGGACTAGCTTTATGATCCGGTGCCATCTCTGTCAATGGTGTTGTAGGTGAAAATGGTTTGGGAAAGTTTACCTGGTGAGAAAGTCAACGATTTGCGTTGACTCAATAGCCAGCCCCTTGATCGTACTCAGCAACGTCGGCAATGAAAATGGGATAAGCTCAAAACAGCGACCCATAAAGTCAGGGGAGAGCAAGCCCATGATCTGGAACTCAGTACGCCGTGTTGGCCTGGTGGCCGGTAGCCTGCTAATGGGAAGCCTGAGCGGTTGCACGGGTGACCCCGAATCCCTGGCCTTAGGGATCCTGGAGCGGGAGCGGATCACCCACTCGGCGACGGTGTCCGAGGTATTGATCGATCTGCCTGTAGCCCAGGGGACGCGAGTCCGTCAGGGGACGGTGCTGGCGCGCCTGGATGATCGCCAACAGCAGGCGATCCTGGCCCGGGCGCAGGCGGAGATCGCCGCTGCCCAGGCAAATCTGGATAAGCTGAGAAATGGTGCTCGCCCCGAGTTGGTTGCCGCAGCCCAGGCTGAGGTCTCCGGCGCGCAGGCCACCCTATTGGACGCCGAACGCAGCTATGAGCGCACCGACAACCTGGTGCGGCGACAACTGGCAAGCGAGGCGGACCGGGATCATATTCGTGCCCAGCGTGATGCCGCGCACGCTGCCCTGCGCAGTGCTCAGGAGCGCCTGCTGGAGCTGACTAACGGGACGCGGGAGGAAGATCTGCGTATGGCTGAGGCGCAACTGTCCGCGGCCCTGGCAGTGGCCGCCAGTGAGCGCAAGCGGCTTGAGGATCTGACCATTCGCGCCACCCGGGAGGGTCTGCTGGATAACCTTCCATGGAACCTTGGCGAGCGGGTCCGTCAGGGCAGCCCCCTGGCGATCCTTCTGGTGGGGGAGGCGCCCTACGCCAGGGTGTATGTGCCTGAGCCCTATCGAGCCCGGATCCGGGCAGGTGATCACCTCGAGGTAAGGGTCGATGGGATCGAGCAGGCCTATCAGGGGCGGGTTCGCTGGATCGCCGATACGCCGGCCTTCACTCCCTACTATGCCCTCAACGAATCGGAGCGCAGTCGCCTCATGTACCTGGCCGAAGTCCAGCTTCCCAAGGAAGCCTCCGATCTGCCCAATGGCCTGCCAGCCCAGGTGGTGCTGCCATGAGGGATCTCGGCGAGCCGGTGATCCGTGCCCGGGGCCTGGTCCGCCGTTTCGGCACGCTCAAAGCGATCGACGGGCTCGATCTTACCGTGGAGCCCGGGATCATCTATGGCTTTCTCGGGCCCAATGGGTCCGGCAAAACCACGGCGATCCGCATGTTGACTGGGTTATTGGCCCCCAGCGAGGGCGAGATCCAGGTGCTGGGTCAGACCCTGCCCAGGCAGGCGGAATCCCTCAAACGCCGGATCGGCTATATGACCCAGAGGTTCTCCCTCTACGGCGATCTCAGCGTTCGGGAGAACCTCCAGTTTATCGCCCGGATCTATGGATTAGGGCGGCAGCAGGCCCGGCATCGCATCGATGAGTTGCTCGGTATTTACGGCCTGAGCCAACGGGCCGACCAGTTGGCGGCCAGCATGAGCGGCGGCCAACGCCAGCGACTCGCCCTGGCGGCAGCGGTGCTCCACCGCCCCCCTTTGCTGTTTCTCGATGAACCCACCTCGGCGGTGGACCCCCAAAATCGCCGGGACTTTTGGGAGCAGCTGTTTGACTTGTGCGATCAGGGAACCAGTATCCTGGTGTCCACCCACTATATGGACGAGGCGGAGCGCTGCCACAGGTTGGCGATCCTCGAGGCGGGCAGAAAGCGGGGGGACGATACCCCCCAGGGTTTGATGGCCGCCATGGGGGTGCATGTGGTGGAGTTGACCGGTCCTGAGTTGCGGGGACTCAAGTCCCGTCTGCTGGCCTATGGGCCGGTCCGTAGCGCAGCTCAGCTGGGGACGCGCCTTAGAGTGTTGATCGATCAGGGCCAGGCCGATCCCCTGGGCTGGCTGGGCTCACTTCCGGAATGGGCTCAGATCTCGGAGTGTCAGATCGTACGGCCCAGCCTGGAGGATGTGTTTGTGATGTGCACAGGGAGGGAGCGGCCATGAACGCCCTGCGGCGGATCTGGGCGATCTTCACCAAGGAGTTGGTGCAACTAAGACGGGATCGCTTGACCTTTGGCATGGTGGTGATGATCCCCCTGATCCAACTTTGCCTGTTCGGCTATGCCATCAACACCAATATACGGGGGTTGCCCATCGCCGTGGTCGATCTGAGCCAGACCGGCCTGAGTCGCACCCTGGTGCAGATCGTCTCTGCGACCCAGGTGGTCAGGGTAACGCAAGGGTTCAGCGCCGTGGAGCCGGGGCGCCAGGCCCTGATCCGTGGCGAGGTGCGTGCCCTGTTGATCATCCCAGATGATGTGGACAACCGACTGGCCCGTCATGGCGCGGTGGGACTGGAAACACCCGGGCCCACGGGTGAGCCCTTGAGCCGACCCGTGGCGCAGTGGCTGGTGGATGGCAGCGATACTGTGGTGGCCGGTGCCATCAAGTCATTGCGCAGGATGCCTTTGGGGGAGTTGCTCAAACAGCCGGTCAATCGTCCGGTTCCCACCTTCGAGGTTGCGCTGCTGTTTAACCCGGAGCAGCGCACCGTGGTGAATATCGTACCTGGGCTTATCGGCGTGATCCTCACCATGACCATGATCCTCTATACCTCCCTGGCCATCGTCCGGGAGCGGGAACGGGGCAACCTGGAGCTGCTGATCACCACGCCGGTACACTCGATGGAGTTGATGTTGGGTAAGATCATCCCCTATGTCTTTGTCGGCTTGGTTCAGATGGCGATCATTCTCAGTTTGGGGCATTGGTTGTTTCGAGTGCCCATCGGCGGCGCCCTGTTTGATCTGCTGGCGGTGACCCTGCTGTTTATCGCCGCCAGCCTGGTGTTGGGCCTGTTGATCTCCACCATCGCCCGCAGCCAGTTGCAGGCGATGCAGCTGACGGTGTTTGTGCTGCTGCCCTCCATCCTGCTGTCCGGCTTTATGTTCCCCTATGAAGGGATGCCCAAAGGGGCGCAGTGGATCGCAGAGCTGCTGCCGGCCACTCACTTTATGCGGGCGATCCGTGGTGTTGTGCTCAGGGAGGCGAGTGTTGCCGATCTGATGACGGACATGATCTGGCTGGGACTCTTTACCCTGGTTGGCTTGGTCCTGGCGGCGATGAGGTTTAAGAAGACCCTGGATTAGAGCGGCGGCCACTCGTTGCGGCCGCCGCCAGTGGCACTAGAGGTAGTCGGTAACATCCAGTGTCTGTCCATGCATCTTGCCCTCCAGGGCCGCAACATAGGCGTTGGCGGTGTCGGCCGCCGAGATCCCCGGGCTGGGATCCATCCCCATCATCGCCATGGTTTCCTTGACAAAGGCCGGCGCCACGACGTTTAGGCGCAGGCTGTCGAGCTCCAGGGCCGCGGCGCGGACATAGCTTTCCAATGCCCCATTGGCCATGGCCACACTGCTGCTGCCCGGGATGGGCTGGCGGGCCAGTATGCCCGAGGTCAGGGTGATGCTGCCGCCGGGACGAACGAACGACTGGCCGATCCGCAGCAGGTTGATCTGGCCCATCAGTTTGTTATTCAGGGCCAGTTGCAGATCCTCATCACTTTGCTGTGCCAGGGGGCCGAAGTTGGCCTGACCGGCGGTGGCGATCACGGCATCTACCGGGCCTGCTGCCTCAAACAGGGAACGAATGGAGTCGGGGTTGGCCAGATCGATCCGGTGATCACCATCGCGAAAGCCCGCCGTGATCACCCGGTGTGATGCGGCCAGACGTTGTGTTACGGCCTGGCCAATGGTCCCTGTGGCGCCAATCAAAAGTACGTTCATCTCTTGCTCCTTGAAGCTGGGGGTTATTGATGGAGAGAGGATAGCTTTGTGCGTATAGTGAAAAAATAACCCCCATCTGAAATCAATTTTCACAAAATGAGAAAAATGGACCTGCTCAAGGCGATGCGTACCTTCACTCGCGTGGTCGCTCATATGAGCTTTAGCGGTGCGGCCCGAGAGTTGGGGCTGGTGACCTCGGCGGTCAGTCGTCAGGTCGCCGATCTCGAAGCCCACTATGCTTGCCAGCTGTTGTTGCGCACCACCCGGGCGATGCACCTGACGCCGGAGGGGGAGTATTTTCTGGCTGAGTTTGAACAGATCCTGGGACGGTTGGATCAACTGGCGACCGGGGCCCGGGACCGTCAGGGGACGATCGCCGGTCACTTGCGGATCTCGGCGCCCCAGAGCAGTGGCGAGTTGGGCGTGCAACGGGCGATCTCTGCGTTTATTGCCGAGCACCCTGAGGTGAAGATCAGCTGGGTGCTGGTTAACCGCTACGTCAATCTGGTGGAGGAGGGGATTGATCTCGCCATTCGGGTAGGTGAGTTGCCGGATTCGGCACTGGTGGCACGTCCTTACGCCCAGCTTCAGGTCGAGTTTGCCGCCAGCCCGGGCTATCTGGCGCGTTACGGCACGCCTAGCCATCCAAGGGAGTTGGTGTCCCATCGCTGTCTGCTCGACAGCTCGAGTCGTCAGATGCGCCGTTGGCGCTACCAGGAGCAGGGCGCGGAGCGTCATGTTCGTGTTGACGGCGTGCTGGACACGAATCAGGGGGAGTTGGTGGCTCAGTTTGCCGCCGATGGGCTAGGAGTGGTCCAGTTGCCCAGGTTTATGCTTGAGCCCTATCTGGCAGACGGGCGCCTGATCACAATGCTGGAAGCGTTTCGTCTGCCTGCCATTCCCATCTCCCTGGTTTACCCTGCGCATCGTACTAGCAGTGCGCCTTTGCGAGCCCTGGTTGATCACCTGCTGGCCAACCGGCCCGGCCTGGCGAGCTGAATCCTCGTTCCGATACGACACCTAACGAACGGTGAGTGCTGCCAGGTTTGGGGACCGGGCATGAGTATGGATGCGCCGGGTAGCCAGGTTCAGATCTCGCCGACAGCGAGACTGACTTCCAGGATCAGGCCCGGGTAGCCTGCCACGTCGATGTAGACCTCAGCATCATAGAGACCCGGGCTCAGATCGGAGGTATCGGCCACCAGTTTGAGTACATCCGGCGTGGTTTCCTTATCTGAGCTGATCTGCAACCAGTCGGCGTAGACACTGATGTTAAAGGGTAGGGCCTCACCATTCGATTCGGTGATCAGGATCTCCTCACTCAGGGTTTCGTCGGCTCCGGCACTCCAAAATACGGTGGGCTCGGACAGGTAGATGCTGGCCGGGGCATTGGCCACGATAAAGTCCGCCGTCAGGTGGGCTTCGCTGCCATCGAGCAGGGCAACCCGAGTCGTTACGGTATGGCGCCCATCGGACAGGCTTTGGGTATTCAATGGATAGGCATTGCCTTGGCTATCGGTGCCTTTGAGATCAAACGGCGGAAACTCTTCGGTTTGCAGCGGCAGTCCATCGACGGAGAAGTCGATGGTGGCGATCTCATGGGGGGGATCCACGAACACATAGATGGGACCGTCAACACTCTGTCCCTGCAAGGGAACTGCGGGGGCGCGCTGGGGGGAGTGGGAAAGCAACAGCTCCACTGCCGATGCGGAGAAGGTCGTTAGGCCCATCAGCAGGGCGTAGATGGTTAAGCGAAGACGCATGAATACCTCTAAGGGGTTTATATACTTATATATATTGGAGCTGACATGCGTCCCTGCCATGCCAAAACGGCGCATGAGTGCCGTTCAAATTTGCGGCAACGATGACAGTTTTGTAGCCGGGATGCAAACAAAAAAGGCACAGTTTCCCGGGTGCGACGCAAGCAAAAATGCCAAGTGAATTGATCGCAAAGGCATTTTGTTTTTGGCCCTGGTTAACCGGCTTTTCCTGTTCCGTTGACCTATGCGCTTACTCTGCTCTGTACCTGAGTCCCCAGGAGCGCAAGGCGCTTGTTTCTTGGTCAAGAGCGCCGCTGAAAAAGGGTATGGCCGTATGGGACAGGGCATGCTTAACGAAAAAAAAGGCCCCCTCTCCGCAAGGAGAGGGGGCCTGACTTTGTGAAAAGATGAGGCGCTTATCGCTTACCCTTGAGGAGTTGACGATGACTTTGTACCGAGCGGTACAGCTTGCCCAGATCTTTGTTCCGGGCACGTTTTTGCGCCAGGGACTCGCTGTTGTAGGCCTGTTCACGCAACAGTTTCTGATAACTGCTCAGTCGGCGTGGATCCAGGCGGCCGTCCGCCAGCGCTTTGCCGATGGCACAGCCCGGCTCGCCACCGTGCTGGCAATCGGCAAAGCGGCATTGTTGCGCCAGCTCGGTGATCTCCTGGAACACGGTATTGACCCCCTCTTCACAGTCGGTCAGTTGCAACTCCCGCATGCCGGGAGTGTCCAACAGCAGGCCCCCATGGGCCATGGGGTGCATGGAGCGTCCCGTGGTGGTGTGGCGCCCCTTGCTGTCATCCTCGCGGATCCCGGCGGTATCCTGCACGCTGCACCCCAATAGGGTATTGAGCAGGGTGGATTTGCCCACCCCGGAGGAGCCCATCAACGCCAGGGTCTTACCTATGCCGCACCAGGGGGCCAGACGTGTTGCCGTCTCGGCAGCCAGGGCATTGACGGTTTCGACCACCAGATAGGGATCCAGCGCCTGCACCCGGCTTCGAAAAGACTCGGGATCGCTGCCCTGAGCGGTGCAGAGATCGGCCTTGGTCAGGACCACTATGGGATCCACTCCTGCCTCCCGGGCCAAGGCCAGGTAGCGCTCGATCCGGCTGAGGTTGAAGTCGTCATTCATCGAAGTGACGATGGCCAGGGTATCGACGTTGGCCGCAATAAGCTGCTCTTCCAGCTTACTGCCAGCGGCCTTGCGGCGAAACAGGCTTTGTCTCGTCAGCAGGGTGATGAACTGGTGCTGATGATCCAGCAGCAGCCAGTCACCGACGGCGAGAGGGGGTGTGCTGGCTAAGAGGAGCAGATCGACCGGTCCCTGCTCGCACAGCAGTTCGACCCGGTTACGGTGGACCACCATTACCCTGGCAGGCAGGGCGTCCCACTGTTCCAGGGGCAGCTGTTGTTGAAAAAACGGTTTCCAGCCCAGCTGAGATAAAGAGAGCGGGGCCAAAGGCATTTGTGTTGGGTTCATTGTGTTTCCCGGACATCGCCCCACACTCTGTGGCGGCGATTGAAAATTTCATGGGTGGCCAGCGGCTTAGGCCGTTGGCAAATCAGTCCGGGCGTGCGCAGATCAGCGCTGGGCGTGCTCCGCGGCCCGGTTAGGCTTTACCACAATCATCTTCTTTCTCCTGTTTTTGATCTCATGACGGGGTCGATCATATCCCAAGAGGTCCTCGGGCCACCAATTGAGTGGACCAAAAGGGGAGGGGGCGCACAAGGGCAGGGTGATCCCGGGGGCGGCCGAGCTCAGTCTTGTTGCTGTCGGTACTGTCGGTACTGTCGGCGCCGGATCTCAATGATGGCGCTGAGTGGAGTGAGCCACCTCAGGGTGGGCCAGAACCAACTGCTGGCGGTATCCCGGACAAAGTTCCACTGGGTGCCCTCGGCGCCATGAAAGATCCCCCCGGGGTTTTCCAGCCACTCCCACAGCGTGATCCCCCCTGCAACCAGACCCGCACCCAGGGATCCCAGCAGTAGGGTATTGCCTAGGATCCCCAGCCAGTTCCGGCGAGAAAGGACGCTTAGGCGGAACCGGGCGCTGCTGTGGCCGAGCATGAGCACCCTCTCCTAAGTTGCGAGCACAGGACGGTTAGGCGCACTGATGTACTTCTACATTCAGATGGACGACTCCAAGCGTCTGGGGGATCTGCGCCTTGTAGTGCGCAACGCTCCTGGGGGCATTGGCGACGACGGCGATCTGGGCCGAGTAGATCCCGGGTCCGATGGCCCAGACATGGAGATCGGTAACCCTGGTGTCGCCGTCCTGCTCTAGCGCTGCGGTAACGCGTTGGCAGAAGGCGTCATCGGCTTGCTTGTCCAGCAGTACCCCGGCGCTGCTGGTGAGCAGACCGACAGACCATTTGGCCACCAGTACAGCCCCAACCACTCCCATTAGCGGGTCCATCCAGTCGACACCTGTGTACTTGGCCGCCAGCAGGGCAAAGATCGCCAGCAGTGAGGTGAGGGCATCCGCCAACACATGCAGGTAGGCGGAGCGTAGGTTGTGATCATGGCCATGGGCATCGTGGTGGCCAGTGTGGTGGTGCTCTCCATCATGATGGTGCTCTCCATCATGATGGTGCTCTCCATCATGATGGTGCTCTCCATCATGATGGTGCTCTCCATGATGATGGTGCTCTCCATCATGATGGTGGTGATCCACACCCAGGATCCAGACGCAGACGCCATTGACCAGCAATCCCAGGAGGGCGACACCAATGGCCTGGTTGTAGGCGATGGACACGGGCTCAAACAGCCGCATCACGCTCTCAAAAGCCATGGCCAGGGCGAACAGGGCGAGCAGGATGGCGCCGCTGAACCCGGCCAGGGCATTGACCTTGCCGGTGCCGAAGCTGAAGTCACGGTTTTGCGCATGGCGGCGGGCATAGAAGTAGGCGAAGGCACTGATGCTCAGGGCGGCGGCGTGGGAGCCCATGTGCAGGCCGTCTGCCAGCAGGGCCATGGAGCCATAGAGCCAGCCGGCCACCAGCTCAAGAACCATCATCACCAGAGTGATGGCAATGACGATTAGGGTGCGGGATTCGCCGGGGCGCTTCTGGTCTTGTTTGAAGGTATGTTCGTGGTGCCAGTGGTGGATCTGATCATGGTGCATGGCGCGAGTCACTTCACTGTGATGGTATATAAATGAGAATCGATTCCAATAATGACGTTCGCCATCGCGGGAGTCAATTCACTTGTTGACGAAAGGGAGCCGAGCCGGGTGTGACCAAAGCGAGCGCTCGCCTCAGCACGGCAGGCAGCCTTTCCACAGGGGGCATTTAGCCGGACAGCCAACCGGGAGGAGTGTCTGCCCGGCCCAGTATGACGGCTGAGGATCAGGCGGTGCGGGTGCGTCGAATCAGTACCAGGGGCAATAGCATCAATAAGGTTGTGGGCATTATGGGTCCCCCTCGGTATCCGGGTCGGGTTTCGATCTGGATCACCTGCTCCTCCTTTACCCGGGTGGTGAATCGGGCCAGTTCGCTTTGCAGCTTGGGGAGCATGTCGAAGACGGCCTGGTTAAAGCCTTCCTGTGCCTGCTCGGTCAGGTTCTGCCGACGATTTTGTGCCGTGCTGGTGTCCTTGGACTGATGAATGCCGGGGGCTCGTAGCAGAAGCTTCTCGCTCTTGACGTCAAATACGGCGGTATCGACGAAGGTGCGAACGCTGTTCTCGTTGCCGGGAATGGTATAGAGGCCGACGATGGTCCAGTACAGCAGGGCACTGTTGTTGGCGAAGCTTTGCGTGATCTGATCGAAGGAGATCAGCGCCATCAGTTCGACGTCGTAAAGACGTGCCACCTGGCGAAGCCCATCGAAACCGTCATTGCCCTTGAGGTAAGTGCTGGGGATGGTTTCTATGCGGTCGATGTAGTCGTACTGGAGAAACTCGGCCCGGATCTGCTCCAGCAGTGCCAGCTCCTGATCCATTGGAATGGGCCGGCGGTTGGAAGGGACGAAGGCAATGCCGATATTGGCGGGCAGTGCCACCCTGGGGATCTCGACAGCTTGACTCCGTCTGTCGCTGTGTTTCGGGTAAAGGTACTGCATCAGGCTGCTCGATACCGTCTTATCGGTGTGCCCTGAGTCTTGAATGGCGCTGCAGCCGCCAAGGGCGAGCAATAGCGTGATAATGAAAACGGATCGCATCGCTGTTTCTCCTGACTTACCGGGAAAATAAAGCCGACCTGAAGAACAGGTCGGCGACGGCTTACGCCACGGGTTCGGCAACTTCCTTAGACTTTGCAAAATACTCGCGGGTCAGGCGGAACACCACGGGGCTGAGCAACAGCAGGGCGATCAAGTTGGGGATCGCCATCATGGCGTTGAGGGTATCGGCCAGCAGCCAGACGAAGTCCAGGGTGGCGACGGCCCCCAGGGGCACCGCCAGGGTGAATACCAGGCGGAAGGGCTGGATCGCCTTATTGCCAAACAGGTACTGGACACAGCGCTCACAATAAACGCTCCAGCCCAGGATGGTGGTGAAGGCAAAGACCACCAGGGAGAGGGAAACGATGATGTTACCGTAGGGCAGGCTGGCGCCAAAGGCGGCCGTGGTCAAGGTGGCGCCACTCTGGCCTGAATCCCAGACGCCGGTCAGGATGATGGCCAGGCCGGTGATGGAGCAGACGATGATGGTATCGATAAAGGTCCCCAGCATGGCGATCAGGCCCTGGCGAACCGGGTTGTTGGTTTTGGCACTGGCGTGAGCGATGGGGGCGCTGCCCAGGCCCGCTTCGTTGGAGAACACGCCGCGAGCGACCCCGAAACGGATCGCCATCCACACCGCGGCCCCGGCAAACCCGCCTTGAGCGGCGACCGGGGTAAAGGCACTGACAATGACCAGCTCAATGGCGGCGGGGATCTCGGTGACATTCATGGCCAGGATGATCAGGCCTGCGGAGACGTAGAAGATCGCCATCAGGGGCACCAGCTTGCCGGCCACCACGGCGATCCGCTTGATCCCGCCCATCAGCACGGCACCGACCAGCACCATCAGCACGATGCCGGTGAGCAGAGGGTCGATGGAGAAGTTACTCTCCAGCGCCTGGGCCACGGAGTTGGACTGGGTGCCGTTGCCGATGCCAAAGCCAGCAATGGAGCCAAACAGGGCAAAGGCGGTGCCCAACCAGGCCCACTTGGCGCCCAGACCGTTTTTGATGTAGTACATGGGGCCGCCGACGTACTCGCCGTTACTGCCTTTTTCCCGATACTTTACGGCACAGACGGCTTCGGCGTATTTGGTGGCCATCCCTACCAGGGCGGTACACCACATCCAGAACAGGGCGCCCGGGCCACCCATGGCCACGGCGGTGGCAACCCCGGCGATGTTGCCGGTGCCGATGGTGGCGGAGAGGGAGGTCATCAGGGCGTTAAAGGCACTGATATCTCCCTTATCCCCCTCTTTATCGCTGCGTCCTTGCCACAGCAGGCGAAAGCCGGTACCCAGCTTGCGCATGGGCATAAACCCTAGGCCGATGGTGAGGAAAAGACCGACTCCCAAAATCAACACCAGCATGGGGATGCCCCATACGATGCCGTTCAATGTTGATACCAGATCCGTTAGCCAACTCATCCGTGATCTCCTGTACTTCTATGTGACGGCTGTACTTCATATTTTATGGTTGTGATCTTTATCATAAAAAGTTTCACAGCGCACAGGTGGGTTCGGATCAACTTTGTTCTTGGTTATGGTTGCTGCGACTAAGTGTGTTGTACATAGGCACTCGCCTGTTGCTGGTAGGGGCTAAAGGCCACCAGGAGTTCGGCGAAAAGGCGTGCGGCAGGGCCAAGCCGGTCGGGATCGGGAAATACCAGGGCCATGGTGAGCAAGTTGGTGTTCATGCTGGCCTGGCGTAGATGAACCAGTTGGCCGTCGGCCATGGCCTGGTGTGCCAGCTCCTCAGGAACCCAGCAAAACCCCACCCCCTGCTTGAGGATGGCGATCGCCTCGTGGAAATTTGAGAAGGTCCAGCGCTGTTCGGCTTTGAGCCAACCCAGCTCCTGATCGGCCAAAGAGCCGGTATCCCGGATCACGATCTGCAACTCTTGTGCGAGTCGATTACCGTCTATCTCGGCTTCCGATGTCAGTGGATGACTCTTGTGGCACAACAACAGCATTTTTACTACGCCCAGAGATTGTCCGCGGTAACCCGGCGGTACACGCGCCGTGATGGCAACATCACAGCGTTTTTGGGTGATGGCGTCGCTGGTGCCGGAGAGCACATTGTCGATCACGGTAAGGCGGGTGCCTCGGCTTTGTGGATAGAAATGGCTCATGGCCTGGTACAGGGCCTGGGTTGGGTAGAGGATCTCACGAGAGATGACGAGCTCAGGCTCCCAGCCCTGCTCCAGGTTGCGCGCCAACGTTTCCAACTGCTCAATCTCTGCCGTCAGGGTACGGGAGCGTCGCAACATGACTTTGCCCTGGGGTGTCAGGACCGCCTTGCGCCCTTTGACCTCCAACAGAGGGACGCCCAGCATCTGTTGCAGTTTGGCGACCGCGTGATTGAGGGATGACTGAGATTTATTGAGGGCATTGGCGGCATGGGCATAGCCCCCATGATCGACTACGGCCTGCAGGATCCGCCACTGTTCTAACGTGGTGTGAGGACGGTACATGTTGTTTCTTTTTTATCGAAAGGTGGTATCGAAATTATGCGATTTTGTTTCGTAATGGTGCAAGTATTCTTCTCCTTATCAATCGAAGCCACCGACAATAGGAATGCACCATGAAAACCTTGCTCATCGTCAATGCCAGCGCGAAGCTAGCCAATAGCCACAGCCGGGAACTCGCCCAAGGCTATCAGGATGCCTGGAGCGCGAAATATCCGGAAGGCCGCGTGTTGGTTCGGGATGTGGGGGCGATGCCGCCGCCCCACCTGGATGAGGCCACCTTTGGCGCATTCTATACGCCTGCGGATCAACTCGATGACGCGGGCCAGGAGCGTATCGCACTCTCCAACAGCCTGGTGGAAGAGGTGAAGGCGGCCGACGAACTGGTGATCGCGACCCCCATGTACAACTTCTCCGTGCCCAGCAACCTCAAAGCCTGGATCGATTTGATCTGCCGGGTGGGCGTGACCTTCAGATACACCGAGACAGGTCCGGTGGGCTTGCTTGAGGAGAAAAAAGCCCTGGTGATCGCCACGCGAGGTGGCCGCTTCAGCGAGGGACCGGCGGCCGTCAGGAATCATCAGGACACTTACCTGCGCACCGTGCTGGGCTTTATCGGGATCAGCGATGTGTCCGTCGTGATCGCCGAGGGGGTGGCTTCCGATCAGGAAGGGGTTGGGCAGGCAAAGAAACAGTTGCTGGCACGGCTGGCCGATCAGGGCGACGACGCCTCGTAATGAGCCTGGACTAGGGGGGGAGCAACCGAGGGAGGGAGTGGTTCGCTCAAGCGTTGCCATACCTGTCGGTCGGAGAGCTGGCCGGCTCGCTGTTGCGCCACCCATTGCTCGGCCTGCCAAGTGTAATAGAGGGGGAGGACCAGGCTCGGTCCGATCAGCAGCAATCGTGGATTGCTGTACCAGGGGTATAAGGGCTCTGGCGCCCCCTCTCCATAGTGGCGCTGAAAGAGCGCCTGTTGAAGTTTGGACAGGGCTTGATCATCCAGGCTGGGTGCCTGCCAAAGGCCCAGGGCAAGGCGAGCTTCAATCAGTTTGTATGCCGGATAGCGGGGTTTAACGCGAAGTTTTTCTCCGGCGATCGCCTCCTGCAGGACTGGGTCGCGGGCCCATTCCAAGGCCCATTGGGCCGCGGCTTCGTACTGAGAGGGGGCCGGTTGTTCGATGGCCTGTCCCTGCAGCCTTCCCAGCGTTTGTCCGACCAACTCGGCCCATTGATACCAGTGTGATGGCCGCCACGGCCCTTGACGGTGATGCAGCTCCAGCTGGGCGGGGGTATGGTTGATCCAGTGATTTTGCGCAACCACTAGTTGGGAGTGTGGCCCTGGCTGCAGCCTGAGGTAGCCCAACAGCCGCCGTTCCTGCCAGATCTGCCAATGCTGCTCCTCGATCTCCTCCAGGGTCAACGCCAGTTTACCTGCCAGGGCCGCAATCAGCGCCGGGGCCATCTGTTGTGATGATTGGCCAAGCACCGGCTCAGCCTCCCCTGGCAGGGCAGGGTGACGCCAGGGAAGGGTGGTGTCATCGGGCTGGAGATGATCGAGCAGGGCTTCCGCCGACACGGGCAGGGCGGCAAGCTGCTGTTGCTGGGGCGAGGCGAAACCGGCCATGCGGGCTGCGTGCCATTCCAAGCTCAGGAGCTGGGTTACCAGGGGGGCATTTTGCGGGTAGCCCCGATTCTCAAAACGTCGCCAGATGGCTTTGCGGCAGCCTGCGTGGCTTGCCTGTTGTAAATAGGTTTTAACGGTCCGGGGCGCAAGTACCAGGGTGTAGGGAGGCTGGACCGGACTATCATCGAGCCGGATCCCTTGCAGGCAGCGAGGATCATTTAACACCAGGGTCTTATTGGCGGTGTGACTGAGGTGTCGCCAGTGCGCCAGCAGGGCATCGTGTTCGGGAGGGGTCACCGGCTGAGCCAGGTGAGGGGATAGCGCCGTGCGCAGCGCAAGTGCACAGCGTCCGAGTGCGTTGGAGTCCATGTCTTGGGCTATTCGCTGTAGCTGGTCTTGAAGCAGGCGTAGCAGCAGTAACTGCTGGCGCGATGAGGACTCTTGTTGAGCGACTTCAATCTGGCTCAGGCAGTGATCAATCAGATCGGCACGAGCCGGAAAGACGCAGAAGACCACGCAGCAAAGAAACGCCCCGATCGTGATCGGGGCGTTGTGTCTGCGAGTGCGGGGCTTAGCCCAGCGGCTGCCCACCAAACCACTCCTTGGCCATGGCGATCCGCTCTTTGACGGTGAAGCTCTGATCGCCTAGGGATTCGATCTTCTTGAGCCTGGGGAGCAGGCCCTGATCGTTGGCGATCTGAATGGCCAGGCCGGGTCGGGCGTTGAGCTCCAGCAACAGGGGGCCCCGTTCGCTGTCCAGAACCATGTCGGTACCCAGGTAGCCCAGACCGCACATTTCATAGCAGCCGGAAGCCAACTCCAACAGACGCTCCCAATGGGGGACCTGGACAGAGAAGAGATCTTTACCCGTGTCGGGATGGTGCTGTACCGGTTCGTCATATTGAACCGCCCGTATCGCTTGACCTGTGGCGATATCGACACCGATCCCCACGGCCCCCTGGTGCAGGTTGGCTTTGCCGTCGGAGGCGTGGGTGGAGCAGCGCAACATTCCCATGATGGGAAACCCTTTGAAGATGATCAGCCGGATATCGGGTACACCTTCGTAGGAGATCCCTTCAAACACAGGATCGAAGCGGATCAAGGCTTCGATCACCGCCACATCATTCTTGCCCCCCAGGCTAAACAGGCCAGCCAGGATATTGGAGCAATGACGCTCCATATCCGCCAGGGTCACCTCGTCACCGGAGGGTTTGAAGAACTTGCCATCTTCGACCTTGGTGATCACCAGGATCCCCTTGCCGCCGGATCCTTGTGCCGGTTTAATGCAAAAACCGGTTTGCCCGTTCAGGCGTTGGGACAGCTCGGCGATCTCGTGTTGTTCGCTGATCACCGAGATGAGTCCCGGTGTGCTGATCTGGGCATCGACCGCCATCTGTTTGGTGATCAGCTTATCGTCCACCCGTTTGTATAAAGAGCGGGGGTTATAGCGTCCGATGTAGGAGATGTTACGTTGGTTCATCCCCATGATCCCGCGACTACGCAGTTTTCGAGGATCGCAAAATAGCATCACTTATCCTCAACCAGGGGCCGGAATCGGCGCAGCTCAAGCAGTCGGTAGCCGGTGTATTGACCCATAACGAGGATCAGGGCCAACACCACCAGGTGAACGCCAAGGAAGTTGAACGCCCAGTGTCGTACCAGATCATTGTCCATCGCCAGGTAGGTGATCACGGCCACCATCAAGCTGCCGCCTCCCTGGACGACCACCTCTTTGGGACCCTCTTCCTCCCACAGGATGGACATGCGCTCGATGGTCCAGGCCAGGATGATCATCGGGAAGAAGGTGATGGTCAGCCCTTCGGTCAGGCCCAGGTTAAAGGCCAACAGGGTAAAGCCTGCGATGATCCCCAGTACAACGATCACCACCGCGGATATTCGCGATATGAGCAGCAGGTTGAGGTTGGACAGGTAGGAGCGGATCACCAGGCCACAGGCGACGATCAGCAGGAAACCGATCAGGCCGGTGAGCAGTTTGGTTTGAATGAAGGCCAGGGCGATCAGCACCGGCATAAAGGTGCCCGAGGTTTTGATGCCGATCAGCACCCGAAGGAACACGACGACCAGTACGCCAATGGGGATCAGGAACAGGCCCCGCAGCAACGCTTGCTCTTCCAGCGGCAGGTTATACAGGGAGAGACCGCGGCCATTGCCGTCGCCGATCATCATATCAACGGCGGTGGCCAGGGCTGGGCGGGTATCTTCGATCATGGAGAAGCTGACGCTGGAGTTGCTGCCCCCGGTCAGTTCCAGGATGGAACCCCCATGGCGCTGCCACAGCAAGAGGTTTTCGCTGCGCCCTTCGGTACCGGAGCTGGGATCAAACAGGTAACCATTGGCCCCCTCCTGTACTTCGACCCAGGGACGCAGGGACTGACGTCGGCGGCCATCCTCCAGATTCAGTGCATACACGACCTGGGAGGGCACACCGGCGCTTTCCAACAGCCGATGGAGCAGCAGGGCTGGCTCGTAGCGGGCCAGCAGCAGGGCGACGTTTTGCTGCTGTTCCGGGTTGGCCACCATCTGCGTCAGCCGGTGGGCAAAGGAGCGATTATTGGCACTCTTTTCCCATGCCTTGGCGATCACTGCCTGTGCCGCAGTATCCAGACCCTCGTCCCACACCCGCTCTCGGACCGGGTAGGGGATCTGATGGTCAGCCAATGCCAGGTTGCCCGTGGGAACCAGGTTCGCCGTGTAGTACAGCTCCTGGTTGCCTTGCGCGTTTCGTATGGTCCACTGGGCCCGGCGATCATTGTTGACCTGAGTCATGGCCAGCCCGTAACCCGGGGAGGCCGCCGACTCGGACAGCAGGGTAAAGGCGGGATCACTGGGCAGGGCCAGGGAAGCCTCTACCGGTCCGTTGGCATTGAAGGTCACACGGGCTTCAACGGTCCAGGTGGTTTGCACACTGCCGGGGAAGAAGGGAATGTTATCGACATTATGGCGATAGCCGGTATAGATAACCCCACTGGCAACCAGCAGAAAGATCAGGAGGTAAAAAGGCTTGCGCGACACGGTGAGATCCTTTTATTGGTCGTTCTGGCCAGACAAAATATACTGACGACTTACGTCGACAACGGCAATGTCTTTGAAAAACTTGCGGCCCAGTAATAGAGGATATTCCATGTGGCTGCGATCGGTGAGATTTAGCTCGGTTTCGGCGACATAGTTCCCGACCTTAAGACGTGCCAGAATGACCGGACGACGCTCAGGTTCGGCACTGGAAGCACGTTTGATGCTGACAAAACGGGCGACACGAGCTTCGATGGTTGACTCGGGCTCGGCACTGCCTTCGACCGTTGGGATCTCGAAACGCACCCACTGCTTGCCATCGCGCTCAAACAGACGGATGTTGGTCGCGGTGATGGAGGAACTGGCGGCACCGGTATCCACCCGGGCCTCAAAGGCTTCACCCACTTCCTGAACATAGACACGCTCCACTTCGCCCAAAACCAACTTGTCGGTCAGGGGATCGGCTTCGACCTCAGGACACTGCACCGGTGGCTTGTTGGCATTGGCCACCAGGGCCGCCATACCCGCGTTCATCCCGGTGAGCTGCTCAATGACCTGGGACTGGTAGGCCAAAGCCGCTTCATCGGCCTGGAATTGCTCTGCACAGCGCCGGTTCATCAGGCCTTCCATTCGCGCATACTGGGTTTCCATGGCGTTGGTCAGCTGGTCGCTGGTGGCCGGCTGAGGACGCTGGGCGCATCCTGCCAGGGCGGCAGTGGCGATCAGGGCAAGCAAAATACGTTGGGTCATTGGCTGTCTATCCTTTCAATGATGAGCCGGGCTTTTGGGCAATAATGGTGGCGCGTTTTGGGGCGGGATAACCTTCGACAGTTTTGCCGGGATCTTGAGAGTCTAGGTAGTCGACCAGAGACTCATTGGTCATCCATTCAGTCGCCCGTTGTTCTTGGGTGGACGTGATATCTTCATCAACCAGTCGGACCTGTTCGAAACCGCATTTCTCCAACCAGAGGATCAGGGCCTTGGCCGAGGGCAGGAACCAGACGTTGTTCATTTTCCCATAACGGTCTTCAGGTACAAGCACCTGATTTTCATCACCGTCTATGACCAGAGTTTCGAGTACAAGTTCTCCGCCGGGCTTAAGTTGGTCCTGCAATTGATACAGGTGGTCGATGGGGCTGCGACGATGGTACAGCACTCCCATGGAGAAGACCGTATCGAAGGCGTGCAGCGGCGGTAACTGTTGGATCCCCAAAGGAAGCAGGTGGATGTCTTCGTTGCCACCGCTGAGCTTGCGTACCGCCTCGAACTGGGCCAGGAACAGATCGGAAGGGTCGACGCCGATCACCAGATCGGCGCCTTCGCCCAGCATTCGCCACATGTGATAGCCGCTGCCACAGCCTACATCCAATACGGTGCGGTGTTTCAGCGGACTGATGTGTTGCTTGACGCGATCCCATTTCCAATCGCTGCGCCACTCAGTATCAATGTGGATCCCATAGAGGTCAAAGGGGCCTTTTCGCCAGGGACACAGGCATTTGAGCAGGTTGTGCAGTTTTTTTTGTTCGCCTTCACTCAGTTCGTCGGCGGCGCCAAAGGCAACCCGGGTCTGGATATCCGAATAGGCAGGGGCAGTGCTCGGCAACTTGGCCAGTACTTTCTCCCACTTGGGAAACTGGCCATTGCGATGGAACTTGCGCCACTGGGCCAATTGGCTCGGTGCGGTTTCCAGCCAGTGATTAAGACGGCTACCGGCAATGCGTTTAAAAAAGCCACTGAAATCCATTATTTTATCGCTACCATTGAGGCAAAGTTATAACACTGGAACCAAAGTTCAGACTCGCTGAAACCGGCTTGGGCAAAGCGGGCCTTGTGCCGAGCCAGGGTCTCGGGGCGCATCACGTTCTCCAGTGCCGTCCGCTTCTGGCTGATCTCCAATTCCGAATAGCCATTGGCACGTTTAAAGTCCAAGTGCAGATCATCGATCAGTGTGTGCAATTTAGGTTGGTCGAACACCAGCTTCTCGGAGACCACCAGGATCCCGCCGGGTTTCATGCCTTGGTAGATCTTTTGGATCAATGCATCCCGGTCCTCTGGCGACAGAAACTGCAGGGTAAAGTTCAGCACCACCATGGAGGCATTTTTGATGTCGACGTCGCGGATATCGGCGCAGATCAGCTCTACCGGGACGTCGCTGACGAAGGCCTGCATATGATCTTGTGCCCGTTTTACCATGGCCTCTGAGTTATCAATGGCTATGATTTTGACATTGGGTTGTCGTATGCCTCGGCGCATCGCGATGGTTGCCGCCCCCAGAGAGCAGCCGAGATCATAGACTCGGCTGTCTGACTGGACGCAGCGCTCAGCCAATTGTGAGAGGGTGTGCAGGATCTCTCCATATCCTGGGATGGAGCGGGAGATCATATCGGGAAAGACCGACGCCACTTTATCGTCGAAGCGAAAATCTCCGACTTGTGTCAACGGTTTGGAGAAGATCCGGTCTTGCTTGGCGGTCATAGCGGGTTCCTGTTGAACAAGCCAACGATTTTAGCGCCGGGAGACGTCAGACGGCAAGAAAACGCTGTCGTAAGCGGGTTCTATTGCTTAATTTTGTACCGAATTCGATGTTTTGCTAGGAGTGTCTGGTAGTGGCCCTGGGGATTAGCACGATGAAACGACAGATTGGCGCGATTGGTGGCTTGGGCTTGAGCCTGCCAGTCATGGCGGCAACGCCTGCTCAATGGGTGGATTGGGGGGGCACGGCCGTAGCCGGGGGGCTGGTACTGGTTAGTTTGGTGTTACTGGCTCTATACCGACGCGAACGATGGCGTAACATACAGTTGAGCAGCCAGCTCAGTAGCCCGGACAATCAGGATCCGGTGACCGGATTGCCGAATCGCCGTTTGTTCGACGATCGCTTTGCCCATGCCCTGGCACGACACGGGCGAAACCAGAGCAACCTGGGTCTGCTGCTGATCCAACTGAACAATTTTCGAGAGCTGAGTCAAAAACTGGGTCAGGAGGCGGCCGACGATCAATTGTATTGTCTGATCCATCGCTGGAAACAGAGCTTGCGACGGGCAGATACCTTGGCTCGGTTGGAGCCGGAGCAGTTTGTGCTATTGCTCGATCCTGTCGTCGACTGTGAGGGCGCGACCCAAGTGGCCCGCTCCCTGATCGATGGCGTCGAACTGCACAATGAGACCGAGAAGGGGGATAGCCGGTTACGCATCAATATCGGGATCGCCCTCTACCCCAGGCATGGGGTCGAAGGTGTGGCCCTGTTGCAGGTCGCCGAAGCCTCGATGAAGCGGGTGGGGCGCGGCGGCAGCAGCGGCTATCAGGTCGCCTAGCGTTCTTTGTTCTTCACTCGCGTTGGTGTTACCGGGACCCGCAGTGGATAATTAGGGGCTGTGCCCAGATAAGTGTTGCTCGGAACGACCTGATGCGGTTCATAGATCCGCCAACCCCCTCCTTGGCGCTTCGACGACAACCGCCCCCCTTTGCCTCGCTAAACCTCAATTGGGGGAGATGCTGAGTTCGGAATATCGTCTTTTTCCCCTCTTGTCCCTTCGCACTGCGTAGAGAATGGGGGCAGGCATCGTCCTCGACGTCGGCGAATGCACAGGGTAGGGCATGGAGGTTTAGGCTTCTTTTCAAAAACGTTAAGACGCATAAATTCATTAGGGCAATGCTTAATTGAGGTCCTCTTGAGGGCGATATTTCACCCCACCCCTGGTCGATAACTGCTCGATCTTGCTCGGTGTCTGATGCGTGCGATGGCTATGGTGGCCAACGCTTCTGATTGCCGTCGTTTTTCTTTATAATGCCCGCCTTGCCAATTTCCTGTGGAGGTGCCGTTGGCGCCTTCACCAAATCGCATTTAGTAACAGGAGCTGTCGATGCGCAGCCATTATTGTGGACATGTCACAGAGGCCTTGAACGGCCAAGAAGTCACCCTGGTGGGCTGGGTAAACCGCCGCCGTGATCTGGGTGGGGTAGTTTTCCTCGATCTGCGCGACCGCGAAGGCGTCGTACAGGTGGTGTACGATCCGGATCTGCCAGAGGTGTTTGCCACGGCATCCAGCCTGCGCAGCGAATTCTGTGTTCAGGTGAAAGGCCTGGTGCGCCTGCGCCCGGACAGCCAGATCAATAAAGGCATGACGACCGGTGCCATTGAGATCCTGGGCAAAGAGCTGACCATCATCAACAAGGCTGATGTTCTGCCCATCGACTTCAACACCGATGTAAGCGAAGAGCAGCGTCTGAAGTATCGTTATCTGGATCTGCGTCGTCCCGAGATGGCGCAGAAGATGAAGTTCCGCGCCCAGTTTACCTCCGAAGTGCGTCGCTTCCTTGACGGTGAAGGCTTTATGGATGTGGAAACCCCCATCCTGACCGCTGCCACGCCGGAAGGGGCCCGTGATTACCTGGTGCCCAGCCGTACCCATAAGGGGCAGTTCTTTGCTCTGCCGCAGTCCCCACAGCTGTTTAAGCAGTTGCTGATGATGTCCGGCATGGATCGCTACTACCAGATCGTCAAGTGTTTCCGTGATGAAGATCTGCGTGCGGATCGTCAGCCTGAGTTCACCCAGATCGATATCGAAACCTCCTTCATGAGTGCCGATGAGGTGATGGCGACCACGGAGACCATGATCCGCACCATCTTCAAGAAGATGATGGACGTTGATCTGCCTGCGTTCCCGCACATGAGCTACGAAGAGGCGATGCGTCGCTACGGCTCCGACAAACCGGATCTGCGTAACCCGCTGGAGCTGGTTGACGTGGCCGATCTGCTGGCGGATGTGGAGTTCAAGGTGTTCTCCGGTCCGGCCCAGGATCCAGAAGGGCGTGTCGCGGCCCTGCGCATTCCTAAAGGCGCTTCCCTGTCCCGTAAGCAGATCGACGAGTACACCAAGTACGTAGGGATCTACGGTGCCAAGGGTCTGGCCTGGATGAAGATCAACGAGACGGGCAAGGGGATCGAGGGCGTCCAGTCTCCGGTGGCCAAGTTCCTGTCCGACGAGATTGTCGACGCCATCATCGAGCGTACCAGTGCCCAAGCCACCGACATCATCCTGTTCGGTGCCGACAGCGCCAAGGTCGTGGCCGACGCCATGGGGGCGCTGCGCCTCAAGGCCGGTGAAGACTTTAACCTGGTGGCCGAAGGTTGGGCACCGCTGTGGGTTGTGGACTTCCCGATGTTTGAGAAGGCCGATGGTCGTTACTACGCACTGCACCACCCCTTTACTGCCCCGCGCGATATGACCCCGGAAGAGTTGGAAGCCAACCCTGACGGCGCTCTGTCCGATGCCTATGACATGGTATTGAACGGCTGTGAAGTGGGCGGTGGCTCTGTACGGATCCACAAGGCCGAGATGCAATCTGCCGCCTTCCGCGTACTGGGGATCTCCGACGAGGAAGCGAAAGAGAAGTTCGGCTTCCTGCTGGATGCCCTGAAGTTTGGTACGCCACCGCACGCCGGCCTGGCCTTTGGCCTGGACCGCCTGGTGATGTTGATGGTGGGTGCTGAGTCCATTCGTGAAGTGATGGCCTTCCCGAAAACCACCACGGCGGCCTGTCCGCTGACCAATGCACCGGGTGTTGCCAACCCTGAGCAGTTGGTGGAGTTGGGGATCCAGGCGATCCCTCAGCAAGACAAAGCGTAATTGCGCGAACCGCACTGAACTAAAAACCCGGCCTTCGTGCCGGGTTTGTTTCCCTTGGCGTACGGGTTAAGTTAAGGGATTAAGATAAAGGAGAGATTTTATGGCTGGCCACAGTAAATGGTCCAACATTAAGCACCGCAAGGCGGCCCAGGATGCCAAACGCGGCAAGATCTTTACCAAGCTCATTCGAGAGTTGACCGTGGCGGCCCGGGAAGGCGGCTCGGATCCGGATTCCAACGCCCGCCTGCGCGCGGCCATCGACAAGTCCTTGTCCAACAACATGCCCCGCGACACGGTTGAACGTGCGGTCAAGCGTGGGGCCGGTGAGTTGGAAGGCCAGGCGCTGGAGACCATCATCTATGAAGGCTATGGTCCGGGCGGCACGGCGGTGATGGTGGAAACCATGACCGATAATCGCAACCGTACCGTTTCTGGCGTGCGCAGCGCCTTCACCAAGTCCGGCGGCAATCTTGGTACCGACGGCAGTGTATCCTACCTCTTTACCAAGAGCGGGGTGATCTCCTATGCACCGGGTGTGGAGGAGGAGTTGGTGATGGATGCGGCGCTGGAAGCGGGGGCCGAGGATGTGGATACCCATGAGGATGGCAGCATCGATGTGATGACCACTCCGGAGGCCTTTGGTGGGGTCAAGGATGTCCTGGATGCGGCGGGCCTGGAGGCGGTGAACGCCGAGGTCACCATGATCCCATCCACCAAGGCTGAGCTGGATCTGAAAACCGCGGAGAAGTTTTTGCGCCTTATCGATGTGCTGGAAGATCACGACGATGTGCAGGAGGTCTACCACAACGCGGAGATCGCCGACGATGTCATGGAGCAACTGGCTTGAGCGTGATCCTGGGGATCGATCCCGGCTCCCGTCTGACCGGTTATGGGGTGATCCGTTTTTGTGGTCGCCGTTTTACCTATCTGGGCAGTGGCTGTATTCGCTTGCCGCAGGAGGAGCTGCCACAACGGCTCAAGATCATCTATGACGGCGTATCTGAGTTGGTTCGCCAGTTTCAACCCAACGAGTTTGCCATCGAACGGGTGTTTATGGGGCGCAATGCCGATTCGGCGCTCAAACTCGGCCAGGCCAGGGGCGCGGCAATCGTCGCGGCGATGAATGCCGAGTTACCCGTATCGGAATACAGCCCGACCCAGATCAAAAACGCCGTGGTGGGCACCGGGGGGGCGAAGAAGGAGCAGGTGCAGCATATGGTGAAGAACCTGCTCAAGTTGCCGGGTACCCCTCAGGCCGATGCGGCAGATGCCCTGGCCATCGCCATCACCCATGCCCATATGCAGCGGGGGCTGGTGGCGATGGCGGGTAAGGCGACGGCTCGGATCGCAGGGCGTTATCGCTGATCGATTTACAGTGAAAAAGCGGGCAATCAGCCTGCTTTTTTAATGTCTTGCAGTGGCTTAGACCGGGCAAGGCGGAACGTCTGGGACTTTGCCGGGCCAGGCAGGAAATGTCCCTGTGGCGACAGACATGGCCTTTAAATACGGGTTATCAAAGTCGCTTTAAATAGGTACCTTTTCACAATTAAAACAATAAGATGAAAATTCGCCTAGCTATGCAGATGCTGTTCAATACCCTGATTGGACTGATTTTCCTGTTGCTCGTTACTTTTTCCTATCGTGGTCTCTATGCCAATTTGTCGGAGCTGTATGAAGACCGGGTGATCCCCATGGGGCAACTCAAGGTGATCAACGATACCTTTGCCGTCAGCATCATCGATGCTTTTAACAAGCATGCACTGGGGCTGACCACCCGGGCCGAGATGGAGCACTCGGTGCACTCAGGATTGCAAACGGTTGATCGGATCTGGTCCGATTATATGCAGACCTTTCTGACGCCGGATGAGGCAGCGATTGCGAAACGCTTCTCACAGCAGGCGGATGTAGTGAAGCGCTACTTGGCGCTGGTTCAGGGCGAAGCGGTGACAGATCAGATCATCGCCGAGCTGTACCTGAGGGTGGATCATCTCTCGGAGATAGGTGCTGAACTGACGGGGATCCAGGAGGTGATTGCCCAGCAGTTGTATCGCAGTGGCAGCAAGATGGCCCGAAATACCCAGACGGCTTTGATCTGGGTCATGGTGATAGGCCTGTTGGTCATGGCGGGCCTGAATCTGGTGTTATGGCGTTATATCAATCAGTACGTTGGTGGGGAGCCTAAACAGATCTCGGAGGAGATCAAGGCCATCAGCCAGGGGGAACTGTTGATTGAGGCCCGGGGGGATGAGCGGGGGATCTATCGGGATACTCTGCAGCTGGCGAGTCAGTTACGTGAGATCGTTGGCCGCTCTAATCAGGTGGCGGACAATGTTGCCTCCGCCTCGACGGAACTCACTGCGGTGATGAGTCAGGCACAAACCAACGCCCAGACGGAGCGCAACCACTTTGAACACCTGACCGATGCCATCAACTCTCTGGCACAGTCGGGCAGGGCGATCAGTGAGGAAGCCGAGACCGCCCAGGGGGTTGTGGCTGAAGTGGGCCAGTGCGTCGAGCAGGGCGATGAGTCTTTGACCCAGGCACGTAGCCTGGATCAACAGGTACAGCAGTCGGCATCCGAGTCGGTGGCCATCGTCCAGCAGTTGCATGGCTCTTCGGTGGAGATCGGCGAAGTGATCGAGGTGATCACTGCCATCGCCGAGCAGACCAACTTGCTGGCATTGAATGCGGCCATCGAGGCCGCCAGGGCGGGGGAGCAGGGACGCGGATTTGCCGTGGTGGCCGATGAGGTGAGGACGCTGGCCGGCAGGACCCAGGAGTCGACGGTACGGATCCAGGCGATCGTCAATAACCTCCAGGCCCTGGCGCAGAATGCCCGCGAGCGGATGGATTACAATGCCGACGTGGTGTCCAAGTCGCAATTGGTATCGAGCCAGGTACAGGCCGCATTTGCCGAGATCGCCAACGCCGTCTCTCGCATGTGCCAGATCAATGAAAAAGTCGCGGGGCAGGCCTTGGAGCAGCGAACCATCACCCAGGGGGTGGTGGACAATGTCGAGGCCCAACTGCAGTTGGTCGATCAAAATGTCGCCGGGATCATTCAGTGCAGCACAGCTGCTCAAGAGTTGGCCTGCCTGTCGGAAGAGCAGAGAAAACTGTTGGGGTTCTTCCGCTTATAGGGAGCCGGGGGCAGCCGTCCAAGACGGGATCACTATTCTCTAAGCGGGCATGACGCCCGCTTTTTAATTTTCATTGGGACCCTGCAGTCCATCTTTCGGTGCTGACTTGCCGCACTCCGATCGCCTAAAGGTTTACCAAACATTACCTTTACTGGCCTTGTTGCTGTACGGATGTTGTTGCGACACTGTGAGTGAATTGTGGGGTAGTTTGGCTGGGCATTAGGATGCACAGAGAGCTGACTCATTGAAGCGACAGGTCGTTTCCGCTGAGCGGCCAAAGTAACTGTGGAGCAAATCAGGATGATAGCTTGGAGAAGGGATCTCATTGCTGCGGGCATGGCGTTGTTACTCGGCCTAAGTGCCGCGACGAGCAGCGCGCAGACCCTTAACTTTAATCCCGCGTGGCAGTTTATTAAGCAGGATGTTGAGCAGGGGCAGGATCCCACATTGGATGATTCCGGATGGGACACCGTCTCGGCCCCCCATACCTTCAACGATATTGACACCTTCGATGATTGGTCCCAGCAGGGGCATGTTGGCGAGCGGGATCAATGGTCGGGACGGACCTGGTATCGCAAGCATTTCACCCCGCCTAAGGCGTGGCAGGGCAAGCAGGTCTTCATCGAGTTTGAAGCGGTTCGACAGCTGTCCAAAGTGTACCTCAATGGCGAACTACTCGGTGGCTCCGAAAACGGGTTCGTGGCGTTTGGCTTTGATCTCTCCGACAAGCTCAAGTGGGGCGAGGATAATGTCATTGCCGTGATGGCGGATAACCGCTTCGTCAAGGATGAAGAGGGCAAGGGCAGGAAATGGCACGTCTATGAAGGGGGCGCAAAACTGCCCTGGAACAATCCTCACTGGCACCCGGCCCATGGCGGGATCTACCGTAACGTTAAGTTGCATGTGAAGGAGCCGGTGCATTTAACTCTGCCCATCTATTCCAACCTAGGGACCGTCGGTACTTATACCTACGCGATTGATGCGTCACGGTCCCAGGCGACGGTGGGGGTGGAGCCGGAGATCGCCAATGCCAGTGCTAAGACAGTGGCAGTGGAGATCGTGTCGACGGTGCGGGATGCTGATGGCAGCGTCGCCCTGACTCTGAGCGAGCGCGCCAGCCTGAAACCGGGTGAAAAGCGGGTGATCCCCATGCGGGCAACATTGGCATCGCCACGACTGTGGGAGCCGGCTTACCCCCACCTCTATGAGGTGCATACCCAGGTTCTTCTCGATGGCAAGACCGTGGACGAGGGCCGCGAGCCCCTGGGCGTCCGCTGGATGACCTTTAATCCCTATACCGGCTTTTTCATCAATGATCGCTATGTGAAGCTCAGAGGCTGGGGACAAAAATCCACCAATGAGTGGCCTGGTCTGGGCGCGGCGCAACCGGATTGGATGCATTATTACACCCTGTCATTGATGGGAGAGGCCAATGGCAATATGGTGCGTTGGGGTCACACCGCCGGGGCAAAAGTGTCGCAGATCGCTGCCGATCAGCTGGGGATCATGACGCTTCAGGTCGGGGTCGATGGCGAAGAGGATGTGGAAGGACATCCTTGGGATGTGCGTAGTCAGGCCTTTCGTGATGCCATCATCTATTTCCGCAATCACCCCTCCATCATTGTCTGGGAGGGGGGCAACCGTAAGGTGAGCGAGCCCCATGTTCAGGAACTCACGGGTTGGGTGAATCAGTTTGATCCCCACGGTGGTCGTGGCTATGGTCACCGCTCACCCGATACAGTGGTCGGCAGGTACAGCAACGTCTCCATTACCATGGAGGGGGGCGGCTATCGCGAGGGGATGACGCCCATCGAGGGGGAATACAACCGGGAAGAGAGTCCCCGCCGGGTTTGGGATCGCCAGACTCCTGGCTATGAAAACTGGCATGCCAACGGCAGTTACGATCTGACCGCCGAGCAGTTTGCTCTCAACCAGGTCTGGCAATGGGATAAGGTCAGTTACCGTGCCCATGCCGGCGGTGCCAACTGGATCTTTTCCGACTCCACCAGTGGCGGTCGCGTGGACACCGAAGTGGCGCGAACCTCCGGCGAGGTGGATGGCGTGCGCCTGCCCAAGGAGGCCTACTACACCTCTCGGGTGATCTTCGCCGATGAACCGGACCTGCATCTGCTGGGCCACTGGAACTATCCCAAGGGGACGGAAAAAACCCAGTACGTGGTGTCCAATGCCGAGGAGGTCGAACTCTTTGTCAATGGGAAGTCCTTGGGTCGTGAGGGACGCACTGTCGGCACCGATGTGCACCGCAATCAACATCCGTTGATCTTCTCCTGGACCGATGTGCCCTTCGAAGCGGGTGAGGTCCTGGCCATTGCCTATAACGATGGCAAGGAAGTGGGACGGATGAGCAAGCACTCAACAGGGGAAGCGGTGGCGCTGAGGATCACGCCCATGCTGGGTCCCGATGGCTTCCTCGCCAACGGCAGTGATGTCGCCCTGTTCGACGTCGAAGCCGTGGATAAGCACGGCGAGCGCGTGCTGGTGTGGGATGGCAAGGTGGAGTTCGAACTGGATGGGCCCGGGATCTGGCGTGGTGGCTATAACAGCGGCAAGATCAAAACCATCAACCATACCTATCTGGATCTGGAGTCCGGCATCAACCGGGTTGCCGTACGCTCAACCCTGGAGAGCGGCAAGGTTACCCTTAAGGCCCGTACCAAGGGGCTAACATCGGCCACCGTCACTGTGCCAGTCGCTGATGCGGCGATCAGTAACGGGTTGACGACGCTGATGCCTTCCATTCCGGCAGCGAAACCGGTCGTGTCCTTACCGCCACCGCCGAAAGCCGATCTTGTGCTGGCGGCGCAGGACGTGCCCTTTGAGGTGGAGAGACCCGACGGGATCGTTACGGATCTCACCTATACCGGGCCCTCCAGCGCCGGGGCGGACCTGGTGAAGCCGGCGATCGGTCAACCGGCCTACAGCGATTACCCCAATCCCTTTAAGACAATCCACCCGCTGGTCGCTCAAGCCGAGCAGATCCGCTTGCCCTTCAGGGACTGGAACTACTGGGCGGCCGATGTGGCGGGCTTTGTCGTGAAGAAGGATGCCTGGGTCTATGTGGCCCATGTGGACAAGCTGCCGACGCCCAAATGGTTGGTGGATGACTATGAGAAACTCGACGCCAGCTTTTCGCTGAACCAGGGCATGGAAAATCACATCCTGTATCGGCGCCGCTTCGAGAAGAACAGTGAGGTGCTGATCCCCAGCAACCTGGATGTGTCCGCCGAGGGGCTTAAACAGATCAAGCAACGTAAAATGCATTTTCGCATGATGATGCTGTTCGTGGTCGAGGATAAAGACTCGTAGCGCAACGTTATTGCGGGATCCCATGCAAGACCAAGCAGGCTTCGGCCTGCTTTTTGCTCCCCGAAGCGTTGTGATGGCCAGTGCGTGATGGCAACAGACCCCTGGGCCCACGCCAGCTCACCACGCCTGCCCGGATCTGGTATGATCCTGTGATTAAACAGCGCCTGTGTCGACGGGGTGGGTCAATCTCCCATCGCCGGCGATCCAACGCCTTCAAACTCCCCATGTGAGCGCCTCAATGTCATTCTCCTCCCTTGGACTCTCCGATCCCATCCTGCGTGCCCTGACTCAATTGGGCTATCGACAACCAACGCCCATTCAGCAGCAGGCGATCCCCTTGGCCCTGCAGGGGAAGAACCTGATCGCCGCGGCCCAGACCGGCACCGGCAAGACCGCCGGTTTCGTCCTGCCTCTGCTGGAGCGACTCAGCGGCCGTGAGCCGGTCCGCCGGAAGCGGGTGCGGGCACTCATCCTGGTACCGACCCGGGAGCTCGCGGTCCAGATCCAGGGCAGCATCGACGCCTATGGCAGCGAACTGAGCCTCAGCTCGCTGGCCCTGTACGGTGGCGTTGAGATCCGGCCCCAGCGCGAATGCCTGAGTGAGGGGGTGGATCTGCTGGTGGCAACACCGGGGCGCTTGCTGGATATGGTGCATCGCCGCGCCCTGCACCTGGACGAAGTGGAATACCTGGTGCTGGATGAAGCGGACCGCATGCTCGACATGGGCTTTATCGACGAGATCAACGACATCGTCGATCGCCTGCCCCAGGCACGCCAGTCGATGCTGTTTTCTGCCACCCTGGGCAACAGGGTGCGGGCCCTGGCTAAGTCGGCGATTGAGCGTGCCCATGAGATCGTGATCAGCAAACGCAGCGCCTCCAAGGCGGAGATCGACCAATGGCTGGTGACCGTGGACAAGGACAAGAAGTCGGCCCTGCTCAGTCACCTGATCCTTGAGGGCCAGTGGGAGCAGACCCTGATCTTTATCGAAACCAAGCACGGCGCCGCCAAGCTGGTGAGCCAGTTGGCGAAACGCGGGATCGAGGCCGATTGCATCCACAGTGGCCGGACCCAGGCGGTCCGCGAGCAGATCCTGGCGGACTTCAAGGCTGGCAAGTTCCGCTACCTGGTGGCGACCGGTGTCGCCGCCCGGGGGATCGATATCGAGGGGTTGGCCCGGGTGGTGAATTACGATCTGCCGTACCCGGCCGATGAGTACGTCCACCGCATCGGCCGTACCGGTCGGGCGGGTGCGAAGGGGGAGGCGATCTCCCTGGTCTCCAAAGACGATTTTAAGAATCTGTGCATGATCGAGAGCCGGCTGGATCACCTGATCCCAAGAAGGGTGGTGGAGGGGTTTGAACCGAGAAAGGCAGTGCCCATCTCCATCCTGAACTACGTGCCTAAGCACAAACGGCCTGATACGGCAAAATAGCCAGGTTCAAGGAGGACTCGTGTGGGCTGGGACAAGCAGCGTCGGCCCCCGCGATGGGGTGTGGCCCTTGATCCGGCGATCTCACGGTAAGTATTGTCGGCGGCTGGGTCTCTTCGGTGGATAGCGCCGTGTTTTATTGGGATCATGGGATGACGCCCGGCGTAAAAACCGTTAGGATCGCTTTAATACTGTAAATATCGACAGTGGTTTTGCTGCCGCTGCCATCTAGGGGAGAAAGTGCGTGATTGGACGCCTGCGGGGAGTGTTGGTCGAGAAGGCCGCACCGGAAGTGCTGATAGAGTGTGGCGGCGTTGGCTATGAGATCCAGATGCCGATGTCCAGCTTCTACCAGTTGCCAGAGATCGGCGCCGAGGCAGTGATCGTGACCCACTTTGTGGTGCGTGAAGACGCGCAGCTGCTCTATGGTTTTGCCAGCCAGCAGGAACGCGCCCTGTTTCGAGAGTTGATCAAGACCAACGGCGTCGGCCCCAAGATGGCCCTGGCCATCCTGTCGGGCATGTCCGCCGAGCAGTTTGTCGATGCAGTGCAGGCGGAAAACGTCGCAGGATTGACCAAGATCCCGGGCGTGGGCAAAAAGACCGCCGAGCGCCTGGTGGTGGAGATGCGGGATCGCCTGAAGAACTTTGCCGCGCCGCTGCTGACCCCCTATGCGGATCGCCTGGCGGGCAATCCAGAGGTGGAAACGACCTTCGTGGCCGATCCGCAAGAGGACGCCATCGCTGCCCTGGTGGCCCTGGGCTATAAGGCGCCGATGGCGGCCAAGGCGATCGCCAAGGTGGCGGCGCCCGGTGCCAGCTCGGAGCAACTGATCAAAGACGCCCTCAAGGCGATGTTGTGAGGCGCGTAAATCATGATTGAAGCGGATCGTTTGGTGGCGGCCCCGGTGGAGAGCCGGGAAGAGGCGGTGATCGATCGCGCCATGCGGCCTAAGATGCTGACCGATTACACTGGGCAGGACGAGGCCAAAGCGCAGCTAGAGGTGTTTATTCAGGCCGCCCGCAATCGGGGCGAGGCGCTGGACCACCTGTTGATCTTCGGTCCGCCAGGTCTGGGCAAAACCACCCTGGCCAACATCGTCGCCAACGAGATGGGGGTTAACATCAAGTCCACCTCCGGGCCGGTCCTGGAGAAGGCGGGGGATCTGGCGGCGCTGTTGACCAACCTCGAGCCCAATGACGTCCTGTTTATCGATGAGATCCATCGGCTGAGCCCAGTGGTCGAGGAGGTGCTCTATCCGGCGATGGAGGACTATCAACTGGATATCATGATAGGTGAGGGGCCTGCGGCCCGCTCCATCAAGCTGGATCTGCCGCCTTTTACCCTGGTGGGTGCAACCACCCGTGCCGGCGCACTGACTTCGCCCCTGCGGGCCCGTTTCGGCATTCCGATGCGGCTGGAGTTTTACAATGTGAAGGATCTCACCGGTATCGTACAGCGCAGCGCCGAGGTGCTGGGACTGGAGATGGCACCGGCCGGTGCGGTGGAGATCGCCCGGCGTAGCCGAGGCACACCCAGGATCGCCAACCGCTTGCTGCGTCGAGTGCGGGATTTTGCCGAGGTGAAGTTCGATGGCAGGATCACCGCAGAGGTGGCGTCGGCGGCGCTGGATCTGCTGGACGTGGACAAGGAGGGGTTCGACTACCTGGATCGCAAGATGCTGACCACCATCATAGAGAAGTTCTCCGGTGGCCCTGTGGGGCTGGAGAACCTGGCGGCCGCCATCGGAGAGGAGCGGGAAACCATTGAGGATGTACTGGAACCCTACTTGATCCAGCAGGGTTTTTTGCAGCGCACCCCGAGGGGGCGAATGGCCACGGATCGGGCCTATCTGCATTTTGGTTCTGTCCGACCGGAATAGCGATTGACCGAAATAGCCCCAGCCCCTGAGCTGGGGCTTTTGTTAAGGGAAGATACACGGTGGATCCAGCGCATCTGGACTAAGTTCAAGTCTGTCTCGAGCACTGCGAGATCTGGAGGTGGACGATGTCAAAGACGGTTTTGGAGTCTGGGTTTAATACCCAACAGAGGGTGTTCGTCGGGTACACGCTCGCTGTGTTGGTCGATTTGACGGTGCTGAACCTGTTTGAGGAGTATTGGGATTACGTCAGTATCGACTCATTCACGATATCACTGGCAGCAGCTATCCTGCTTCAGGTGTTATTAAAGGCTGCAATCGGCCTGGAGCACCGATTAGCCGACCACTTTAAGAGCAAACCCGGTACGGCCCCAAAAATCTATCGAGCCGTGTCAACCTACCTGATCTTGGTTGGTTCTAAGATCGTCATGTTGGAAGCGATCAACCTCTTGTTCGGTGACAAGGTGATCTTCAGCGGACCCCTAAACGGTATCGTGGCTTTTTTTGCCGTGATCTTTGTGATTCTGATCACCGAGGTAATTATCGGGCGCATTTATCTGGCGTTATCTGATAAACCCGTGGCAGGAGAAACCAGTAAGTCCGCTTAATTTCAATCTGTTGTGTTACTTTCATTGCGAGTGATAGGTATCTCAAGGTCGAGAATTTAATCGGGGGCAGCTCGGTATGCTTGCGAGACTAATTGGCTGAATGCGCCCGAAGCCCGTTATGTATCGAGTTGGGATCGTTTGTGCCAAAGCTGCTGTGTGGCCCTTGCTCAGGGAGCACGCGTTAGTCGAAGGGGGACTCAGGATCCCTGTTGACCGTCATAGTACCGATCCAAGGCCGCAGGGGAGCCGTGGTGATCAGACCGGTTCTGTGTAAGAAGTTTTTTTCCTGGAGCTCTGGTGGAACAGACGAGTGACCACGGGCCTTGGCAATCCTTTGGTCCCGCAGTGATAGAGGTAAAGATCACGCCGTCCATCGACGGCGTTATCTATTTTGCGAGATAGTGCCAGCTGGCCAGGCCAAGGAAGTGGATCAGGACGATGCCGTATAGCACCGCCATATAGGACAGCTTGCGGATCTTGTGGCGAAACACGCGAGCCGCGATAAAGGCGCCGGGCCAGCCGCCGAACAGTTCAAACAGGTGAAGCGTCTTTTCCGGGATCCGGCGGCGCTGGGTGAGGGCGAAGCGTTTATCCAAACCAAACAGCAGCAAGGTGAGCATGCTCATCGCGGCATACAGGGGCAACCAACCCAGTGGCCCCTGAAGCATCAGCAACAGCACCCAGATCAGTGCCAGTAAAAAGCCGACCATGCTCAGTCGCCTACGCCTTCGCTGGCCTGGCTGCGCTGGATCAGTTCGATTTTGTAACCATCGGGATCTTCCACAAAGGCGATGTGGGTCGAGCCCCCCAGCACAGGTCCCGGCTCACGGCTGATGGTGCCGCCAGCCGCGCAGATGGCTTCACAGGCGGCGTAGATATCTTCAAAACCCAGGGCAATATGGCCAAAGGCATTGCCATGCTCATAGCTGCCAACCCCCCAGTTATAGGTCAGCTCAATGACGGCGTGGCCTTCACTTTCCTCGCCGTAGCCGACGAAGGCCAGGGTGTATTTGTACTCTTCATTGACGGATTTACGCAGCAACTTCATGCCGAGCACGTCGGTATAGAAGGTGATGGACTTATCCAGATCACCGACACGCAGCATGGTGTGCAGGACTTGAGGCATGGCAGACTCCTTGGGTTAAGACGTTGATGATGACTTAGAGCCTATCAGAGTGTGCGGATACTGGCTGTGGCAGAGCGCGCGAAAATGGCTTATTAGAGAGAAATCACATTCATAAACATCAGGTTAGTCTTAATCGCTTCCATCGATAAAGGGGGGCGGAAATACCGTTGTGATCCCAATCACGTTGCTGACTTGCCGAACCCCACTCTGTGCTTAATTTCCTTACTCTGGTCTCGGGGGGAAATACCAATAACACTAAGGAGAGTTACGCAGTGAATACTGACGTAAAATTCGCTCTGGTATCGGCTGCGGCCATCCTGAGCGGTATCGTGGCCATGGCCGCCATGATCTTTGGCTAAGCTGGTTTCCAGCAAAAGCAACGCCGGCAATTGCCGGCGTTTTTTAATGCATGATGATAGGGGAAAGCGGCCCCTTGTTAGCCGCCTCTCCCTCGGACTCCGGCTCTACGCCATCCTCTGAGGTGTACACCACGCCCAGCTCTTCGATCTCCTTGGCTGCCTGGGCCATTTGGTCGATGCAGTCCTGAACAAAGTACTCGAACTGCTCTGGGCTGATCCCGGGCGCCAGGGCCAGGTTATGACACAGCAGGATCCGAGGCAGGGTGTCGTCCACCATCTCGATAAAGATCTTCAGGGTCGGGTAGTGGCTGTTGAGTTGGCTCATCTGGGCGAAGGCCGTCATCAATCCACTGGGCCGTACCTCGATCGAGGCTGACAAGTAGACAAAGTCACCTTCGATCTCCACCTTGGCATCATAGATCCCCGTATTTTCCTGCAGCACAGGCAGGTGCAGTCCCTGGCAGGACCCGCAAAGGTAGTAGTCGATCTGGCAGTGCTCCAACCAGGACTTGAGGGTGTCGTGATCGGGGATCGGCAAGGCAGGCATGGGAAAACTCTCTATGGGACGAACTTCGGCCGATAGGATACCGCTGATGCCGGCAAAATGCACCTTTAGGCTGTGCTTGTCGGGGAAGCTTTTGCTCTGTGTCATCGAGGCTGAAGTCGTGAATAACCGTCTGTGATGAGCTAACGCTCAGTGCTATGAGGACTTTTACTCACAGTGTGTGGAGATGGCCTAGTCGAAAAACAAACGCCCGGCTGGATGCCGGGCGTCGGGTTTAGCCAAAGGCGATGTTACTGCTTGTTGGCCAGGCGTATGCGGTTGTATGCGGGCGGCTCATGGGGCCAGGGACGGGCTTGCCCCAGTACATTGCAGTGGCGGATCTCGTACTGACCATCATCATCCAGTCGATGAACAAACCAGATGTCATAGCTCTCGGAGAGCTGCCACTTGCTGATCTTGCGGCGGCCCAGTTGCAGGGTGTTGGCCAGGCCCTGATCGCCAGCAAACCTCAGGCGCTGCTCATCCAGCCCCAGGTTGGCCATAATCTGCAGCGAAGTACCGAAGGGATCGGCCTTACAGATCGATTGCAGGGTCTTGTGGATCGCCAAGGCTTCTTCGTCGGTGTAAAGCTTGATGTCGGCCTTTGGTTGGGGCAACACCTTTTCCGGTTGCAGGTGGTCGGGGAGCAGACGTTTGGCCCACTGTGGCTCCAGGCCGGCGCTTTTCAGGGCAGGCTCGTGGCCGGTGAGATCGTCCCGACTCAAGCCATGCAGGTTACCCTCGCCCCAGATCATGTAATCCTTACGGCTCTTGTTGTAGACATAGTCATTGAGGGTATCGAACAGGATATTGTCCTGTACGTAGTAGCCTTTGCTGCCCTCATCGAAGAACACGCCCCGGTTCGCAACGCCATGATGGGTGATCCCGCGATGGATATCGTGGATCACGTTTTCGAAGATCAGGGTGCCGGGCTGGTAGCCCAGGGTGTAGAGACCACCGCCGTCATTGACCTGCTGCACCATATGGGAGATATGGTTGTGGGTCACCCGGTAGCGCTCGGTACCCGTGGGTGTGTCATCCCAACGCCAACCTATGCTGATCCCGTTGTAGGCCAGGTTGCGCAGGGTGTTGTGGGTGATGTCGATGTCGTTGGCGTATTTGCCGGAGATCCCGATCCCGCTCCAGAAGGTGATGGTGGAGTCATGGATGTAGTTGTTGGCGATACGGATATGCTCGGGCTGATCCGGATTGGGGTTGTTGAGACCAACCTGGATGTTATTGGCACCGATATCGGTAAATTCGGAGCCTTCAACCGAACTGTGCCGGGCACCTATGCCGAAAGTCAGGCCATTGGTGGCCAGGTTCCTAAACTCGGTGGCTTCGAAACTGACGTTGTTGGTGTATTGCAGATCCACTGCGGTGTCGAGTTCGGCTCTGAGCTTACTCTTTATCTCAGTCGTCAGCTCGTAGCTGACCGCCGACTGGCCGCCCTCGAAGCCGTGCTCCGGGTACTGGAAATCCGTGTGAGAAAAGCGAATGTTTCTAAAATGCAGGTTCTCGACCGGTTGTTCCGGCGTGCCCTGGATCCGCACCAAGGTGTTTAGACGAGGGATCACCGTATCGCTTTGGCGCAGATCCATGTCGGCGTGGGGCCAGTAGGTGAGGATCTGGGAGTTACGGTCGTAAAACCATTCGCCGGGCTGATCCAGGAAGCTGGGATCGTTTTCGAAATAGTAGGCGCTGTGGGCGCGCAGCCGGTTAAACGAGGGGGCTGGCGCATGGGGCGGCTTGAGTACCAGCTCCCGGCTGTCCGGATCATAGGACTCGATCAGCTTGTGGGTACTGGCCCAGACCTTGTAGCCCCGCAGGCGGACCTGGTTGAGATCCGCGACATTGGCCAGGCCCTCGCCGTTTTCGATGGTGATGGCGTATCGGCTCCAGTCTTTGGCGACATCATTGGCAAGCACATTGTAGATTGGCTGATCGGCGTCGGCATTGGGCCAGCGCGCCAAGGTTTGCCGTTGCCCGTCTATCCACAGGGCATGCAGTTGCCAGTCGTCGGCAACGGCCTCCTGGGGAAGGGGCAGTTGCCACAGCGGCGACCCTGCGACAGGCTGCCAGCCGGAAAGCGCCAAGCCACCGCTGAGCTCGGCGAACCCGTTCTCAGGACCTTGATAGATCACCTTCTGCGAGCCAGTGCCCGCATCCTTGGGCCCGAACTCCAGGGGGGCCTCAAGCCGGTATCGACCCGAAGCGAGATGAACCCGGATCTCATCTTCGCCCTTGTTTAACAGACGCTGAACACGCCTTTGGGCCTCGGCCAGGGTGGCAAGTGGGGCCTTCTCGCTACCTTTGGCCCTATCATCTCCCTGGGGCGACAGGTAAAGCTCGGCGGAATGGGTGATGCCGGCAAAGCCCAGCGATACCCCAAATACCACGGCTGTTATCGATCCTTTCATGGAAGCCTTTTTCTCCTTATTGTTTTGAAATTGGTATTGTTAAGCAGTTGAAAATACAAGATAACACTAAAAATCACTCAGTAACTGTGGCTTAGGTTACATTTTTGTCTGAGGTGTTTTTTTGAACCGCTGACATAGCCAGGATAGGAAGGAGGGCGATCATGCCTGGCGAGGGCATCCTGGGATGGGGCGGTCGGGCCCAGGGTTCGAACTTCGGCTCGGGGAGAGCGGCGGCCAGAGCCCTGTCTCGGGTTCAACGCCGGGCCAAAATAATGGTTCGGGCCATCTCATCGGCCACCTGCTCTGTGGTATTTCCCGTCAATTCGGCCTGTTCAAAGATCCTAAGCAGGGTGTCGTAGATCTTGTGAATTTTGCCCTTTGAGGCATCGGCATTGTAGTCACGTTCGAAGGAGACATTGATGATCCCGCCGGCGTTGATCACATAGTCCGGGGCGTAGAGGATCCCGAGATCGCGCAACATTAGCCCATGGTGAGGATCGGCCAATTGATTATTGGCACAGCCGGCGACGATGCTCGCTTTCAACTGGGGAATGGTGTCGTCATTGAGGGTGGCGCCCAGGGCGCAGGGGGCATACACGTCCACCGCTTGTCGATAGATCTCATTCAAGCCGACGATCTCGGCCCCCAATTCGGTCGCCGCCCGGTCGAGCTGTTTGACACTGAGATCACACACCACCAGCTCGGCGCCGACCCGGTGAAGATGTTCACACAGGGCGAAACCCACATGTCCCAGGCCCTGTACGGCAACTTTAAGCCCCTCTAGTGATGTTTTGTTCAGCCGGTGTTTCACCGCGGCTTTGATCCCCACAAAGGTACCCAGTGCGGTGAAGGGGGAGGGATCGCCACTCTTACCCTCAAGTCCCGCCATATAGGGGGTTTCCTGATGGGCGATCATGATGTCGGCGGTGTCGATCCCCACGTCCTCTGCCGAGTAATAGCGTCCTCCGAGGGCGTGGACGGCCCGGCCAAAGGCACGAAACAGGGCTTCGGACTTGTCCGAGTTCGGATCGCCAATGATCACGGATTTGCCGCCGCCAAAGGCCAGCCCGGCCAGGGCATTCTTGTAGGTCATGCCACGGGAGAGGCGCAGCACATCGGTCAGCGCTTCATCCTCGCTGTCATAGGGCCACATGCGGCACCCGCCAACGGCGGGCCCCAAGCTGGTGTCATGGATGGCAATGATCGCCTTGAGGCCCGAGGCCTTGTCGTGGACAAAGAGCACCTGTTCGTGCTGATCGAAAGAGGGGTGAGAAAAGATCGCCACCTGAGTGTCTCCCTTATCGTGAAGCCTATGCGTCTAACGCTGTGCTTATGAGTATGCACGCACCTTATCAATGAGACCGGTCACGACCCAGTGTCCACTCTCAAGCGCTGCTGACTGACCTGGCAAGCTTGCTTGACATTAACTTGGTGGTTAGGGAGAGTGGCCGCAGTGGAACGCGGTAAGCCGAAGAAGGAAAAGGCCATGGATAGAGTCACACCACAACAAGAGCAGGCCTGGGTTCGGGAGCAGTTTCAAAAAGCCAATCGCTTCCTGGCGGAGAAGGGCGTGTTACCGGGAAAAGTACTGGAGAATGAGAGCCGGATCTTGCCCCCTTTTCTCGCCATATGGAAACTGGAGGAGAGCGGGCCGGGCAAGCGTCGCTTCTGGGTGATCAGCGGCGATCTGCCCACGGATCTGATCCCGGAAAGTGCCGCCACCGACGCCCGGGAAGTCGTGCGCCACTTCTCCCTGAACTGGCAACTCAAGGCGGAGAACCTCTCTCGCAGCCATGATGACACTCAGCATCGGCTGGCGAAGCTGATGATCAGCAAGGCCCATGGCCTGGCCGATCTGCACCGCGAGGACCGACTCTGGGGAGAGATGGCGGTCAACGGATAATGGACTCTCGGTCCAAACCGAAAGAGCCACTCAATTGAGTGGCTCTTTCGGTTTGTCCGCAGGCAGGAAACAGCGATCAAAAATTCGAAACTATTTCACTCAGTAATTCTGACAGTTAAAAAAGTGCTGTTCTAAGCGGCTTGAAACCCGTTCAGGCTGGGCTAGGATCTGAAGCGGTTGATCTTGTTCACCAGGCTGTTGGCCGTAGATCCCTGATGCGTATCTACTTTGGCCACCGAATTATTGTGACGAACCGGCCCAGGAGGCCATGATGGATCACGCCGATTTTCTCTTACCCAGTCGGGTTACCCGCTTTCATACGAGCAAGGGTAACAGCGCGCGTTTTCAGGCGCTGTTACCCGGAATAATCCTCCAACTTTCCTTTTAAACAAGCTGCCCTGTGTAGCTTATGGATCAACGGCATGCGAAGGTCACAACGGCATGTTGCGGCTGTATCGTGCTGAAAAACAGGGTCTCCCTTTTGTTGGGTGAATGTCTTCGTACCACTGGAACCACGAAGGTAAACCTGTCTAAGAGTGTCCCCTAGGAGTTCGATATGCGCTTACGAACGCTAATTCGTCCGACGGTGATTGCGACGGCCGTCGGGGTGGTGTTTGCCGCTTCGGTTTCCGCCACGTCCACCCTGCCCACAGACGATTGGAAGATCTCCGGCAATGCGCCTTTTGCCCCCACCAGCAGTGAACGCCTGCCGGATCTGCAAAATGCCTGCATGGAGGATGTCGCCAGTCAAAATGGGATCAGTGGATTAACCTGTACCTCCAACGATATTCGGGTGGCCTCGGTCAGTGATATCGAGATCACCGCAGGCGATCCCGACCCCAATGATGGCGTCGATGAGTGTACGGCGGGTGAGGACGTCACCTTTTCCGCCGTATTTCAATTTGAGTTGAGTGCCCAGGAGCGACACGATCTGGGCGTCTGGTTTGCCACCGACGGCCAGGCCAACGCCAAATTTGGTTCCTGTCAGGTCTCGACCGCCCCACTGTTCAGTGACAGCAACGGTTACTTGAACGATCTCGATGGCGAGATCGGTTATTGCAGCGAGGATACCAGCCAGGTTTGTAATGAGGACAAGGATTGCTCAGGGAAAAACAATAGCTGTGTGATCCCCAGTGACGGCTCGGGACAGGATTTTTGTGGTGACATCGATGATTTCACCAGCCCCCAGTTCTTCGCCATTACCGTTACCACCAAGTGTGTCGACAAAAACAAGGATGGCGATCTGGATCTGCCGGTCTGTCTGAGCTGGCGTCAGCCGGGGGCCGACGAGTACTGTGACAATCCCGAAGATGCCTATCCAGGCTCGCCCTCCAAGTGTAACTGTGATGATGACTTCTCCGTACCGATCAAGGTACCCACTCCGCCCCTGACCGTGGTGAAAAACATCAGCCCCGCCTCGGGTAAGGAGCCGGGCTTTACTGCGACCGTGACCTTTGATTTTGCCAACCCCTCTCTGTTTGGCAATGACATCACCTTGGACAGCTTGACCGATGATCTGTTGAACTACTGGACAGGCGGGTCGGCACCTGTGGATGGGGATTATGATACCCCGGATAGCAGCCTGGATCTCTTTACCGACGTGGCCGATCTGGCCTGTCTGGAGTATCCGGAGACACTGACGGCGACCCCAACGACCACGGGCGTTGTCTGGGATCCCAGCAGTGATCTGCTGCGCGCCCAGGTGGACGATAACGAACTGGCCACGCCAAACTTCGTTCGCTGTAGCTTTACCCGCTTTATCGGGGGCGAGCGCAGTGGGTCCGATCTGGGAACTTTCTATGATCGCATCACGGTTGTAGGGACCTCGGAAACCAATGAGTCGACCTCCGGCAGTGATACCGCACTGACCGCAGTGATCGATGTTCCACCGAAGATTGAGATCGATAAGGTGGTAACCCCAACGACCGTGCCAGAGCCCGGTGCGGTGGTGAAGTACGATCTGACCATCACCAACCCCAGCGACTCCGATACGGTCACCCTGGATTGCCTGGAGGACTACATCTCTACCAGTGGCATGGTGGGTACGGTGAGCTGTAACGGCAGCGGTGACTATAACCTGCTGACCTGGACCGACAGCAGCAATACCTGTGATGATCTGTCCGGCGTGACCATGGCACCCGGCGACGTCAAGACCTGCTCCTTCAGCCTGTTTGTCGACGGTGCCGCCGGTAATGACGGCGATGTTGAACACAACAAGGCTGTGGTGAAGGTCTCCGACGACGAAGGCGGGACTGCTGAGGCCAGTGATCCGGCCCTGGTGACCGTCACCAACACGCCGCCAACCCTGCAGCTGACCAAGACACCCTCGCCGGGTTCGGTCATGGAACCGTCAGGCAGCGTTACCTACACCTTCGTGATCAAAAACATCACTACCTTCGCTGATACGGCTCGACTGGAGAAGCTGGAGGACACCATCACCCTGGTGGATGGCACAGTCTTGTCCATCGCCAATATCACCAATGACTGTAAGGATACGGGAGGCAAGACTCTGCTTAACGCCAACAGTGGCAATCCGGTCGAATTGGCGAAAGATGAGACCTTTACCTGTAGCCTCACGCGAACCGTGGGCCTGGACAGTGGCGGTAACCCCATCGGCGATGTGGGCGACAGCGAAGACAACCTGGCCAAGGTGACCGGTGTGGATGTGGATGATCCCACTGGGCCGAAGATCACGGCTACAGCCCCCGCCTCGGTGGATATCATCAACCGGGATCCCACCGCGACCGTGGTTCACGAAGCGACCCATGCTGTGGTGCTGTTCAAGATCACTGTGACCAACCTGTCACCGGAAGCCGTGGATATTGAGTCCATTCAGCATATCCTGGGGCAAAGCAATGCCAACATCTCATTGCCCGCCTACCATGCGGATCCTGCTGACTTTAACCTGGCCCCTGGCAGCACTCCTGCCTGTATCCTGACCGACACCTTCGGCTCAGCACCTGGGCCTGAATTGGCAGCGGCCGATGGCACAGCCAGCAATGATGATGTCTACAGCTGTTACTTCGTGCGCAGCATCGACTTCAATGGCGATATCAGTTCCAAGGTGGAAGTGGTGGCGAAGGATAATGAAGGCAATGCGGTAACGCCGCTGCAGCACACCATCACCCTGCAGAACATCCTCAAGATCACTCCATAAGGAGGTTTAGGCTCGTGTAATAACGCCCCGGTTTGATACCGGGGCGTTTCTTTTACACGGCGCCCAGGGCTCAATCCAGATACCAGTAACCCAGGTTGATCCAGTCCAGCAGCTCGTTGGCGGCTGCCGGTTCGGCCAGCAGGCGAGCCAGATCTCCCGCTTTGAGCCGATCACACTCCGCCAGATGGTTTGCCTCGGTGCGCAGCGCATCCGGTAGGCACCAACACTGACCATCGATAAACAGCCGGTTGGCCGAGTCGCCTTCCAGTTGCAGCACCTTGAGCCCGCCGATCCGCTGCAGGGCTGCCCCCTTGTTGAGGGCATCATGGAGATCGTCGAGGGTCAGTGCTGTTTCCGGTGGCCAGAGTGCCAGTTCGAACCGGTTCTGGCTGAGCAGGGTGCCGAGCAGGGGAGGCCAGAGATCGGGGTCGGCCACCAGGGTGTTGACCAGCTTGGCCATGCCGTTTTGATCTGCCTGCGTGATCTGAGCCGGGTTGTTTGGCTCGCGGTCGCTGGTAAAGCGGACCTGTCCCAGATCCTGATCCATCAGAGTATCGGCCAGGGCGGAGATCAACTCTTGTTGGCTCGGGGCGCGAAAGCCGACGGAGTAGGAGAGGGATGGGGTGAGGGTCTGGCCGCAGTGGGGGTATCCCGGGGGGATATAGAGGATATCTCCCGGGTTCATCACTTCGTCGATGATGGGGGCAAAATCCTCAACCAACGCCATGCCCTGGCTGTTGGGGCGGGGAGCATGGATCCCGCGATCGCCCACCTGCCAGCGGCGCTGTCCCCGGCCTTGAATGATGAACACGTCGTAGTTGTCGATGTGGGGTCCGACGCCGCCGCCGGGGACGGCGAAGGAGGCCATCACATCATCCAAACGCCAATCCGGCAGGAAACGAAAGGCCTGGGCCAACTCCTGGGCTTCGGGCAGGTAGTGGTTGATGGCCTGCACCAGCAGCTGCCAGTTCTCGGTCCCCTGGCTGTCATACTCTTCACGGGGGCCGGACTCGCCGCGCCAGTTATCGCCATCACGAATGACGATGCGGCTGGCCACCCCCTCCTCCAGTGCCAGCCCCGCCAGTTCGTCCGGCTCGATCGGATCGACAAAGTCGGTAAAGGCCTGTCGCAGCAGTACGGGCTTTTGTTGCCAATAGTGTGAGAGAAACTCGTCAATATTCAGTTGCAGTGGGTAGGACATGGGATCTTCCCTTTTCCTTCTCTTGCGGAGGTTGGTCAATACAAAAACGCCGCCCGGACCGATTCAGTCTGGGCGGCGTTTTATCGCATCAAGGCAGCGTCTTACAGGGACTCAACAAACTCAACGGCACGGCCGATGTAGTTGGCCGGGGTCAGCAGCTTGAGCTCGGCTTTGACGCTGTCTGGCATCTCCAGACCGTCGATAAAGTCGGCCATGATCTGCTGGTTGACGCGCTTGCCGCGGGTCAGCTCTTTGAGCTTCTCGTAGGGCTTTTCGATGCCGTAGCGGCGCATCACGGTCTGGATCGGCTCGGCCAGCAACTCCCAGTTGCTGTCCAGCTCGTCCAGCAGAGACTGCTCGTTCACTTCCAGCTTGGAGATCCCCTTCATGGTGGCCTGGTAGGCGATCATGGAGTAGCCCACACCAACACCCAGGTTACGGATCACCGTGGAGTCGGTCAGATCGCGCTGCCAGCGGGAGATCGGCAGTTTGGCGGCCAGGTGCTGGAACAGGGCGTTGGCCAGACCCAGGTTGCCTTCGGAGTTTTCGAAGTCAATCGGGTTCACCTTGTGCGGCATGGTGGAGGAGCCAATTTCACCGGCGATGGTTTTCTGTTTGAAGTGACCCAGGGCGATGTAGCCCCACACGTCGCGATCGAAGTCGATCAGGATGGTGTTGAAGCGGGCCATGGCGTCGAACAGCTCGGCGATGTAGTCGTGGGGCTCGATCTGGGTGGTCCAGGGGTTCCAGGTCAACCCTAAGCTGGTGACGAAGCGCTCGGACAGCTGATGCCAGTCGACGTTCGGGTAGGCGGACAGGTGGGCGTTGTAGTTACCCACGGCGCCGTTGATCTTACCCAGCAGCTGAACTTCGCTGATCTGCTTCACCTGACGTTGCAGACGAATGGCCACGTTGGCCATCTCCTTGCCCATGGTGGTGGGGGAGGCAGGCTGACCGTGGGTACGGGCCATCATAGGGATGCGGGCGTAGCGCTTGGCCAGTTCGAACATGGCGTCCACCAGCTGGTTCAGCTGAGGCAGGATCACCTGCTCACGGGCGTTGTGCAGCATCAGGGCGTGGGACAGGTTGTTGATGTCCTCGGAGGTACAGGCGAAGTGAACGAATTCACCTACGGCCGCCAGCTCGGCGTTATCGGCGATGCGCTCCTTGAGGAAGTACTCAACCGCTTTCACGTCGTGGTTGGTGGTGCGCTCGATCTCCTTCACACGGGCCGCATCGGCCTCGCAGAAGTTGTCGTTGATGGCATCAAGATGGGCCATGGCGGCTTCGCTGAAGCAAGGTACTTCGGCGATCTCCGGGCAGGTGGCCAGCAGTTTCAGCCAGGAAATTTCTACCTGAACGCGGTATTTAACCAGGCCGAATTCGCTGAAGATACTGCGCAGTTCAACGGTGCGGCTGCCGTAGCGACCATCTACCGGGGAGATGGCGGTCAGGGCGGAAAGTTCCATGATGACTCCTTGAGAAATGGGGTTGGTCATTTTTAGTTTTTAATGGCTTGCGCTGCGGTATGCACCAGGGCCTTGCGGGACAGCACCAGTTGGCGGCGTTTGCCACCGAGCTGTCGCCACAGGACCGCAGAGCGGATCGCGGCAAGCAGTAGGGTACGAATTTTGTATTGGTTGAGGTTCTGCTGCAGCTGGATGGGGGCGCCCACCACCTGGATCCGGGCACCCAGGGGGCTGATCACGTCGGAGTAGACGGAGGCCAGATTCGCCAGCACCTGCTCGTCGGTCACCTCGAAGTGGGCGGTCTGGCGTTTTACCTGGGACAGGCGCTCGGCCAGCATATTCATGGCGGCCGGCTTCTTGGCCAGCTTGCGCTCCAGCGCCAGGATCCCCACCAGGTAGCGGGTCAGATCAACGTCTTTGCGCTGGCCATCACCCAGTTGATCCACCACGACCTGGTAGCCGTGGTGCAGATCGGCATCCCCATACACGTCCTGCGGACGTTCCGGATCGGTGGCGAGGATAGATTGGATGCTGGCGCCGAGCAGGGCATCGTCGCTTTTGCCGTAACGGGCGATCTCACGAACCTGGTGAATGGCCTGGCAGATCCCGGCAAACGCCATGGTACGCAGTTGCAGTTCGGTCATTATTATTTTTGTCCTTAGCGGATGACACGTTCGATGATGCCGCCACCCAGGCAAACCTCACCTTGATAGAAGACGGCGGACTGGCCCGGAGTGACCGAGCTGACCGGCTCGTGGAAACGCACTTCCAGCTCGCCATTGCCCAGAGGGGTAACGGTGCAGGGCACATCCTGCTGGCGGTAGCGGGTCTTTACCGTCATCTCTGTGGTCTGCTGGGGACCCTTACGGTCGACCCAGTCCAGCTGCCCCGCGACAAGGCCGTTGGAAAAGAGGCGAGGGTGGTCACTGCCCTGGCCAACCACCAGGACATTGCGCTCTAGGTCTTTATCGACCACGTACCAGGGTTGATCACCGGCGTTCTTCATGCCGCCGATCCTCAGGCCCTTGCGTTGACCCAGGGTGTGATACATCAGGCCTTCGTGCTGGCCAACCACTTCGCCTTCACAGGTTTCGATCTTGCCGGGTTGAGCCGGCAGGTACTTGGCCAAAAAGTCTTTGAATTTACGCTCGCCGATAAAGCAGATCCCGGTGGAATCCTTTTTACCTGCGGTGATCAAACCCTGCTCTTCGGCGATGCGGCGCACTTCGGGCTTCTCCAGCTCACCCACGGGGAACAGGGTCTGAGCCACCTGATCTTCCCCCAGGGTGTAGAGGAAGTAGCTCTGATCTTTGTTGCCATCGAGGCCGCGCAGCATCTCGACGCTGCCATCCTTGTTATCGCGACGACGCACATAGTGGCCGGTGGCGATGTAATCGGCGTCCAGCGCTTCGGCGGCAAACTCCAGGAAGGCTTTGAACTTGATCTCCTTGTTGCACAGGATATCCGGGTTCGGGGTTCGCCCGGCCTTGTACTCTGCCAGGAAGTACTCGAACACATTGTCCCAGTACTCGGCGGCGAAGTTGACGCTGTGCAGTTCGATCCCGAGTTTGTCGCACACCGCCTGGGCGTCCGCCAGATCCTCCGCCGCAGCGCAGTACTCTTCGGAATCGTCCTCTTCCCAGTTTTTCATAAACAGACCTTCCACCTGGTAGCCCTGTTGCAGCAGCAGGTAGGCGGAAACGGAAGAATCGACGCCGCCGGACATACCGACGATCACCTTTTTATTGCGGTTTTCAGACATAACGTTTTTGGGCTTCAAAGATCGAACACAAGTGTTTTAGGGGGCCGCATTCTACCACGGAGTGAGGGGCAATCGCCAATGCGCTTAGCCGTGAAAGAGTCGGTTGTGCAATGCCTGCTCTATTGGCAGGGAGTGGCCCTTGAGATGATCTTCGATGGTGCGGATCACCAGGGCACTTCGGCAACGCCCAGCCTGTTGTTTTAACTGGTCAAGGGTCAGCCAGAGGCAGCGGCGGATCTGGGGATCCCTGGGCTGGCAGGGGATCGGCGCTGGCATCTGGGCGGCAAAGGTAAAGCGGACAAATGGCGTGCCATCGGCGGCGATAAACTGGTAGATGCCGATCAACTGGCTGGGTGACAGGGTCAGGCCGGTTTCCTCCCAGATCTCTCGGCGGCAGGCCGCTTCCAGAGTCTCATCCGCCTCCAGGTGGCCAGCGGCTTGATTGAGTACCGGCTCACCGTCGATCACCTCCTCCACCAGCAGGTAGTGATCCTGGCTGTGGATCACGCAAGCGACGGTGACGTGGGGCAGGAAGCGCTGGGTCAAGGGGTAAGCTCCCGATACTGGCCCAGCGCCAGACCATCCAGGGTCCAGTTGCCGATCCGGTAGCGGATCAACCTCAGGGTGGGGTGACCAATATGGGCAGTCATCCTGCGAACCTGGCGGTTGCGCCCTTCGGTGAGGGTGACTTCGAGCCAGCTGGTGGGGATGTTTTTGCGCTCACGGATGGGGGGCTCGCGCCGCCACAGCCATTGGGGCTCGGCGACCCTTCTCACCTTGGCGGGCAGGGTCAAACCGTCCTTGAGCTCTACGCCGTGACACAGGGCCTCGATGGCGTCGTCCGAGGGGATCCCCTCGACCTGCACATAGTAGGTTTTACTCGTCTTCTTGCCCGGTTGGGTGAGTTTGGCCTGCAGCACACCGTCGTTGGTCAGCAGAACCAGCCCTTCGGAATCCCTATCGAGTCGACCCGCCGGGTAGATCTCCGGGATCGGCACATAATCGGCCAGGGTCTGGCGTCCCTGGCCATCGGTAAACTGGGTCAGGACGTCGAAGGGTTTATTGACCAGTACGATCTTGCGGGGCCCGGCGGTGGGCCGTTTGGTCTGACCCTGTGGCCGATTTGCCGGCGCTCTGGAGCGCTGGGCCTTGCCGCGACGGGCACTTCGGGACGGGGTACCAGTAGTGGACCGACCACTTCTTGAACTATTACTTTGATGCATAAGGTGATTTTATCGTGATCTGATCCTTTGGGACTAGCACATTATGGCATTTCCCTCACAGATTGATTGGTCTATCCTATGCGCCGCGACAGAAAAACAACAAATGCGACTCAGATCGCTGGACGGGACAAGGAAAAAAGGACACGCAATCTATGTCAAAGATCATCTACACCTATACGGACGAAGCCCCTGCGCTGGCGACTCACTCGCTGTTGCCCATTGTCAAGGCGTTTACCACGGCAGCACAGGTCGACGTGGAGACTCGGGATATCTCCCTGGCGGGCCGGATCCTGGCGGGCTTCCCTGAGCAGTTGACCGAATCGCAGCGTATGGCGGATGCTCTGGCGGAGTTGGGCGAACTGGCCAAGACGCCCGAGGCCAACATCATCAAGTTGCCCAACATCTCTGCGTCCATCCCTCAGTTGCAGGCGGCGATCGCCGAGCTGCAGTCCCAGGGCTTTGCCATTCCCGACTATCCGTCTGAGCCGCAGAATGAGGCGGAACAGGCAATCCAGGCTCGTTATGCCAAGGTTCTGGGCAGCGCGGTTAACCCCGTATTGCGCGAGGGGAATTCGGATCGTCGGGTTGCCCAGGCAGTGAAACAGTATGCTCAGGCCAATCCCCACTCCATGGGCGCCTGGTCCCGCGACTCACAATCCCATGTGGCCCATATGGCCGACGGCGATTTCTACGGCAGTGAGCAGTCCCATGTCTGCGCCGAAGCGGATGATGTAAAGATCGAATTTGTTGCTGCCGATGGCAGCGTCAGCACGCTTAAGGCGTCCACGCCGCTGCAGGCCGGTGAGGTGATCGATGCCTCCCGCATGAGTGCCAAGGCGCTCAAGGCCTTCTTCGCCGAGCAGATCCAGGACGCCAAGGAGAAGGGGATCCTGTTCTCCCTGCACCTGAAAGCCACCATGATGAAGGTGTCCGATCCCATCATGTTTGGTTACTGCGTCGAGGCGTTCTTTGCCGATGTGTTTGCCAAGCATGGTGAGCGGTTTGCCGAGCTGGGGATCGATGTCAGCAACGGCTTGGGCGATGTCTATGCCAAAATCGCCAATCTGCCTGAGGCGCAGCGCGCCGAAGTGGAAGCGGATCTGCAGGCGGCCTACGCCAATGGCCCGGATCTGGCCATGGTCAATTCTCATAAAGGGATCACCAACCTGCATGTACCCAGCGATGTGATCATCGATGCCTCCATGCCGGCGATGATCCGCAGCTCCGGCCAGATGTGGAACAAGGATGATCAGCAGCAGGACACCAAGGCGGTGATCCCGGATCGCTGTTACGCCGGTGTGTTCCAGGAGACCATCGAGTTTTGTAAGCTGCACGGTGCCTTTGATCCGGTCACCATGGGCAACGTCTCCAACGTCGGTCTGATGGCGCAAAAAGCCGAAGAGTACGGCTCCCATGATAAGACCTTCAAACTGGCTCAGGCCGGTACCGTACGCGTGGTGAACCAGGCCGGTGAGGTGCTGCTGTCCCATGCCGTGGAAGCCGGGGATATCTGGCGCATGTGTCAGACCAAGGATGCGCCGATCCGCGATTGGGTCAAGCTGGCGGTGAAGCGCGCCAAGTTGACCGGGAACCCGGCGGTATTCTGGCTGGATCAGGCCCGGGCGCACGATGCCAATTTGATCAAGAAGGTGGATCTGTATCTCAAGGATCACGACACCAATGGACTGGTCATCAAGATCCTCTCTCCGGTTGATGCGGTGCGCTACACCCTGGATCGGGTGCACGCGGGTCAAGATACCATCTCGGTGACCGGTAACGTACTGCGCGACTACCTGACGGATCTGTTCCCCATTCTGGAGCTGGGCACCTCTGCCAAGATGCTCTCTATCGTGCCCCTGTTGGCCGGTGGCGGCCTGTTTGAGACCGGTGCCGGGGGCAGTGCGCCTAAGCACGTACAGCAGTTTGTGGAAGAGAACCACCTGCGCTGGGACTCCCTGGGTGAGTTTTTGGCCATTGCCGTTTCGCTTGAAGAGCTGGCGGCACAAACCGGCAATGCCAAGGCCAAGGTCCTGGCGGAGGCGATGAACGTGGCCAATAGCCGTTTCCTGGAGGAGAACAAGTCACCGTCCCGGCGTGTGGGTGAACTGGACAACCGGGGCAGCCACTTCTACCTGGCTCTCTACTGGGCACAGGTCCTGGCGGCCCAGACCGAGGATCGGGAGCTTCAGGTGCTGTTTGCCCCCCTGGCAGAAGCCTTGAGCGAGCAGGAGGTCGCCATTGTGGCGGAGCTAAACGCCGCACAGGGTCAGCCGGTGGAGATGGCAGGGTACTACCACGGGGATCGCGCCCTGCTCGACAAGGCGATGCGCCCCAGTGCCACCTTCAACCAGGCGTTGAGCGCCTTTGCCGGCTCCATCGTTCAGCAGGTGGGGATGACCGAATCCGCCTGAAGCTTCGACCTTTAGCGAATTGACAAAACCGCCGGATTTTCCGGCGGTTTTTTCTTTCTGGCGAGGAGCAATAAAGCACAGTAACCTAAGGAATGAACTCGCAAGTGAGATCCCTTTAGAACACAAGGAGTGCTCAATGGAATCCAAGATCCAACGGCCCGTCGACGGGCAGATCATCGGGCTTGACGACCAGGGTGCGTTGCTGGTGCCCGACCATCCTATTATCCCCTATATCGAGGGAGATGGGATCGGCGTTGACGTCACCCCCCCCATGCGTAAGGTGCTCGATGCGGCCGTAGAGAAAGCCTATGGCGGTGCGCGCAAACTGCACTGGATGGAGATCTACTGTGGTGAGAAATCCACCCAGCTCTACGGGGCCGACACCTGGTTGCCGGAGGAGACGCTGGCGGCGATCCAGGAGTACAAGGTGGCGATCAAGGGGCCGTTGACCACCCCGGTGGGCGGGGGGATCCGCTCTTTGAACGTGGCCTTGCGTCAGCAGTTGGATCTCTATACCTGCTTACGCCCGGTCCGCTACTACCAGGGGACGCCAAGCCCACTCAAACAACCCGAGTTGACCGATATGGTGATCTTCAGGGAAAACTCCGAGGATATCTATGCCGGGGTCGAGTGGCAGGCAGGAACGGCGGAGGCGGACAAGGTGATCCGCTTCCTGACCCAGGAGATGGGGGTGACCAAGATCCGTTTCGAGCATAACTGCGGGATCGGGGTTAAACCGATCTCCAAGGAGGGGACCGAGCGTCTGGTCCGGGCGGCCCTTCAGTATGTGATCGATAATGACCGCGACTCCCTGACCCTGGTTCACAAGGGCAATATCATGAAGTTCACCGAGGGTGCCTTTAAGGACTTTGGCTACCAGCTGGCACAGCGGGAGTTTGGTGCTCAACTTGTGGATGGCGGCCCCTGGTGCGAATTCACCAACCCCAAGTCCGGCAAGACCATCCTGGTTAAAGACGTGATCGCCGATGCCTTCCTGCAACAGATCCTGCTGAGACCGGCCGAGTACGATGTGATTGCGACCATGAACCTCAACGGGGATTACATCTCCGATGCGCTGGCCGCCCAGGTCGGTGGGATCGGTATTGCCCCCGGTGCCAACATCGGTGACGGTGTTGCCCTGTTTGAAGCGACCCATGGCACGGCTCCCAAGTATGCCGGACAGGACAAGGTCAATCCGGGCTCCCTGATCCTCTCCGGAGAGATGATGCTTCGTCACCTGGGGTGGACCGAGGCCGCCGATCTGATCATCCGTGGTATGGAGGGGACCATTGCTGCCAAGACGGTCACCTATGACTTCGAGCGCTTGATGGAGGGAGCGACCCTGCTCAGCTGCTCTGCGTTTGGCGACGCGGTGATTGAGCAGATGTAGGGACTGTCGGCAGAGCTGGACAGCGGACGGCATTGTGTCGTCCGTTTTCGGTTGTCGCTGTTTCTTGCCGATGAGCCAAGAGAGCCCCTTTCAAGTTAACACTGTCGATGCTCCGAGGGCAGCTCCGCGACCGGGCTGGGGATGGTGATTTGTCCTGGCTTCAGGCAGGGAATCCCTGAGTTGCCATCGTCTGGAGCACAATAAAAAGCCGACCCCTAAGGTCGGCTTTTTCTAGTTGGAGTTACGAGTTACTTATTGGCCGGCTGAATGTTGGAGGCGTGCATCCCCTTCGGACCTTTCTGCATATCAAACTGTACTTCCTGTCCAGCCTTCAATGTGCGATAGCCGTCCATATCAATGGTTGAATAGTGCGCAAACACGTCATCGCCACCTCCGTCTGGACAGATGAACCCGAACCCTTTTGCATTATTGAACCACTTTACCGTTCCTTGAGCCATACCTCGACTTCCTCTGCTGTGTCCTTCCCATGTATCTTGTAATCACTTCTCGCAAACCCTATAACGTCAGATGAGGGCTGGAAAAATGTCAGCGCTTAAGCGCTGTACCAATACCAATTAACAAAAGGATAACACCGGAGTCAAGAAATATTTGCTCCCGAGTTATTTCTTATAAGTGAGTGATTAAGCTTCTGCTATGAGCAAGCAATACGAAATGGAACAGGTTGTAGAGAAGGAAAAACTGGAACAGGCCCTGGAGCCACCCAGGCTGTATAAGGTGATCCTGAACAACGACGATTATACGCCGATGGAGTTTGTGGTGGAGATCCTGAGACGTTTTTTCAATATGGAGGAAGAAAAGGCGACAGAAGTGATGTTAACGGTCCATTATAAGGGGAAAGGCGTGTGCGGCGTGTTCACATTGGACATCGCTGAAACCAAAGCGGCTCAGGTGAATCGGTACGCCCGAGAGAACCAGCACCCGCTGCTGTGTTCCACCGAACAAGCCTGAATGATGACTGAGGGGGATAGCATCTATGCTGAATAAAGACCTTGAAGTAACGCTCAATACGGCATTCCAGCAGGCCCGGCGCAGCCGTCATGAGTTTATGACGGTTGAGCACCTGCTGCTCGCCTTGTTGGATAATCCATCTGCCAAGGAGGCCCTACTGGCGTGTGGCGCACGCTTGGATGCTTTGCGTAATGAAGTTGAGGTCTTTATCGAACAGACCACGCCCCTGATCCCGGAAGATGACAATGATCGGGAGACCCAGCCGACCCTGGGATTCCAGCGGGTGCTTCAGCGTGCGGTCTTTCACGTGCAAAGCAGTGGGCGCAATGAGGTCTCCGGGGCCAATGTACTGGTGGCCATCTTCTCTGAGCAGGAGTCTCAGGCGGTCTACCTGCTGCGTAAATCCGATGTGACCCGATTGGATGTGGTGAATTTTATTGCCCATGGCGTGGTGAAGCGCGATCAGCAAGAGCCGGATCTGGGCAATGACAGCGAAGCGCAAGACAGCCCCGGGCTGGGTATGGAGAAGGAGGAGGAGGCCTCCGGGGATCGCCTGGAGAACTTTGCCAGCAACCTCAACAAGCAGGCCATTGCCGGTCAGATCGACCCGCTGATCGGGCGTCAGGAAGAGGTCGAGCGGACCATTCAGGTGTTGTGCCGTCGTCGCAAGAACAATCCACTGCTGGTGGGTGAGGCCGGGGTGGGTAAAACGGCCATCGCTGAGGGCCTGGCGTACCGTATCACCCAGGAAGATGTGCCTGAAGTGATGGCCGAGTGCACCATCTATAGCCTGGATATGGGGGCCCTGTTGGCAGGGACCAAATATCGGGGCGACTTTGAAAAACGTTTTAAGGCGGTGTTGCGGCAACTGCAAAAAGATCCCAATGCCATCCTGTTTATTGATGAGATCCATACCATCATTGGTGCCGGGGCGGCTTCAGGCGGGATGATGGATGCGTCCAACCTGCTTAAACCTCTGCTCTCCAGCGGCAAGCTGCGTTGTGTTGGCTCGACCACCTACCAGGAGTACCAGGGGATCTTCGAAAAGGATCGTGCCCTGGCCCGTCGCTTCCAGAAGATCGATGTGTCGGAGCCCAGTGTGGCGGAAACCACTCAGATCCTGATGGGCCTCAAGAGCCGGTATGAGGAGCACCACCAGGTACGTTATACCCAGTCGGCCTTGAGTGCGGCCTCCGCGCTCTCCGATAAGCACATCAACGAACGTCAACTGCCGGACAAGGCGATCGATGTGATCGATGAGGCGGGTGCCCGGATGGCGATGATGCCCTCGTCCAAGCGTAAGAAGACCATCTCCGTCAGTGACATTGAGGCGATTGTTGCCAAGATCGCGCGGATCCCGGCCAAGTCCGTGTCGGCAACCGACAAGGAGGTGTTGGCCAACCTGGATCGCAACTTGAAAATGGTGGTGTTTGGCCAGGATCCCGCCATCGACGCCCTGACGGCGGCAATCCGCTTGGCGCGCAGTGGCTTGGGTAACGAAGGTAAACCCGTGGGTAACTTCCTGTTTGCTGGCCCCACCGGGGTCGGGAAGACAGAGGTGACCGCCCAGTTGGCGCGTCAAATGGGGGTTGAGCTGATCCGCTTTGACATGTCTGAATATATGGAGCGTCACAGCGTCAGCCGCCTGGTTGGTGCCCCCCCAGGTTACGTTGGGTACGATCAAGGCGGCCTGCTGACCGATGCGGTGCTTAAGCACCCCCATTCGGTCGTGCTGCTTGATGAGATCGAGAAGGCCCACCCTGATGTCTACAACCTGTTGTTGCAGGTGATGGATCATGGGACCCTGACCGACAACAATGGCCGGAAAGCCGATTTTCGTAACGTGATCCTGGTGATGACCACCAACGCCGGGGTTCAGGAAACTGTGCGCAAGTCTATCGGCTTTAAACAGCAGGATCACAGCCATGATGCCTTGAGTGAGATCAACCGGGTATTTACTCCGGAGTTTCGTAACCGTCTGGATGGCATCGTCTGGTTTAATCACTTGGATATGCAGGTGATTGCCAAGGTGGTTGATAAGTTCCTGGTGGAACTGCAGGCGCAACTGGACTCACGCAGTGTGCATCTGGAGGTGACGGCCGAGGCAAGGGTTTGGCTGGCTGAGAAGGGCTATGATCGCAATATGGGGGCAAGACCCATGTCGCGTCTGGTACAGGAGCAGGTTAAGAAGCCGCTGGCGAATGAGATCCTGTTTGGTCAGCTACAGAAGGGAGGCGACGTGGTGATCGACGTCAAGGATGGGGAGTTGGTGTTCAGTTATCTGAGCAACAAACTGCCGGTGGCGACCGACTGAGCCTTGAGCCCTGGGCCGTGTCTCGACACGGCCCGAGCCCACAAAAAAACCCGGTAGCTACCGGGTTTTTTTGTGGGGATGACCGTATTAACGAGAGCGGAACACGATGCGACCCTTGGTCAGATCGTATGGAGTCAACGCTACAGTCACTTGGTCACCGGTCAGAATGCGAATGTAGTGCTTACGCATCTTGCCGGAGATGTGGGCAGTAACCACATGTCCGTTTTCCAGCTCCACGCGGAACATGGTATTAGGCAGAGTCTCAAGGACTGTGCCTTGCATCTCGATACTGTCTTCTTTTGCCATCGAGCAAACATCCCATTAGATAAGAAAAATCGCGCGTATCATGCCGTAAAAGCACTGCGCTGTAAAGCCATTAGCGTGGCCGGTTCGACCAGCCATGGCCATTAAAGTACTCAGCTGGCTGGAATTGCCTTTTGTACGCCATATTCTGGCAGGTGTCTATCTGGTAGCCCAAGTATAGGTGCTGGCGGTGCAATTGCTGGGCCAGGGCGATCTGAGCCAAGACGGCTCGGGTACCCAGAGAGCGGGCCGCCAACTCGGGCTTGAAAAAGGTGTAGGTGGCGGACAGGGCCTGGGGCAGTAGATCGGTTACGGCCACCAAAACCAGCTCATCCTCCAGCCAGGCCTCGAGAAACAGCACCTGTGCCCAGTGGCACAACAGGAAACGGTCATACTGTTGATCGGAAGAGGGGTACATGGAGCCGTCTTTGTGCCGCTGGGCGATGTAATGGTGATAGAGGCGGTAATGGTAGGGTTGCGGCGTCAGGGTGACGCGCCATTGGAGATCCTGGTTCTTGGCGATCACCCGCTTTTGTGATCGACTGGGCCGAAACCGATCGACGGGCAGTCGTATTGGCTGACAGGCCTGGCATTGGGGGCAGTGGGGCCGGTAGATCTGTGTGCCAGAGCGCCGGAATCCCAAAGCCAACAGTTGTCCATACTGGTGGACGTCGACCGGATCATAGTTAAGCAGCAGTTGCTCTTGGCAGTCGGCCAGATAACTGCAGGCAAAAGTACCGCTTAAGCCCATTCTTATGTGCGCTATATCAGACATCGAATCGCCCCTGTGTAACCGACCAATGGCTCCAGTCGACCGATTTATCTCTAAGCTGATGTAAATGGGCGAGAAAATCCGTTCTGGAAACGCTGGTCGCACCCAGTCGCAACAGATGGGGGTTGATGATCTGGGCGTCGATCAGTTCGCAGCCTAGGCGATGGCTCTCCTGTCCCAGGGCCCAGAAGGCTGCCTTGGACGCATCCGTCTGTCGATGAAACATGGACTCACCGCAAAAGACGCCGCCGACGGAGACACCGTAGAGTCCACCGATCAGTTGCTCCTGTTGCCAGATCTCCACCGAGTGGGCCAGGTTCAGGCGGTGCAGCGCCTGGTAGGCTTGGCGCATGGGCGTACAGATCCAGGTGCCAGGTTCATTGCTTCGAGGTGCGGCGCACTGGGCAATCACCTGATCAAAAGCCTGGTTGATGCTGTAGTGCCAACTACCACGGCGGACGCTGCGGAGGGTGCTGCGGCTGGGGCGTATGGCCTTGGGATCAAAGATGGCGCGAGGATCCGGGCTCCACCAGAGGATGGGGTCGCCCTCGTTGAACCAGGGAAAGATCCCCTCCCGGTAGGCCTGCATCAGTCGCCGGGGCGAGAGATCGCCGCCGATGGCCAGCAGGCCGTTAGGATCCTCCAGCGCAAGTTGAGGAGATGGGAAGGAAGCGTCCTGATAATCGAGATACTGAACGGCGTTGAGCATGTTACCCTAATTACTATCCGCGAGACTGATTGAACCATAAGGAGCATGACATGAGGATCGGAGTGTTGTCGATACTCTTGCTGTCCACGATCCTGTCCGGACCCGTCTGGGCCAAGTATAACCGTAATACCGCGGTGCCTGTTGACCAGGTGGTGTATGGTGACGTGGAATCGGTTCGGGAGATCACCCGGGAGGAGCTGGTGGCGGATCAGAGCCGGGGCTGGAAGGTGTTCGGTGGGGCGTTGATCGGTGGTGTGATCGGAAACCAGTTTGGCAGCGGCTCAGGGCGGGATGTGGCGACCATTCTTGGTGCCTTAGCGGGGGCAGGGATCGCCGATCGACGCTCACCGGCCTACCAGACCCAGAGATACCGGCTGATAGAGATGATGATCCTGTCGGAGCAGGGAGAACGCGTAATGGTGGTGCAGGACTTTGATCCGGGAATGCGGTTTATGGCCGGTGATCTGGTCCGCATCGTCTATCTGCGTGGAGGCCAGGTTCGGGTCGACAAAGCCTATTGAGCTTAGGTAAACGGGCGGCCCTGAGGCCGCCCGTTTGTGTTACCCGTTTATCAGGCCGGGCGCAGACGCCCGCTCTCCATACGCAGCACCCGGTCCATACGCGACAGCGCCGCGTCCTTATGGGTGACGTAGAGCAGGCTTCGCTCGGGCCTGTGGTCAAACAGACAGTTGAGGATCTCCCGCTCGGTGGCATCATCGAGCCCCTCCGTAGGTTCATCCAGCAGCAGCAGTTCGGCCGGATGCAACAGGGCCCTGGCCAGACCGATGCGGCGCTGCTCGCCCCCGGACAGCTGCCGTCCCCCTTCACCCAACCATTGCCCCAGCCCCTGGCCCTGTAGCAGGAGCTCCAGTTTGACCAGCTTGAGCACCTTGACCAGCTCCTCATCGGTGGCATCGGGAGCCGCCAGCCTCAGGTTATTGGCCAGTGAGTCATTGAAAATATGCACTCGCTGGCTGATCAGGCAGATCTGGCTGCGCAGGGCATTGTGCTGGTAGGACTGGATGGATGCACCATTGAGCAGGATCTGACCGGCTTCAGGCTCAACCTCTCGACACAGCAGTTGTAACAGGGTCGACTTGCCACAGCCGGTCTGGCCGATCAGCGCGATCTTCTCGCCGGGAGCCAGCTCCAAGGAGAGATCCCGGATCACAGGATCCAGTCCCGATGGATAGCGGTAATGCAGGCCCTGCAGGCTCAGTGCCCCCTGGCTCGCCTGCTTGGGCCTGTTACCATAGTGGGACGCCTCCGCCGTTTCCAGGATAGGCGTCAGGCGGCGGGCAGCGGCCAGGGTATGGCTCAGGTGTTGGAATGCTGTGGCGACCGGGGTTAACGCCTCGAAACTGGCCAGGGTCGCAAACACCACCAGGGCGAGCAGGGGACCTTGAGAGCCGTTGAGATCCAGCTGGCTGCTGGCCAGCCATAGCATCATGAGCAACAGGTAGCCGTTGAGCAGGGTCAGCAAGCCGGTTGAGAGCCCGGTCAGGCTGGCCATCTGACGCTGTGCCTGAAGCAGGCTGCGCTCGGTGCGGCCCAGGCGTTGGCGCTGTGTCTCGGCGGCGGCAAACACCAGCATCTCGGTCTGGCCATCGAGGTAATCCACCAGCTCCTGACGATAGTCGGCGTGCGCCCGGGCCAGGGCTTCGCCGGGACGGCGACCAAGTCGATAGAACAGGGGGGGCAGCAGTAACAGCAGGCTGAACAGGACGGCGGCCAGGGTGAGGCCGAGTCGCAGATCGATCCAGGCCAGCAGGACCGAGACGCCGAGGATCGCCAGGCTGCCGGCAACCACAGGCGTGATCAGGCGCAGGTACAGGTGATCCAGTGCATCAACATCGGCCACCATACGGTTGAGTACGTCGGCATCTCGCCACTTGGCCAGCTGAGCCGGGGAAAGCAGGCCCAGGCGACGGAAGAACCAACTGCGCAGGGTGGTGAGCAGGCGGAAGGTGGCATCATGGCTGATCACCCGCTCGCCCCAGCGGGCGACGGTGCGGGCAATGGACAGACCGCGTACGCCACCGGCAGGCATCATGTAGTTAAACTCACTGCTGCGACTGATCACCAGGCCGGCAACCGCACTGGCGGCAATAAACCAACCTGAGAGGGAGAGCAGTCCGATGCTGGCCAACAGGGTCAGTAGGGAGAGTCCGGCTCCGAGGGCGAGTCGCTGCCAGTGCTGGCGAAACAGGCGTAAGAAGGGCAGTAGCTCAGTCATGGCTGGCCTCCTGGCTGTATGGAGTAAGGAACAGGCACAGATCGGCTTCCTGCTGCTGTTGTACTCGGTGGCTGATGGTGACCGTGGTACGGCCCTTCATGGCCTGACGCAGGCTCTCCTGAAGCAATGCTTCACTGTGGCTGTCCAGGCTGGCGGTTGGCTCATCCAACAGCAGCAGGGGAGCGGGTTTGAGCAGGGCCCGGGCCATGGCGATCCGCTGGGCCTGACCGACGGACAGGCCACCGGCACGATCTTCAATGCGATAGTTCAACTGCCCGGGCAGGCGGGTGACAAACTCAGTGGCGTGGGCGGCGTCCAAAGCTTGCCACAGCTGAGCATCGCTGGCCTCAGGGTTGGCCAAGCGCAAGTTGTCAGCAACGGAGCCGTAGATCAGCTTGGGATTTTGCCCCAGCCAGGTGATATGACGCAGCCACTGAGTTCGTTGCCACTGATCGATCTCGGTCCCATTGATCTGGAGTGATCCCTGGTAGGGCAGGATCCCCATCAGTGCCTGCATTACTGAGGTTTTTCCACAGCCGGTGGGACCGGCCAGGGCCAGGCTCTGTCCCGCCTTCAGAGAAAAACTCAAGGGTGATGTCAGCACAGTGCCATCCTGAGCCAGAACCACCAGATCCCGGGCCTCGATGGCGATCTGCGTCTGCTCTTCACATGCTTCGGCACTGTCCTTGCTGGGCAGCGGCTGGGCCATCAGGGTACGGAGTTCATCGGCTGCACCAACGGCTTCCGCCTTAGCATGGTAGTAGGTACCCAGATCGCGAAACGGCTGGAAGAAATCCGGGGCCAGCATCAGGATAAACAGGCCGCTGAACAGGGTGACGCCCGCACCATAATGACCAAAATTAAGTTCGCCCAGATAGCTGAAGCCAAAATAGACGGCGATCACGGCGATGGAGATGGAGGCAAAGAACTCCAGCACGGCGCTGGAGAGGAAGGCCATGCGTAACACCTCCATGGTGCGCAGGCGAAACTGTTCACTGGCGTGGTCCATCTTGTCCGCTTCTGCCTCCAGCTGATCAAACAGCCGTATGGTCGGCAGTCCCTTTAGGCGGTCCAGGAAGTGGCCGGAGAGTCGGGCCAGGGCCAGGAAATTGCGCTTGTTGGCATCGGCGGCACCCATCCCCACCAGGATCATAAAGAGTACGGTCAGGGGCGCAGTAAACAGGAAGATCAGCCCGGCGGCCCAGTTTAGGGGCAGTACCAGGAGTAGGATGGTCAGGGGGATCAGGGCGACCAGCCGAACCTGAATCAGATATTTGGCATAAAACTCCTGGATCTTTTCCGTCTGCTCGAGCAACAGGCTGCTCCAGCTGCCCGCCGCCCTTTGCTGGACAAAGGCCGGTCCCAAGGCATCCAGGCGTGCCAGCAAGCCTTCGCGTAGGGTTTGCCTTACCTGAGCACCCGCCTGAAAACCACAGTACTCCTTGGCCCAGACGATCCCGGCTCGGCCGGGAAAGAGCAGGGCGAGCAGCAGCAGGTGTGAGGTGAATTCGTTCAGTGATCGGGCATCGATGATCAGGCCATGAAGCAGCCCTGCCAAAAGCCAGGCCTGGCCGATGAGCAGTAGGCCATTGGCATAACCACATAGCAGTGCCAGGGTGCTCCAGTTGCGTCCGGCGACGGCGGCCTGACGCAACCACGCCAGACTTTCTTTCTCATTAATTGTTTTCATACAGCAAAAAGGGGCCGGAAAGGCCCCTTTGATTCACTCCGGTGGATTAGCTTTGGCCCAGGCCGTCGAGGAAACGTTCAGCGTCCAGGGCGGCCATGCAGCCGGTACCGGCGGAGGTGATCGCCTGGCGGTAGGTGTGATCCATGACGTCGCCAGCCGCATAAACGCCGGGTACTGAGGTCTGGGTCGCATTACCGTTGAGGCCACTGTTGACCACGATGTAACCATCCTTCATGGCCAGCTGGCCTTCGAAGATCCCGGTGTTGGGGCTGTGGCCGATGGCAACGAAGACGCCGTCTACCTTCAACTCCTCGGTGGCATCACTGCGGGTGTCCTTGATGCGGGCCCCGGTGACGCCCATGGGATCGCCCAGAACTTCGTCCAGAGTACGATCCGTATGGAGCACAATATTACCGCTCTGGACTTTTTCCATCAGCCGCTTAACCAGGATCTTTTCGGCTCGGAAGCTGTCACGACGGTGCACCAGATGGACCTGGGAAGCGATATTGGACAGGTAGAGGGCTTCCTCCACGGCCGTATTACCCCCACCAATCACGGCAACCGGCTTGTTGCGGTAGAAGAATCCATCACAGGTGGCACAGGCGGAAACGCCTTTGCCCTTGTAGGCTTCTTCGGACGCCAGACCCAGGTACTTGGCACTGGCCCCGGTGGCGATGATCAGCGCATCACAGGTGTACTCCCCATTGTCACCTTTAAGGCGAAACGGCCGGTTGGCCAGATCCACTTCGTTGATGTGATCAAACAGGATCTGGGTGTCGAAACGTTCGGCATGGGCGTGCATCCGCTCCATCAGGCCGGGGCCGGTCAGATCCGTGGGATCGCCGGGCCAGTTTTCCACTTCCGTGGTGGTCGTGAGCTGTCCGCCCTGTTGCATTCCCGTCACCAGGACAGGATTGAGGTTTGCCCGGGCGGCATACACTGCGGCGGTATAACCGGCAGGGCCTGATCCCAGGATCAACAGTTGGCAGTGTTTGGCTTCGCTCATCTGGTACTCCGAGTTGTGCATTCGCGTAGCGGCGATTGTATGTAAAAGACCGGGCAAAAGAAACGGGCGCAGTAGCGCCCGTTTCAATGGTTAAATCGATTACCCTTATCAGGCTTTTAGCAACTCGGCCGGATCGTAATACTCAAGATGCAGCGCGTGTGCCACCTCTTTGCAGGTGATCTTACCGTCAATGACATTCAGGCCACCCATGAGGTGGGGATCATCCAGCATGGCCTGAGTCGGGCCTTTTTCTGCCAGGGCAATGATAAAGGGGAGGGTGGCGTTGTTCAGGGCAAAGGTGGAGGTGCGTGGTACGGCGCCGGGCATGTTGGCCACGCAGTAATGTACGACGTCATCCACCAGATAGATGGGGTCCTGATGGGTGGTGGGTTTGGAGGTTTCGACACAGCCCCCCTGATCGATGGCAACATCCACGATGGCGGCGCCAGGTTTCATTTGTGCGATATGGGCGCGGGTCACCAGTTTTGGGGCTGCGGCGCCGGGGATCAATACGCCACCGATCACCAGATCGGCTTGCGTCACGTGTTTGTCCAGGGCCTCGGCGGTGGAATAGATCACCTTGGCGCGGTTTTCAAACTGGGTGTTGAGCTCTCGCAGCACATTGACATTGCGGTCCAGAATGGTCACATCGGCGCCCATGCCCACGGCCATCAAGGCGGCGTTACGCCCCACCATGCCACCACCTATGATGACCACTTTAGCGGGCTCTACACCGGGTACGCCACCGAGCAGCATGCCGCGGCCGAGATTGGATTTTTCCAGGGCCTGGGCGCCAGCCTGGATAGACATGCGTCCGGCCACTTCAGACATGGGGGCTAGGAGGGGGAGGCCGCCCTGACTATCCGTGACGGTTTCATAGGCAATACAGGTGGCGCCGCTGTTGACCAGATCGCGCGTTTGCTCAGGATCCGGTGCCAGATGCAGATAGGTGAAGAGGAGCTGGCCGGGTCGCAACATGGCCCGTTCGATCGCCTGAGGCTCTTTTACCTTGACAATCATCTCCGCCTGGGCAAACACCTCTGATGCGTGAGGAAGGATGCGACCACCCGCCTCCACATAATCCTGGTCGCAGCAACCGATCCCACTGCCGGCCTGACTTTCAATCAGTACGGTGTGGCCTCTTTGCACTAACTCGCCCACGCTTCCGGGTGTCATTCCAACCCGGTATTCGTGGTTTTTTATCTCCTTAGGTACACCGATAATCATTGTTTTACCTGCCTCCATTCTGGGTTATTAGCGAATTGCTTACCTTTGAAAACAATTTGTTATGTTTCACTTGGCCTCAACAGCAAATTTAGTATATTCTGCGATTGGGAGCATTTCCCTCACTATATCTCGGTGCAAATGGAAGAAAATCTCGCAAAAGACGGGAATAAAGGAAGTTAGTATGGCGTATAACAAGAAAAAGCCGTTGAAAGAACTTGATCGGATCGACCGAAACATCCTGAATGAACTGCAACGGGATGGGCGGATCTCAAACGTCGAGTTGTCTAAGCGAGTAGGCTTGAGTCCGACACCATGTTTGGAGCGGGTCAAGCGCTTGGAAAGGCAGGGCTTTATCCTAGGTTATACCGCTCAGGTGAACCCGCATTATTTGGGTGCGTCTTTGTTGGTGTACGTCGAGATCTCGCTCAATCGGGACTCTCCAGAGGTGTTTGACGAGTTCAATCGTGCCGTGATGGAGCTGGAAGATGTGCAGGAGTGTCACCTGGTGTCCGGTGACTTTGATTACCTGTTGAAAACTCGTGTGAGCGATATGACCGCATACCGACGTCTACTGTCGGAGACTTTGCTGAAGTTGCCATCGGTCAAAGACACCCGTACCTATGTGGTTATGGAAGAGGTCAAACAGACCAGTCGAGTCCAGATAGCGTCCGGGGCGGCAAGCCTTGCATGAGGCGCGTTTCTTCCAGCGGAATCACAAAAAGTGCCCTACGGGGCACTTTTTTGTTGTTTCCCTGAGCGGGCGCACCGCGGAGCCATGCATCGACCCGATGAGTTTGCTAAGGTAGCGCTACGTTTACCCTTTTTTAATGCTAAGGCGCTCGATGACCAAGTTACAGCCCCTGACTGGCTGGCAGCGATTGCTGGAAGGGGGGTTGATCCTCACCACCCTGGCTGCCCTGTTTACTTTGTTTGCCCTGGCCACCTATCATCCGGCCGATCCTGGATGGAGCCAGGTGGCGTGGGACGGTGAAGTGCGCAACGCCATGGGGATGGCGGGGGCCTGGATCGCCGATGTGCTCTTGTTTGTTTTCGGGATCACCGCTTTTATGCTCCCCTTTGTGGTGGCTCTGATCGGCTGGTTGGTGTTTCACCAGGCTTACCACCTGACCGAACTGGATTATTTTTCCATTGGTTTGCGCCTGATCGGATTTTTGCTGACGGTACTTAGCGTCGCCACCCTGGCATCCCTCAATGCCGATGATATCCATTATTTTTCCGCCGGTGGGGTACTCGGGGATGTCATCGCAGCGGCAACCCTCCCAATCTTCAACTTCATTGGTACCACGCTGATCCTACTGTGCTTTATTGCTGCCGGATTTACCCTGATGACAGGGATCAGTTGGCTGACCTTGGCCGACTGGGTTGGCGCCAGCGTGATCGCCCTGTGCCTTTGGCTATGGCATCTACCTAAGCATTTCAGCCAGGAATCTCAGGACAGTGAGGATACCCGTGGCTTTATGGAGGTGTTTGAGCGCTTCAAAGGGCGTGGTCAGGATGGGGTTGAACCCGCATTGGCGACAGCGGGCGTTAATGAGCCGGTGCCTGAGGCACTCTCTGCGCCATTGGCGCAGTCTCGCGCTGAGCCAGTAGTGGCAACGGTGTCGGCAGAGCGTAAGGAACCCGAATTGAGTGTGCCCTGGCAGGTAGAGGAATCTATCGACGCCCTCCTGCCGCTAGACGCGACTCCCGAGCCGGTGCTGGAGCCCTATTTGGAGACGGCTTTGAATAAGGAGCGTGCGCTGTCGGGCAAGGCCCCCTTGGTTGTGCCCAGCACACCCCTGCCGACCCTGGAGCTGCTTGACCGCCCTCATAAGTCGCAAAACCCCATCACTCAAGAGGAGCTTGATGGGATAGCCCGACTGGTCGAAGCCAAGCTGGCAGATTTCAGCATTGAAGCTCGGGTGGTCGATGTCCATCCGGGGCCGGTGATCACCCGATTTGAACTGGATCTGGCCCCCGGGGTCAAAGTCTCCAAGATCACCAACCTGGCGAAAGATCTGGCTCGGGCCCTGTCGGCCGTCAGTGTGCGCGTGGTTGAGGTGATCCCCGGCAAGTCGGTGATAGGACTCGAGCTGCCGAACGGCAGTCGCGAGATCGTGTACCTGCGCGATGTGCTGGGTTCCGGGGCGTTCGAGGAGGCCAACTCCAACCTCACCATGGTCCTGGGCCAGGACATTTCCGGTCAGGCGGTGGTGGTGGATCTGGCCAAGATGCCCCACCTGCTCGTGGCCGGCACCACGGGTTCCGGTAAGTCCGTTGGGGTCAACGTGATGATCCTCAGCCTGTTATATAAATCGAAACCGGAAGATGTTCGCCTTATCATGATCGATCCCAAAATGTTGGAGTTGTCGGTCTATGAAGGGATCCCGCACCTTCTGTGTGAGGTGGTGACCGATATGAAGGAGGCGTCCAACGCCCTGCGCTGGTGTGTCGGGGAGATGGAGCGTCGCTATAAATTGATGTCGGCTATGGGAGTACGTAACCTCAAGGGCTACAACGCTAAGATCCTCGAGGCCCAGGAGCGGGGTGAACCGCTCAAGGATCCCTTCTGGAAGCCGGAACAGTCCATGGAGACCGAGGCTCCCGAACTGGAGAAACTGCCCTCCATTGTGGTGGTGGTGGATGAGTTTGCCGATATGATGATGATCGTCGGCAAGAAGGTGGAAGAATTGATTGCCCGTATCGCGCAAAAGGCGAGGGCGGCAGGGATCCATCTGATCCTGGCGACCCAGCGGCCGTCGGTGGATGTGATCACCGGCCTGATCAAAGCCAACATCCCCACCCGTATCGCTTTCCAGGTGTCCAGCCGGGTCGATTCACGAACCATTCTGGATCAACAGGGGGCGGAGCAGCTTCTGGGCCAGGGCGACATGCTCTACCTGCCGCCGGGCACCGGGGTTCCGATCCGGGTGCATGGTGCCTTTGTTGATGACCATGAGGTGCACAAGGTGGTGGCCGACTGGAGTGCCCGTGGTAAACCCCAGTACGTGGATGAGATCCTGTCGGGGGAGAGTGGTGGCGAATCTGTCCTGTTGCCCGGTGAGGCGAGTGGCAGCGACAGTGAGCAGGATCCCCTCTATGACGAGGCGGTGGCCTTCGTGATTGAATCGCGTCGCGCATCGATCTCCAGCGTTCAGCGTAAATTGAAGATTGGCTATAACCGTGCTGCTCGACTGGTCGAACAGATGCAGGAGAGCGGTTTGGTAAGTGCCCCGGGCCACAACGGTAACCGGGAAGTATTGGTTCCAGGACAAAATTGATGATGAAACCCGTTAGTGCCCTGTTACTGGGTACCCTGCTGCCCGCCTTCGCGGTCTTTGCCGACGATGCGCAGCAGCTTAAGGCGAAACTGGCGGCTTTGCCCCAGTTTACCGCTGTATTTACTCAACAAGCGTATGACTTTGACGATAACTTGGTGCAGGAAAGTACCGGACAGCTTGCCCTGCAGGCGCCGATGAAATTCCTCTGGGAGCAAAATGATCCCGAACCGCTGACCCTGATCAGCGATGGGGAGGCGGTGTGGTTTTACGATCCCTATGTGGAGCAGGTGATCGTCACGTCCGTGGCTGACACCCTGGATCAAACGCCCCTTACCCTGTTGTCATCACAGGAGCCTGAGGTGTGGGCCCGCTGGCAGGTTGAGCAAACGGGCGACTGCTTTGAGCTCAACGATCAGCAGGGGGGCCAGATCCAGATGTCGGTCTGCTTTACCGGGGCGCAGATCGACCGGCTGCAGTTGGTCGATGCCCAGGGTACCCGTACTCTGATGCTCCTGTCGGAGTTCGCCACGTCCGCACTGGCACCGGAACGCTTCGCCTTTACGCCGCCTCCTGGCACTTTGGTGGACGATCAGCGCACCCCATGAGTAGCATGAGCTTCAACTTTGGCCCGGACTTTCGTCCCTTAGCCGCGCGAATGCGGCCACGGGATCTGCAGGAGTATATTGGCCAGTCCCACCTGTTGGCCGAGGGCAAGCCACTGCGCCAGGCTCTGGAGGCAGGCCGGGCACATTCCATGCTGTTGTGGGGCCCCCCGGGGACGGGGAAAACCACCCTGGCCGAGTTGGTCGCCAGCCACTGTAACGCTCATGTTGAGCGGATCTCGGCGGTGACCTCCGGGGTCAAGGAGATCCGCTCGGCCATCGACAAGGCCAAGGAGATCGCGGCGACTCACGGTCGACAGACCCTGCTGTTTGTTGACGAGGTGCACCGCTTCAATAAGAGCCAGCAGGATGCCTTCTTGCCCCATATCGAAGATGGCACGGTTATTTTCGTCGGGGCAACGACGGAGAATCCCTCTTTTGAGATCAATAACGCCCTGTTATCCCGTGCTCGGGTTCACCTGATCAAACGCCTGACGGCGGAGGAGATTGGTCGGATCCTGAGGCAGGCAATGGAAGATGGGGAGCGCGGCCTGGGGGGGAAAGGACTGACACTGCCTCTGGAAGTGTCCGAGGCGCTGGCGGCCTTGGTCGATGGCGATGCCCGCCGTGCCCTTAACCTGCTTGAGTTGATGTCCGAGTTGGCAGGGCAGGGCGCCATGACCCTGGAACAGCTGGCTGAGGTCGCTGGCGAGCCGGTGGCCCGTTTTGATAACAAGGGGGATCAGTTTTACGACATGATCTCCGCCGTGCACAAATCGGTGCGGGGCAGCGATCCTGATGCGGCCCTCTACTGGTATGCGCGGATCCTGGCCGGTGGTGGGGATCCCCTCTATGTGGCGCGCAGGGCCCTGGCCATCGCCTCGGAGGATGTGGGCAATGCGGATCCTCGTGCCATGGAGGTGGCGCTGAACGCTTGGGATTGCTTCCATCGGGTCGGCCCGGCGGAGGGGGAGCGGGCCATCGCCCAAGCCTTGGTCTACCTGGCCTGTGCGCCGAAAAGTAATGCGGTTTACCGGGCATTTTCGGCGGCCAAGAAGTTGGCTAAGGACACTTGCGATCTGGAGGTGCCGGTGCATCTGCGCAATGCGCCGACCGCCCTGCTCAAATCCATGGGACATGGTGAGGAGTACCGTTATGCCCATGACGAGCCCGGTGCCTATGCTGCGGGTGAGATCTACCTGCCACAAGCGTTACAGGGAACGCGCTTGTATCAACCCACCGAACGTGGGCTGGAGAAAAAAATCGCGGAAAAGCTGCGTTATTTGGCCCAGCTCAATCAAACGAGTGAAAAAAAGCGTTATGAATAACCTCATTGCCGTCGCCTGTGGCGGCGCAATTGGCGCCAGTTTGCGCTATGGCACCTCAATTCTTGCCCTGAGGCTATTCGGAACCGGGTTTCCCTTTGGTACACTGGTGGTTAACTGTGTGGGCTCCTTTGCCATGGGGGCATTATACGCCCTGACCATGACCGCCAGCGTCTCACCGGCACTGAAAGCCTTTATTGGTGTCGGCATGCTGGGAGCCCTGACGACCTTCTCCACCTTCTCCAATGAAACACTGCTGATGATGCAGCAGGGAGAGTGGTTTAAGGCCCTGATGAACGTGTTGCTGAACGTGGGACTGTGCCTGGGCATGGTTTATCTCGGTCAGCAGCTGGTCACTTCTCAAAGCTGATAAAAAGAGCGATATGTTAGACAGCAAATACCTGCGCGCCGAACTGGCGCAAACCGCTGAGCGATTGGCCACTCGTGGCTTTATCTTGGATGTAACCCGCCTGACCGAACTGGAAGAGCGTCGTAAGTCGCTGCAGGTGGAAACCGAGCAGCTCCAGGCCGATCGCAACAGTCGCTCCAAGTCCATTGGCCAGGCCAAGGCAAGGGGCGAAGATATCGCCCCCTTGCTGGCCGAAGTGTCCGATCTGGGTGCGGCGTTGGATGCCAAGAAAGCTGAGTTGGCTCAACTGCTGGCAGAGCTGGATCAGGCTGCGGCGGGGATCCCTAACCTGCCTGACGAGTCTGTGCCTGTAGGCGCCGATGAGGATGAGAACGTCGAAGTGCTGACTTGGGGAGAGCCCCGTCAGTTTGACTTTGAGGTTAAGGACCATGTTGACGTCGGTGAAGGTGTCAACGGCATTGATTTTGCCATGGCTGCAAAGCTGTCCGGCTCCCGCTTCGTGGTGATGCGTGGCCAGGTGGCTCGAATGCATCGTGCCTTGGCTCAGTTTATGCTGGACTTGCACACTACCGAGCATGGCTACCAGGAGATGTACGTCCCTTACCTGGTGAACGCCGACAGTCTGTTTGGTACCGGCCAGTTGCCCAAGTTTGGTGAAGATCTGTTCCACACCCAGCCCCTGTCCGAAGACACCGACCGTGTGTTGTCCCTGATCCCGACTGCAGAAGTTCCACTGACCAATTTTGCGCGGAATGAGATCCTGGATGAAGCGGATCTGCCGGTGAAGATGACCGCACATACCCCTTGTTTCCGCTCGGAGGCCGGTTCTTCCGGTCGTGATACCCGTGGTTTGATCCGTCAACACCAGTTTGACAAGGTTGAGCTGGTGCAGTTGGTGAAGCCTGAGGACTCCATGGCGGCATTGGAAGAGCTGACCGGTCAGGCGGAAAAGGTCCTGCAGTTGCTGGGCTTGCCGTACCGCAAAGTGGTGCTGTGTACCGGTGATATGGGCTTTGGTGCGACCAAGACCTATGATCTGGAAGTCTGGGTACCCAGCCAGAACAAGTACCGGGAGATCTCTTCTTGTTCCAACATGGGGGACTTCCAAGCCCGCCGTATGCAGGCGCGCTTCCGCCGTACCGGTGAGAAGAAGCCTGAGCTGCTGCATACCCTCAATGGCTCCGGCCTGGCCGTGGGTCGTACCCTGGTTGCTATCCTGGAGAACTACCAGCAAGCAGATGGTCGTATCGAGATCCCTGCGGCCCTCCAGCCCTACATGGCGGGTCAAACCCATATCGGGTGATTAAGGGCGGTTAATGAGTCCAGAGCAGCGCTGGGTGCGCTCTGTGCTTTATCTGGCGGTGATCACGGTTTTTCTACTGATTGCATCCCGCCTATTCGCAGGCGCCTTGTACACCTGGGCCATACACTGGCTCTGATCTTGCCGGCCTTCGGGCCGGCATTTTTATGCCCGAGTGCTCCCTTCCTTAACGAACTGGCTGACGTATTTGATCATCTCAAAGTGGTTCTTACCGTTGGCCTGAAAGTATCGCACTTCATCCATAACCTGATTAATGATCCCAAAGCCTCGACCCGAGGTCGACCAGGTTTCGGGCAGTGTCGGATCCATCTCGGGCAGGGTAGCCTGGTTCAGTTGGCGGACAATCCCATCCGGGATCTGATCTCCTTCATCTGAGATGGTGATGGCAACGCTGGATCGGCTGTACTTGAATTTGGCCCATATAAACTGGCTGGATTCTTCTTTATAGGCGTGCTCTACGGTGTTGTTGCCCACTTCAACTACGGCGAGTTCTACCATATCGATGTCAACGGCAGGAAGGACAGTCAGGTGGTACATGCCACTTATGGCTTTGGCAATCATTGCGACGGTTTCATAGGAGGCTTCGCCGCTGAGCGTGAGTTCCCTGTTCATAGTGGCTTCCTGTTGTTCCTTATTGGTGTATTCGGCACTCTGGTTGGGCTTCATTGATCTAGTGCTTTTTGAGTACTGTCCAGGACTCGGTCTTAATGTGCGCCGGAGTCGCTATCGTACTGGAATATCTGATCCATGCGCGTAAGACGGAACAGTTGGCGAACCGGTGGCTGCAGTCCGACTATCTCTATTTGCTCGATATTGACGTTCTTGTACAGCGCGATCAGTGCTGATAAACCATTGGAATCCATGAAATTTACACTGGACAGATCGAGTGTTAGTCGAGCGTGTTGTGTTATGGCCCACTCTTCCATGGCCTGCTTGAGCCTGACGGCGGAGGCGGCATCCAGACGCTCAACATCGAGAGTAATTATCAGCCTGCCTTGTTCAACCCGGGTGGATAACGTCATCATTTGCCCTGCCACTCAATGGCAAGAAACGCCACATCGTCATCAAATGACCCACCCTCATGCCAGTCGAGCAAGGCGGAGTGGACCGCCTCGGTTTGCTTCCTAAGTTCAATATCCCGCTGGCTTTCGAGTAACTGGATCAGCCTTGTTGTACCGAACTCTTCCTGGTTGGCGTTGAAGCACTCGATAACGCCGTCGGAAAACAGGTAGAGTCGATCGCCGGGGGTGAGTGTTAGCTTAAACTGCTCGAATTGGGCTTCTGGTAATAGGCCTACGGGGAAGCCCGTTTGGCTGTGCTCTTGAGTGGTGTCGGTGCTCTGATGCACCAGGCCAGGATGACCCGCTTGGCATAGGGTGAGATCTCCGGTTTCTATGTTGAACAGGGCATAGATCATGGTGAAATACTGGGCATTATTGCCTTGGGAAATGTAGCGCTGATTGAGCTTGGATACGACCTCGATGGGCTCGAGGATCTCGTAATAGGGGGGACTTTGCAGGGGGCGTTTGAGCAGGGTGGTTCCTTCTTGGCTCGGAGACAGGGCGTACTTCAGTGTGAAGGAGAGTAGGGCGGCGGGAACGCCGTGTCCGGATACGTCGAGCAGGTAGAAGGCGAGGGTTGTTTCATCCAATTGTTGATAGTCGAACATATCCCCCCCAAGGAAGGCCGAACTCTGGCAAAACCATGCAAATTGAGTCGTGGGCAGGCTGTTATGGTTGGGCAACATACTTTTGTGCAGATCAGCAGCCATAAGGAGATCTTTTTCAATTTTGTCATAGGCTTGATGTAATTGATCGTTTTGCTCTCTGAGTTGATTATTGAGCTTGACGATGCGTCGTCCCACCTCGATGCGGGCCTTGAGCTCGGTCAAGGGAGCTTGCTTGCCGACAAAGTCATCGGCTCCAATATGCAAACCATGGGCGATCTCATCCGGCTGGTCATGGGATGAAAGCATGATGAAATAGAGGAAGGGTTTGTTATCTCCTTTGAGTTCCCGGCATAAGGTGTGTCCATCCATCCTTGGCATTCTGATGTCGGACACCACCATCTGGATCTTGGGGTTCTGCTCTAACGTTATCAGGGCATCGATACCATCCTCAGCCGTCAGAACCTGATAGCCAAAATGGGTTAGCGTTGCACAGAGCGCTTGGCGGACGTCTTTAGCATCCTCGACAAGCAAAATTTTCATATATAAATCCGTTTGATGCACAAGATCCTGTAGTCACTGCCCTAACGCTAGTTGAAGATTTTTTATCCAGCAACTCGTTGACGATATGAGTGTGACTTTTTTGGCGTGAAGTTCATCCTGTGACTAGGGTGAATGCTCTTCTGATTGCGAACCGCTTACGGAGGGAGCAAGGTTAGCTCGGCAACTCATGATGGGGTGAGCGCTTGAGGCTTCCCAATTTTTGTTCAGGATAAATTGGTGTATCTCTGTTTGTTCAGTGTCTTAACTTTTGTTTTAAAGAGGTAAGGAATTGGAGCGGGCATTGCTCTGGAAGCAATACCAGGTAGGGCAGTGAGTGAGGGAGTGACAAATAAAAAGGAGCCCATACGGGCTCCCTGGGTAGCAGGAAAGGACCGGCGGTTAAGCGACGGTCACGATCTTGCAGGTGTTGGTGCCACCGATGGTCTCCATCATATCGCCTTTGGTCATCATCAGCAGATCGCCACTTTTTACGAGGCCACTGGCTTTGACACACTCAAGCGCGGCCTGGGCAATACTGTCTTCGTTATAAGCGCTGGAATCGAAGTAAACCGGGGCTACCCCTCTGACGAGAGCCAAACGGTTTAGGGTATTGGCATGGCGAGAGAGGGCAATGATCGGCAGGTTCGAGGTGATCCGGCTCATCAATTGCGGTGTAGTGCCTGACTCGGTAAGGGCCAGGATCGCTTTTACCCCAGGCAAATGGTTGGCTGCGTACATGGTTGCCATGGCAATGGTTTCTTCAACCGAGTCAAACTTTTCGCTCAGTCGGTGACTGGAGACCGATACGCTGGGGTGTTTTTCCGCCCCAATACAGACCCGGGCCATAGCCTGAACGGTCTCTTCCGGGAAGTCGCCTGCGGCGGTTTCGGCGGACAACATTACTGCATCGGTGCCATCGAGTACGGCGTTGGCCACATCCATCACTTCCGCACGGGTAGGCATGGGACTGGAGATCATGGATTCCATCATCTGGGTCGCAGTGATCACGACACGATTGAGGGCCCGACTACGCTCAATCATCTTCTTTTGCACGCCAACGAGCTCGGGATCACCAATTTCCACACCCAGATCGCCACGGGCCACCATCACCACGTCGGAGGCGAGGATCACATCGTCCAGGGCTTCATCGGTGGCGACGGCTTCGGCACGCTCGACCTTGGCAACGATGGCGGCGTTGAGCCCGGCCTGTTGTGCCAGAGAGCGGGCATAGTCCAGATCGGCACCTGTGCGGGGGAAGGAGACGGCCAGGTACTCAACCTGGATCTTGGCTGCAGTCAGAATGTCGGCCTTGTCCTTATCGGTCAGGGCTGGCGCGGATAAGCCCCCGCCGAGTTTGTTGATCCCCTTGTTATTGGACAGTGGCCCGGCAACGGTCACTGTAGTATGGACTTCTGTGCCTTCGACTTTCTCAACTTTGAGCTGCACCCGGCCGTCATCCAGCATCAGGATGTCGCCGGGGGCGACGTCATTGGGCAGCTCTTTGTAGTCCAGGCCGACACGCTCCTGGGTTCCCTCTCCCTTGCCCATGGCGCTGTCTAGGACAAAGTGATCTCCAATGCCAAGTTGGATCTTGCCGTCTTTGAAGGTTGAGACCCGGATCTTGGGGCCTTGCAGATCGCCAAGAATGGCGACATGTCGGCCATGTTTTGCCGCCAGGGCTCGAACGCTGTTGGCGCGCTCGATGTGATCCTCGGGGCTGCCGTGGGAGAAATTCATACGGACCACATTGGCGCCAGCCAGGATCACCTTTTCTAGGTTGTTATCGCGATCCGTGGCGGGTCCCAGGGTGGTTACTATCTTGGTTCTTCTGAGCATGCGTGGCTCCATTACTTGGTCGTCAGTGAGCATAGTTAAAAAATTGTCTCCAACTTTGGAATAAAACAACATTCAGTTCAAGGCAGTAATCGGTGTTGAATACGTATTCAGAACAGAATGCACACAAGTTGGCCACTTGTTAAGAGTATTGTTCGATTTTGTGAGGTTCGCCCAGGGTTTTAAACTTTGATGGCCGGTTGCAATTTTACTGAATCGAACCGCACGATCAGTGGAGAAGGCAAGGGGGCTGAGGGGATGAGTGATCCTCATGACTTAGCCGATTAGAAATGCTTGTTGCTAACGATATCTCGGCCACCAATGTGCTGATTGTTACCCTTACACATCACTGAATTCGGTCAGACTCAGGGTGGTTTTCAAGGCACACCAGCGAAACTGAGACAGGCTCGGCCATACTGTGGGCATTTTCTGCAGATATCCGAGATGGCACTTTGCTGTGTGAGGGGGTCCCAGGTGTGTTGTGCCACCAAAGGTAAGGGTACAGGCCACCTTAGACTGAGCCCGAGGCTAGCCTCAGCCAGGCTCTGCGCATGAAGCGTCGTGCTCACTCTCTGATGGCCATGGATCAGACACGGCCCTTGTAGGGCAAGAAGATGGCGACCTCTCAGGGGATCAGCCAGCAGCTCTAGCTTCGTAGCGGTTACCCTTTAGCAATACAACAAGGCTCATCGCGGTTTTGTGACCGGGATTCTCACTGGTGACGGCTTTGGTGGCGCGTAGGTTATCCGACCTGTGTGGTCGCCCTGGCGGGCAAGTGCCTATCGCGGTTCACCGAGGGGATTCGTCCCGTTGGTGTGGTACCGCGCAGGAAGCATCCGTGCCGCGACAGCAGGGGGGCTGATAAGCCACTAACACAAGGGCTGCTGCCGGATGCGCGCTCCGCCCTGACGCCTCTGAGCCTTCATTGGGGGCATATCCTAATTGCCACCCGGTGCGGCAGGGCTTCGGCCAGAGTCGGCCTGGTGCGACCCTTATTCTCCTGGGGGGCGCGAAGAACCACAAAAAAGGCATCCTGATGGATGCCTTTTTGATCACTGATTGGGTTTTTCGAAGCGAGACTCTTTGAGTGACTCTTTTACCCGTTTCAGGTTTTCCCGGAAGCGAGGTCCCCGGCGCAGGGTGAAACCCGTTGCCAGAACATCGACGGCAACCATCTGGGCCAAGCGCGACGCCATCGGCATATAGAGGTCCGTATCCTCGGGTACATCCATGGTCAGGGCCAGGGTGCATTCCTTCGCCAGAGGGCTGTCTTTGGCGGTAAGGGCGATCACCTGGGCGTGATTTTCACGGGCCATGCGAGCCACTTCGACCAGAGCCTTGGTACGGCCCGTGTGGGAAAACAGCACTATGACGTTGCCGTCCCGGGCGTTGATGCAACTCATCCGCATCATCAAGACATCGTCGAAGCAGGAGACCGGGATATTGAAGCGGAAGAATTTATTCAGGGCGTCGTGAGCAACGGCTGCCGAAGCCCCCAAACCGAAGAAGGAGATCTGATCGGCCTGAGTGAGCATGTCCACCGCATGGTTGATAGCCTGAGGGTCTATCGTCTGCTTTGCACTGTCCAGTGCCGCCATGGAAGATTCGAAGATCTTATTGGTGTAGGCCTCGGCACTGTCATTGGCCTCGACATGTCGGGAGACGTACGGCGTCCCATTGGCCAGGCTCTGCGCTAAATGGAGTTTGAAATCCGGGAAGCCCTTGGTATCGAGTCGGCGACAGAACCGGTTAACGGTCGGTTCACTGACGTCGGCCATTTTGGCCAGGGTGGCGATGCTGCACTGAATCGACAGCTGGGGATCCGCCAGGATCACTTCTGCGACCTTGCGTTCCGACTTGCTGAAATTGGCCAGATTTTTCTGGATCTTATCGATCGTATTCATAAAACGGCTATGACTCTAATCCGTGGGCTATTGTTTACTTGGTCCATCACTGGAGCAACGGCGTTGGTTGCTAATATAAGGCGTAGTGCCATGCAATCAATATGGCCCTGATCGCATTTTCGGTATCTTACTAACACAATTGTAATTTAGCCAGTGTCCATGCGTGCTTGGCCCTTGCATCAGTGGCAAATTTTCATTCTAATGTAGCTAAATTACATTTTGGGCGGGTGTACCGCCCTCAAGAGGAGACGGAAGTGGCTGTTAACACAGATTCATCAGTCCAATCCTGCGATTTTGTGCTTTTTGGCACCATGGGCGACTTGGCGCGACGTAAGTTGCTGCCAGCCATGTACCAACTGGATCGCGCAGGACTGTTGCACGCGGACACGCGTATTGTTGGCATCGCGCGTAGTGCGATGGCGCAGGAAGAGTACGTTGATGCTGTACGTAAGGCATTGAACACCTTTGTTAAAGAAGGGCTCGAAACGAAAGTGGTTGAGCGGTTTGTAAAGCGTCTGGCCTACTACGCCACCGACTTTACTGCTCCTGAGGGTTTCGAAGGGTTGAAAGATATCCTGAACCCGAACAGTGTGATGGTGAACTACTTCGCAACCCCGCCTTCCATCTATGGTGCCATCGGCAACTGTCTGAAAGAAAATGGGCTCATCAAGTCTGATACCCGAGTTGTTTTGGAAAAGCCAATCGGCAACGACCTCGAATCTTCTAAGGTGATCAACAATCAGGTTGCCGAATATTTCGAAGAGAAACAGATCTACCGCATCGACCACTACCTGGGCAAAGAAACCGTACAAAACCTGGTGGCGCTGCGATTTGCTAACTCCCTGTTCTCCTCCAAATGGGATAACCGCACCATCGATCATGTGCAGATCACTGTGGCCGAAGAGGTCGGGATCGAAGGTCGTTGGGGGTACTTCGACGATGCAGGTCAGATGCGCGACATGATCCAGAACCACCTGCTGCAGGTACTGTCTCTGGTTGCCATGGATCCGCCGGTGAACCTGGATGCCGACTCCATCCGTGACGAGAAGGTAAAGGTACTTAAGTCCCTGCGCCCGATCGATCAAAGCAACATCTACGAAAACACCGTTCGCGGCCAGTACACCAAAGGTTTCCTCAAGGGTGAGTCCGTACCGGGTTACCTGGAAGAGGAGGGCGCCAACACCGAGTCCAACTGCGAAACCTTTGTAGCCATGCGCGTGGACATCGACAACTGGCGTTGGGCTGGCGTGCCTTTCTACCTGCGTTCCGGTAAGCGCATGCCGACCAAGCATTCCGAGATCGTGGTTCACTTCAAGAACCCGCCTCACAACCTGTACAAAGATCTCTATCGTGATCTGCCAGCGAACAAACTGACCATTCGCCTGCAGCCTCACGAAGGGGTTGAGATCCAGATGATGAACAAGGTTCCTGGTCTGGATTCCACCACCCGTCTGCAGACTACCAAGCTGGATCTTTCCTTCTCTGATACGTTCAAGAACGAGCGCATCGCCGATGCCTACGAGCGTCTGCTGCTCGAGTGCATGCTGGGTAACCAGGCACTGTTTGTTCGTCGCGATGAAGTGGAACAGGCCTGGACCTGGTGTGATTCCATCCTCAACGCTTGGGAAGCCTCCAACGAGCCGCCGAAGAACTACCCGGCAGGCAGCTGGGGTCCGGTTGCCTCTGTGGCGATGATCACCCGCGACGGCCGCGCCTGGGAGGAGTAAGCATGACTGCTAACATGCACACTTTTGCCAAAGGCGAAGAGCTGGTTGTTGCCCTGGCAGACAAGATCACCAAGCAACTGGCCGAGGCCATTGCCGAGCGCGGTAGCGCGTCCCTGTTTGTCTCCGGTGGCGGCACGCCGCTGCCACTGTTCAAGGCGATGAACCAGATCGACATCGATTGGGCCAAGGTCAACATCTCCCTGGTGGACGAGCGTTGGGTTGCCCCGGATCACGCCGATTCCAATGATCGTCTGGTTCGAGACAACCTGGTCCAGAACAAGGCAGCGGTTGCCAACTATGTCTCTCCGGTGACCGGCCACCCCACACCGGAAGAGGGCCTGGCGGAAGCCACCGAACGCCTGTCCGCCTTTGGTCGTCCCTTTGACGTGGTGATCCTGGGCATGGGCGGCGATGGCCACACGGCCTCCCTGTTCCCATGCTGTGATCAGCTGGAAGAGGGCTTTGGCACCGAAGAACTGCTGCTGGCCACCCACCCGACCAAGGCCCCGCACGCTCGGATCACCCTGTCTCTGAAGGCGATCCTGGAAGCGCGCAATACCTACCTGCACATTGCCGGTCAAGGTAAGAAGGACGTGTTGGATGCGGCTCTGGCGGGCGATGATGCCCGTGAACTGCCTATTCGTGCTGTTCTTCAGCAGGCCCCTGTCGACGTATACTGGAGCGAAGCGTAATGCTGAACCCGAAAATTAAGGCGATCACCGATCGCATCATTGAGCGCAGTAAAGAGACTCGTGCTCAGTACCTGGCCAACATGGCGGCTCAGGAAGCCAAGGGCGTGGTTCGTGGCACTCTGGGCTGCTCTAACCTGGCCCACGGTTTCGCCGCGTGTGGCAAGGCTGACAAGGCCGATCTGAAGGCCCTGAATAAGTCCAACATTGGCATCGTGACCTCTTACAACGACATGTTGTCTGCGCACCAGCCTTATGAGACCTACCCAGAGCAGATCAAGAAAGCCTGTCGTGAAGTGGGCTCCGTGGCTCAGGTCGCCGGTGGCGTTCCTGCGATGTGCGACGGTGTGACCCAGGGTCAGCCGGGCATGGAGATGTCCCTGCTGTCCCGTGAAGTGATCGCCATGGCCACTGCCGTAGGCCTGTCTCACAACATGTTCGACGGTACCCTTCAGTTGGGCGTGTGTGACAAGATCATCCCAGGTATGGTGATGGGGGCGCTGAGCTTCGGTCATCTGCCGACCGTACTGGTTCCAGCCGGTCCGATGCCGTCCGGCCTGCCAAACAAGGAAAAAGCCCGCGTACGTCAAGAGTACGCCCAGGGTAAAGTGGGAGAAGAGGCGCTGCTGGAAGCCGAGTCTGCTTCTTATCACAGCCCTGGCACCTGCACCTTCTACGGGACTGCCAACTCCAACCAGCTGGCTGTCGAAGCCATGGGCCTGCAACTGCCGGGTTCCTCCTTCGTACCGCCATCCGGCAATCTGCGTGAGTCTCTGACCGATGCGGCGGCCCAACTGGTGTGCCGCAACGCTCAGAACGGCACAGGTAAGATGGCCGATATCTACTCCGCGAAGTCCGTGGTCAACGGTATCGTAGCGCTGCTCTCTACCGGCGGCTCCACCAACCTGACCATGCACCTGGTGGCCATGGCCCGCGCCGCAGGCGTGATCGTGACCTGGGAAGATTTTGCCGAACTGTCCGCCGCGACCCCTCTGCTGGCGCGTGTGTACCCGAACGGTCAGGCTGACATCAACCACTTCCACCAGGCTGGTGGCATGGCGTTCCTGATGGCTCAGCTGCGTAAGGGTGGCCTGATCCACGAGGATGTTCAGACCATCGTAGGTGAAGGTCTGGAGCTCTACACCAAGGTTCCGACCATGGTGGACGGCAAGCTGCAGTGGGTTGATGGCCCGCAGCAGTCCGGTGATGAGGACGTACTGCGTCCTATCGACAACCCGTTCCAGGCCACCGGTGGCATGCAGTTGCTTAACGGCAACCTGGGCAACGCGGTGATCAAGGTGTCTGCCGTCGAGCCGGAGCATCAGATCGTCGAGGCCCCGGCCGTGGTGATCGAGTCCCAGTACGACCTGGAGCCTATGTTCAAAGCCGGTGAGCTGGACAAGGATTGCATCGTAGTCGTGCGCTACCAGGGCCCGAAAGCCAATGGTATGCCAGAGCTGCACAAGCTGACGCCACCATTGGCGGTACTGCAGGATCGTGGCTTCAAGGTGGCCTTGGTTACCGACGGTCGTATGTCCGGTGCCTCTGGTAAGGTGCCTGCCGCCATCCACGTGACTCCGGAAGCCCTGGACGGTGGTCTGATCGCCAAGATCCAGAACGGCGATCTGGTGCGTCTGAACGCGCAAACCGGTGAGTTGAACTTGCTGGTTGAAGAACAAGAACTAAACCAGCGCGAGATCCCGGCCGTGGATCTGAGCGCCAATGACATCGGTTGCGGCCGCGATCTGTTCGCCCGTTTCCGTACCATGCTGGGCCGCCCGGACCAGGGTGCCTCCGCAGTAATTAAGTAAGGAAGAATTATGAGTAACCAATGGCAAATGCAACCCGCTGAGGTTTTTGCTCGCTCCCAGGTTGTGCCGGTTATGGTGATCAACAAGCTGGAAGAAGCGGTTCCCCTGGCTAAAGCCCTGGTCGCCGGTGGCATCGAGATCCTGGAGATCACCCTGCGTACCGAGTGTGCAGTGGAAGCGATCCGCGCCATCCGTGAAGCCGTGCCAGAAGCTCTGGTGGGTGCCGGTACCGTACTGACCGCCGAGCACCTGGACCAGGTGATCGAGGCCGGTGCCCAGTTCGCCATCTCTCCGGGGGCGACTCCGACCCTGCTGAAGGCGGCCAAAGAGCGCTCCATCCCGCTGATCCCGGGCGTGGCTTCCGTTTCCGACGCCATGCAGGCGCTGGAGCACGGCTACGATCACCTGAAGTTCTTCCCTGCGGAAGCCAACGGTGGCGTTAAAGCCCTGAAATCCATCCTGGGCCCTCTGCCTCAGTTGACCTTCTGCCCAACCGGCGGTATCGGTCTGCACAACTACAACGACTACCTGGCTATCCCGCAAGTGAAAGCCTGTGGTGGCTCCTGGGTCGCCCCAACCGATGCCATGGCAAACGGTGACTGGGATAAGATCACCCAGCTGTCTAAAGAAGCTTTGGCCGGTGTGAAGTAATTACACTCCTGGCTTGAAGAGAAAACGGCGCCCGATTGGGCGCCGTTTTTTTATGAAATATGAAGCAAACTTCTGTACGGGAACAAAAAGCGTGACTGTGGCAACAAAGTTGCAACATCATTGGTGGTAAAAAAGAACTATAGGATTTTAACGTACTCTAGGTTCAAGCACAGATTGAGTGCAATCGTTAAGGATATATCATGATGCGCCTAGTGATGGCTTTGCTGTTTTCCCTGTGTAGTGCCTCTTTGAGCGCCAGTCCGCCAGCCTGGAGCCAGCCGGATCCGAAGGGCGAGCCACAGATCACCCTCTACCTGTTTTACTCCGATACCTGCCCTCATTGCGCCAAGGCTCACCCCTTTTTGCAGGAGGTGGCCAGCGTCTATCCCTGGGTTGATCTTAAGGCGATGAATGTGGCGGACCCGGGAGTCTCGAAGTTTTGGCAGATCCTGGCCAAAGAAACCGGTGTGGCCCCCAGCTCGGTACCCTATATTGCCAACTGTGGCCAGGCCAGTGTCGGGTTTCTCAGTGCCGAAGACACGGGTCGCTTCCTGGTACAGAGGCTTAAACAATGCTTTCAGGCTCAGGGGGGGCAACTCGAACCCTCGAAGGATGAGAGTGCCCTGTATGGCGCCCGTGAGCCTCAGGGACTGTTTGGGACCTGCGAAGGGGAGGGGGCCGGGGAGACTGGTACCTGTGGGATCCAGGAAGCGACCCTGGCGCCATCGGTTCCCCAAGTAACCTTGCCACTGTTCGGCGCGGTGTCCCCTCAGGAATTGTCGCTGCCGATGCTGACCGTGGTGCTGGGTGGAGTGGATGCTTTTAATCCCTGCGCTTTCTTTGTCCTGTTGTTTTTACTGTCCATTATGGTGAATGCTCGCAGCCGATCGCGGATGTTGATCGTCGGCGGGATCTTTGTTTTCTTTTCAGGGTTTATCTATTTCCTCTTTATGGCCGCCTGGCTCAACCTGTTTTTATGGCTTGGTGGCTCCGGAGGGGGCCGCATCATGATGGTGGCCGGCGGCCTGGCGGTCTTTGCCGGCGCAGTTAATGTTCGTGAGTATGCGACTCAGAAAGGCGATGTCTCACTCTCCATGTCGGCGGAGAATCGCAGCAGTTTGATCAAGCGGATGGGGCAGTTGACCAAGGCTTCTAGCCTGCCGGTGATGATTGGGGGCAGTGTCGTGTTGGCGATCCTGGCCAATGCCTATGAGCTGTTATGCACCGCTGGCTTTCCGATGATCTATACCAGCGTGCTGTCGATGCACAGCCTGACTTCTGCCGAGCACTATTTCTACCTGGTTTTTTATAACCTGGTCTACGTCGTTCCCCTGGCTACCATTGTCCTGTTGTTTGCCGCGACCATGGGCAAACGCAAATTAACCGAGAAAGAGGGGCAGACCTTGAAGCTGATGTCCGGCATGATGATGTTGGGCATGGGCGCGATGTTGTTGCTGGATCCCACTGCATTGCAGGATGCAGGCGTGGCCATCGGGCTGATCTTAGGCTCTGTGGTGGCAACGACGTTTGTCGTACTGGTAAGACGTTACTGGCCCCGGCGCTTACGGGATGAACCCTGAACCCTGGGCGGCATGGATAAGAAGTGATGGATGGAGCGAGTGTCTGGCTGCTGATTTATCGGTAAAGGGCTGAATTACACACGGACAAGGATGCTATGGTGCAGGAATGGAACGAGGTGCTGTCTGATCCGGATCGGTATTATTACCCCATCTCGGATCTCAGTGAGGCAGAGCAAGCCTGGCTGGGCAGCGAGTGTTCCCGTGAGGGGACGATCCTGGTTGTGGAGCCGGGTAAGAGAAGTGGCGCGGTTAGGCTAAGGCGTTATTGCTCCTATCGAACGTTTCGAGCGGAGCCGGGCCCCTTGATCCGGAGGTTTACCCTGGCCGGTGTGGGCAGCTCAGATCTGGGCGCTGCGGCGCTGGCCCGTGTGGTGGCCGATCATCATAATGAACCCGTTGCTGCAATCGTCTGCGGTTATGGCAGGCAGGATCTCGTGCAGGAGGGGTTAGAAGGGTATTTGGGTCTGGGTGGCCACAATCAAATCAAAGCGCTAGGACGTATCGGCCGACGGCTGCATTTCCCCTGGTGGCCTAATCCCTTTCTCACGGGTCTGGAAGCGCTCTGGGAAGTCGGCCTGGTACGAGGAGCACCCGATCTCTGGTCCCTGTATCGCGTGTTGAGTGATCCCCAGCGCAGTGTACAGAGTGTCTTGGGGCACTCCAAAGGCGGCTTGCTGATGGCGACTGCACTCCATGCCATCAGTCAGGATCCCACTGCCCTGGCGCGATTGAGCCGAGTCGAGATGATCACCCTGGGCGCTGTCGCAGAGTTTCCGAGTGGTTTGTCTGCGGTCACTCAGTATTTGGGACGTCTGGACAGCATGGGACGACGCAATTCGCGCTATTCTGTGCCCTGTATTCAGCTGGACGGGAGTCGTCATAGCCTGGATTGGCATAATCCCGACATCGCACCTTTGGATCTATGGGGGATCTTGCGTGGGGATTACCAGACAGTGAGTGCGCAGCCACTGTGGCAGGATGCCGAGTAGGGGAGCGGATATAAAAAAGGCATCGCCGTAGCGATGCCTTTTTTGATCCGCAGGGGATGAACTTACTTGGCGTTCATCAGGGCAACGGCGTTGTCCAGCATGCGGTTGGAGAAGCCCCACTCGTTGTCGTACCAGGACATTACCTTAACCAGGCGGCCGGATACACGGGTCTGAGTGGCGTCGAAAACGGAAGACGCTGGGCAGTGGTTGAAGTCAGAGGAAACCAGCGGCTCGTGGTTTACGTACAGGACTTCAGCCAGGATAGGGTTGGCGGCAACGGCTTTCTCAATGATGCCGTTGATCTCTTCAACGCTGGTGTCTTTCTTGGCAACGAAGGACAGATCAACCACGGAAACGTTCAGGGTCGGTACGCGTACCGCTCCGCCGTCCAGTTTGCCAGCCAGCTCAGGGATCACCAGGCCAACGGCCGCAGCGGCACCGGTAGCGGTTGGGATCATGTTGGAAGCGGCAGCACGGGCACGACGCAGATCGGTGTGGTAAACGTCAGACAGACGCTGATCGTTGGTGTAGGCGTGAATGGTGGTCATCAGGCCGTTCTCGATGCCAACGGCGTCGTGCAGAGCCTTGGCAAACGGGGCCAGACAGTTGGTGGTACAAGACGCGTTGGAGATCACGGTCATGTCGGAGGTCAGAACGTCTTGGTTCACACCGTAAACTACGGTGGCGTCAACCTGTTTGCCTGGGGCGGAGATGATCACTTTCTTGGCACCGGCAGAGATGTGAGCAGAAGCCTTCTCTTTGGTGGTGAAAATGCCGGTACATTCGAAAACAACGTCGACACCCAGCTCAGCCCAAGGCAGGTCGGCAGGGTTACGCTCGGAGAAGGTCTTGATCTCGTCGCCGTTGATCTTGATACCGCCTTCAACCTGCTCAACTTCGGCGTTGAAGCGACCGTGTACGGTGTCGTACTTGGTCAGGTGAGCGTTGATAGCCGCGTCGCCCAGATCGTTGATAGCAACGATCTGAATTGGGTAGTCTTTGTTGCTCTCGTACAGAGCGCGTACTACGTTACGGCCGATACGACCGTAACCGTTAATGGCAACCTTAATCATCCTGGTAGTCCTAGTTAAGTTAGCAGTTTAATTTTGTAGTAAAGTTACATTAAATTTGGCGGGTCGCAAAGCGACAGACCGCAAATTGTTGGTAATCAAACATAAAAAAAAGCTTTTTTTTGCCGACGCAAACAACTCTAGTACAGGGTTTGACCTGAGTCTTTTGAATCTGCCACAGGCTGGGCTTCAGAAGGGTGAGTTTGGTCAAGAAACGGACATTCAGAATGAAAGTTGATTACAGGCCAAAGTGGGTTGGATCAAACTCACCCGCTTCCAAGGCGTCGGCAATGGTCTCGGCCTGATCGATCAAGCTCGGGATTTGGCCCGAAGGGATAGCGTAAAAGTTGGCATTGGCTTCGACATCGAAGTCCGGATCTTGGCCATCGGCCAGCCAGGCAAAAATGAACCCTTCGTGGCCGCTATCGATGTTGCGATAGCTGTAGTGAAGGGTGCGCAGTAAGGTGTGATGTTGTCGTCGATCGATCGGCCTGTTGGTCACGGCTGCAAGAAGGTAACGGCGCGCTTTTTGCGGATCTTGATCTATGTAGTAGACACCGGCGAGGTGCCAGGCCAAGGGGGTGGATAAGCCGTTCCTTCGTTCGATGCTCAGAAATCTCTGTTTGGCCAACGTATCGCCAAATCGGCTCCAATGGTAGAGACTTAGCACAGGATCCGGGTCGTTCTTTGTTTGCGCCTGTAGTCGAGCCAGTGCCTTTTGTGCGAGCAAGAAGTGGACATTTCTGGCATCGGTTAGACGCCGTTTAGTCGGGACGACTGCACTGAGGCGTTCCATGCAACTGGTGTGGGATTCGAGGGCGAGGAGGGCCTGGTACTGGGCTTCCGGGTGGCGAGTCTGCTGATATTGATAGCGCGCCTGGATAAGATCGGCCCGAGAATGGCGGCACCATCCGTTGGTATTGGTATCGACACACAACTGGGGTGACTGCCGACAGATCTGAGCGAGGGGAATGGCTCGATCACAACCCGGTATGAGCAAAAGGATAAAAATTGCCCAGGCCAATTTGATTCTAGTTATCGCGTAATATAACCACAAAATCACCAAGCCTCCTAAGAAAAGGGTTATTTAGCAACACCTTAGTCAGTGGCTCCTTGTGGAATGCTGTCCACCAAATTTGTAGAATGTCTGTATAAATTTTGGACGTCAGTGCCTGTGCTGGGCGTGACACTTGAGTGAAATTGGATAAATGTTCCCCCGGACACGTGCCGATGCGGGACGCATTATTAGGATCCGTACCATGACCGCAGATAAGTACCTTCAAAGTTGGCAGGAACGCTTCGAACTGGCTGAGGCGATGCAGCCACTGATCGGCAAGCTGTACCGTAATCAAGGGGTCGAAGTATTGATCTATGGGCGGCCACTGCTCAATGCCTCGACCATAGATATCACCAAGGCCCACCGCCTAGTGAAAAAATATGAAGGCAATAAGTTGCGGCTCAGAGAAAGCTTTCCCTTTGTCGAGTCCTTAAGTCGTCTGAACGTCAAGCATGCCAGGGTGGATATCGGTAAATTGGCGGTGAACTATTGGCGCAACCACAATGACGCCGGTGAGATTGATGCGTATATGGCCGAGCAACTGGCACCGGCGCTGGACAAGGAGTTGGCGCCCAGGGATGTGGTGTTATACGGCTTTGGCCGGATTGGTCGCCTGTTGGCCCGCTTACTGATTGAGCGTACCGGTGTCTCCAATACCTTGAGGTTGAGGGCTATCGTGGTGCGGGGCGGCCGAAACGGTGATCTGGATAAGCGCGCCAGCCTGTTGCGTCGGGATTCGATCCATGGGCCTTTCAATGGCTCTATCGAGGTGGATGGCGAAAACAGTGCTCTGATCGCCAACGGAACCTATATCCAGGTGATCTATGCCGACAGCCCGGATCAGGTGGATTATACCCAGTACGGTATCGACAACGCTCTGGTGGTGGACAATACCGGGATCTGGAGTGATGAAGAGGGATTGGGACAGCACCTCAAGTCCAAGGGTGCCGCCAAGGTGTTGCTGACGGCCCCGGCCAAGGGCGAGATCAAAAACGTGGTGTACGGGGTGAATGACGATACGGTTTGCGATGAGGACACCATCCTCTCTGCCGCCTCCTGTACCACCAATGCCATTACGCCTGTGCTCAAATCGATCTACGACAAGTTCGGGATCAACAGCGGCCATGTGGAAACGGTCCACTCCTATACCAATGATCAGAACCTGATCGACAACTACCACAAAGCGGAACGACGTGGGCGCAGCGCCCCTTTGAATATGGTGATCACCTCCACCGGGGCGGCAAAGGCTGTTGCCAAGGCGTTCCCTGAGTTGAAGGGTAAGTTGACGGGTAATGCGATCCGGGTACCGACGCCCAATGTGTCCATGGCGATCATGAACCTCAACCTGGCGCAGGCCACCAGTCGCGACGAGATGAACGAGTATCTGCGTTGGGTGTCCCTGCATTCGCCGCTGCAAAATCAGATCGACTTTACCGCGTCCAGCGAGATCGTCAGTACGGATCTGGTGGGAAGCCGTTTCGCCGGGATCGTCGATTCCGAAGCCACCATTGTCGATGGCGACAGGGCAGTGCTCTATGTCTGGTACGACAACGAGTTTGGTTACAGCTGTCAGGTGGTCCAGGTGATGCAGAAAATGCTGGGAGTCAATGCCCTGTCCCTGCCATAATCGCCATTAGGTCCAGCAATGAAGGTCGGCCCCTGGGCCGGCCTTTTTGGTGAATGCGGAAGCTAATGGAAAAACTGTTAAGAAATGCCGTGATCTATGGCTGTATCATGGCGCTGGTGTTCTGGTTTGTCGGTCAGTGGCGGGCCTATGGCATGATCAAGGTCGGCACCAACCTGGCCCCTATGGTGGTGACGGATCTGCACGGCGGGGAGCAGGTGTTGCCCAGTGATGGCCATGCCCAACTGCTTTACCTGTTTGCGCCCTGGTGTGCCATCTGTGATCTGACCATGGGGGGCGTGGTCGATATTCATGAAGATCACCCCAGCCTGGTGCCGGTTGCCTTGTCCTATGGCTCGGTGGCGGAAGTGGCCGAGTTTGTCGGGAACGAGATCGATCCCGAGACCGTGTTGCTCGGTACTCCGGCACTGGCCCAAGCGCTGGGGATCCAGGCGTTTCCCAGTTATGTCGTGATCGATGCTGAGGGACAGGTGGTGGCCCGGCGTACCGGCTATATGCCAGGTTGGATGTTGGCCTTGTATCTCAAGTGGTTCGATGTGCTGTAACCCCCTTTGACTAATGCCTGGGATGGAGCTGGCAAAGGTTATATCTTTTGCCGCCGGAGTTCGGGTTCAGTATATTGGGCGGAAAGTTTCCCAATACGGAGTGCCCGATGGCGTTGATCCGATGTGCCGCCTGCGGCAAACGAATTTCCGATAAAGCCCCCCATTGTCCCCACTGCAAACAGAGTCTCTCTGCCGATCCAGAAGCACTAGAACGTGCCGCCCGGCTCAAGGCGATCCACGATGAGCAGCGCCTGATGACCCACAGCTTCATCTCCATGTTCCTGCTGGTGGGCGGTTTTGCTTTATGGTGGTGGGGTGGTGAAGCGGCACAGGGCTGGCGGCAAAACGTCGGTATGACATCAATGGCTGCGGGATCCGTTTTCTATCTGGTGACCCGGGTAAGGCTTATTTTGGCAAAAAGGAGACGCTAATGGATTGGCAACGGACGGTAGACAGCCTGACCCCTGAAATGGTGGCAAGATTGCAGGAGGCCGTCGAGCTGGGTAAATGGCCTGATGGCAGCGCGGTCAGCCCGTCGCAGCGGGACAGCGCCATGCAGGCGCTGATGTTGTGGCAGTCTCGGCATGCACAGCAGACGCAGCATCTGACGGTGGGCAGTCAGGGCCAGCTTAATCACTTGTCCAAGGATGAATTGAAGCGCCAGTTCCAAGAGGAGCGGATCACCACGCTCAAGCCTGAGTAGCAAGATCTGTGTGCATAAGAAAACGCCCCGGCATTGCCGGGGCGTTTCGTTTTCTCCAGGCCTACTGGCTCAACTCGCCGCGCAGGGAGAGCTGCATTAGATGACAGCGCTCTTTGTAACTCAGGGGCTGGGACAGCAGGAAGTGCAGTTTGGTCAGGGCCGCTTCCGTGGTCATATCGAATCCGGAGATCACCCCGGCACGGGAGAGCGCATTACCTGTCGCATAGCCAGACATATTGACCTTGCCCTGCAAACACTGGGTCAGGTTGACCACCATGATCTCTCGCTCCTGTGCCTGCTTGAGCAGCGCCAGCAGGTCGGCACGCTCAGGGGCGTTACCGACGCCGTAGGAGAGCAGGATCAGCGCCTTGACCGGCTGCTGCAGCATATTGGCGATCACTTCTGTGCTGATCCCCGGATAAAGGGTGACCACACCAATGGGTTGGGGGGTAATGGCATGCACGGTCAACTGGCGGCCTTCCACCGGAGGTAGGGCTTCGGATCCCATGCGGATCTCAATCCCGGCCTTGAGCAGCGGGGCCATGTTGGGGCTGCCGAAGGCGGCAAATCCGTCGGCATGGACCTTGGTACAGCGGTTGCCGCGAAGCAGTACATTGTTGAAGAACAGGCAGACTTCGGCGATGGGGTAGTTGGCCGCGATATACAGAGCGTTGAGCAGATTTTGCTGGCCGTCACTGCGCAGCTGGGCCAGGGGGATCTGGGAGCCGGTTACGATCACCGGTTTATTCAGACCCTCCAGCATAAAGGAGAGAGCCGAAGCGGTGAACGCCATGGTGTCGGTACCATGGAGGATCACGAAGCCGTCAAACTCGTCATAGTGCGCGGCGATATCGTCGGCAATCAATTGCCAATCATCCGGGCTCATGTTGGAGGAGTCGATCAACTGATCGTACTCGTGGATCTCAAACTCCGGCATTTCATCGCGCTGAAACTCCGGGTTGGCCCGAACGCTTTCGGTCAGAAAACCGGCCACCGGGGCAAAGCCGTGCTCAGTGTGTTGCATGCCGATAGTGCCGCCCGTATAGGCGACGTAGATCCGTTTGCGTTGCATAGAGGAGAACCTGAATCAGTAAGATGGCGGGATTATAGCGGTCGGCGGCAGAAAATAAAGCCCGGCACAGGGCCGGGCTATCAGTTCAAATGGCTTGCCGCCACCCCATTAAAGAGGGTTTTGGCACTCCAGACACAGCAGATACAGGTGTTTGGGATCGTTCAGCTCCAGCTGCATCTTGAGGGGCGCCAGCAGCTGCTGGCCCAGTTGCTCCAGGGTAGAGGGTTGCGCGGCGGGCAGCCAGGCGCTGGCCTGGCCAAACAGTTGTTGCATGAACTCCTGCTCTGGGCTGAGCTTAGGGCCGATAATCCGGGGTTCAAACTGGTCCAGCTGGGCGAGGTTGGCCGCGGTCTGCAGTGCCTCTTCCAGGCCTCCCAGTTCATCCACCAGCCCCAGGCCCAATGCCGCCTGACCGCTCCATACACGGCCCTGAGCCACGGCGTCCACCGCTTCCAGGCTCATGTTACGAGCTTCGGACACCAGCTGGATAAAGTCCCGGTAACCCTTGTTCATGTTCAACTGCAACACCGTCTTGAAACCGTCGGGCAGGGGGCGCAGGACGCTGAGGCCTGCCATCTCTGTCGTGCCCACACCGTCGGCATGGACACCAATCGCTTCAGCCGCCTCCTCGAAGGTGGTGATCAGGCTGATGATCCCGATGGAGCCTGTGATGGTGTTGGGCTGAGCGAAGATGTGATCGGCGTTGGCGGCGATCCAGTAACCCCCGGAGGCGGCGACGCTGCCCATGGAGGCGACCACGGGCTTGCCAGCCTGTTGCAGGGCCAACAGCTCCTGGCGGATCTGCTCTGAGGCGAAGGCGCTGCCGCCGCCACTGTCGATCCGCAGTACCACGGATTTGATCTTGTCATCAAGGCGGGCCTGGCGCAGCAGGCGGGCGGTGCTGACGCCGCCTATGGTGCCGGCGGGCTGCTCTCCGTTGAGGATCATCCCCTTGGCGACGATCACCCCGACCTGGTTGTCGGCCTGGGAACTCCCTTGTGGTTTGACATGGCTGAGGTAGCCGTCCAGGCCAATGGCCTTGATCTCGTCATCTTTACCCTTGCGGGTGCCGAACCGCTGGACCAGCTGATCGCGCATCTCAACATCGGTCATCAGGGCATCCACCAAACCCTTTTCCAGGGCCAGCTTGCCAAAGTCCCCCTGATGCTGCGCGAGTTGTTGTGCCAGGGTATCGAGATCCAGGCTCAGCAGATCGGCATCAATGTCGCGATTTGCCGCCACGGTCTGGGTATAACTGCCCCACAGATCGCCCAGCAGCGCCTCGTTGGCCTCTTTCGCCGGATCAGACATCCCATCTTCGGTGTAGGACTCGGCAAACGACTTGTACTTGCCGACCCGGAACAGGTGGGTGTTGATCTTCAGCTTCTCCAACACCTCTTTGTAGTAGAGGCGGTAGATCCCCATCCCCTCAATCGCCACCATGCCGCCGGGATTGAGCTGGATCTCGTCGGCGAAGCTGGCCAGGAAGTAGTTGCTCTGATCCAGGTAACCGGCCTGCATCAATACCGGCTTCTCGCTGGCCTTGAAGCGCTCAATCGCCTGGCCGATATCATCCAGCTTGGCCAGGCCTGCCACCAGATTACCCGGTCGCAACACCAGGCCGCTGATCCGAGGATCGGTAGCGGCTTTCTCGATGGCCATGAGCAGATCGGCCAGCAGGATCTCCCTGGGCCCGTCGGCATCGGCGGTGAGGATCTCAAAGGGATCGAGTTCACGCTTCTGCTCGACGACGATGCCATCAAGGTGAAGGACCAGTGCGGCGCCGGGCTCTAATTCGGCGGTGTCCTCCTGGACAAACAGAACCAGCAGGGCGCCGAGCACCAGAAAGAACACCAGGTTCACCACGATGCGGCGGAAGGTATTGATGAGCGATCCGATCAACTTGATGAATCGCATGAACATTGAGGGTTGGGTCGACATGCTTGTCCCTGGGTATTGAGCGTATCCCTATGCTATCGCAACCGGTCTGGCAATGGGGAGTGCCAATTGTAAGGCTTTTTGATAAATCAGCACTTCCTGGCGGCTTTTGCTCCACCCATCGAGGGTGACGGGGCAAAGAAGTGATCGTCCGGTCGTTTTTGAGGAAAACTTGAGCTGCTCGACAGTACGCAGTAGTCTGGAACAAAAGTTTCAAACAGGTGTTTAAGGATGAGCAACCCCTATCCCAATATGTTGCGCCCGCTGGATCTGGGCTTTACACAATTAAACAATCGGGTGCTGATGGGCTCGATGCATACCGGCCTGGAGGAGGAGCGGGGCGGTTTTGCCAAGCTGGCGGCCTTTTATGCCGAGCGTGCTCGAGGAGGCGTTGGCCTGATGGTCACCGGAGGGATCTCCCCCAACTTCCGTGGCCGTCTCTATCCCCATGCCAGCCAGCTCTCCTTCGGCTGGCAGGTCCGAAAACATCGACAGATCACCGAAGCGGTGCACGCCGAGGGGGGTAAGATCTGCTTACAGATCCTCCATGCCGGTCGCTACGGCTACCATCCCCTGTGCGTGGCGCCCAGTGCCATCCAGTCCCCCATCTCCCGATTCAAGCCCAAGGCCCTGAGCCTGTCTGGGATCCGCAAGACCATCAAGGACTACGCCCGCTGTGCTCGGCTGGCCCAAAAGGCGGGTTATGACGGTGTGGAGATCATGGGATCGGAAGGATACCTGCTGAACCAGTTCCTGTGCCGAGCCACCAATCAACGTCATGATGCTTACGGTGGCAGCCTTGAGGGGCGCGCGCGGATCGTGCTTGAGACAGTTCGGGCGATCCGGGAGGCTGTGGGTGAGGCGTTTATCCTCATCTTCCGCCTCTCCATGCTGGATCTCGTGGAGGGGGGTAACAGCTGGGAGGAGGTGGTGCAGCTGGCCAAGTGGCTGGAACAAGATGGGGTCAATATCATCAATACCGGGATAGGCTGGCACGAGGCGCGGATCCCCACCATCGCCACCAGTGTTCCCCGGGGCGCATTTGCCGGGATCACCCAACGTTTGCGTCAGCACGTCAGTGTCCCCGTGGTGGCCACCAACCGGATCAACACGCCGGAGGTTGCTGAGCAGATCCTGGCCGATGAGCAGGCGGACATGGTCTCCATGGCCCGGCCGATGCTGGCGGATCCCCACTTTGTTGCCAAGGCGGCTGCCGACAGGCGTGCCGACATCAACATCTGTATCGGCTGTAACCAGGGCTGCCTGGATCATACCTTCAAGCTTAAACGTGCCACCTGTCTGGTGAATCCTTTTGCCTGTTATGAGACCGAGCTGAGCCTGACTCCGGTTGAAAAGCCGACGACGGTTGCCGTGGTCGGTGGCGGGCCGGCGGGCATGGCCAGTGCCTGCTATGCCGCCGAGCGGGGGTTCAAGGTGACTCTGTTTGAGCTTAACGAGAACCTCGGGGGCCAGTTTAATCTGGCGGCGAAGATCCCGGGCAAGGAGGAATTTCAGGAAACGCTGGCCTACTTCAAGCACCGTTTGCAGACGCTCGACGTGGAGCTTCGCCTGGGCGAGGCGGTCTCGCCGGAGCAGATGACAGAGTACGATCGGGTTGTGCTGGCGACGGGGGTCGTGCCCAGGATCCCCCAGTTCCCCGGTGTTGAGCATGCCGTGACCTATCAGCAGGTACTCAGGGGGGAAGTGAAAGCCGGGCAGCGGGTGGCGTTGATCGGCGCCGGGGGGATCGGCTTTGATATGGCCGAGTACCTCTCCGAGCCCCATGCCTCGCCAACCTTGCACCCCAAGCAATGGCGGGCCCAGTGGGGGGTCGATCTGGCTTATGACAACAACGGCGGTCTGACCGAGCGACATGGCAGCGCTTTCGAGTCGGCGCGGGAGATCACCCTGTTGCAACGCAAAACCAGTAAGCCGGGAGCTGGCCTGGGCAAGACCACGGGCTGGATCCACCGTGCCGTGCTCAAGGATCGGGGGGTTAATATGATCACCGGAGTGCAGTATGAGCGTCTGGACGGGGAGGGGCTGCACATCAGGTTGGGTGATACGTCCCAGTGCCTGAGCGTCGATACCGTGGTGTTGTGTGCGGGCCAGGAGTCGAATCGAGCGCTGGCCCATGCCATGGAGGAGCAGGGGATCCCCTATCACCTGATCGGTGGCGCCGACGTGGCGGCGGAGCTGGACGCCAAGCGGGCGATCCGCCAGGCGTTGGAGGTGGTGGCGGCGTTATGAGGATACGTACTTGCGGATCATTTGGCTTTTAGCCACTGCAGGGGACGGCGATAAAGGTCCCCTGCAGTTTCTTTTATCCTCGGGACCAGCCATTCTGACACCGAATTTCATTACTCCGATGGGGATCGCATTTTTCCTTTCTCTCCTGTGTAAAGTATTGAACTAAACAGGGTTTTTCTAGTGAACGGCGTCTTCGGACGCTGTTTTCCGTTGGATAGACCCATAGAGTTGTAATTGCACAGGGTTAAAGGATGAAGATCAGCGATGCCAACTGGGAGTCGGTTGTCAGCAATTTGTACGACGGCTTTTATTTCGTCAACAAGGACCGGGTGATCACCTACTGGAACAAGGCGGCGGAGGCGATCTCAGGCTTTAGCGCCGACGAAGTGGTGGGACGTCCCTGTTCGGACAACATTCTGACTCACATCGATTGTGAGGGTAATCAGCTCTGCATGACCAACTGCCCTTTGGTCAATACCATGACGGATTGTCAGCCCCGTACCGCCGAGGTCTATCTGCATCACAAGCAGGGGCACAGGGTACCTGTATCGGTACGAATTACCCCGCTGTTTGACGCCGAAGGTCAGGTGATCGGTGGTATTGAACTGTTCAGTGATATTAGCCATCAGGCAGCCAATAACTTAAGGCTCAAGGAGCTGGAAAAGCGCTTGCTGGTTGATGAATTGACCCGATTGCCTAATCGGGGTTATCTGGATGGTGAACTGCAGCGCCGGCTCGATGAGGAGCGCCAGACTGGGCTAGGTCTGGGCGTACTCTTTATTGACATCGACAACTTCAAACAGATCAATGACAGCTATGGCCACCTGGTGGGGGATAAGGTCCTGCGTTATGTCGCCCAGACACTGATCACCAACAGTCGTCCCTACGATACCTTCGGCCGCTGGGGGGGGGACGAGTTTGTCGGGATCCTGCCCTATATCAGCGAGCCGGAATTAACGAGGGTGTCTACCCGTTTAAACCGGTTGATCCGGGGAGGGTACCTGATGGAGGCTGGGGAGCAGATCCGGATCACTGTGTCCATCGGGGCTAGCCTGGCCAATGAAATGGATGATTGCACCACTCTGATCGAGAGAAGCGATCAACAGATGTATCAAGCCAAACGTGGGGCAAAGCGTGGCGTCAGGCTGGATCTCAGGGAACTCGAAGGCGTGTAACTTCAGACGCTGAGATTCTCGTCCTGGCAAAAGCAGGCGTACGTCGAACCACTGTTTTGGCAGTTCGCTGCGCCCGAGGCTTACACTCTGACTTTTGACCTCCTTACGGAAGAAAGGAGAGGGGACATCGATGTCGGTCGTCAGGTGCTCTCGGGTTGATGCAACACCAGTGCTGAGGTCGGGGTACAGCAGCAGGGCAGGATCTCACCGGGGCGGGTGTAGGCCATGGGCGGCGTGAGGTAGCGTACTTCGCCGCTGACCAGCCGAGTCTTGCAAGCCCCGCAATAGCCATTTTGACATTCACTGTAGTGACCCCTGGGTGTTAGAGACGCGAGTAAGGGTTCGCCTTCTTTATGAACCCAAGTTTCAGTATTTAAAGTTATTTTATGATTCATTGGCAGGGATCTGGATGACGTCATTGTTCTGCTGATTGAGAGCAAGATTATAGGCAGTTGCCTAGCAGAACAAACCGATTTTACCGAGACATTTGCAGGTTGCTTATTGGCCGCTCGTTGGATTTTTGCTCAGTGGCCATCGTCAACGGATAGCCTTTGTCCATTGGATAGGTCTTTACATTTGTACGCTCATGCGGTTTGTTAGCGTTAGCAGTTGGTCCACGCAAGCATTACAAGGATACGTAAAATGCTGAAGATAATACGCTATAGCTTAGGGTTAGGAATGGTTTGTACGGCTGTTGCTGCCCATTCGGCCCCGAATGTCATCGTGATCCTGGCCGATGATCAAGGGTATGGTGATCTTGGTAGCTATGGGGCAGATAGGATCAATACCCCAGCACTGGACTCCCTTGCAAAAGAAGGGGTTCGCTTCACGGATTTCTACGTATCCCAGTCGGTCTGTACTCCATCTCGAGCCTCGTTGTTGACCGGCATGTATGCAACCAAAATCGGACTGGGCAATGGTGTCGTGTTTCCTCATTCGAAGCATGGGTTAGATCCTAACCTCGTGTTATTGCCCCAGCTCTTTCAACAACAAGGCTACGCCACCGGAATGATAGGTAAGTGGCACCTGGGGCACCACACACAGGAGCTTTTGCCTCTGCAGCGAGGGTTTGATAGTTACTATGGAACGCCCTATAGCAACGATATGGTAATGAGTGCCCACTTAAAACTGGCAGATGGTGTGGTGTTCCGAGAAGGCCGTAGCCGTGAGAATATGCTGGATAAGATCAAGGGATCAGATCAGCGTGGGGTTTTGATGGAAGGCAATGAAGTGATTGAATTTCCCGCCGATCAAAACCTTTGGACTCAGAGGTTCACCGAGCGCGCGGTTTCCTTTATTCGTACCCACAAAGACGGGCCATTTTTCCTTTATGTTGCTCATACCATGCCTCACGTACCGATCGGTGCAAGTGAGGAGTTTGTTGGTACATCGGATTATGGCCCCTACGGTGATGCGATAGCCGAACTCGACTGGAGTACTGGACAGATTGTCCAGGCGCTTCGCGACGCCGAGATAGATGAGAATACCTTGGTGATTTATACCTCGGATAACGGCCCTTGGTTATCCATAGGTAAAGGGCCAAAATCAGGTTCGGTTGGTAGCGCCGGGCCTTTACGCGACGGTAAGTTTTTCTCCTGGGAAGGAGGAATGCGAGTCCCTGCAGTTTTCTGGGGTCCGGGTTTAATCGCTCAAGGCAAGGTGCGCGACCAAATGGCTTCAACCCTAGATCTCTACCCAACCTTAGCAACACTGATCGGCGCCGAACTCCCCGAGGATCAGGTCCTGGATGGCTACGACATTAGTGCCTTACTGTCAGATAGGGATGCTGTGCAGTCTCCTCGGGACAAGCTGTTATTTTTCTCTGCTAAAGGAGAGCTGATCGGTATTCGCCAAGGAAAATGGAAGTTATTGCGCCATAGCAAAGAGGCGATACAGAGACATGCAAAACAATATCGACGCCATAATAACGGCACGTACGAGGCAATAGAGTTGTTCGATCTCGAGGCTGATCCGGGTGAAACGAACAATCTGGCAGGCCGCATGCCGGATCTGGTTGTGCATCTGACTGAGCAACTCGAAAAGAATCGCCATTTACAGTCCACTAATCCAAAACAGATGGTCGCGAAGGAGTGAGCCATTGGAGTTACCTCGGCCTTAAAGGGGAGGGTGCCTTGGGACGGCGTTAGCCCTGGATCTGGATCAAGACGATGGCACTGGTTGCCAGTTGGCGACCCGGATCATCCCCGGCTAGCAGGAGGGCATCGACGGTAATGTGGTTGCCTCTCCAGCAGCTCCTTTTTGAGGCGCTAAAGTCGGCGTTTAGCGATCTCCAGTAGTCAGTATGGCCATAAAAAGGCGAGCAACGGCTCGCCTTCTTTGTGCTCCCAAGTGCCGGTTGCTTGGGTGATTTTGTGTATCGTTACCGGACGATTAGAGCTCGAAGCCGGCGAGATCTTCGTCGCTGATCTCCTTGTCGATCTGGTTGGTCAGGTAGGAGCTGACCTCCACCTCCTGGGGCGCGACTTGCACGGCGTCGGATTCCAGCCATTTGCTCATCCAGGGCAGGGGGTTGGTGCGCTTGTCGAAGATGGGCGCCAGGCCCAGACCGGCCATCCGCTCGTTGGTGATGAACTCCACATAGTCTTCGATGATCTGCTGGTTCAGCCCCATCATGGAGCCGTCCTTGAACAGGTAGCCGGCCCAGGCCTTCTCCTGCTCGGCGGCGCGGCGGAAGATCTCGATGGACTCGGCGTGGCACTCGATGGCGATCTCCGCCATCTCGGGATCGTCCCGGCCGTCGGCCATCAGGTTGATCATATGCTGGGTGCCCACCAGGTGGAGCTGTTCGTCCCGGGCGATAAGACGGATGATCTTGGCGTTACCCTCCATCTTCTCCCGCTCGGCAAAGGCGAAGGAGCAGGCGAAGGAGACGTAGAAACGCACCGCTTCGAGCACGTTGACCGACATCAGGCAGAGGTACAGCTTCTTCTTCAGGCCCCGTAGGCTGATGGTCACGGTCTCGCCGTTGATCTGGTGGTCACCCGGGCCAAACTGCTGGTACCGCTGGGTTTCGCTGATCAGATCATCATAGTAGTGGCTGATATCGCCGGCCCGCTTGAGGATCTCCTCGTTCACCACGATGTCATCAAACACCACGCCGGGATCTTTGACGATGTTGCGGATGATGTGGGTGTAGGAGCGGCTGTGGATCGTCTCGTAGAAGGACCAGGTCTCAATCCAGGTTTCCAGCTCAGGCAGGGAAACCAGGGGCAGCAGCGCCACGTTGGGACTGCGTCCCTGAATGGAGTCCAGCAGGGTCTGGTACTTGAGGTTCGACAGGAAGATATGCTGCTCGTGATCGGGCAGGGCATTGAAGTCGATGCGATCCTGGGTGACGTCCACCTCTTCCGGACGCCAGAAGAAGGAGAGCTGCTTCTCGATCAGATCCTCGAAGATGCGGTGACGCTGTTGATCGTAACGGGCCACGTTAACCGGGTTGCCCAGGTACATGGGCTCGGCGGTGGCGTCGTTATTGATCCGGGAAAAAGTACTGTATTGATGGCTCATGATATCTCCTAAATCCCAGCGTTAAATCTTGCAGGCGCCGCCGGCACAATCGTCCTCGGCGTCTTCAATGACGACGGTGGCGGTGTTTTGTCCGTTGCCTTTGCTACTGGTTTGGGCGTCGGTCTGACCGTCCCGGGTGTTTTGGTAGTAGAGGGTCTTAAGACCGTAGCGGTAGGCCAGCAGCAGATCCCTGAGCAGGGTCTTCATCGGCATCCGGTTACCCTCGTAGCGGCCGGGATCATAGTTGGTGTTGGCGGAGATCGCCTGATCGATAAACTTCTGCATCAGGCCCACCAGCTGCAGGTAGCCCTCGTTGCTGGGGATATCCCAGAGCAGTTCGTAGCGTTCGGCCAGCTCTTCGATCCCGGGGACCACCTGCTTCATCACCCCATCCTTGGAGCCCTTGACGCTGATCAGGCCACGGGGCGGCTCGATGCCGTTGGTGGCGTTGGAGATCTGTGAAGAGGTCTCCGATGGCATCAGCGCCGAGAGGGTGGAGTTGCGCAGGCCATGCTCGCGGATCTCGGTCCGCAGTGACTCCCAATCCAGGTGCAGCGGCTCGTCGCAGATCTGATCCAGCGCCTTTTTATAGGTGTCGATGGGCAGAATGCCCTGGGCGTAGGTGGTCTCGTTAAAGGCCGGGCACGCCCCCTTCTCCTTGGCCAGGTTGTTGGAGGCCTTGAGCAGGTAGTACTGGATCGCCTCAAAGGTTTTATGGGTGAGGTTGTTGGCACTGCCGTCGGAGTAGCGCTTGCCGCGCTTGGCCAGGTAGTAGGCGAAGTTGATGACACCCACCCCCAGGGTACGGCGGTTCATGGTGCTGATCTTCGCCGCCTTGATGGGGTAGTCCTGGTAATCGAGCAGGTTGTCCAGGGCACGAACGGCCAGCTCCGCCAGCTCCTCCAATTCATCCAGGCTGTCGATGGCCCCCAGGTTGAAGGCGGAGAGGGTGCACAGGGCGATCTCACCGCTTTCGTCCTCGGTATGGGACAAAGGCTTGGTGGGCAGGGCGATCTCCAGACACAGGTTGGACTGTTTGATCGGCGCCACCTTGGGATCGAACGGGCTGTGGGTGTTGCAGTGATCCACGTTCTGGATGTAGATCCGTCCGGTGCTGGCACGCTCTTGCATCATCAGGCTGAACAGTTCGATCGCCTTGACCCGCTTCTTGCGAATGCTGTCATCCTGCTCGTACTGGCAGTAGAGCCGTTCAAACTCGGCCTGATCGGCGAAGAAGGCGTCGTACAGGCCGGGCACGTCGGAGGGGGAGAACAGGGTGATCTCGCCGCCGTCCACCAGGCGCTGATACAGGGTGTGGTTGATCTGCACGCCGTAATCCATATGGCGAATGCGGTTGGCGTCGGTGCCCCGGTTGTTCTTCAGTACCAGCAGATCTTCCACCTCCAGGTGCCACAGGGGGTAGAACAGGGTGGCGGCCCCGCCGCGTACGCCCCCTTGAGAGCAGGATTTCACTGCGGTCTGGAAATGTTTGAAGAAGGGCAACAGGCCGGTGTGGAACGCTTCGCCCCCGCGGATCGGGCTGCCCAAGGCGCGCAGGTTACCGGCATTGATCCCGATCCCGGCCCGCTGGCTGACGTACTTGACGATGGAGCTGGAGGTGGCGTTGATGGAATCCAGGCTGTCTCCACACTCGATCAGCACACAGGAGCTGAATTGGCGGGTCGGGGTGCGCACTCCGCTCATGATTGGGGTTGGCAGGGAGATCTTGAACAGGGAGGTGGCGTCATAGAAACGCTTGACGTAGTCCAGCCGGGTCGCCTTCGGGTAGTGCGAAAACAGGCAGGCCGAGACCAGCATGTAGAGGAACTGGGCGCTTTCAAACACCTCGCCGGTGACCCGGTTTTGCACCAGATACTTGCCTTCCAGCTGTTTAACGGCAGCGTAGGAGAACTTGGTATCGCGCCAGTGATCGATATGGCGGTTGAGTTCGTCCAGCTCTTCAAAGCTGTAATCCGCCAGGATATGGGGGTCGTAGCGACCCGCTTCGACCAGTTTGACCACATGATCGTACAGGTGCGGTGGCTTGAACTGTCCGTACGCTTTCTTGCGCAGGTGGAAGACCGCCAGGCGAGCGGCCAGGTACTGATAGTCTGGCGCCTCGGCGCTGATCAGATCGGCGGCAGCTTTGATGATGGTTTCATGGATCGCTTCGGTTTCAATGCCGTCGTAAAAATGGATGTGTGCGGCCAGCTCCACCTGAGAGACGGAGACATTGTTGAGCCCGTCGGCGGCCCAATAGATCACCCGGTGGATCTTCTCCAGATCGATGGGCTCTTGCCGCCCGTTCCGTTTTGTTACTAGAAGGTTGCTGTTCATTGACGTTCGCGCTCGCCTGGTCCCTGTGAAAGTCAAAAGGGAGCCGATCAGACCTCACAATTGGGGCATTGTGTCTGATCCACTCCGTGTGCTGCGCCATGCTGCTGGCGTCAAGCAATTGTGTTTGATGAGCGATCTGTAACACTATATCTAGTATGTGTCAGGATCTTGACTACAAGATAGGGCGGTTTGACGCGTGATTCAATAGATAGATCTGTGGACATATTGTGCATAAAGTGTGATCGCTGCCGCCAGGTTAGTGGCGCCTTACCATGATATGCCTCAGGAGGGGGAGTTTCGCTGCACTTGGTTAACAAATCAGCCACCAAAGATTTTTTTGATGGCTGACTTGAGTGGCGCAATTTTATGCGTTAGGTAAACCGAGCAGATCCAGGATCGCCAGCGGGGACTCGATGGCGTGTTGAGCGGGCCAGAGGTGGGGTTGGTCTTCGGGACGCAGATAGCCCCAGAGGGCAATGACGCCGGTCATGCCGGACCGCTGTGCGGCCTCCATATCCCGCTCCGCATCACCGATATAGAGGATGGCGCTGGACTCCAGGCCCAACTGTTCGGCGCCCAGCCACATGGGCTCGGGATGGGGTTTGGCAACCTTGAGGGTATCACCACTGATCCGGCAGCGTGATTGTTTAAACAGCGGCCACTGATCGAGCAGGGGATCGGTCAGCCAACCAGGCTTGTTAGTGATGATCCCCCAGGGCACATCGGCTTGATCCAGGGCATGGATCAGGGGCTCTATCTGTGCAAATGCCTGAGTATTGACGCTCAAGGCTTGTCGGTATGCTTGCAACAAGGCTCGGCGTAACGGGGCGACATCGGTGCGGGTGAACAGGCCTCCCAATGCCGCACCAAGGAGTCCCCCCGTACCGTGAGAACTGACCTCACCGGCGGTGGTCATGCTGATGGGCGGATAGCCGTACTGGGCCAGGGCCACATTGGCGGCCCGGCCCAGATCGGGCGCGGTATCGAGTAGGGTGCCGTCGAGATCGAACAGTACCCCTTTAAAAGGCTTGGTCAAGGCTCAGATCTCCGGCTTAGTGGCGTGGATCAGATAGTTGATCTTGGTCGACCGGCTCATGCTGAAGGTTTCGGTCAGGGGGTTGTAGCGCATGCCGTCGGCATGACGTACCTGCAAGCCGGCCTCTTCACACCAGCGGATCAACTGGGAAGGGCGCAGGTACTTGTTGTAGTCGTGAGTGCCTTTGGGCAGTACCTTGGCGATCCGCTCCGCCCCGAGGATGGTAAAGAGGTAGGCCTGGGGGGTTTTGTTGATGGTGGAGAGGAACAGTTGGCCACCGGGTTTAACCAGGGCGGCACAGGCTTTGACCACGGAGGCGGGATCCGGCACATGTTCCAGCATCTCCATGCAGGTCACCACGTCGTAGCGCCGAGCGAACCCGTCGGCGTGCTGCTCGGCGGTGCCGTTGAGGTAGTCGATCTCGATACCGCTCTCCAGGGCATGCAGGCGTGCCACCTCCAGCGGCTCCTCGCCCATATCCAGGCCGGTCACCTTGGCACCGCTTTTGGCCATCGCCTCACTGAGCAGGCCGCCACCGCAGCCCACATCCAGGATCTGTTTGCCAAACAGCCCTTCGCTGTGGCGTTCGATGTAGGCCAGGCGAAGCGGGTTCATCCGGTGCAGCGGACCGGAGTGGCCCTTGGGGTCCCACCAGGTCGCTGCCAGTTGCTCAAATTTTGCCACTTCCTGGGCATCCACGTTCACTGTTTGAGTCATTTTTGTCGGTTCTGCCTTGATAACGGGTTTCTGGACGATTATATCGACAGCGGTCGACCACCGAAACCGCCGTAAGCCTTCTTTTGCTCGGTGCTTGTGTTAGAATCCCAAACCACTGTTTTTACCGGTAGGACCGGGGCGGAGACCGTAGTGGGACCCGCTGTGAGGGGATCGAGCATTTTATGACTGATCTGGCCAAAGAGATCACGCCAATCAACATCGAGGAGGAGCTTAAAAGCTCCTACCTCGATTACGCCATGAGCGTTATCGTTGGACGTGCTTTGCCTGATGTACGAGACGGCCTGAAACCAGTGCACCGTCGCGTACTGTTTGCAATGAATGAACTGGGCAATGACTGGAACAAGCCCTACAAGAAATCGGCCCGTGTGGTCGGTGACGTGATCGGTAAGTATCACCCCCATGGTGATAGCGCCGTTTACGACACCATTGTCCGTATGGCGCAGCCCTTCTCACTGCGTTACACCCTGGTTGATGGCCAGGGCAACTTCGGCTCCGTCGACGGCGATTCCGCTGCGGCGATGCGATACACCGAAGTGCGGATGGACAAGATCGCCCACCAGTTGTTGGCGGACTTGGACAAGGATACCGTGGATTATGTGCCCAACTATGACGGCACTGAGCAGATCCCGGCGGTACTGCCAACCCGCGTCCCGAACCTGCTGGTGAACGGCGCGTCCGGTATTGCCGTGGGCATGGCCACCAATATTCCGCCCCATAACCTCAATGAGGTGGTGGATGGCTGTCTGCACCTGATCGAGAACGAAGACGCGACCATCGATGAGCTGATTGAGATCATCCCAGGTCCTGACTTTCCCACCGGCGCCATCATCAATGGCCGCAAGGGGATCTTCGATGCGTACCATACCGGTCGCGGCAAGATCTACGTCCGTGCCTTGACCCAAATCGAGACGGATGCCAAAGGCCGTGAGGCGATCATCGTTGATGAACTGCCTTATCAGGTTAACAAGGCGCGTCTGATCGAGAAGATCGCCGAGCTGGTTAAAGACAAGAAGATTGAAGGGATCAGCGGCCTGCGTGATGAGTCCGATAAGGACGGCATGCGCATCGTCATTGAGCTCAAGCGTGGTGAAGTGCCGGAAGTGGTACTGAACAACCTGTACGCCCAGACCCAGATGCAGACCGTGTTCGGCATCAATATGGTGGCCCTGGCGAACGGTCAGCCGAAGATCTTCAATCTCAAAGAGACCCTGGAAGCCTTCATTCGCCATCGCCGCGAAGTGGTGACCCGTCGTACCGTCTTTGAACTGCGCAAGGCCCGTGACCGTGCCCATATCCTGGAAGGTTTGGCCATTGCTCTGGCCAACATCGATCCTGTGATTGAGCTGATCCGCAATGCCGCCACCCCTGCCGAGGCCCGTGAAGGCTTGCTGGCCAAAGGTTGGGCGCTGGGTAACGTTGCGGCCATGCTGGAACGCGCCGGTGATGATGCGGCCCGTCCCGAGTGGCTCGAGCCCGAGTATGGCATTCGTGACGGCCACTACTACCTGACCGAAGAACAGGCCAAGGCGATCCTGGATCTGCGTCTGCACAAGCTGACCGGTATGGAGCACGAGTCCATCCTGGACGAGTACCGGGGACTGCTGGAGCAGATCGCCGAGCTGCTGCACATCCTGGCGTCCACCGAGCGCCTGATGGAGGTGATCCGGGAAGAGCTGGAAGAGGTGAAAGCCGCTTACGGTGACGAGCGTAAGACGGAGATCTCCGCCTCCTCCGCCGACATCTCCATGGAGGATCTGATCACCCAGGAAGATGTGGTGGTGACCCTGTCCCACGAAGGGTACGTCAAGTACCAACCGCTGTCTGATTACGAGGCGCAGCGACGGGGCGGTAAAGGTAAGTCGGCCACCAAGATGAAGGAGGAAGACTTCATTGAGCGCCTGCTGGTGGCCAATACCCATGACACCATTCTCTGCTTCTCCAGCATAGGTAAGGTGTACTGGATGCGCGTCTTCCAGCTGCCGCTGGCCAGCCGTGCGGCCCGGGGCCGCCCGATCGTCAACCTGCTGCCGCTGACCGAGGGCGAGCGGATCACCGCGATTTTGCCGGTTTCCGAGTACTCGGCGGACAAGCATATCCTGTTTGCCACGGCCAAGGGCACGGTGAAGAAGACGGCGCTGGATGCCTACAGCCGTCCGCTCTCCTCCGGGATCCGGGCGATCAACCTGGCCGACGACGATGAACTGATCGGTGTCGACATCACCCTGGGTGATGACGAAGTGATGCTGTTCTCCGATGCCGGTAAAGTGGTGCGCTTTAACGAGGATCAGGTCCGCTCCATGGGTCGTACCGCCACCGGTGTGCGCGGCATCAACCTCGAAGGCAGTGATCGGGTGGTTTCCCTGATTGTGCCACGGGGCGATGGCGCCATCCTGACGGTCACCGAAAACGGTTACGGTAAGCGCACCTCTGAGGCTGAGTACCCGACCAAGAGCCGGGCCACCAAGGGCGTGATCTCCATCAAGGTCTCTGAGCGTAACGGCCCTGTGGTCGGAGCGGTTCAGATCAATGAGAATGACGAGATCATGATGATCAGTAACGCCGGAACCCTGGTGCGTACCCGGGTCTCCGAAGTCTCTGAAGTGGGTCGTAACACCCAAGGCGTCATCTTGATCCGCACCGCCGACGACGAGCAAGTGGTCGGACTCCAGCGGATCGAGGAGGTCGAAGAGCAAGAGGGGCTTGACGAAGCGGCGCAAGACAGCAACACTGCTGGGGCCGAATCTGAGCAAGAACCCCAAGGTAATCAAGACGAACAGCAATAATCGTCGATGTGTACGGGCGCCCATAGAGGCGCCCGTATTGTTTTCTAGGAAAGGACAATGACCGTATACAACTTCTGCGCGGGACCGGCCATGTTGCCGGTCGACGTGATGGCTAAGGCACAAAAGGAATTCATCAACTACCAGGATCTGGGTGTATCGGTGATGGAGATCTCCCACCGTGGCAGCGAATTTATGGCGCTGGCGGAGGAGGCTGAGCAGAACCTGCGGGATCTGATGAACATTCCCGATAACTACGCCGTACTATTTATGCATGGTGGTGCCCGCGGCCAGTTTTCCGCCGTGCCCCTGAATCTGCTGGGGCAGGGCAAGGCGCTCTACCTCAATAGTGGCCAGTGGTCCGATGCTGCCACGAAAGAAGCCCAGAAGTACGGTGAGGTCGAAGCGCGGGATCTGCGCTGTGATCAGGGGACCTTCGATCTCGCCAAGATCGGCGACACCTCTGGCTTCAGCTATGTCCACTACTGCCCGAATGAAACCGTCAATGGCACGGCGATCTTCGAGGTGCCGGAAACCGACAGTCCCCTGGTGGCGGACATGTCTTCCTGTTTCCTGGGACGTGAGCTGGATGTGACCAAGTTTGGCGTCATCTACGGCGGGGCACAGAAGAATGTCGGCCCGGCCGGGTTGACCCTGGTGATCATACGACGGGATCTGCTGGGTAATGCTGATCCTAAGACCCCTTCGATCCTGGATTACACCCTGGCGCAGAAAACCGATTCCATGTACAACACACCGCCAACCTATCCCTGGTACCTGGCCGGTGAAGTGTTCAAGTGGCTTAAGGCCCAGGGCGGCGTCCAGGCCATGGAGCAGCGTAATCGAGCCAAGGCCGATCTGCTGTACCGCTATATCGATAACAGCGATTTCTACAGCAACGATACCGCACCTCAGTTCCGCTCCGAGATGAACGTCACCTTTAAGCTTCAGGATGATGAACTGAATGAGCGTTTCCTGCGGGAAGCCGAAGCGGCCGGACTCAAGGCCCTGGAGGGGCATCGCATGGTTGGTGGAATGCGTGCCAGCATCTATAACGCCATGCCACTGGAAGGGATTGAGGCCCTGATCGCCTTTATGCAGCGCTTCGAGCAAGCCCATCGCTGAGCCCCATTTGGAATCTAAGAGGACAAGGATTTGGCCATTGACGTTAAGGCTATTGCCAATCCCGGTGTGACCGGGTTGCACCCCTATCAACCGGGTAAACCGATCGAAGAGTTGGAGCGGGAGCTTGGGATCCGCAACATTGTGAAGCTGGCTTCCAATGAGAACCCCCTGGGACTGAGCCCCAAGGCCGAGCAGGCGATCACCGCCGCCATCGCCGATCTCACTCGCTACCCGGACGCCAATGGGTTTTACCTCAAGCAGGCCCTGGCGCAACATCTGTCGGCCCAGCCTGAGCAGATCACCCTGGGTAACGGGTCGAACGAGGTGCTGGAGATCCTGTTTCGCACCTTTGTGGCCCCGACCGATGAGGTGATCTTCGATGCCCATGGATTCATCGTTTATCGGCTGCTGACCCAGTCTTGCGGTGCGACCGCTGTTGCGGTGCCGTCGCAAAACTGGGGTCATGATCTGGAGGCCATGCTGGCCGCCATCACTGATCAGACTCGAATGATCTGCATCGCCAACCCCAATAACCCGACCGGTACCTTCCTTGAGACCGAGGCGCTGGAAGCCTTTCTGATGCGAGTGCCCGAGCGGGTGCTGGTGGTGCTGGATGAAGCCTATTACGAGTACGTGGCCCAGCCGCAACGGGCACCCAGTGTCGAATGGCTCAGTCGTTTCCCCAACCTGTGTATCAGCCGGACCTTCTCCAAGGCCTATGGTTTGGCGGGACTCAGGGTCGGCTACCTGATCAGCAGTCTGGCCATTGCCGATCTGCTGAACCGGGTGCGGGAGCCCTTTAACTGCAACAGCCTGGCGCTGGCTGCAGCCACGGCTGCCTTGGGGGATGAGGAGTACGTGAGCCGGAGTGTGGCCCTCAACGATGCCGAGATGGCGCGTTTGGTGGCCTACTGCGAGGCTCGGGAGCTGGAATACATTCCCAGCCAGGGCAATTTTCTGACGGTCAAGCTGATCCCCGCAGAGACCATCTATCAGGCGTTGCTAGAGCAAGGGGTGATCGTACGGCCTATTGCCGGCTATGGCATGCCGGAGCATTTACGGATCAGCATTGGCCTGCCCGAGGAGAATGATCGTCTGATGGCGGCGCTTGATCGGGTATTGGCAGAGAATCAATAAGAATAAGTTGGAATAGTATGAAGCAGTTAACTCTGGACCCCATTAGCCGGGTGGAAGGCGAGATCTTCCTGCCCGGCTCAAAGAGCATCTCTAACCGGGCGCTGCTGCTGGCCGCCCTGGCGCAAGGCACCACGACCTTGACCAACCTGTTGGACTCGGACGATATCCGCCATATGCTCAATGCGCTCAAGTCTCTGGGCGTGACCTACGACTGGAACCCCACCGCACGTACCATCACGGTCGAGGGGCGGGGCGAAGCCCTGGCGCAACAGGATTCGGAGCAGTTGCTGGAGCTCTATCTGGGCAATGCCGGTACCGCCATGCGTCCCTTGGCTGCGGCACTGACCTTGGGTCAGGGGCGTTATCTCCTGACCGGTGAGCCTCGAATGAAGGAACGGCCCATCGGCCATCTGGTCGATGCCCTGCGTCCTTTGGGGGCCAAGATTGAATACTTGGAAGCCGAGGGGTATCCGCCATTGGCGATCGAAGCCGGGATCCTGGCCGGCGGCGAGGTGAAGATCGATGGCAGCATCTCCTCCCAGTTTTTGACCGCGGTGCTGATGGTGGCCCCCCTGTGTGCCGAGGATCTGACCATCGAGGTGATGGGCGATCTGGTCTCCAAGCCCTACATCGATATCACCCTGGCATTGATGCAGCGTTTTGGCGTTGAAGTGGAAAACCAGGATTATCGACGTTTCGTGGTCAAGGCGGGCCAGCAATATGTCAGTCCGGGTACCTTCCTGGTGGAAGGCGATGCTTCCTCCGCATCCTACTTCCTCGCGGCCGGTGCCCTGGGGAAAGGTCCGGTGACCGTGCATGGGGTGGGACGCCTGAGCCTGCAGGGCGACAAGTACTTCGCCGATGCCCTGGCTGCCATGGGGGCCGAGATCGAGTGGCATGACGACAAGATCGTGGCTCGAGGTGGTGTGTTGAAGGGGATTGATATGGACATGAACCATATCCCGGATGCAGCCATGACCATCGCCACCACGGCACTGTTTGCCCAGGGACCGACCCGGATCCGTAACGTCTATAACTGGCGCGTGAAGGAGACGGATCGTCTGGCGGCCATGGCCACCGAGTTGCGTAAAGTGGGTGCCGAGGTGGAGGAGGGCGAAGATTACATCGTGATCACCCCGGTGACGACGTTGAAACACGCCGAGATCGATACCTATAACGATCACCGGATGGCGATGTGTTTCTCCTTGTTGGCCGTCGGGGGACAGACTGTGACCATCAATGATCCTGACTGTACTGCCAAAACCTTCCCGGATTACTTTGAAAAGTTACAAGAAATCAGCAGTTAACTTCTTTTTTTAAGGTAAAATTCTGCGAAGGCGGGGGCATTTGTGTATAATGCCCCCGCCTTTTTGGTCGGTTCGGACGGATTTGTCCCGGACTGAGATTGACTTGTTGGAGGATAACTATGCCTGAACAGGCACAGGTTATTACCATTGACGGCCCTAGCGGCGCGGGTAAGGGCACCATCTGTCAGTTGTTGGCCAGCCGTCTGGGGTGGCATCTGCTTGACTCCGGTGCGATCTATCGAGTGTTGGCCCTCGCTGCCCTGCATCACAATGTTGAGCTGGGTAATGAAGATGCGCTGGCGCTGCTGGCCGCACATCTGGATGTGCAGTTCAACCCGTCGGACGACGGGGTCCGAGTTGTGCTGGAAGGTGAGGATGTCTCGACGGAGATCCGCAGTCAGCAGTGTGCCGATGCCGCATCCAAAGTGGCTGCGCTGCCGCGCGTGCGCGAAGCCCTGTTGCGCCGCCAACGAGCCTTTAAGCAGGCCCCTGGCTTGATCGCCGACGGTCGGGATATGGGCACCGTGGTGTTCCCTCAGGCACAATCCAAGATCTTCCTGACTGCCAGCGCGCAGGAGCGTGCCGAGCGCCGCTTCGCCCAGTTGAAGGAAAAAGGCTATGATGTTAGCATTGACCGCCTTTTGACAGAGATCCAGGAGCGGGACGACCGTGATGCCAACCGTAAGGTGGCGCCACTGAAGCCGGCCGAGGATGCGCTAGAAATTGATACGACGGGGCTGACCATCGACCAGGTACTGGATGCGGTGCTTAGCCACGTGGTGAAAAGTTTGGATCAAGCCGATTCGGTTTGATCCATGGGAGTCTGCACTAAGGATGGCGCAGGCAAAGGACAATAACCCCGCGTCCAGGATGGCCGTGGATGACCTATTTAAATTAGTAATTACATGACTGAATCATTTGCTCAGCTGTTTGAAGAATCCTTGCAAGAACTGGAAACCCGTCCGGGTTCCATTGTTAAGGGTACCGTAATCGCCATCGAGAACGGCATCGTTCTGGTTGACGCCGGCCTGAAATCTGAGTCCGCCATCCCGGCTGACCAGTTCAAAAACGCCAAAGGCGAGCTGGAAATCGAAGTTGGTGCTCAGGTAGACGTTGCTCTGGATGCCATCGAAGATGGTTTCGGTGAGACTCAACTGTCCCGCGAAAAAGCCAAGCGTCACGAAGCTTGGGTTCGTCTGGAAAAAGCCTACGAAGACCAGGAAACTGTTGTTGGTGTTATCAACGGCAAGGTTAAAGGCGGTTTCACCGTTGAGCTGGACGGCATCCGTGCGTTCCTGCCAGGCTCTCTGGTTGACGTGCGTCCGGTACGCGATACTGCTCACCTGGAAGGCAAAGACCTTGAATTCAAGGTGATCAAGCTGGACCAGAAGCGCAACAACGTTGTTGTTTCCCGTCGTGCGGTTATCGAATCCGAGAACAGCGTAGAGCGTGAGCAGCTGCTGGAGAACCTGGCCGAAGGTCAAGAAGTGAAGGGTATCGTTAAGAACCTGACCGACTACGGCGCGTTCGTAGATCTGGGCGGTGTTGACGGTCTGCTGCACATCACTGACATGGCTTGGAAGCGCGTTAAGCACCCAAGCGAAATCGTTAACGTTGGCGACGAGATCAACGTTAAGGTTCTGAAATTCGACCGTGAGCGTACCCGTGTTTCTCTGGGTCTGAAGCAACTGGGCGAAGATCCATGGGTATCCATCGCTAACCGCTACCCAGAAGGTGCTCGCCTGACTGGTCGCGTGACCAACCTGACCGACTACGGCTGCTTCGTTGAGATCGAAGAAGGCGTTGAAGGCCTGGTACACGTTTCCGAAATGGACTGGACCAACAAGAACATCCACCCATCCAAGGTTGTTAACCTGGGTGATTCCGTGGAAGTGATGGTTCTGGACATCGACGAAGAGCGTCGTCGTATCTCCCTGGGTCTGAAGCAGTGTAAGTCCAACCCATGGGAAGACTTCTCTCAGAACTTCGCCAAGGGCGACAAGGTTTCCGGTAAGATCAAGTCTATCACTGACTTCGGTATCTTTATCGGCCTGGACGGTGGCATCGATGGTCTGGTTCACCTGTCCGACATCTCTTGGAACGCCAACGGTGATGACGCCGTTCGTGACTTCAAGAAGGGCGACGAAATCGACGCTGTTGTACTGTCCGTAGATCCAGAGCGTGAGCGCATCTCCCTGGGTGTTAAGCAGATCGAAGAAGATCCGTTTAACAAGTACCTGTCTGATAACAAGAAAGGTGCTATCGTTATTGGTACCATCACTGCAGTAGACGCCAAAGGCGCTACCGTAGAGCTGGGCGAGAACGCTGAAGGCTACATCCGTGTAGCTGACATCTCCCGTGACCGCATCGAAGATGCGAGCACCGTGCTGAGCGCTGGTGAGCAGGTTGAAGCGAAGATTATGGGCGTAGACCGTAAGAACCGCACCATCTCCCTGTCCATCCGTGCGAAGGACGAAGCGGAAGAGAAAGAAGCCATCGACGCGCTGAACCAGAAAGACGAAACCGTCTTCTCCAGCGCCATGGCCGAAGCCTTCAAAGCGGCCCGTAACGACTAATCGCCTGCAGTTGGAGGGAGGCATGCCTCCCTTCATAGGCGACTGTATTGGCTATCAGGAGAGCGAGGATGACGAAGTCCGAACTTATTGAACGACTTGCCAGCAAGCAGTCGCACCTTTCCAGTAAAGATGTGGAAGGTGCCATTAAAGAGATGCTCGAACAGATGGCATCAACTCTGGAACATGGTGACCGTATCGAGATCCGCGGCTTCGGCAGCTTCTCTTTGCACTACCGCGCACCACGAGTTGGACGCAACCCGAAAACCGGGCAGTCCGTCGAGCTTAATGGCAAATATGTGCCGCACTTTAAGCCTGGAAAGGAACTGCGCGAACGCGTTAACAATGGTTAATACCACTGTATAAAACCCCGCCCCTTCGGCGGGGTTTTTTTATATTGGGTAGCATGCTTTTGTTTTTTGGTGGATAATTCGGATTACTCGCTATGGACAAAAGGGTTGGTGTGAAAGCATTTATTGTCACAGCTTTGGTGGCGGCACTGTTTGTGCTCGCGTTGGCATTCGGGGCTCGCAATGAGTATCCGGTAGCCATCAATTATTTTGTTGCCCAGGGGGAGTTTCCGTTGCCCTGGGTCTTGGCCGTGACCTTTCTGTTCGGATTTTTGATCAGCTGGGTGCTGGCGTTGACTGTGGTGATCAAGCAAAAGTTGGTCATCCGTCAGTGGAAGCAGCGTTGCCAGAAGCAACAAGCCGGCGTTGATAAAGCTGACCAATACTGATGCTTGAATTGCTGTTTTTGCTTCTGCCCATCGCAGCGGCGTATGGCTGGTATATGGGGCGGCGGAGTGTGCGGATCCATCAGCAGCATAATCAGCAAAACCTTTCCCGTAACTACGTTGAAGGGCTCAACTTTCTGTTGTCCGACCAACCCGATAAAGCGGTGGACCGTTTTATCGAGCTGCTTCAGGTTGACTCGGAAACCTTCGATACCCATCTATCCTTGGGTAACCTGTTTCGTAAGCGGGGCGAGGTGGATCGCTCCATCCGTATCCATCAGAACTTGATTGCCCGTCCCCATTTGTCGCTACAGCAAAAAGACCTGGCCATGATGGAACTGGCAAAGGACTATCTTGCCGCCGGATTGTACGATCGGGCCGAAGAGATCTTGCAGCAGCTGGTTAAAGATCCGGATCACAGCGAAGAAGCCGAACTGCAATTGCTCTCTATCTATCAGGCCAATAAGGAGTGGTGGAAGGCGATCCGCCTAGTCAAACGTTTCAAACGTATGGACCGAAAGCGGATGGTGCCGCAAGTGGCACATTTTTATTGTGAGTTGGCGGTGCAATGTGAAGACCCGGCGGAACGGATCAAATTGTGGTTCAAAGCCCTTAAGGTGGATCCGGGTTGCGGCAGAGCCAATATAGCCCTGTTCGATCTGGCTGTTGCGTCGGAGAATCACCAAGAGGCAACCTCGGCGTTTGAACGCCTTTTGACACACAGTCCCCACTGGCTGGCCGAAACCTTGCCCAGGGCAAGGCAGGCCTACGAAGCCCAGGGTAAATTGAAGGAGTACCAACAGCTGTTGGAGGTGGCCTGTAAAGGGGAGGTTGGGATCAGCGCCGTACTGGCCCTGGCCGACTGTGTGATTGATAGCGGGGGGAGTGCGTCAGCAGAGCAGCTGATCCTCTCTCAGTTGAAGCGACACCCCACCATGAAGGGATTCCATCGCCTGATGGCGATGCGCACCGATGCGCTTACCGATGAGTCAGCCAGGGACAGCCTGTTGCTACTCAGTGATCTGGTCGAAAAGCAGATTAAGCTAAGGCCAAAATACCGTTGCCTGCAGTGTGGTTTTCCCGGCCATACCCTGTATTGGCAGTGCCCTTCTTGTAAGTCGTGGGGCCAGATCCAACGGATCCGAGGCCTCGACGGCGAATAATATGATTGGAGAATATTGATGAACAACGGACCTAAGGTCCTGGTGGCCCTGGATTTTGCCAGTGAAACCGATGCAATGTCCTTTGTTGAGCGATTGGACCCGGCCGCATGTCGGCTGAAAGTCGGCAAAGAGATGTTTACCCTGTACGGGCCTCAGTTTGTGCGTGCCCTGACTCAGCGTGGTTTCGACGTCTTTTTGGATCTCAAGTTTCATGATATCCCGAATACCGTTGCCCGCGCCGTTGCCGCGGCCGCTGATCTGGGTGTCTGGATGGTCAATGTTCATGCCAGTGGCGGTAGCCGAATGATGCGCGCCGCCGCTGAGGCCCTTAAACCCTACGGTGACAAGGCGCCCAAACTCATCGCGGTAACCATGCTGACCAGCATGGGGGAAGATGAGTTGCCTGAATTGGGCTTGGCCGCCGATGGTCAGGCACAGGTTCGACGCTTGGCTAAACTGACGAAAGAGAGCGGGCTCGACGGTGTTGTCTGCTCGGCTCAGGAAGCGAGCCTGCTAAAAGCCGAACTGGGTGCTGAGTTTGAGCTGGTTACCCCCGGGATCCGTCCTGCCGGTGCCGATCTGGGCGATCAGAAACGGGTGATGACCCCGAAAGAGGCGGTTGCGGCAGGCAGTGACTACCTGGTGATTGGTCGACCCATCACTCGAGCCGACGATCCGGTTAAAGCTTTGGAGGCGATCAACGCTTCCTTGGCGTAACGGTTCTTCCTCAGCAAGCCGCCTTCGGGCGGCTTTTTTGATCCACTTCCTTGCCCTGCAGGGTCAGTGGCGTCAAGATCCCTGCCGGCACTTGATTTCGAGTGCTATCGGCTTAATATTAAACGACCGTTTTAATTGTTCGTTCGTCATAACTGAGGGTTCCCAATGACCTACCAAGCGCCACTCAAGGATATGCACTTCCTGCTTAAGGATGTTTTTCAGGCCGATGGAGAGTGGGCACAGAGTCCGGCGCTGGCCCAGGTACTGGATATGGAGACGGCCCAGGCGATCCTGGAGGAGGGCGCCAGGATCACGGCTGAGCTGATCGCACCGATCAACCGACAGGGTGATGAACAAGGGGTGCGGATCCTGGAGGGGAGGGTGACTACCCCAGATGGCTATAAGGAGGCTTATCGGCTCTATGCCGAGTCCGGTTGGGTTGGCTTGGGGGGCGATCCTCAATACGGTGGTATGGGGATCCCGAAGATGTTGGGCGTGCTGTTTGATGAGATGTGCTACAGCGCGTCCAACGCCTTTACTCTCTACAGTTCATTGACGGCAGGTGCGGCGCTGTGCCTGGCCAGCCACGGCAGTGAGGAGCAAAAATCCCTTTACTTACCCAAGTTGTACAGTGGCGAGTGGGCAGGGGCAATGGATATGACCGAACCACAGGCGGGCTCTGATCTTCGACACATTCGCACTAAGGCGGTACCCGATGATCAGGGAGGATACCGGATCTCCGGGAGCAAGATCTTCATTACCGGCGGCGATCATGATCTGACGGACAATGTGATTCATCTGGTGCTGGCGCGTTTGCCCGATGCACCCGCTGGCAGTCGCGGATTGTCGCTTTTCTTGGTGCCAAAATTTCAGGTCAACAGTGATGGCAGTCTTGGTCAGGCCAATGGTGTGAGTTGTGGTGCGGTTGAGCAAAAGATGGGGATCAAGGGTTCTGCCACCTGTGCCATGCATTTCGACCATGCCCGGGGCGAACTGGTTGGTAAAGCCAATCGGGGTCTCTTGGCCATGTTTACCATGATGAACTACGAGCGCCTCTCAATTGGGATCCAGGGATTAGGCTGTGCCGAGGCGGGCTATCAGATGGCGGTGGCCTATGCCAAAGAGCGTGAGCAGGGGCAAGGCGAGGGTGGCTCCCTAAACGGTGCGAGCAGTCCGATCCTGGTTCATGGCGATGTACGACGTATGCTGATGACCACGGCGGCCTTGACCGAAGCCGGACGTGCCCTGGCGGTATTTGCCGGGATGCAACTGGATCGGGTGAAATACGGCGAAGGGAAACAGGAAGAGGCGTCTGCCTTGGCGGGGTTGCTGGTGCCACTGTGCAAGGCGTTTTTTACCGATCTTGGCTTGGAAACCTGTGTACTGAATCAACAGGTCTTTGGCGGACACGGATATATTCGGGAAACCGGCATTGAACAGTTGGTACGGGATGTCAGGATCGCCCAGATCTATGAGGGAACCAACGGGATCCAGGCTTTGGATCTGTTGGGTCGCAAAGTGCTTCCAAGGCAGGGCCTGGCATTAAACTTGTTGGCCTGCCTGGCCGACGAGGCGATCTCTGGTCTGGCGCTGGATGATCGAGGTTATGGCGTGCAGGTGAAACGGGCCTTTGAGGAACTGCAGGCGGCCGTTACTGAGTTGAATGGTGCAGACAAGCTCGCAGATGCTATCAATGCTGGCGCCGTGGACTTTCTCCATGCACTGGGATATGCCATCTATGGTGTGATGTGGCTTAAGATGCTCAATGCGCTGGATAGGACTGAGGCGCCGTTAGCGGAAAGAAAGCGTCACCTGGCACATTTCTATTTTACCCGGCTGTTTCCCCGGTTTGATGCAAACTTGGCGTCTGCCATGGCGGATACGGACACGACCATGGCGATGCCAGCCGCCCTGTTCTGATCAGTCAGGAGCGGTGTCGTTTGAGTTTTCGCGTTTCCAGTTCATGAACATTGGTGGTAGCCCGGTAACGGTCTGCCACCTCTTTCCAGTACATCTCTGGCAAGTAAAACAGGTAGTATTTATCCCTCATGGTATCCGTGACAAACCCCATACCATGGCGGGTCAATTCAAAATGTACATCGGCGATAAAATCCTGCCTGAGGGTGTGCCGGCCTGATAACTTTTTCAGATCATCCCGCTCCAGAAAAACACCTTCCTCATAGTTTCCGAAACGCTCAATCATCCAGGCGGCGAACTCTTTTGCACTCTTCATTGACATAAAATGTCCCCCCGATAACGTGGTCGGCTTTTGCCCACCAATGAATTAGTTATAGACGAGATCCGGGGAATACAAAGGTAAAGTTCGTTTCGGGCAACGCTTGAGATCTTGTTGCTTTAGTCGTGATCCTCCATTGCCAGCGTAGACTGCCAAGGGGTTGCGTGCTCGGGAGAGAGGACCTGATCGATGCTGCGATCCCACTGTGTCAGCACCCGAACTCTTAGCTGCCAGGGGCTGTTGATTGGATGACTCTGCAGCAGGGTCCAGATCTTACCGGCGATAGCTTCGAGTTGAGGGCGCGGTGGCTGTCCGTGATGATCGAAACTGGCAGTCAATACTACCAGGGTGTTTGGCTGTACCTGGGCCAGCAGGTCTTCGCCACGCAAGCAGGAACGGAGTTGACTGGCCAGGGTCGTCCAATCCGGACATTCGCTCGGATCGGCAGGTTCGATAAACAGCAGGGCCGTGACATGCTGGTTGCGATTGAGCCTGGCCAACTCCTGTTGCAACCTGTGTTGAAAGGCTTCACCGCCATGGAGCAGGGGTGCGGCGAGCGGGCTGGGCGACGGGTTTGTATCGAACAACAGCAATAGGTGACCACTGCAAGGATCGAGGGGCTCGGTATGGATCCCGAGCAGACGGCCGCCCCCTGGCAACTCACACCAGTGTATCGAGTGGTTTGGGGTATCGCTTAGAGCGATTTGCTTCACCAGGGTTGGGCATTCTGCCGCGAGCTCGATGAGGGAGATCCCCTCCAGAGCTTCAATGGACTGATGAAAGGCTTGGGCAAAGCCGAGGCTTACTTGGCGTAGACAACCTGTGGGATCGATCCTGGCTTGGGCGTGGGTGGAGCGCTGTAGACACTGTTGCAGGACAAGACGCTCCTTCTGATAGTGTCCTTGGCGCAGATCCATGGCGATCCGGTCAACCGCGGTGCTCAGCAGGCTTCGAGGAAGTGTGGATTCGTTGTGTGCCTGATGGTCAAGCATCAGTAGGTGAAATTGACCGATCTGCGGTTCGACCGGGATCCGCGCACCATAGTAGCAGTTCAGGGACGACTGTTGGCGTAGGGACCAGTGCGGAAAATGGAGCAGGTTTTGGTAATAGACCTGCAAGTCCGGCGCATGACTTTCACGGTAGAGTTGTTGGCAGGGGGCCTGGTAGAGCGGGTAGGTGCTCAAGGGACAGTTGCGCCCCTGTTCACTGAGGACGAGCAGTCGGATCTGATCATCCTGACGTTGCGCTAGCGCTACTCGAGGCCAGTGATCGGCCAGGTACATCGCTTCGGCAACGCGGTGGATCAGTTCTGCACCTGAATCATTTTGTGCCAATTTTCGCCAGGGATCTTGGGGCATAATGGCTGCTCCTAGTTGGGACCAGGGTGTTGAACCCGTTTGCTTGTGTCTGGTTTCAAGCATTGGTGATGCAGGCACTGATAAAGGGCTTGCTCATACTGAGTCAGTGCGGAACGAACGACATCGGGATCGCCAACCAAGCCGTTGATCAGTTGGACGACGATCAGTCGCTGTCCGTCAGCCGTTTCAACAAAGCCAGCGAGGTTGCTGACCTGATTAAAGCTCCCTGTCTTAGCCCGCACCTTTCCCGCAATATCGGCCAGTCCAGCACGGTGCTTGAGGGTACCGCTGTATCCTGCAACCGGAAGCAGGGAGATAAGAGGCTTGAGTCTGGGATCCTTTTGCCAGTGCAGCAGTAGTTGGCTCAACTGTCCGGCACTGAGCAGGTTATAACGGGACAAGCCAGAACCGTCGTACAGGGCGCTGGGCTTAAGGTACAGTCCCAATTCATGCTGAAGGATACTATGCACGGCATCGCTGCCGGCAGAAAAACCGGCACTGCGTCCGTAGAGCTGATACGCGAGGGTGCGTTGCAGCGCATCAGCCAGTTGATTGTCAGAGTCTTCCAGGACACGCTGTAGCAATGGGCCAAGGGGTTTGGATTGATGGGATGCCAGAACGGTTAGCCCATCTGTTGCCCTGCCAACACGCACCGTTCCTTCCAAGTGGATCCCTGCTTCAATCAGGAGTTGCTTCAACACCGACGTCATGTAGTGGATCGGATTGTTGATGGCGATGGCCAGGGGGATAGCTCGGTCGATGCAGCCCTCGAGACGATAGCGATTTCCATCGAAACGCTGCATCTCCAGCGGGCAATCTCTGGAGGGTGGGCGGATCTGCAGTTGGGTTTCCACTTCGATGGGAAGATAGGCGGGTTTAACGATCCGTACCCGTTCCCCATTGAGCTCAAGCCGTATCCTGGCACAGTTGCCATCAAGCATGATGGCTGAGGCCGGGGCGGCATAACAGATCCCCAGATCATCCCAGGGCCAGCCCGGGGCACGATCGTATCCGGAAAAACGGTGTCCATCGAGGAGTAGGTCCCCCTCGATCTCCCTTATGCCTTGCCGCTTGAGTTTCATCACCAGAGCGTAGAGATCAGTCCTGCTGAGGGTGGGGTCTCCGGACATGGACAGGATCAAATCGCCTCGAATACGACCTTGCACCGGATCCGTTCCACGAAACTCCGTCAGGAAACGAAAATCCTTGCCGAGCTTAAGCCAGGCGGCTGTGGCGGTGACCAACTTCAGGGTCGATGCCGGGGCTAACTGACGGTCTTCGGCATGCTGGTATAAGGGAGTTCCATTGGGCCCAAGGATCACCAGGGCCGACTGACTGCCTGGTGGCAGCAAGGCCGAAAATTCGGAGAAACCTGCCTGGCTGGCTGGTGCCACCACAAGTGTCATAAGGAACAGAAAGAATCGCATTGTCTCTTCTACTTTTGCCTAACTTGTTCGCCGCAAGGAAAAAACACCATAATGAACTTACCTTAGCTTGATGAGGAAAAGGAATCATGAATCAAGATCTGCGTTACGCTCTGGTAGCAACTGTATTGATCCTGTCTGGTATTCTCGCACTGGGTGTTACGGCAATTCACTTTGCCTGAATGCTCTCCATAATGCCGCCAAGTTTATGAAACAAGGCGGTATCATCCTGGGTGATCTGGTGCACAGAACCCGGATAGTGGCCGCTGCCTGCTCCACACACTCGGTACAATAGCTCTGACGAGGCTTGCTCAACTACGAGGGGTCTGTTTTACTAGCGAGCAGATCCCAAATCCTCAATTTGCCTTTTCCTACAGTCACCTGTTACGAATGGCAAACTGGCAAAGCTTATATTGAGTGGATGATGTTGTCCGGTTTCAGCGATGCTGCGACCGGCGTAAAAAAGAATATGCAATTGGCGACCCTATCTCCCAAAAATTGGTACGACGGCTTGGCCGGGTGTACTGTGCACTCGGATAACGTCGAGGTTATCACTGACACCTCTGAGTATGGCCAGCGTTTGCTGGCGATGATTGAATCGGCACAAAAGCGGATCTACATTGCGGCCCTCTACCTGCAGGATGACGAAGCCGGGCGTGCGGTGCTGCATGCCCTCTACCAAGCCAAGCAGCGTTGCCCTGAGCTCGATGTTCAGATCCTGGTGGATTTCCATCGCGCTCAGCGGGGGTTGATTGGTAAAGGTCCTCAGATCGGTAATGATCAGTTCTATCGTGAACTGGCCCAAGAATATGCACCGGTCGAGATTGGAGTATTCGGCGTCCCGGTGAAGAGCCGGGAGTGGGCGGGAGTCTTGCACCTCAAGGGTTTCGTCGTGGATGACAGCGTCGTGTATAGCGGTGCAAGCATCAATGATGTCTATCTGGGTTGGAAGGATAGGTTTCGATACGACCGCTACCACTTGATCCACGATAAGACGCTGGCTGATAGCCTGTCTCGTTTCATGCTTGAGGATCTGATCGCCAGTGAGGCCGTTGTGTCTTTGCTGCACCCCCCGGTCCCTACGGCCAAATCCTTGCGCCGTAGCATTAAACAGTTAAAGCTGCGCTTGAGTCGAGCCCGCTATCAACTGCCGGTTGATCAGGGTGAGGGCAATGTGACCATATATCCCTTGTTAGGGCTGGGGCGCCAGGGGAATCAGCTTAATCGCACCATTGTTAAGTTGCTTCGCAGCGCTCAGCATAGTGTCGTGATCTGCACGCCCTATTTTAATCTGCCCAGCCAGTTGACGGCCGTGATCGGCCGACTGTTACGACGCGGAGTAAAGGTTCAGATCGTTGTTGGTGACAAGACCGCCAATGACTTTTATACACCGCCGGACCAGCCGTTTTCGCCTATCGGTGCCTTGCCCTATCTCTATGAGCAAAATCTCAAGCGTTTTGCCAAGCGGCACCAAAGCAGCATCGACAAGGGGCTGCTGGATTTGCGATTGTGGCTCCATGAGAACAACAGTTATCACCTTAAGGGGATCCAGGTCGATGACCATGCATACCTGCTTACCGGGAATAACTTGAACCCTAGGGCATGGGCCCTGGATCTGGAAAATGGCCTGTTGCTGCTGGATCCCAAGCAAGCGCTGAAAGGTAAATTCGATGCCGAGCGAGCCTGTATTCTGGAAAACACCCGTTCATTGTCGGGCTACAAAGTGATTGAAACCTTAGATCAGTACCCAGCCCAAGTCACTAAATTATTGAAAAGGTTGAAGAGAGTTCGTGCGGACCTCCTCCTGAAGCGAGTTCTCTAGTGAAAAGGCGGCGTCAGCCGCCTTTTTATCTCCCAAGGTTACATTGGATAGTGTAATCGGTCGCCTAATCAAATTCATGAATCCGTTCCCAAACGAGATCGTTTTAAGCTGAAAATGAACACGTTTCGCGAGCTCAGTCCTGTTGCCTGGGGCTTAGCGGTCATTGTCATGGTCGTCGTTGGCCTGCCTTGGTGGCAACTGCACTTGAGCCCTCACACCCTAGCTGTGGATCTGATCCCCGTAGCGGTGTTGGCCCTGTGTACTCTGATGGCTACACGATTTAGACAGCCTTTCTATAGCTACCTCAGTTTGCTGATCATTGTGGTCTACCCTTTCCATGTAGGCACTCTGGGCATTGAGAACCAGCTTGTACTCAGTGGCGAGACCCTGTACCTGTTTATCGCGTTAAACCTCCTTTGGCTGCCATCACTTCCCGCAACCGTCATGCACCTGGCGGTTTGGACCGGCTTTTTGTTGGGTCAACTTCTGTTGTCGGCTCAGTTGAACTGGAACTGGCTCGATTTTGGGGGGCAGCCAATCTCCCAATGGGTGCCCTACGCGTACCTGCTGCTGTTGCCCATGGCACGGTTTGCAAAGCCTTTGCTCAAAGGGCAGGGCACCTACCTGTTGCCTATGCTACTCGGCGCCATGATGTGGCTGGTCAACACTTGGCCAATGCCCTGGCCCGGACATATGTTGATGTATCTGGGAATGAGCATCATTCTGTTACTGGCGGTATTCGACGGTGCCTATCGCCTGGCTTTTCGAGATGCACTCACAGGGTTGCCGGCTCGACGTACTCTGGATGGCGATCTGATCTTCTGCGGGGCCCGTGTTCATCTGGCGATGATCGATGTGGACCACTTTAAAGAGTTCAATGATCGTCATGGCCATGATACCGGCGATGATGTCCTGAGAACCGTGGCCACCAAGTTGCGCAAAGTGAAGGGGGCCCGCGCCTATCGTTATGGCGGTGAGGAGTTTACTCTGCTGTTTGCTCGCATGGAGGAAAAGGCGGTGGAAAAGGCCCTGGAGAACCTGCGGCGTGACATTGAGAGGCTGCCCCTGCTAATGGCCGACCACCGCTTGGTAGAAAAGCGGGAGTTGTTGGTGATGCGAAATGCCCATCGTAGCCAGTTAGAGAAAACCAAGATCACCATCAGCATTGGGTTGGCCCGGCGACATGGTCAGCATGAGGAGATGAGCAGTGTGATCTCTCGAGCCGATAAAGCCCTTTACCGGGCGAAAGAGGATGGTCGAAACCAGTTGTCCGTGGGATAATCCCGCCTTTTTCGGGGGATGAACCATGGATCTGTACCGGCGCTTTGATCAACTCCTGTCCCTGCTGCATCGGGGGGAACCCTTGTGGCGCAGCGAGCCCTTCATTTGCAGTCACCCCCACTGGCTGAATACAAAGCCAGAATTGGCAGCATTTCTCCTGGCCCTGGACGATGAGGCCGTCACTGCCCTTGAACAGGACGACTCGGCTCTGTTTGCTGCTTTGGCACCCTTCTGGCCCGACGTGTTGGCACTGAGTCCTTTGTTGAACCTGCCCAAATTCGATCGTCCCCTCGATTACCGTCCCAATCCGAGGCAGTTTGCCCACATTCCCGGCCGTAAGTGGGAGCAGATCCAGGCGTTTTGCGCCAATCTCGGCAGCGGTGCGGATGCCTATCTGGAATGGTGCTCCGGCAAGGGGCACCTGGGCCGTTTGGTGGCCGCGAAAGAAGAAAAAAGCGTGGTGAGCCTGGAATATGATCCCGCACTGTGCGAACAGGGAGAGCAACTGGCCAAGCGCGCTGGGCTGGCGCAGACTCTGGTGTGCCAGGATGTCCTGGCTAACGACGTGGCCCGTCACTGGCGCCCGGGGCAACATGCCCTGGCCCTTCATGCCTGTGGTGATCTGCATCGCCAACTGCTTCACCAGGTGACGGCGGCGCGGCTGGATGGCGTGATCCTCAGCCCCTGCTGTTATCACCTGACCCAAGATAGCCACTACCAGCCACTGTCTCAGCATGCCCAAGGACACGCTCTGCCACTGACCCGTGGGGAGATCCGCCTGGCGGTTCAGGAGACCGCCACGGCGCCTTTGCGGGTTCGCAAGCTGAGGGCCAAGGAGATCAGCTTTCGCCAAGGGTTTGCTTTCCTGCATCGCTCACTTTGGCCTGATTGTCCGTTACCCAAGATCCCATCCTGTGGTAAGGCGCTGTTGTCCGCAGGGTTTGCGTCTTTTTGTGGCTGGGCGGCGGAGTGCAAAGGGTTGAGTTTGCCCTCGGATCTTGACTGGGATCGGTTCGAGCAGCGGGGGGTAAAAGCCTGGGATAGGATCCGCCGGCTGGAGCTGGTGCGGCAGCTCTATCGACGGCCGCTGGAACTCTACCTGGTGCTCGATCGGGCCATCTATCTCCATGAGCAGGGTTACCGGGTTGAATTGGGGGAGTTCACTCAACGCCATATCACGCCCCGTAACCTGATGATACGGGCGTTTCGTACCTCCTGAGTTGGCCCTGGTGGCTGGATAGCCTGGTGCAGTCGCCGGTGAGATAGTTGATGCGAATCAAGTCATAGTAATTTCTGCTGGCCTGGCCACCGATAAATCGACCCGGGCAGACTGACACTCTTTTCCCGTAATGGTAGAGTGACCTGTCCTTCACTAATCCACTCAACTTTGGCCTAACCCGATGTTTGAAAACATAGAACTTGCTCCAGCTGATCCTATCCTCGGCCTTAATGAGGCCTTCCGTGCCGACCCTCGCGATTCCAAGGTGAACTTGGGCGTCGGCGTATATAAAGACGAAGCGGGCCGTACCCCTGTGCTCAATTGCGTCAAGCAGGCCGAAGCACGGATCCTGGCGGATCAGGCCAGCAAGAGCTATTTGGGGATCGATGGGCATGCCGCTTACCGCGCCCTGGTGCTGCCGCTGCTGCTGGGTGAGGATCACCCGGTACTTAACGCCAACCGTGCCCGTGCCGTACAGGCCCCAGGCGGAACCGGTGCCCTGCGGATCGCCGGTGATTTTGTGGCGGGTAACCTGGGCGGCAAGCGGATTTGGATCTCCAACCCCAGCTGGGCCAACCATCGCCAGATCTTCGAAAGCGCAGGCTTGAAGGTCGAACAGTATCGTTACTTCGATGCACAGAACAACGCATTGGATTTTGACGGCATGTTGGCCGATCTGGATGCGCTGGGCAGCGACGACGTGGTGGTGCTGCACGGTTGCTGCCACAACCCGACCGGGATCGATCCGACCCTGGAGCAGTGGCAGGCGCTGGCGGCCAGTGCCAAGGCCAAAGGCTGGTTACCGCTGTTTGATTTCGCTTATCAAGGGTTTGCCACCGACGTGGAGAGTGATGCCGCCGGTTTGCGTCACTTTGCCGGTGAGCTGGACGAACTGCTGATCGCCAACTCCTTCTCCAAGAACTTTGGCCTCTACAATGAGCGGATCGGTGCCATGACCCTGATCGCCCGTACGGCAGATGAGGCCGATCGTGCCCTGTCTCAGGTCAAGCGCATTGTTCGCTCCAACTACTCCAATCCGCCGTCTCACGGTGCTGAGGTGGTGGCGACCATCCTGGCCGATGCCGAACTCAAGGCGTTGTGGCTGGAGGAGTTGGCTCAGATGTCAAAGCGGATCCACCAGATGCGCGACGCTCTGGTTGAAGGCCTCAAGGCTGAGGGTGTGCCCGGTGACTTCAGTTTTATCCAGTCACAAAATGGCATGTTCAGTTTCTCCGGTCTCAACCCTGAGCAGGTTGCCCGTCTCAAGGAAGAGTTTGGGATCTACATTGTCGGCTCTGGCCGGATCAATGTGGCCGGCCTGACGCCGGACAATATCGGCGGTGTGGTAAAGGCGATTGCAACGGTCAGCTGATCGCACCCCAAAAAACGCGCCCGCCCACGCTTTGCGTCGGCGGGCGCGTTTGCGTTTTACCGATGCAAAACGCGAGAGTCCCAAAGACCTAATATAAAATCCATTTAATTCAATGGAATAAACTTGGCGTGAAATATGAATGGTGACTCCCACACGAAACAGCTCTGTGGGGGTGACTATGAAAACGCTGGCCTACCTGATACCGAAATACCCGGTGCTGAGCGAAACCTTTGTCAGTAACGAAATGACGGCGATGGCCCGGCGGGGTCATCGCATCGTGCCCATCTGTTTCGATCTGGGAGAGCCGATCGCCGGTGAACACGTCGCCTACCGGTTGGGCGACGTTTCTCACCGCGCTGCCTTAACCCAGTTGTGCGCGCTGGCGTGGCAGGCCCCGGCAAGGGCTTTTCTCAATCAGCAAACCGGTTTACCCAAACGCTCTTTGGCCCTGGCCGCCGGTCAGCTTGCGGTGCTGTTGCGCCGCCATGGCTGTGATCATGTGCATGCGCATTTTGCTCAACATACTGCGGCCACCGGGATCCTGGCCGCCCGGATGGTGGGGATCACCGCTTCCTTTGTCGGTCATGGCGCCGATGTGTATGCCGCACCGGCGGATCTCCCCCTAAAACTGCGAAGCTGTGATCTGGCTGTCGGCGTCTGCCGGGAGATGGTCTCGGACTTTATGGCCATGGGGGGACGTCGGGTCGCGCTGGTGCCCTGCGGGATCCCGACCTCCAGTTACCAAACCGACACGCCGACTGCCGTTGGCCAGCGATTGCTGTTTGTCGGCCGCCTGGTGGAGAAAAAGGGATTGGAGACGGTTCTGCAAGCCATTGCCGGGATCACCTCATCGCAGCGGCCTGTGCTGGATGTGGTGGGGGAGGGGCCCTTGCTCGATAGGCTGCAGGCATTGAGTGTCTCCCTGGGGATCTCGGCCTGGGTCAACTTTCTCGGCGCCCAACCCCGTCACTTTGTGATCGCCAACCGGGGGCGCTACAAGGCGTTGCTGGCACCGTTTTGCATCGCCGGTGATGGCGATCGGGACACGGGCCCCCTGGTGATCAAGGAGGCGATGTCGCTGGGTCTGCCTGTAATGGTGAGTAACATCATGGGGCTCAAGGAGATCGTCAACCGGGAGTGTGGCTGGCAACTGTCCAGTGACGATCCCGCCCAGTGGCGACGGCAGATCTCAAAGCTGCTGCAGATCCCCGAGGAGCGCCTTAAGGCCATGGGGCTTCGTGGCCGTTATCGTGCCTGTCGGCACTTTGATGTGGCGCTGCAGGCCCGTCGTCTGTCCGGCCTGATTGAGCAATGCGCATGAGATCCTGGCTTCCCTGGCACTGGGGACGGCAGGCCGCGGTTCGGGCGCAATGCCAATATGCTCTGGCGATTTTGCTGGGGCGGGGCGTCAGTGTGTTGCTTTTGCCCTGGCTGGCGCACCTGCTGACCACCCGAAGCTATGGCCAGCTGAGCCTGCTGACGGCCCTGGCTGGGCTGGGCTCCATGGTGTTTGGCATGGGGATGAGTGAGGCCTGCCTGCGTTTTGTTCGCAGCCGGGCCGACGCCGGTGCCCTGATGGGGCTGACCCTGTGCCTGAGCCTGGGGTTGCTGGCCCTGGGTCTGGTACTGATCCCCTGGTTGGAAGTCATGATCCCCGGTGAGTTGGCCGGCCACTGGTTGGCTCTGCTGCTGCTCAGCCTGGCCTGTGGCGGGATCCTCAACCTGATCCAGTGCCGCTTACGCCAGCAGGAGCGCCCGAGCCAATACCTCTACCTCTGCGCCGGACAGAGCTTGGGGCAGGCCGGACTTATCCTGATGCTGGTGCCTATGGGGTTGGGGATCACCGGCGTGCTGCTGGCCGGGGCGCTGGCCTCCAGTCTGATGGCCGCCATCGGGCTGCACCGATTTTGTCGAGAGCAGCCGCTGCGGCTCGAGTGGCAAGCCAGTGTCCGCTTCCTGCGCTACAGTGTGCCCTTGGCCTTGGGGGCGGCCTTGCTATGGGCCCTGAACGGCTATGAACGTCAATGGCTGGCCTGGTTACAGGATCAGGGCTTAACCCACCCGGAGCTGCTCGCTGAGGTTGCCCTGGCCGGACAGTGTGCCCTGCTGGCTGCCCTGGCCTGTGAGCCCTTTAATCTGTGGTGGTTTGCCCGCCGTTTCCAGTGGCTGGAGCAGGGCCGCTGGCTGGCCCATGGCGAGGCGACCATGGTGGGTCTGTTGTGGTTGACGGCCTCGGTCTCGGCGGTGGCTCTGCTGGCGCCTGTGGGCGTGATCTGGTTGTTCCCCCCTCAGCTGCACGCAGCCCTGGACCATCTGCCCTGGTTGCTGCTCCTGGTGTTGTTGCGTCAATGCGGGGCGCTGCTCAATGTGGGCCTCTATCTGCAGCGCCAGGGGAGTGAGATCTTACTGATCAACCTGCTGTGGGCCGGTACCGCCCTGATCGCCTTACCCTGGATGCTGTTGCAGGGGGAGATCAACAGTGCCCACGGGATCTTTGCCCTGTTGGCCACTGTCTGTGCCGGGCGGACGGCGCATTTCGCCTGGGGATCCCAACGTCGCCTGTCGCTACCCTATCCGTTGTGGGCCCTGCTTCCCTGGCTGTTGGCTTGTTTGGTCCAGCTGGCGATGCTTCTCCATCCGAACCTGCCCCTCTGGCTCCATCTCCTGCCCCTGGCGGCCGCGCTGTGGGGAGTGCTGCATCTTTCTCGGCATATCACGCCGGCAAGCAAGGAGTGCCCATGTTAAGTCGGCGCCTGCGGCGGGTTGGACACAGTGGGCTGGCATCGCTCCTGCTCCTGGTAATGGGTCTGCTGCTGATGGCATTTGCCTTGTTGGTCCAGCAGCAGCCCCTGGCCGTGTTGGCTCTGGCACCTCTGGTGTTGCTGGTCCTGCGTCACCACCCCTATCTGCCGGCGCTGGGGTTCGTACTCCTCTCCTATTTCCGCCTGCATGAGTTGTATCCCCCCCTGATGGCATTGCACCTGCCCCAACTGTGTGCCCTGGCAGCCCTGGGGGTCTTGGGGATGGGGATCCTGGTCCGGGGGGCGGGGTGGCTCTACCTGCCGCCCCAGGGCAAGTGGTTGCTGGTTTTTTTCCTGGTGACCCTGCTGGGTGTCCTGATGGCCACCAATCGAGGGTTGGCCATGGGTTACCTCACCGCGACCTGGGTCAAGATCGTCCTGATGACCTTTGTGATCGCCTGGCTGGTGGATACCCCAAGGAAGCTCAATGTCGTGGCCTGGCTGGTGATGCTCAGTGGCGCTCTGGTGGCCGTGGTGGCCCTGTACAACCAGGCCAATGGGATTGGGCTGGTGGAGGGGACCCGAGTCACCATAGGTCGTCGCTATGGCTCCATGCTGGGCGATCCCAATGATCTGGCTCTGGTCCTGCTGTTTCCATTGAGTTTTGCCCTGGGACGAAGCCTGGTCCCGGGCCGGCCCAGATACCTGGCCTGGTTGCTGGTGGTCCTGGTGATCGCGGCGATCCTGGCGACCCAGAGCCGAGGCGGCCTGCTGGGGATCCTGTCGGTGACGGCTTTTTACGGGATCCGCCGATTTGGCCTCAACGTCAAGGTGATCGCCGCCGGTGGCCTGGCCATGATGTTGCTGGTGGCGGCGGCGGGGATCAGCGGCCGGACATCCGGCGGTTCCAGCGAAACGGGGATCGATGCATCGGCCATGGGGCGTCTTTACGCCTGGCAGGCGGCATGGAGCATGGCGCTGTCAAACCCGGTGACCGGTGTGGGGCTGGATAATTTTTACGTTAATTACTATTTCCACTCCCCCCACTGGGACGGCAAAAACCATGCGGTGCACTCCACCTGGTTTGATGTGCTGGCCCAGGCGGGGTTCGTTGGATTTTTCCTGTTTGTTGGTCTCTATGTCAGCTTGCTTAAACAAAGCTGGGCCAATCTCAAGGCACTGGCCTCGGATCCCGGCATGGGCCACTGGAGCGCGGCCTTGCTGGCGGGGCTGATCGGCTTTGGGATCGGCGGGACTTTCCTGACCCAGGGGTTTACCTGGCCCCTGTATATCTATACCGCGTTGATCTGGGGACAGACCCGGATGATCGTCATCGGCAACGAGGAGAGGGAGCATGGCCAAACCGGTTTTGTGGGTGTTCGGTGAAGATTGGGGGGCCCACCCATCGAGTACCCAACACCTGATCGTCAGGTTGCGGGAACGTTTCGAGATCGTCTGGATCAACTCCATCGGCCTGAGGCGTCCGGGTTGGCGTGATCTGGCCCGGCTGTGGAGAAAACTCATGGCGCCTCGAGAGTCGACGCTATCGGTTCCTCAGGGGATCCGGGTTCGCAATGTTCGGCTGTTACCCCTGGCGCGCCTTCGGCTGCTAAGGCGACTCAACCGCATTTGGTTCGCCCGCCAGATGGCCGACTGCCCTCGACCGGATCAGATCTGGACCAGCCTGCCCAGTGCCGAGGTGTTGCTTCCTCAGTTTCCCCATTGTCCTGTGATCTACTACTGCGGGGACGACTTTTCTGCCCTGGAGGGGGTGGATCATGCCAGGGTGGCCGAAGCGGAGTTGCGTTTGCTGGCCCGGGCCGATCTGGTGCTGGCGGCCAGCGAGGCGCTGATCCGCAAATTTCGCTCAGGGCCTCAGGGCGGGGAGCCGGGGCGGCTCCTGCACCTGCCCCATGGTGTGGATCTCGAGCTGTTTGGCGGCGACCATCTTCGACCGGATGATCTTCCGGCGGGGCCGGTGATGGGCTTTTACGGCAGCTTTGCCGCCTGGCTGGACAGTGAGCTGCTGATCGCATTGGCGCAGGCCTGTCCCGAGGCCAGCCTGGTGATGATCGGCGAGGGGGAGGGGATCGATCCGCGCCTGTGGCGATTGCCCAATGTGGTTCGCCTGGGCCGTAAGCCGCACCATGAGTTACCCGCCTATGCCGCGCACTTTGATCTGGCCCTGTTGCCGTTTCGACTCAATGAGCAGATCCAGGCCTGCGATCCGCTCAAGCTTAGGGAATACCTGGCGGCTGGTGCCCAGGTATTGAGTACGGACTTCGCAGCCGCGCGAAGTTGGTTGCCCCACGTCACCCTGGCCCGAGACGGGACTCAGTTTCTCGAGCAGGCACGGCAAAAACTGTGCGGACAGGGGGATAGCGACTTCGCTGCTCGAGCGCGCCAGGCGGCGGTGGCGGGCAGCAGCTGGCAGGCTCGGGCGGAGCAGGTCGCCACCCATTTGGCCGCTTTGACGGCTGCCTCGCAGGACGCTAGCCAGCCTTGTAACGTTTGCATTGCAGATCGCAACGCTCCCATGCAAAGAAGAATAAACCCTTAATAAACAATGGCTAAATCTTTGGCCTGGATCCTGCAAACCCCCATTGAGTCTCGGCGTGATAAGCCGTCGAGGCCAACAGAAAGGCGGGCAAACCGGCCCGCTGAAGGCACACCGGGGGTCAATATGTCGTCATCTTGCTGCTTCAAACCTGGTCCACTTCTCTGTGCCGCCGTGCTCGGGCTTTTGCTGCTCGGAGGGTGCGCCAGCACCTCCTCCGGTGGCAACGCCCCCTTGATGATGCAGTGGTCTACCCAAGGGTTGCAGCCGTCTCAACTGGTGCGGATCAAGGCGTACATCGCTGAGCACGGCCAGGTGTCGGTGTTGATGGGGCCGGTGGCGGATCTGGCTCCCTGGCAGCAGGCCCACGTAGGCCAGCAGCGGGTGGCCAGCCTGCGCGAGGCGCTGATGCTCACGGCTTCACAGCTGCCAGGCCGATACGCCCCATCCCTGGGTAATAACGCCTTTGTGCTGTTGCCCAGTGATCTTGCCTCGGGGATTGAGCGTGTTGACTGATCGTTTGCTCACCCTGAGCTACTTTGCCCTGCTGGCGCTATGGCAGCGAAAGTGGTGGGTGCTGATCCCAGGGGGAATGTTTGCTCTGCTGGCCTGGGGGCTCAATGTGTCGGCGCCGGATCGCTACCTGGCCAGTACCACCTTGCTGGTGCAGGAGCCTGCGCTGAATAACCCGACACTCAATGACTGGTCGGTGGCGGTACGGGTTGAGGACAGGATTGAGGGACTCAAAACCCTGTTGCACAGTCGCCATATGCTCTCCAGCGTGGTGGCGCGCAGTGGCTTCTGGCCGGAGCTGGAGGAGGCCAGAAAGGCCGGCCTTTACCGCCAGATCGCCGCCGGGATCCGCCTGCAACTGATGGGTGACACCCTGATCAAACTGAGCCTGAGCTGGCCGGATCAAGAGCAGGTCGCCCCCTTGCTGGCCTTGATCAGCGAGCAACTGGTCGCTGGGCTGGTGGCGCCGGGTGCCGATGCCGTCGGTCGCTCCGAGCAGTTTCTCAAACGTCAGCTGGCGCAGCAGGTCCGGGAGTTGTCCGAGGCGGAAACCGAACTGTCTCAATACAAGAGATCCCATGCGGATCTGGTGCCCAGTCTGTTTGGTGCCACCAACCAGGCGCTGCAGGAGGTCGAGCAGGCGATGCGGGACGCGGCGATCGAAAAAGGCTCGGTCGAGCGCCAGCTGGGCTCCCTCAGCTCGGATCTGGCCGGCGCTAACCCCGTGGTGGGGGAGCTTGAGACTCGGATCGTGGCGATCCAGGCCGAGCTGGTATTGCTGCGGGCCCGCTATACGGATGCCCACTCCAAGATCAAGGCGCTGGTTGGCCAACTCAAAAGGTTACAGGCGGAAAAAAGGCGTTTGCTCGGCGAAGCCCAGTCGTTGGAGCTGGCCGATCTGGAGGGGTTGTGGCAGATGGCCAGTGCCATCGAGCTGGATCCCGACTCCGAGGCGCCCCCCCTGCTGCTCTCACAGCTGCAGGGCGTACAGCAGGCCCGCAGTCGATTATCGGCTCTGGATGGCCAGCTGAGCATGCTGGAGCAACAACGCGCAGAGCTGATGGCCAAGCTGGCGAAGAGTACCGAGGTGGAGCGGGATCTTAAGCGCTTGTCCCGTTCGGTGGACGTGAAACGCAGCCTGCTAGACGAGCTCCAACTGAGATTTGAAAAAGCCCGGGTGACCGCCGATCTCGGACTGTTCGAAGCGGATGACAAAACCAAGGTGATCGACCAACCCAAACGCCCCTATCGCTCCAGCAACGCGCCGTCCTACCTGGCGGCACTGGCTGGACTGCTGGCGGGGCTGGGGATGGGACTCTCCCTGGTGCTGTTACTGGAGTGGCTCAACCCCGTATTGATGCTGGGGGAGCCCATGGTGGAACTGACGCAAAGCCCGATCCTGGTTCGGGCCAAACATTGGTAGCGGGGAACACACAATGCAGAATGCACGACAAGGAGCACAGCCTAAACCTGTCCTGATCGAGCTGGTGCAGCGCCTGGCACCCGGGGGCCTTGAAACTCTGGTGCTGGAGCTGAGCCGCCAGCTTAGGCAGGACTATGAGATCCATATCGTCTCGCTGGAGCAAAGCACCGAGGCCCTGCTGAACGCCTGGCCTTTGTTACGTCGAAACGGTTTTCAGGTACACGGCCTGGAAAAGCCGCCTGGGATCCACTGGTCGACCGTACGGCAGTTGCGCCGCTTGTTACGAGAAACGAAAGCCAAAGTCCTTCACAGCCATCATATCGGACCGCTGTTGTACGCCAGCGCCGCCAACGTGGGTCTGGCAGTGCGCCACCTGCATACTGAGCACGACGAGTGGCACCTTAACGATCCCCGCCAACGTTTTCTGACGCAATGGGCCTTACGAGCCTCTCGGTGCATTGCCATCGCCGATGCCCAACTGGTTGCCAACCGTCTGACACCTCTGTTGCTTCGAGGTCAGGCGGCAGTGATCCATAACGGGGTCGATATGGGCCGCTTTCGTCCCGGAAGCCAGGTGTTGGCTCGCCGACAACTGGGCCTGCCGGTGTTGCCCTCGCTCTGGATAGGCTGCGCGGCCCGCCTGGTTGAGGAGAAGGGCTTGCCCCTGTTGATCGAAGCGATGAAACGACTGCCCACACGGGCAGGTCTGGTGATTGCCGGTGCCGGCCCCCTCCAGCAAGCCCTGCAGCAACAGATCGAGGAGGCTGGCTTGAGCCAGCGTGTGGTGCTGTGCGGACGGATCGATCAGATCGAGCTGTTTTATCAGGCGTTGGATCTCTTCTGCCTTCCCAGCCTCAAAGAGGGCTTTCCCATGACCTTGCTGGAGGCCCAGTCCAGCGGGGTGCCGGTTGTGGCCACCCGGGTCGGGGCGACCGAGGAAGCGGTCTGTCCCGGGACGGGAGAGTTGATCCGCGCTGGCTGTGCCGACGCCCTGGCGGATGCCTTGGCATTGGGGATCAGCCGGTTGGGCCAGGGGGATCCCCGCGATTATATTTTCCAGCGCGGCAATGCGCTGCGCATGGCACACCAGTATCGGGCCCTGATGGAGGCGGTATGATGATCCTCTGGTCGTTTTTTGCCCTGCTCGCATTGCTGGTGATGGCTCATCTGATCCTCTACCCCGGGCTGATGGTGATCTTGAGCCGCAGGGCGTTGCCTTCGGTTGGGGAGCATGACACCCCGGCGATCACGGTTTGGGTCCCTGTCTACCGGGAGTCCCAGTTCCTGCCGGCGAAACTGGAAGCCTTGTTGGCCCAGGACTACCGGGGTGAGGTGGCCCTGGTGATCTGTTTCGATGGTGATGATGAGGGCGGGAAAAGCACAGTGGCGGGTTATCGCCGGCGTCTGGCCCAAAGGGGGATCCGGCTGCAGATCTACGCCCATCAGCGCAATCGGGGGAAGGCGTATCGACTGAATCAGCAGATCCGGCGTCAGCAGGGCGCGGTACTGGTGATCTCGGACTGCAGTGCCTGGCTGCCACCCCACGCCCTGAGCGCAATCGCCGGGCACTTTAATGATCCCAAGGTGGGGGCGGTGACAGCCAGTTACCAGCATGGCAAGGTGGTGGACCAAGGTGCTTACTGGCGACTGATGAACCGGATCCGCCAGGGGGAGAGCCGGCTGGGCGCAGCGATGGGCGGGACCGGAGCCTTGCTGGCACTGCGTAAAGAGGCGCTGGCACCCTTGCCCCCTGGGTGTATCAACGATGATTTTGTCCTGATGGTACAGGCCATGGGGCTGGGCTTCCTCAGTCGCATGGCTAAAGAGGTGGTGGTGAAGGATCTCAAACAGGCCGATCAGGCGGAGTTTGCCCCCCAGCGTCGCCGGATAGCCGCAGGGAACCTGGCCCAGTTGATCGATCTGGCCCGGGCCTGGGACGGAATGAGCCGGGCTCAACGCCTGGTGGCGCTGGCGGGCAAGGGGATGCGCGCCATGCTGCCCCTGGCTTGCCTGGTTATGGGGATCCTCAGTGCGGTGGCTGCGCTGGTGGGATCAACCCCGGGACTTGCTTTGCTCCTGTTGCAAGCGGGATTTTATCTGATCCCCCACTGTTTGCCGGTACCCAGGATCTGGCGGGTGTTCAGCCTGGGACTGCAATACAGCCTGCAGGGCCAGCTGGCCTATCTGCTTGGCTGGCGGCCCCTTTGGTTAGGCGGTCTAAGGGATTTTCAACCCCACTGGGTGCGTGGGGTAAAGCGCCTTTTTGATCTGCTGTTGGCCATGAGCCTGCTGGTGTTGACCCTGCCCATTTGGCCGCTGATCGCCTTCGCGATCAAACTGGACTCGCCGGGGCCGGTGATCTATCGGCAGATGCGGGTCGGACGCAGTAGTCGGTGTTTTACCCGTCTGTTCTATTTGATGAAGTTTCGTACCATGCATGATGGGCCTTCGCGGCCGGGCTGGACCGATCCTAAGGATCCCAGGATCACTCGGGTCGGGCGCTGCTTGCGTGCCAGTCGCCTGGATGAACTGCCTCAGTTGTTTAACGTGCTCAAGGGGGAGATGTCGATGATTGGCCCCCGGCCCGAACGCCCATCGATCTGTGCCGAACTGGAGCGCCAACTCCCTTACTATCAGGAGCGTACCTTCGAAGTCCAGCCAGGTTTGACCGGCTTGGCCCAGATCCACAACCCCGGCGATACCAGCCTGGAGGATGTGAAGACCAAGCTCTATTATGACCATGCCTATGGGGCGAGTTTGGCCGATCTGCGCAGCTATCTGAAGATGGAGTGCTGGATCGCGCTAAAGACCGTGGCCGTGGTGCTGACGGCGCGGGGGCATTAAGCATGGCAGAACGCAAATCACCCTGGTAGAGATAAATAAAGCCCTGAAAAACTGGGCTTTATTTTTTGGCACAAGGAATGCATCGCTCCTGTACCGCTTTATCGGAGGAGCATCAAAATGACCGTGCATACCATCCATCTGCCCAATCAGTTTGATATCGACAGTGTGTCCCGGATCCGTCCGGATCTGGACGCCATCCTGTTACCGGAAGAGGGCCATGTCCAGCTGGATCTGTCCGACGTCGACTTTATCGACTCCTCCGGGGTTGGTGCCATTATCCATCTGTTTAAACGGCTCCGTGCACAAGATCGGGGACTGAGCCTGCATGGTGTCCATGGTCAACCCCGGCGCATTCTGCAGTTGCTCAAGGTGGACCGGGCGATCCCGTTCCAGTCGGATTTCGATCAGGAGATCCTGTTATGACACCCAAACGTTCAGGGCATCGAACCGTGCTGCTGAGCCTGGGGTGGAGTGTTCTGGCCGGTTGCAGCCAGTGGCCGGATGAGGGCCGGGGGGGCTATGGAGATGCCGCATCCTTTTGGGATCCCTATGTTGCCAGCCCGGCCCACCTCTATGAGCAGCGCCGCCAGCAGGAGCGACTCTCCCACGCTCAGCTGCAACTGGATCTGTTGAAACTGCGAGGGGCCTATCACTGTACGCCGGGACGGCTGACTCAGGCGGAGTTACGCATGTCACGGCTGCGCCGCGAGTTAAGTGGCGCCCTCTATGCGGATGCGGAGGAGACCCTGATGTTGCTGGAGGACGAACTGTTTCGTCTCTCCGTCCGGCTGGATCAGCTTCGCCGCCAGACCCAGTGTGCCACTGCGGCCTTAGCCGGCGGTATGGCGATAGACCCTGTCCAGCAAGGCGCCGGGTTGCCTGGGCCGGATCAGGGCGCTTGGCAAGAGGCCTTTGAGATCATGCTGTGCAACAACCAGTTTGCAGTGAATGAAGCCCAGCTGCTGCCGGAATTTGAGCGTCAACTGGCACTCTTGGCTGAGGAACTTAAACGGGATCCCAACCTGGTAGCCTATATCCTGGGTCATACCGACAGCGACGGCAGTTATGACGATAACCTGGCCCTGTCCGGCCGCCGTGCCGAGGCCGTCAAACGTCAACTGCTTGCCTATGGCGTCGCCGCCAATCAGCTTCGACCCATCGCTCTGGGGGAGAGCGGGTTGCTGGCAACCGAGCACAATGCCACCGGCAAACTGCGCAACCGTCGGGTGGAGATCCGCCTGGGCCAGGGTGGCCAGGCGATGACAAGCTCCGGGCAACCCAGCCTGGTCCTGAAACACTGGCCTGATCGCCATCGGAGCCAGCCATGAGATCCCTGCTGCTGCTCTTATGCCTGATCAGTTGCCCGCTCTGGGCCAACGATCCGGAAATCCAGTTGCAGCCTGGAGACACCCTGGCCCTGTCGTTACCCGGTGAAGCCGCGCTGGATAAGCCCTTTGTGCTGGATCAGACCGGACGCATCTACCTGCCGGAAGTGGGTCCTGTGCTGCTGGCGGGCAAAAACCTCGACCAGGCCCGTCAGGCGCTGACCCTGGCGCTGTCCATGGTGTATCGGGACTTGAGTGATTTCGAACTTCGTCTGCTGGAGCGTCAACTGCTGATCTCTGTGCTGGGCTATGTCAAAGATCCCGGTGAGAAGCGCCTGCCTGAGGATGCCAACGTCCAGACGGCCATCAACCGGGCCGGTGGACTGGTCGCCGGCGCCCAGCTGGATCGCTTGCAGCTTCGGCGCGATGGCCAGGTCCAGGAGTTTGATTACAAGGCTTACCTGGATCGGGGTGAGCCAGGATTGATCCCCCCGCTGCAAAGTGGCGATGTGATCTTTGTACCTGTCTCGCCCTTGCTGGGCAATGTGCAGATCGACTTCGATGCCCAGACCCTGAGTGAGGCCGGTGATGCCGCCGATCGAAGCCAGGCCCTGACCCTGTTTGGCGAGGTGCGCCAGCCGGGAACCTTCAGTTTCAAACCCGGGATGACCCTGGTGGATGCCCTGATGCGGGCGGAAGGGGTGACCCGTTACGGCGACGTCACCCGGATCCGGGTGATCACCGGTGATCGGCCCGTGATGTTTGATCTCAAGGCCTACCTGGACTCGGGCGATGAGTCGACCCTGCCGGGGATCGGTCCCGGCTCCCTGATCTATGTGCCGATCCAGATTGACGTTGTGTCCAAGGGCAGTAACACCCTGTACATCATGGGGGAAGTGCAAAAACCCGGCGCCTACGAGGCCAGTGACAACGTCTCCTTTATCGATATCCTGGCCAATGCCGGCGGGCCCACCCGGTTTGCCGAAACCCGTCAAATCCGCTTGATCCGAGCCGATGGCGCGGTGGAGCAGTTTGATCTTCAGGCCTACACCGAAACCTCGGGGGCAAGTCTGCCGCCCATGGCGCCGGGGGACGTGGTACTGGTACCGGAGAAGACGGATCTCAACGAAAAATCCTGGCTCAAGATCCCCTCCAGCCGCGCCGTAAAGATCATCGGTTCCGTCAAGTCTCCGGGGCGGTATGAATGGGATGATGCCATGAGCTTTCTCGATCTGCTTGCCCATGCCGGTGGGCCGGAGCAGCAGGCGGATCTCTCCCGCATCGAGATCCTTCATGAAGATGAGCGTGGCGGCAAGAGCCTGTTTGATCTTGACCAGTTTATCGAGCAGGGCGGCGAGTTTGGCGCACTGCCCCGGCTATCAGCCGGTGACACCGTGGTGATCAATGAGCTGCCCTGGGATCCGAGCGACAACAAATCCTCTTGGGTGCGTCAGGATCCCGAAAGCTCCATCTATGTGTTTGGTCAGGTCGGCGCACCGGGACGCTATGCCTTCACCCAGCACCTGGGGTTCCTCGACATTCTGTCCGCCGCCGATGGTCCAACGGCCAATGCGGATCTCTCTGCGATCCGTATCAACCACAGAAACCAGCCCCAGGCGATGAGCCAGACGGTGAACCTGGCGCTCTACTTCGAAAGTGGCGATGAGTCGATGCTGCCCAAGGTTCAGCCCGGTGACAGTATCTACATTCCGGCCCGGGATCGCGCCTGGCTTGAGCGTTCGCCCCAACAGGTGGTGCGACTGATGGGCTCGGTGTACAAGCCGGGCCGCTATGAGTTCGACGACAGTATGACGGTACTGGATCTGCTGGCGGAGGCTGGCGGGCCCAAGGAGAGCGCCCTGATAGAGAAGATCATCGTGGTACAGCACTCCTGCTGTGAGCCCAAGGCTCGGGTGTTTGATCTCCAGGCCTTTGTCACCGATCCCAGTTATGACCGGGTCCCTGTACTGCGCCCAGGAGACACAGTGTATGTCCCGGATCAATCCCAGTCGAGCTGGAGTCAGTTTATGGATGGCGTGCGGGACACATTGAGTATCTTGACCCTTGCGGTTTTGGGAGCGGCACTATGACTCAGCAGCGGACTTTGCCACTTAAACCTCTGGCAAGAAGCGTGGCCGCTGGCCAGGGGCGTTCGGTGGCCATTGTGCCCTTGACGGATTTTGCCAATCTGAGGCCTCTGGGCCAGGGCACAAGCATGCAGTTGGCCCGTCAGGGCGATGACTCCCTGCTGGTTGAGCTGTGGCAAGAGCCCGGCGGTGCCGACTGGTGTCTCAGTGAGATCTCCAGCCATCTGTGCATCGAGTCGGCGTCCAACTATGATCTTTTATCCGGCTCCTGCTTGGAGCAGGCGGGCCATGATGCCGCAGCGCTGGGAGAGGCGCTGCTGCGTTGGCAACAGGCCTATGAGCGGATCCTGGTGCTCACCGAGCCGATGTTCTCCCCAAGTACTCAAGGACGACCCGAGCAGATCGCCGCCAGCTGCGAACAGTGCATCCTGGTGATCCAGGCGGGTAAGGATACCCAGAGCCAGCTGCAACAGGCCTGTGCTTTGTTAGCGAGCTCAGGGGCGCGGTTGGCGGGCCTGGTGGTGGATGACAGTTCGGTGCCCTCGATGGCCGCGCTGCTGGCCCCCTATCTGCCCAAATGGTTGGCGAAGCGCTTGGCATCAAGCCGTTTCTGGAACGGCGCCTTGTTGAGCTAAGCAACTCTAGGCTAACGGAAAAGCCATTTTTGGTTTAGAGTGAATGTATCGCCATCGGATGGAGTGATTCACCCAGTGAGAGAGATACTATTAGTGGAAGACAGCGCCTCAGTTGGCGCCTTGTTTAAAACCTATCTGCAGGCACTGGACGTCAGACTCATCCATGTCACTCGGGTCGATGAAGCGCTGCATCGTCTGAGCCAAAGTATTCCCTCCTTGATCCTGCTGGATCTCAACCTGCCCGACGATTCCGGTGGCCAGGTGCTGAGGCAGATCCACGATCAGGGACTGACGGTGCCTGTGGTGGTGATCACCGGAGACGGTTCGGTCGAAGTGGCGGTCGAGGCGATGCGCCTTGGCGCTTATGACTTCCTGATCAAGCCGGTGGATCGAGAGCGGCTGTTGACCACGGTGCGCAATGCCCAAAGTTTTTATGCCTTGCGTAGCGAGCTCAAGGCGTTCCAGCGTGGTAAAGGCAAGGAGGGGATAGGGCGCTTTATCGGCTCCAGCCCAATCATGCAGGGGGTCTATCACACCCTGGAGCAAGCCGCTTCCAGTCAGGCGTCGGTCTTTGTTGTGGGGGAAAGTGGTACGGGTAAGGAGCTGGCTGCCGAGGCTCTGCATACCCTGTCGGATCGGGCAGAAGGTCCCTTTGTGGCGGTCAACTGTGCTGCGATTCCAAAAGATCTGTTTGAAAGTGAGCTCTTTGGTCACTTAAAGGGCGCCTTTACCGGGGCAAATAAGGAGCGGCTGGGCGCGGTGCGCAGCGCCAATACCGGCACCCTGTTTCTCGATGAGATCTGCGAGATGCCTCTGGAGCTGCAAACCAAGCTGCTCAGATTCTTGCAAACCGGGATAGTCAGTCCGGTGGGCAGTGATCAGGAGGAGGCGGTGGACGTCCGCATTGTCTGTGCCACCAACCGGGACCCCTGGGATGAAGTGGAGATGGGGAATTTCCGCGAAGATCTCTACTATCGGCTGCATGTGATCCCCGTGAGTCTGCCCCCTCTGCGTCATCGTGGCGATGACATCTTGCTGCTGGCCAGGCGCTTCCTCAAGCAGTTTGGTCGGGAAGAGGGCAAGGCCTTTTCCGGTTTTAGTGCGGAAGCGGAGCGGATGTTAAAGCAATACCCCTGGCCGGGCAATGTTCGCCAGCTTCAGAACGTGGTGCGACAGATCAGCGTGATGCATCCCGGGGGTAAGATCGCCAAGGAGCAGCTGCCAAGGCTGCCGGCCCGCCGACCGGCTCCCGGCCCCACGATGGATCCAGAGCCCCAATTTGAAGCCAAAGCTGTTATGGCCAGCCAGTCCGACAGCCATGAGGCACCACCACAATCCCTGGACGTTGCACCATCCGATCAGGATTCGATGTCCCTGGCACAGATGGAGCGTAACTGGATAGAGAGTGCCATCGAGCGCTGTGGCGGCAACATTACCAAGGCGGCCAGCTTGCTGGATGTCAGTCCTTCCACCATCTACCGTAAGTTGCAATCCTGGCAATGAGTGCCCGGTGCGCGTTTGGCTATTTGTGGGGTGAACCCTGTCATCGGCCTCTTGCCCCTTCCCCTTGGCTGAGCCGGTCTGCCAACAGGTAGACAGCCTTGTCTCTTTCGGGGTAGACAGGTCTGTCTACTCGTGGCAAGCTTGGGGTGGACCAGGGAGGCATGGAATGCGAGATAAAAAAAAGCAACTGACGGAAACCGCGCTGTCACTCTTCTATCGGCGGGGCGCCGCTTCCGTCGGGATCAATGAAGTCCTGCAGGTCAGCGGCATCGCCAAGAAAACCCTCTATCACCATTTCCCCGGCAAAGAGGATCTGGTGATGGAAACTCTGGCGCTCCAGCATCATCGGATGCTCACCTGGCTTGAGGGGCTGTTGCAACCGGCTCAGGCGGGTAAGCCCGCCATGCTTGCTTTGTTCGACGGCTTGAGCACCTGGTTTCGCCAGCCAGTGACGCCGTTAGGACCATTTTTCGGATGCTATTTTCTCCAGACTGCGGTCGCCGGAGGAGCCGCAGCGCAGTTTTGCCAGGCTCATAAGCGACAGGTTCGTGAGTTGATCCAGGCTAACCTCGGGCCCCATCAAACCAACTCCGCTTTGCTCAATGCCGTCTGTGTCCTGATGGAGGGCGCGATGGCATCGGCGTCCGCAGGGGATCTAAACAGCGCCGATCACTGTACTCCAGTGATCTCGACCCTGTTCGATCTGCGCGAGCTGAGCGCATCATTGTGAGCCGAAGGGCGCTGCGTAGAATGACAACAGCGGGCCACAGGTCTGTTCGGCGGTCCAGCCTTGCTGGATCTCCCTGCGCGCTGCCAGGCCCATAGCCCGGCGCTGTAACGGCCTGAGTGCGGCAAAGACCCATAGAGCCTGCGCCATGGCCGACAGATCGCCGTCAGGCAGCAGGTAGCCGGTTCCGGGCTTGATCAGGCGGTTGAGATCGCCAACCTCAAACGCCATCACCGGGATCCCCCAGGCCATGGCTTCCAATGCCGCCAGGGGCAAGCCCTCTGCTCTTGAAGGGATCAGCAGCAGATCCAGCGCGGGCCAGAAGCGGCTCATTTCCAGTTGACGGCCATGATCCCTAACCGGCGAAGTGGCCGCCACGGGACCCTCGCCAAAGCTGTGCCACTCAAAGCGGGTTGCCTGTTCAAACTGGCTTGCCAGGGTGATGAAGCGATCAAATCCCTTTACCTGGCAGTAGCGTCCGACAAACCCGATGCGCAAGGCCGTGGCGTGATCCTCGATGGCAGGCCTGGGAGGCAGGGTTACGAAGTTATCCAACACTTGAGCCGGGCAGGCTAGGCGGGAGGCGATCGCTTTTGAGACCGCAAAATTGGTGCCCAAGGGGGCAGTGAGTCTATCGAGCCACTGGTAAAGTGCCAGAGATCCGCTGCCGGATTCTCCAGCGTGATGGGTTGAGCAGCATGGGATCTTCAGGGCCTTGGCCATAAGGCGACCGATGATCCCGGCCTTGTAGCCATGAGTGTGAAGGACGGTGCCGTGGCCGCTCTTGAGCCGCCGATAGAGGCGCAATAGGCTGCCCTCCAGAGAGACGAAGGGGATCCCTTGCAGTTTGAGTTGCGCAACGAAAGGCGAATTGGGGTAGTGACGCCATAGCCAAAGCTCTACACCATGGTCCAACTGTGTCAGGTGGCGATGGAGTTGGATCAGATGGCTTTCGATCCCACCGATACTGCGTGCGTCCACAAACAGCAGAGTAACTGGAGTGTCTGGCATATGGGCTCCTTTCAAACCATGCAACGGAAGTTGTGAAACGGGCAGTGGAGTAAACTCTACTGCCCTGTGCCGATGAAGTTGCTAGGCTTGAGAGGTGCAATTTTGGGACCAAACGGGAAGGGGCATGGAGAGGATCATCGATTTTGACAAGATCAGCCAGCTAAGCAGGGATGCGGGCGACGATCTGGTGCCTATGCTGGTGCAGGTGTTTTTGGAGGAGCTTGAGTTGAGTCATGCAGAGCTGGCCGATGCGCGCTCTGGCGAACTGGCCAACCTGGCCCATAAGATCAAAGGCTCGGCCGTAACGTTTGGCGCGGCGGCGCTGGGGGATGCCTGCGCCGAGCTGGAAGCGCGAGCCCGGGGGCAAAGCCCGGGCTCGCCGGAGCCATTTCGCCAGAAGGTGCTTGATCTGGCCAAGCAGACGGTCGCTGCGTACCGCCGGGAGTTCAGCGCCAATTCATAAAGAGGTGCAGCAACACCTGGCGCAGCAACTGGCTGTCATGGGTGCGCTGGCCCTCCTGGCACAGGGGGTGGTAGTGATGCCGCCCCTCTTGGTGACGCTCCCCATGGCATAAGATCAGATCGGGCTCCCTGCCCAGCGACTGGGCCAGCCATCGATGGATCGCCTGGTGGGGCTGCTGATTCAAGGCGCCAGCTTCGGCATGCAGGTTGCTGATCAGGGCCAGATGCGCCGGACTGTCGCGGATCGCCTGGCGGATCTCGGGCACCAGCAGGGGCGGCATGATGCTGGTCATCACGCTGCCCGGCCCCAGCAATAGCCAGTCGGCATCCAGGATCTTTTGGGTTAGCTCGGGGGGCGGGGAGACCTGAGGCGTGAGGAACAGCTCTTTGGGTGGCTGGGGCAGGGCATCGATCTGTACCTCTCCCAACACCTCACTGCCATCGGCGAGTCTTGCCCCCAGTTCGGTTTCCTGGCTGGTCATGGGTAAGACACAGGTCTCCACACCCAATAGGCCGCAGAGTACCTCAATGGCGTCTTCGGGTTGCACGCACAGTTCATTGAGCCCCAGTAGCATCAGGTTTCCCAGGCTGTGGCCGGCCAGAGGACCGCTGCCACTGAAGCGATGGCTTAGCAGCAAGCGGCCAACGGAGTCGTCCCCTGCCAGGTGCTCCAGGCAGTGGCGCAGATCGCCCCAGGCGATCCCCCCATACTCCTGTTTCAGTCGCCCCGTGGAGCCGCCGTTGTCCGTGGTCGCGACGACTGCGGTCAGGCGATCCCCCATGGGCGCTAATGCGCGTAGTGTGCGTGACAGGCCATGACCACCGCCAAAGACCACCGCCTTGTAGGAGGTATTGCTTAGCTCCATCGTATCTCCATGTGCAATGTTTCATCGAACCCAAGTAAAATAGCATTAAATCTTTGAGGTTGTTCAAATTATTACTCTATTGGGGGCCGAAGGGAGCTTGCCAAGTTCGCTCTCTTCTGGTTTAATTGCTCCCGCTTTCGGGGCAGGCCAACAAGGCTTCGGGACCATCGAAAGACAGACAGTTTGGCGCGTTGGCAGAGTGGCTATGCAGCGGATTGCAAATCCGTGGACCTCGGTTCGACTCCGGGACGCGCCTCCATATTCTTGACAAAAAGCCCGCACTCAGTGCGGGCTTTTTGTGTTTTGCCGTGGCGCAAATCGAACAAGCTCCCCGTGCGATCCGAACGGGGGCCTTGAACCCCTGTGGTGGTACGGCCTGGACAAACAAAAAGGGCTGTCCGAGGACAGCCCTTTTCAATGCAAGATCTTGGTTTAGCGTCCGGTACGCAGTCGTTGCCAGTAGCGGTCGTACAGCTCGACGGCTTCGCCTACGTCGGATTGGAACTCGCCAGCTTCGATCACCTCTGCTGGTGGGAACACCATGGGGTTCAGGGCAAACTCTGGGTCCAGCAGCGCCTTGGCGCTTTTATTGGGCGTAGGGTAACCGATCTCTTCACACACCTTGGCAGCCACCTCTGGACGCAGCAGGAAGTCGATCAGCTTATGGGCGGCTTCGATGTTCTTGGCACCGGCGGGGATCGCCAGGTTGTCCATCCAGAAGATGGCGCCCTCTTTGGGGTAGATCATGCTGATGGCGGGATCTTCTTTTTGCGCTTCAAATGCCGAACCGTTCCAGATCATTCCCAATACGGTGTCCCCGGCAGAGAAGGGCGCTCCCGGGTTATCGGAGTTGAAGGTCAGGGCGTTGGGCATCAGCTTGGTCAGCAGTTCGTAGGCCTCTTCAATCTCGTTAGGATCCCGGCTGTTGGTGGAGTATCCCAGGATCTTAAGGGCCATATGGAACACTTCGCGGGGATCGTTCATCAGCATCAGCTCGCCCCGCCACTGCTCATCCCAGAGATCCGCCCAGCCGGTGATCTCAGTCGGGTCGACCTCATCGGTATTGATCCCGATCCCGGTGGCACCCCAGATGTAGGGCAGGGAATAGCGGTTGCCTGGGTCGTACTCCTTGTCCATCAGGGCCGGATCCAGGTGTTTGAGGTTGCTCAGCTGGGTGTTGTCCAGCGGACGCAGCATCCCCTCTTCGGCCATCTTGGCGATGTAGTAGGTGCTGGGCACGACGATATCGTAACCTTCGCTGCCGGTAAGCTTTAGCTTGGCGTACATGGCCTCGTTGGAGTCGTAGGTGGTGTAGATCACCTTGATCCCCGTCTCCTCCTCAAACTCCTGCATCAGGCCTTCCGGAATGTATTCGGACCAGTTGTAGAAGTAGACCACATCGTTGTTGGCCAGGCTCGCGGTGCTGACGGCGGTCAACATGCTAGCCAAAAGAAAACGTTTTACCTTGTTCATTTTATTACCCTATTTGTTGATTCATCACGCCGGACAGGGACTCAGGCGCTGTGTTTTTGCTTCAAAAGGAACTGAGAGATCGCCACGAATACCAAGGAGAGTAGCAGCATCAGAGTGGCCAGGGCGTTTACCGCTGGCGAAACACCCACCTTGACCATGGAGAACACCTTGATCGGCAGGACCTCATAGCCCGGACCTGTGACAAAGGAGCTGATGATCACGTCATCCAGGCTCAGGGTGAAGCTGAGCAGCCAGCCTGCCGCGACGGCTGGAAACGCCATGGGCAGGATGATTTGGCGGAAGATACGAAACTCGCTGGCACCCAGATCTCGGGCCGCTTCCAGTACGGCACGGTCAAAGCCGGACAGGCGGGCGTACACACTGACCACCACGAAGGGCAGGCAGAACGTGATGTGGGCGGCGAGTAGGGACCAAAAGCCGAGGGTGGCGCCCACCGCCACAAAGAGGGCGAGCAACGAGACGGCCATGACGATGTCCGGGGAGGTCATCACGACAAACAGCATGCCGTTGAGCGCCACCTTGCCACGGAAGCGGTAGCGGTAGAGGGCGACGGCGGCGAGGGTGCCGATCACGGTCGCGATGGTGGCCGCCAGGGTGGCGATAGTCAGGGAGTGGATTGCCGCCTGCATCAGGCCGGAGTTGGCCCACATGGCGTCATACCATTTGGTGGTAAAGCCACCCCAGCGGATCCCGCTTTTGGTGCTGTTAAAAGAGTTGGCCACCAGCACAACGATGGGCAAATAGAGGTAGAAAAACAGCCCGGCCATAAAGGCCCATTTGCCCACGCGCAGCAGGGGTTTGGAAAGGGGTTGATTCATCAGGCTTTTCCTCCCTGCATCGCCTTAATGGCCCTCTGGTAGGCCCACAGCAACAGCGCCATCATGGCGATCAGGGTAACCGACAGGGCGGCACCGAACGGCCAGTTTCGTGCCACCAGGATCTGGTCCCGGATGATATTGCCGATCAACAGGTTGCCGGCACCGCCAAGGAGATCGGCGATGTAGAACATGCCGAGGGCGGGCAGGAACACCAGCAGGCAGCCGGAGATCACGCCCGGCAGGGTGAGGGGCCAGACAATGGTGCGGAAGGTACGCAGCTTGCTGCTGCCCAGATCCCGTGCCGCCTCCAGGTAGCTGTGAGGCAGTTTCTCGATGCTTGAGTAAAGTGGCAGGATCATAAAGGGCAGGAGGATATAGACCAGGGCCAGGATCACGGCGGTTTCCGTATAGAGCATACGAATGGGGCTGTCGATCACCCCCAGTTCCAGTAGAAACTTGTTCACAATCCCCCGGTTGCCCAGGATCACCTTCATGGCATAGGTCCGGATCAAGGAGTTGGTCCAGAAGGGGACGATGATCAGAAACAGCAGGAAGGCCTGCATCCGCTTGCTGGTATGGGCGATGATCCAGGCCGCCGGATATCCAAACACCAGGCACAGCAGCGTGGCGATCCCGGCCAGGTAGAGGGAGTGCAGCAGCACATCGGCATACAGGGGATCGAGCAGGCGCAGGTACCCGTCGAAGCTCAGCTCGGGTCGTATCAGCTCACGCAGATCGGGGGTCATCAAAGAAACCGCAACGACCATCAGGTTGGGAAACAGGACAAAGATCACCAGCCAGGTGGTGAGCAGGCCGATGCTTAACCACTTAAAGCTATCTTTGCTAAGGGAAAAACTTCTCATCGAGCGTTACTCATGGGACGTGGGTTCGTGGGGAAGAACCACTTCCCAGCTAGGGACCCAGGTGATGGCGACACGCTGGCCCAGGCTGTGGTCAAAATCGGGATCGTCTTCATCGAAAAACTCAGAGATCTGCAGCTGTTTGCCACTATCGAGTTCGATGGTGGAATCCAGGGTCATCCCCTTGTAGTTACGCTCCAGTACGGTGCCAATGAGTCCTTCCGGTTCGCCATTTTTGCCGTTGCCCAGTTCGGTCAGGCGCAGATCTTCCGGACGCATCAGGACATGAACACTATCTCCATCCATCAGGGTTAAATCGCTATGGATGGTGAAACTGGTTCCTTCGATCTGGGCTCGATAGGCACGTTCGGAGATTTTTGCCTCGATGCGGGCCTCGAAAATATTGGACTCGCCGATGAAACGGGCGACAAACAGGTTAGCTGGGGTTTCGTAGATCTCCCGAGGCGTCCCCTGCTGCTGGATCTTGCCTTCGTTCATGACCACGATGCGATCGGACATGGAGAGGGCCTCTTCCTGATCATGGGTCACGAAGATAAAGGTGATCCCCAGCTGACGCTGGAGCCGTTTGAGTTCGTTCTGCATCTGCTTGCGCAGCTTGTAATCCAGGGCACTGAGGCTTTCATCCAGCAGTAGAACCTTGGGCTTGTTCACCACGGCCCGGGCGATGGCCACCCGTTGTTGTTGGCCACCAGAGAGCTCGGCAGGTTTACGCTGCTCATATCCGGCCAGTTGTACCATAGCCAGGATCTCGTTGATCCTTATTCCAATTTCGGACTCTGGCAACTTTTGTGTGCGCAAGCCGAAAGCGATGTTGTCGTACACCGTCATATGAGGGAACAGGGCATAACTTTGGAACACAGTGTTGATGTTGCGCTGCTCTGCCGGGACTCGAGTGATCTCCTGCTGCCCCAGTATGATGCTGCCGTTATCCAGGGACTCCAGGCCAGCAATGATCCTTAATACAGTGGTTTTCCCGCAGCCTGACGGGCCCAGTAGAGTCACAAATTCACCATCATAGATAGTAAGATTGAACTGAGACAGAATGGTCTTATTATCAAATGCCTTGTCCACGGCATCGAGGCGGATCACCGCCGGCTTAGGATCTGTTGTCATTGGCCCTATCATGCGACCTGGCGGCCGCCTCTATATAAAACAACTGAAATTGGAAGCGGATGGTACTGATAATCTGCTGCCGGACAAAGTGTTTTCTTTCTGTCGGCGAGGAGATTTAGGTCCTTCTGAGTTGGCTCAAGGTTAACGTCTTTGGCGCCCCCGGTAATCGGATGGCTTTTCGTGAATCAAGTTTAGCGATAGATGAACCGAAACGGTGGCTTTTTTGACCGGTTTACGACTGCTAACCCTTTGCTGTGACACAGCGTTTTTCCATTGCTTGCGGTCACGCTATAATGCGCCTTTGCACAGTTTTCGATAGGTAGTACAAAGTTCATGCAGAACACCGATCTGGTATCCATTCTTAAAGAGTCCTGGCAACTGACGCGACAGGGACTCCAGCCCGTATTGGGCGCTGCCGTACTGGTGTTTGTCATCATGATGACTCTGGTCTTTGTTGGCCTGGATCTACTGGGTGTGGCAATGCCTGTGGAGATGGATGATGCAGAGGCACTGGCCGACTTGATGAACCAGACCTTGCCACTACAGATGCTCTCTCTCGCCGTGTGGGCTCCGTTTGGAGCGGGGCTGGCTTATCTGGGCTGGCGCCGAGCGACGGGACAGCATGCCACCATGGCCATGGTTTTCAACGCCTGGTCTCTGGCGTTTCCCCTGGTCGTGATCGCCTTGCTCACCGAGGTGCTGACCAGCTTAGGGACTTATATGTTTGTCTTGCCAGGTCTTTACCTGATGGCCGTACTCAGCCAGGCGAATCTCTATTACCTGTTTCATCGGGGATCCCCCATCAAGGCGATGCTAGCCTCCGCCAAGGTGGTGCATAAAAATCTGCTGCTGGTCGTTCCCTTCTATATCGTCATGGGCACTCTGCTGCTGATCTCCACGATGGCGATGTTTGTTGGGCTGGTGCTTACCGTGCCATTTTACTTCTATGGTAAGGGCGTCCTGTTTCGGGTGTTGTTCCCGGAGCTGAGTCCGATAACCGAGTCGACTCGGAGTAAAGATGAGCCGGCCAAGACAGAGCCGGCCAAGACAGAGCCGGGCAACGGTTCCGGCAGTTTTGAGGCCTGAGCTGATATGAAGACAGGACGCGTAGGACGTTTTACTCTGGGTTTAGCGACGGTTGCCACCATGGTGATCCTGATCCAGACCCAAGTGGTGCCGCCCGAGCCCGACGCTCAGCCCTTGCCGCTGCAGAAGAATCCACTCATCCACCAGGCACCGGATTTTGCGGCGATCCTCGATGTGGGGGAGAAGAAACAAGCGTTTTTTGATTTTTTGCGTCCGCTGGTGCAGGAGGAGAACGATAAGATCCGAGAGCAGAGAGAGTGGGTCGAGGCGATGCTGACCTTGTTGTATCTCGAGAAACCCCTGGACCAGACCGAGCTCAATTATCTGTCTAGCCTGGCCCAGGAGTATCGGATGGAGCTTCGCAGTGTATCGAACCAGACCTTGAGCGACCTGCTTGAGCGGATCGATGAGGTCCCAGAAGCCATGGTCCTTGTTCAGGCTGCCAATGAGTCCGGTTGGGGTGTATCCAGATTTGCCATTGAGGGGAACAATTACTTCGGTCAATGGTGTTTCAGCAAAGGCTGCGGCTTGATCCCCAATGCACGAAGCAGTGGCCTAAACCACGAGGTTGCAAAGTTCGAAAACGCCCGCAGCTCTGTGGCATCCTACCTGAAGAATCTCAACACCAATGCGGCCTATGCGGAGTTGCGAACGGTTCGGCGTTGGTTGAGGGAGGCAGAACAGCCTGTGACTGCCGAAGATCTGATCCCAAGCCTGATCCGATACTCAGAGCGCAAAGAGGAATACGTAGCCGAGCTGCTTATGATGCTGGATAACAATCAAGCTTACCTTTGACCAAGTCGTATAGCGAAAATACTCAGATAAGGATCACCATGCGAAAAGGACTTCTTCGGCGACCGGGCCCTCTGGTCGTCGCCTTTCTTACCGGACTGTTTCTGGCCTTGCCGGCGCAAGCCTTGATGTTGGATTACGCGGGTTTCTATGACCGCATGAAAGTGGTCAACAAGAGCGACTTTCCTCTGGTTTCTATCGCCTTCTATCTTAATCACCGAACTCGAGCGGAGCCCTGTGTCATAGAGCAAGCTTCATTGCGTCATAAGGACCAGGTGTTGCCCGTAGGAGTGAATGCCAGGCAGGAACTGCTGTTGCCGTTTGACGCCGCTCTCAAGAGTGATAAGGCCGTGGTAGAGCTGAGGGTGGTTGATGAACGTCAGTGTGACTTTGCCATGCAGTTACGGTTTTCTGATCCCCTGCAGCACCAATTAAGTCCAGAGACACTGAGCGAACTGGTTGAACAGTTCGATGGGGTCATCAAGCGATTTGCCGGCTTCCCCTTCCGTTTTCTTCAGCCCGATGTCACAGGCGTCGTGATCCAGCTGGATGAAGCCACCAAGGTCTCCGGTATTAGCCTCTCACCGGATCAACAATTGCGTCTTACCCTGGATGACGGTGTGCTCAATGAGCTGGAAAGCTTGGAGTTCGATCGGCCCCCACGTTGGATTGGCCCCTACATCGCACGCTAGAGCCCCCGAGTTTGGGGTCAGAGTAAAAACTCTCTAGGAGTTTTTACTCTGACCCCAAATTGGTTTTTAGGGCTCGAAGATGTTGACAACGTCCAGGGCGTTATCGGGTTTTTTATCCAGTTTTTTGTCTAGGTCCAGGTGACCGGAGTTGCCGGCATCGAGGAAGTCGAACGCTGGTAGGTCCGCTTCAGCTACCGAGCCTTCGAATTTGGCATTGGGGTCGCGCTTAAGGCTGACAAAGTCGAATTGCTCCCGGTCAACCATCTGGGATGGCGCCACGTTCTGCATGGCGGTAAAGATGGTTTCGATCCGGCCTGGGTGTTGCTTATCCCAATCGACCAGCATCTGCTTAACCGCTTTACGCTTAAGGTTTTCCTGAGAGCCGCACAGGTTACAGGGAATAATGGGAAAGGCTTTCAACTCGGCGTACTCGGCGATGTCCTTTTCCCGAGAGTAAGCCATTGGGCGGATCACCAGGTTGGCGCCATCATCGGAGAGCAGCTTGGGTGGCATCGCCTTCATCTTGCCACCGTAGAACATGTTCAAAAACATCGTTTCGATGATATCGTCTCTATGGTGGCCCAGAGCGATCTTGGTGGCGCCAATCTTTTGGGCAAAACCATACAGGGTGCCACGGCGCAGGCGAGAGCATAGGGAGCAGGTGGTTTTGCCCTCCGGGATCTTCTCTTTGACCACGGAGTAGGTGTCCTTCTCCAAAATATGGTAGGTCACACCGAGAGACTTGAGGTACTCGGGGAGGATATCCTCGGGGAATCCTGGTTGTTTTTGATCCAGGTTCACCGCGACCAGCTTGAAGTCTACCGGAGCACGATGCTGCAGGTTCATCAGGATATCCAGCATGGTGTAACTGTCTTTACCGCCGGACAGGCACACCATGACTACGTCACCATCTTCGATCATTTTATAGTCTTCGATGGCACTGCCCATTTCGCGGCGCAGGCGTTTTTGCAGTTTGTTCAGGCGTGTTTTTTGCTTTTGGCTCAGCTCTTCCACCAAGGGGTCCTCAACGACAGATTTGGATCAGGGGCGGCATTATTCCAGTAAGCTATCTTAGGGTAAAGGCCAGGGTCCAAAAATGCGGGTTATGTGTCGTCGCAGGTGGTTTGGATTGCTGAGGAGGTGACGACGAAATAGGCCCGCACTTGGCGGGCCTGAGCAGTCGATAGGGACGGCTATACCTTGATGGGGGATTCGAACTCGTCCGGTTTGTCTGCCAGCAGATCGCATTGGAGTTGATCGATGATGTGTTCGGCGGTGTTGCCGATCAAGGCCGCCGACAGACCGGTACGGCCGATAGTGCCAATCACCACCAGTTCAGCATCCAGTTCTTTAGCCAGCTCCGGGATCACATCTTCCGGTAAACCTTCGAGCACATGACATTGCGACGTTGGCAAATTGAACTCAGCAGCCAGTTCCACCAAGCGTTTTTCATGGTGTTCTTTCAGGGAGCGGTTATAGGCGTGGGCATCAAAATCGGGGAGTTCGATGGCGATGTTCACCGGGGTGCCAGGATAGCCATTGACCAGGTGGACTTTGGCGTCTATCAGAGTTGCCAGAGCTTTGGCTTTCTCGATGATCTTCCGGTTGAGTTGAAGGTGGGCTTCATCTTCGGCCGCAACATTCACGGCAACCAGGATGGTGCCATCCTGTGGCCAGTCGTGTTCTTTAACCAGCAATACCGGAATGGGGGACTTACGCAACAGGTGCCAATCCGTCGGGGTGAAGATCACGGACTTGAGCTTATCGTGTAGATGAGTGCTTTTGACGATGAGATCGGCTTCGACCTTCAAGGCTTGTTCGATAATGCTTTCAAACGGGCGGTTATGCCAGCTTACGCTGCAGTCCACCGTCAGGCCTTGTTGGCGGATGGGGGCTGCCAGTTGCTCGAGCCACTCCTGTCTCTGTTTTACCAGGCTGTTGCGTAGGCTTTCCCGGTCTTCGGCGGAGAGCATGGAAGTCATTTCGTAAGAAAAATCGAAGATACTGAGCGTCATGGTCAGGCCGCCGTGGCACTTCTTCGCCAGGTGGGCGGCGCGCTCGATGGCCGGTTGTGCATCGTGGTTGGGATCGATCGCCACGAGGATGCTCTTATAGTCACTCATACTCTTCTCCTAATCGGCATGTCTGCCACTCTAATCGTGGCAGGGTTTCACCAAATTTCCTTGTTTCAGATCAGCAAAGGCAAAAGCGCCCGGGCAAGCCGGGCGTTTTTGGGATCAGCGTCCGATACGGGCGACGCCTGCGAGTTCAACTAAGGAGTCTATATCTTTGATAGTGATATATTTTCCTTTGACATCTATCATCTCTGATTTCTGAAATCTACCCAGCAGGCGGCTAATGGTTTCCACCGTCAAACCCAGGTAGTTACCGATATCACCTCGCGTCATGGTGAGGCGGTACTCTTTCGAGGAGAAGCCACGATTACCAAAGCGGATGGCCAGGTTGCTGAGGAATGCGGCGAGTCGTTGTTCAGCGGTCTTCTTGGACAGAAGCAGGATCATCTCCTGATCGGTCATGATCTCGTTGCTCATCAGCCGGAAGATTTGGTGGCGCAGTGCCGGCATGGAGGCGGACAGCTTATCCAACATATCAAACGGGATCTCACAGACCATGGAGGTTTCCAGGGCTTGAGCAAAACTCTGATGTTTGTGGCCATGGAGGCCATCGAACCCGACGACATCGCCGGCCAGATGAAATGCCGTGATCTGCTCCTCGCCGGATTCGGTGATGGTATAAGATTTGATGGAGCCCGAGCGAATGGCAAATAGCGCCTTGAGCGGTTGACCCGACTGGAACAGGAGATCGCCCTTATGGATTGGCCTCTTACGCTCTATGATGGCATCGAGCTTATCCAACTCATTGTTATTGAGTGAAAAAGGGATGCACAGCTCCGACATACTGCAATTCTGACAGTGGATGGCGCAGCCTTGAGTCATAACAATTTCCCCAGTAATCCTTGGTCAATGTGACTGGTTCGCTCCGGTGGATAAAACCAGTGTATGGCGGACCGTCCCGGTCCCGTCTTTACAAAAATTGATTTAGCGCAATATATGACATTTGAGTGCCATAAGCAATTAACACTAAACCACTCATTAAGCGGAATTTTTTACTATTGAGCAAACGGGCCAGCAGGTCAGCTGCGGCCCCCATCACCAGCAGGGCAGGAAGGGTGCCCAGGCCAAAGCCCACCATGATTAGACCGCCTTGAACGGGATCGGCCGCCGCCAAGGCCCAGGTCAGGGTAGAGTAGACCAGGCCACAGGGGATCCAGCCCCAAAGGATCCCGGCCAGGTAGGCCTTGCCGGGCGTGTGCAGCGGCATTAGGCCCTGGGCCAGCGGCGCGAGTCGCCGCCACAGAGGCCGCCCCAGTTGCTCAACCCGGGCGAGCGCAGGCCAGATCTGGCTGATATATAACCCCATCAGGATCAACATCCCGCCAGCGAGGATCTGCAGGCCCGCCACCAGGGGATCGAGTTGAAAGAGTGTGACCATCGCACCGGTCGTCGCACCGACGGCGATCCCGGCCAGCACATAGCTGCTGATCCGGCCGCCATTATAGGCCAGAACAAACGTCAGGCGCTGTTTCAGGCTGATCTGGCCGTGGCTCGGTAGTGCCCGACTGAAGGCTCCGACAACGCCTCCGCACATTCCCAGGCAGTGGGCCCCGCCAAGCAGGCCCACCAGCGTGGCAGCGTAAAAATCATACTCCGTCATTTTCGCTGCCCATTATCCTTGTGATCCGGAGTCTGGTGGTCGAACAGGATATTATAGCCCTCACGGTCGAGGTCCTCGTATTGCCGGCTTTTAACCGACCAGAAGAAAAGGCCAACGGCAAGGCAGACAAACAGGATGGCAATGGGGATCAGCACGTAGATAATGCTCATGCAGAGGACCTCAATAGTCGTAGGCTGTTGGCGACCACCACCAGAGAGCTCAGCGACATGCCGGCGGCCGCCAAGTAGGTGGGGACGTGCCCGGTCACAGCCAGTGGCAGGATGGCCAGGTTGTAGCATAAGGAGATCGCCAGGTTTTGGCGGATGATACGATTGGTGCGCACCGCAGTATCAATTCCGGCCAGAATTGGCGATAAGGTATCGCCAAGCAAGACCAGATCCGCATGACACTTGGCCAGATCCGTCCCACTGCCCATGGCTACGGAAACATCCGCGCCGGCTAAAACCGGCCCGTCATTGATCCCATCACCGAACATCGCCACCTTTTCCCCACGGGATTGGCACTGGGCCTGGTAGGCCAGTTTCTGCTCCGGGGAGTGATCATGATGGGCCCGGTCCATCTGCAGACTCTCGGCCAGTGCCAGTGCCTGAGGATTGGGATCGCCGGAGAGCATTTCACATCTCAGTCCGGTTAGCCTGAGTTTGGCTATGGTGGAGTGGGCATCCTGGCGGACTCTATCCCGCAGGCGGAATGCGGCGATCACCTGGGTGCCGTTGGCCAGGTAGAGATGGTCGGCGGGTAACTGGGGGACACCGACAAACTCGGGTTTACCGATACGGTAGGTTTCCCCCTCGATCTCACCCGCCATGCCCTGGCCCGTGTGATAGTGCGCCTTGACCACCCGGACTTGACGATCACGAAATGGCCGAAAGGCACGGGCATAGGGATGGGATGAGTGAGACTCCAGGGCCGCTGCTGTCGCCAGGGCCCGGGCCTCGCTCCAATGTGCGGCCATCACCTGGGTGGACTCCAGGCTAAAACGCCCCTCGGTCAGGGTCCCGGTTTTGTCAAACAGCAAAGTGGTGATCTTGGGAAGCGCTTCCAGCACCCGAGCACTTTTCACCAGCAACCCTTGCTGCATCATCCGGTTGGTGCCACAGGTCAGGGCCGCGGGGGTTGCCAGGGCCAGGGCGCAGGGGCAGGTGGCGACAAGCACCGACAGGGTGATCCAAAACGCATCTTCTGGCTGGATCTGCGTCCAGGCCAGGTAGGTCGCGGCTGCGATCAACAGGATGGCTGGTACAAAATAGCTGGCAACACGGTCGGCAAATTGGGCAATGGCGGGTTTGTTTGCCACAGCCTCCTCCTGAAGCCTGATCAGGGTATTGAGCCGTTGCTCGGCGCCGGTACGCAGCACCTCAAGCTCAATTGGTTGATCCAGGTTAATGGTTCCGGCAAACAGCTCGTCTCCGGCGTCCTTGAATACCGGTTCTTGTTCTCCGGTCAACATGGCCTCGTTGAATTGACTGCTGCCCTTGAGCAGCAGGCCATCCACGGGCACACGATCGCCGGGGAGGACCCGACAGTGCTGTCCGGGCTTTAAGCTGCGGGCCGCGACCTGACGTTCCTGCCCCTCTTCCAGTAACAGTGCAGTGGCCGGAACCAGCTTTTGCAGGTTACTGGCGCTTTCGGAGGCCTTACGCCGAGCCCGCTGTTCAAACAGGCGGCCCACCAGAAGGAAGAAGGTGAACATGGAGATGGATTCGAAATAGACGGTGCCTGTGCCCTGTACCGTCGCCACACAACTGGCTATATAAGCCAGCAGTATGGCGATGGAAACCGGCACATCCATATTCACCCTCAGGGCAAACAGGGCACGCAGGGCACTGAAGTAGAAGGGCTGAGCCGAATAGAGCACCACAGGGGTCGCGAAAATCATGCTGATCCAGCGAAAGTAGTCACGGTACTCGGCTTCCAGTTCGTACCAATAGCCTGTGTAGAGGGCGACGGCCAGCATCATCACCTGCATGGTGGCCAGTCCGGCCAGGCCAACCCGCAGCAGAAAGTTCTGACTATCCCGCGCGTTTTTCTCCTCTTGGGCATCCACCTGAAAAGGCGCGGCGTTGTAGCCGATGGCGGCCATGCTGGCGAGGATATCTGAGAGCTTTTGTTGGCGACCATCCCAGATCAATACGGCGCGCTGAGTGGTGGTATTGACGTTGATCCGGGCAATGCCCTTGAGACCGGCCAGGTGTTTCTCAATCAACCAGGCACAGGCGGCACAACTGATCCCTTCGACCGACAGCAGCACCTCTTTCAAGTCACCACTTTGGGCCACGAACTCCTGTTGGACTTCATCCAGATCGTAGGCGACCAGGGAGGCCAACTGGGGAGGCAGATCCTGCTGTTTACCTGTCTGTGTCCGGTACTGGTAGTAGTCGGACAGACCAGCGGCAACAATGGCGTCGGCGACGGCGGCACAGCCTGGACAGCACATGATCTGTTCGACGGAATCGATCACACTGACATAGGCCGCACTGGTCGCAACCGGCTCGGCGCAGTGGTAGCAAAGGCGTTCGCTCATGGCGGCTTACTTCAACCAGCTGGTGGTGTCGGAAGGAAGGGTGAGCCGTGTTTGCAGGCGCCAGCTTTGGTCGAAGGCATCGATCTGCACCAGCCAGGTACCATCTAGGGGTGTCTCTTGGCGCAATCGGTAGACCCCATTGCCATCCCGGGTGAGCATGGTAACGAAGTCACGGTCTGCCAGGGTGGCGTGATGGAACTCCAGCTCGATGGCGCCCTGGATCGGCGCTCCACCATGTTGGGTGATAAGGATCTCCTTGTCGATCACATCGAGGGAGAAGCTGATCCCCAGGTTTTGAGCGGCGCGGATCCGGGAGAGATCCTGATTGATCCCTTTGCCTTTTTTATAATAGTCCTCGGACACCATGGCAAAGGGGGAGGAGGCGGCCACGTAAAAGGTATACACCGAGGCAAGGACGGCGCACAGTGGCAAGACGATCAGGAACCAAGGCCAGAACTGCTTATACCAAGGTTGTTGCAACATTATTCTTATACCTTCCATTGTGAGCAGGATCTCATCCTAACTGGCCATGGGAAGCCGATCGAGGAAAAACGCGTGCCTCGGCGTCTTTTTGCTCAAGGCTTGTACAAGATCCAGTCGAGGCCGTAAGGGTAATGAGATCCATAAAAAAACCCCGCCAAATTCGGCGGGGTTTTGTTTGTCTCGTTTACAGGTTGAGACTGTAAACGTAGGAGCTGATCAGGTGAACCTTATCCTCACCCAATACCTCTTTCCATGCAGGCATCTGGCCGGCACGGCCGTTCTTGATGGAGTCCTTGACGGCACCACGGCTGCCACCGTAAAGCCAATTGTCATCCGTCAGGTTGGGAGCCCCCAGCATGGGGTTACCTTCACCGGCCATGCCATGACAGGCGAAGCATCCCTTCATAAAGCTGGCCTGGCCACGGGTTGCAGCCTCGACGTCGTGCTCACGTCCAGACAGGCTGATCACATACTCTGTCAGATCCGGGATCTCGGCATCGTCGATGGGTAGCCCGCCTTTGGGTGGCATAAAGCCATTTCGACCGTTTAGGATCGACAGCTTGATGGTCGCCGGTTCACCGCCATAGAGCCAGGATCCATCGGCCAGGTTGGGAAAACCTGTGCTACCGCGTGCGTCGGAGCCATGGCACTGGGCACAGTTTTGCAGGAACAGGCGCTGTCCGATCTTGCGGGCATCTTCGTCGCTGGCCAGATCTTCGATGGTACGAGCGGCATAGGCTTCGAAGATGGGTCCAAAGCGAGCATCGGCATGGGCCACTTCCCGATCGTACTGCACCACGGATTTGCCGGCGCGGGCCAGCTCTGCCTGCTCACGGGACTGTTCCAGGTTCAATACCTGCTTGTTGGCTGAGCTCCAGTTGAGGATCCCCTGGAAATTACCCATGCCAGGATAGAGCACCAGATAGCCTACAGCGAAGAGAATGGTGATCACGAACATGTAGCTCCACCACTTCGGCAGAGGGTTATTGATCTCTTCAATCCCATCGAAGGTGTGCCCCATGGACTCACCCTCTTCTTTGCCCATCTTATCCTTCTGGCACCAGATGAGGCAGGCCCAGGAGCCCACCAACACCGCGACCACACAGAAGATGACGACAATACTTAGAAAATTACTCATCCGTGTTTACTCCTTTACGGTGCCTTGGCTCTGCTCTTCGTCGGCGAAGACCAGGTTGGCTGCCTCATCAAAGGATTGGGTTCGTCTCTTTGAGTACGCCCAGGCAATGATCCCGATCATGCAGATCATCAGGACCGAGGTATAAATGCCGTGAAAGGTACCGTAATCCATATCCTTGTCCTTATTTGAGGGCGGTGCCCAGCACCTGAAGATAAGCAATAAGGGCATCCATCTCTGTCTTACCCTTGATGCTCTCGACGTCCTTGATCAACACCTGGTCGTCACTGCTGTACGGCACACCAAACTGGTCACGGAACACCTTTAATTTCTTAAGGGTGTGTTTGCCGGTCAGCTCATTTTTTGCCAGCCAGGGAAAACCGGGCATGTTGGACTCCGGCACCACGGCGCGGGGATCAATCAGGTGTACCCGGTGCCACTCGTCGGAGTAACGCCCACCGACCCGTGCCAGATCTGGCCCGGTCCGCTTAGAGCCCCAGAGGAAGGGGTGCTCCCAGACGTGCTCACCGGCAACGGAGTAGTGACCATATCGCTCGGTCTCGGCGCGGAACGGGCGGATCATCTGACTGTGACAGTTGGCGCACCCTTCTCGGATATAAACGTCACGTCCTTCCATCTGCAGTGCGGTGTAGGGAGTGAGCCCATCCACCGGCTGAGTGGTTTCATCCTGGAAGATCAGCGGAACGATCTCGGCTACACCGCCGAAGCTGATGGCAATAACAATGAGGATCGCCAGCAGGCCAACGTTCTTTTCTACGATTTCGTGTTTGAATTTCATCCTGATCTCCTCCTTAAGCCGCCGCAGCGGGCTGAACCGCCAGGGAGCCTTTCGGCGCAGTCACGGTGCGATAGACGTTGTAAGCCATCAGCAGCATGCCACCGAGGAAGAAACATCCGCCGATAAAGCGTACGAAGTAGAAGGGGTAGGATGCCGACAGGGCTTCAACGAAGCTGTAGGTCAGGGTGCCATCGGCGTTGACGGCACGCCACATCAGGCCCTGCATCACACCTGAGATCCACATGGCGACGATGTAGAGCACGGTGCCTATGGTGGCCAACCAGAAATGCACATTGATCAGCTTGACCGAGAACATGCGGGTCTGACCAAACAGCAGCGGGATCAAGTGATAGAGCGCACCGATGGAGACCATGGCAACCCAACCCAGTGCTCCCGAGTGCACGTGGCCAACGGTCCAGTCTGTGTAGTGGGACAAGGCGTTGACCGTCTTGATCGACATCATAGGCCCTTCGAAGGTGGACATACCGTAGAAGGAGAGGGAGACGATCAGGAAACGCAGAATGGGATCGGTACGCAACTTATGCCAGGCACCGGACAGGGTCATGATCCCGTTGATCATGCCGCCCCAAGACGGTGCAAACAGCACCAGAGACATCACCATCCCTAAAGACTGTGTCCAGTCGGGCAGGGCAGTGTAGTGCAGGTGGTGCGGACCGGCCCAGATATAGAGGGAAACCAATGCCCAGAAATGGACGATGGAGAGGCGATAGGAATAGACAGGGCGACCTGCCTGTTTTGGGACGAAGTAATACATCATGCCAAGGAAGCCTGCGGTAAGCAGGAAGCCTACGGCGTTATGGCCGTACCACCATTGCACCATGGCATCGACGGCCCCGGCATAGATGGAGTACGACTTCCACATGCTCACGGGTACGGACATGGAGTTGACGATATGCAATACCGCCACGGTAATGATGAAGGCTCCGAAGAACCAGTTCGCCACATAGATGTGGCTGACTTTACGCTTGATCAGGGTGCCAAAAAACACCAGGGCATAACACACCCAGACCAGAGTAATGGCGATTTTAATCGGCCACTCCAGTTCGGCGTATTCTTTACTGGTAGAGAGCCCTAGGGGTAGGGTAATGGCGGCGGCAACGATGATGGCTTGCCAGCCCCAGAAGGTGAACGAAGCCAACTTATCCGAGAACAGCCGGGTTTGGCAGGTACGCTGAACCACATAGTAAGAGGTGGCAAACAGGGCGCTGGTACCAAAGGCGAAGATCACGGCGTTGGTGTGAAGGGGACGAAGACGGCTATAGGTCAGCCAAGGAGTGTCAAAATTTAGGGCGGGCCAAATAAGCTGGGCGGCGATCAACACCCCCACAGCCATGCCAACAATGCCCCAAACGACGGTCATAATGGCAAACTGGCGAACAACGGTATAGTTGTAATCGGGATGCCCTTGTGAGGTCTGGTTCATATCATGCTTCCACTGCATTAACTGCTTTTCTATTTTTGGGCGAGGGGAGCTTTGGATCTGCTCGCTTAACGCCTTTGCCAAAGTGTGATTAACATCAAGGCACGGCCATGATACTTGAGTACCATCAAAAAACCCAACAGAAAGGCAATATTGAACCTTGATCCGGATCAAGGTTTGTTAAAAGCCTGTGTGCTGGGTGTAATCGATTCAAAGGAAAAGGAAATTCATTCATGCTGAAAGGCAATTTTGCGGTATTTGCTGCCCTGTCGATGTTGGTAAGCCTTACTGGGTGTGACAGTTGGGCCAGCTCTGCATCGAATGTTAATGAAGTGGCCGAGCTGTGCCGTTTTTCAGAAGGTGTCTGCCGATCGGCCTCCCTTGAGCTGTCGCTATCTCCTGCCCATGCTCCCAGCGAACATCCCATCACCCTGGCCTTGGATCTGCCCTCAAATTGGAGTGTGAAACGTGCTCGAATTGAAGGCCGAGACATGTTTATGGGCGTGATCCCGGTTCAGTTTGACGAGGAGGGCAAGGCCACGACGATCTACGGTAGTTGCAGCTCCGGCTATATGGTTTGGCGATTGTTTGTGACCGTTGAAGATGCTCAAGGGGTTGAACAGGTCCGTACCTTTGACTGGCTCGCGGATAACCGGCCTTAAGCAAGCGGCATATGACCACGCCATCTGTTGCCAATGAAACGGTGGCGTAACTGTGAGGGGTATCGCCAACGTCTTCAATTTATTTGAAATTTTTAGTTGTTTTCGAACCATTTTGGTACATTGTTCGGATTGATTAACGACAGATAGGTGTCTTATTTTCAATGGCAAGACAAACGAAGATTAATGACGTGGCGGCACGTGCCGGTGTTTCGACTATGACCGTGTCCCGAGTGCTCAATGGTGCCAGTGCCGTTGCACCGCGAACACGAGCAAAAGTACTTAAGGCCGTCGATGAACTGAACTATCAGCCGAACATTGCCGCTCGACGACTGGCCAGCTCTCGCTCTTTTATGATTGGTCTTTTATACGATAACCCATCAGAAGGGTACGTCAGTCGTTTTCTGCTGGGGGCACTGAGACAGTGCAAAGAACGAGGCTACCATCTGATCGTAGAGCAGTGTGATGAGGGTAATGAGGACCTTAAAGCACAGTTAGATGAAATGCTTCGAGCGACCCAGGTGGACAGCTTTATCTTGCTGCCGCCCCTGTCGGATAACCCGGTTCTGCTCGCTCAGTTAAAGGAACGAGATCTTCCCTTTGTCCGTATCGCCCCCGAACGTGAACTCGAAGGGATCCCGTCGGTCTGCATCGATGATTACCAAGCGGCCTACAGCATGACGACGCACCTGTTGGATCAGGGCCATCAAGCGATCGCCTTTATCATTGGCCATACCAACCAAGGCTCGTCCACCCGTCGTTATCAGGGCTACCAGGACGCCTTAAAGGCGAAAAACCTTCCGCTCAGGGCTGAATATGTAGAACAGGGCTTCTTCAGTTATCAGTCCGGCATGTTGTGTGCTCAAAAGTTACTGTCGCTCCAACCAAGACCCACGGCGATCTTTGCCAGCAATGATGACATGGCCGCTGCCGTAGTCGCAGAAACCATGAAATTGGGTTTGAAGATCCCCGAAGATCTGTCTGTGGTCGGCTTTGATGACATCGAGATCGCCACGACCATTTGGCCGCAGCTCACAACGGTGCGACAACCAATTCAGGATATGGCCCGTAAGGCGGTCGATATCCTGTGTGATAAACGTGGGTCCTCACCACAGGACAGTGATCAATTGAAGCACACTCTCGACTTTGAGCTGGTTTTTCGCGATTCCAGCGATGCGGTTCACCGGTAGAGCCCGGCTAGGGCGATGGGATCATAGCGGACGCAAATGAAGACACCGTCCTGACGTCAGGACCCTTGTTGTGCTTAAGCGCTTGGGGCATCCTTGCTGTTGTCCTTGTGTAACAGTTGTAGCGATGGTGTAGGCGATGCAGAAAAACAATCCCACTCAATTTGTGCTCACCCTTAAATGTCCCGATCGACTCGGCGTGATGGCCCGCTATTCGGGCTGTCTGTACCAGCACGGCGCCTTTATCACCGAAGTCTCCCACTACAGTGATCCGGATACCGAAGCGTTTTTCTCCCGAACCGAATTTGATGATCGCAATATGGAGTGCACGTTCGAGCAATTTCTCAAAGATTTCGCCGAACTGGCGCAGGAGCTCGAGATGGAATACCAGCTTCGGCCCGTGGCGCAAAAGCCCAAGTTGATGCTGGCGGTCTCCCGTGATGATCACTGCCTCAATGTTCTGCTGACTAAATGGAAATCCGGCGCGCTCCCCGTTGAGATCGTTGGTGTACTCTCCAACCACGACGATCTGCGTCCCTTGGTAGAGTGGTATGGGATCCCATACCACCACCTGCCGATCAGCAAGGAGACCAAGCCTCAGCAGGAGGAGCAGATCCTGGAGCTGATGAGAGAAGAGCAGGCAGATTTCCTCATCCTCGCTCGCTATATGCAGATCCTCTCCGATGGCTTGTGTGAGAAGCTTGAGGGCAGGGCGATCAATATCCATCATAGCTTCCTGCCCAGTTTCAAGGGAGCCAAGCCTTACCATCAGGCCCACAAGCGAGGCGTCAAGGTGATTGGGGCCACGGCGCACTTTGTCACCGCGGATCTCGATGAGGGCCCGATTATTTGCCAGGAAGTGAAGCCGGTGGATCATAGAGCCACCGTCAGTCGTTATGTCCATATTGGCCATGATATCGAGGCGATCACGCTGGCGGATGCAGTGCGTCTGGTAGCCGAGCAGCGAGTGGTGCTTAACGAAGGCCGCACGGTGATCCTGTAACCATCCGGTTTCTCTTTCCCAGTATTCACCCTGAGGATCCGAGCAGATCGCCGCCTGATATGACGTCGAGGGGCGCCAGTCAGGGGCGGGGACCCGTCAAGAGGTGATGGCCAGTCCGATCACGAAGAACGCTCAAAGTGCCGGGGGCCTCTCTCCGGCGATGATTGCTCATACAGGAGTAAGGTTGCTCCTGTATGAGCACCGAGATTCGACCATCAGGTGGGCCAGTTAGGCCAATTGGCTGAGGCTCAAACGCTTGGCGGGATCCTTGACCCGGCCTACCTCCAAAAGGATCTTAAGCGCCACCGTCAGGTTAAGATCGCGTCAAGACTGGTCTTCCCGATATTAATCCGATTCATTGACCTCAAGGCCGCTGACGGGTCGCGTGCGCTGGCGGCCACAATGGTAAGATCACCGACTCAATGTAGGCGCGCTTGTCATCGCTCAGTTGCTCGATGGGCAGAGCGATCGCCGCCTGTGCCCTGGCTTTGCTGGAAAGATCCGGGATCGCCACGTCAGTCACCTGCAGCGCACCCAGCAGGGCGTCGAGCCGTTCTCTGGCAAACTCGGCCCGCTCCAGCGCCGAGCTCAGCAACCTCAGGCCCTCTTTCGGGTTGTGGGCCCACAGGCCGTGTGAGGCCACGGCATAGTCCCAGCGCCATTGGCTATGACGAATGGCCAGCAGGGGTTCGGCCATCTGCACCGGTGTCGCGCCGGCGTCCCAGGCGGCGCCCGCCCAGTAGTGCACTTCAACCAGAGTACTTTCTACTTGGGTGCGGATCGCCGCCATCTGCGCCCTGGCCTGGCTGATCTGGCCCCAGACATCCTGCTTCTCGCTGTGGCACTGACGGCACACCGACTTGAGCTCGGACTCATGGCTTACGATCTTGTGCTGATGGTGCCGCTGACCCGACTCATCCTCCTGCAGCGGCATATGGCAGGTGATGCAGGTGACGTTGGCCTTGGCGTGGCCTGTGGAGCGCCAGGTTTCGTATTCCGGGTGGCGGGCCTTGAGCATGGGGGCGCGGGAGATGGGGTGGATCCACTCGATAAATCGGCGTTCATCGTAGTACTTCTCGATCTCCTCGGCGCTGGCGCCAAACATCCAGGGAAACACCACCTTGTTGTGGCTCTCCGGTTGGAAGTAGTAGGTGACATGACACTGGCCACAGGTTTGTGCCCCTTGCCACGCGGTGTTTTGCTTGTGGAAGGGCTCGCCCAGATAACTCATGGCGGTTTCGGCCTGGGGCCGGGCCAGGCGCAATGCGTTGCTGCCTGGCTCATGGCAATCGCTGCAGCCGATCACCTGATGCATTTGCGGCCCGAGTTGATGAAACTCCTGTTCGGAGAACGCGGCCTGGCCCAGGACTCGGGTGAGTTTGGCGGCAGAGGGGCCTTTGCAGGTCCAGCAGCTGGCTGAGGGCGCCTGTCCGCCGTCTTGGCTCGGCGTCGCCGTGCGCAGGGTTTGGCTGACATCCGACAGGGCAAACTGGTGTCCCCTGGGGCTGTGGAACTCTTTGGCGTAGGCGGTACCGGCCCAAAGGATCACGAGTGACGGTCGTTGGGCCAGCAGGTCGTCGCGCTCGCTGTGTTCGGCAGTGGCCTGCCACTGCCGGTACTGAGTCGGATGCGCTTCGCCCTGACGGGCGTTGTCCTCAAACGCCGTCGGCGGTGTGCATCCTGCCAGCAAGACCACAGCGGCAAAGAGGGATGAAAGAGCGAACCGAGTGTGAATACCCATCCTGATCTCCTAACCCGGTCGCCCATCGGGACGGGGCCGGAGCAAATACGGCGCATAGCGCAGGGCAAACCAGCCAAAGGCACCAAACCAGCCGATCATCGCCGACCAGTGCCAAAGCGCCACGTGCCCTGGCCACAGGATGGGAAACAGCCCGCGGAGCAGGGCAGCGGCGGCGATCAGCGCAAAGGGCAGGGCCATATTGGGGCCGGCGTAGAGATCGTGACCGGTATGGCCCAGGGAAACCCGGGCGATCATCGCCAGGGTCATGCCGCCGATCGCCCCGACGGCCAGCAGGTGCAACAGCTGGCGCTGGGCAAAGGGATCGTCATGCCACCAGGCCATGGCCAGCAAGGCGGCGGGAATGCTCAGGTAACTCAGATGCAAAGACCAAAGCAGCGGCTCTTTCAGGGTCTTGCCGCCATTCCAGCGGGCCAGGCGGCTCAGATGCAGCAGCGCGGTGATCGCCAGCAAAATGGGATACAGCACTGGGCGTAACGGCTGCTCCAGCGCGTAACCCAAAGTGAATGGCGGCAGGGCGAGCAGCGCCAAAGCCCCGGTGGTGAGCCACACCGCCCACTCCTGCCAGGGGATGGGTTCGGGCTTTGGGATCTTCAATCGCACCGCGGTAAAGAAGGGGATCACCCGGCCGCCGATCAAGGTGATCATCAACACCATCCACCAGATCATCCCCTGCCAGAGTGAGAACAGCAGGGTGAAGTCCGGCACGGTCAGGGCGTAATAGCTGAGCAGGTTGATCAGGGACGCCAGTACCAGTAGCAGGGGAAACACCATATTGCGCTGCTGCTGGACCCGCCACACCATGCGCCACAAGCGACCGGCGGCCAACAGCAGGAACAGGGTTTCGGTCAGCGCCGCAAGCCACAGGGGGGCACCAAACAACAGGGCAACCCGGGTCGCCAACCAAAGCAGAAACAGCCCAAGCAACCCGTTCCCTGTGTAGGTGGGCTGCTGGGTCCAGGTTTTGGCGGCGGTCAGCAAAAACCCCACGACGATCGCCATGGCGTAACCGAACAGCATCTCGTGAGGATGCCACCAAAGCGGCGAGATCTCGGTGTAAAACGCCTGGGGAAACGGATCCAGCCCGCCGGTTCCGGCATACCAATGCATGACCCACAACAGCAGGGCGAGGCTGGAAAACAGGGCACCGAACAGAAAGAAGGGGCGAAAGGCGAGATCCCACAAGGCCCAGCGGCGGTTCGGTTGGCTCGGTTCATCGATGTTAAGCATTCAGGCTCCGGTGGCGAAGGCGATAACACGGGGTTACGAGATGTGGGCTGCACATCGGCTTTAGCCCAGCATAGTGCAGGAGGTAAGGCCAAGACTAGACTGTCTATCGCGCTAGTTGCTCATGCGAGTACGGTCGGCGTGAAAAGCAGCGATACAGGGGCATGATCCATGAGTGTAGAGCGCAGCCTGATCGGTCTGGCGTAAGTTGGCGACCGAGTCACTGCCGGTCGGGCTGCCCATGGCATGCACGATTCTCCCGTTGGTGTTTCTTTAATGGCTATACCAGTGATCAGGTACCCGCCAATCTTATCCAGGCGCAGCGGGATGACCTTGGTGCTCACACCTATGAGTGAACGGACAAACCCAGGGAGCGATGGCGAAATGCCTACCCGTCGAGGGGGATGGACATCCCATAACGGCAAAGCCATAGAGGTGTGTAACTGTCATGGAATAGGGCACTTGAGTGGATAAAACAGATTCAGGACTGTCAAAGTTGTCATATGTAAAGACCCTGATTTAATTGGATTTTTACTTAGTGGTCTTGGTTATTTGCGTAGCGTGATGCGGGGCAGACCAGATTATCGCTTACCTAAGTCCGATTACCGTGGAAAAGGTGATTCGATGATCTAGCCTTAAGTGTCTGCCCGTGCAGTTCCCGAGGAAATGACGATGAAAACACGCTCTTCTTTAGCTCCAATGTTCTTCTTTCTGTTAGCTAGCTCTACAGGCGTGAGCGCCGATGGGTTTGAGCCCGTTAATCAGAGCCCTGAATCACTGGTCACCTGTGCAACGGCCGACTTTCATGTGGTACTCAGTCAATCCATCGCGACAGGCGTCAGTACCGAATCGTGTCGATCATACGCTTCAGGTGGCCCTGACAAATGCGCACCTTGCATCGTGTCGCTGGAGGAACAGGGCTGCAAAGTGGTGGATGTTGAGGTGGCCAATCAAACCCGGGAAGACGGCTCGTTTGGTGCTTTGGCGACATACATGTTGTCCTGTAAGAAACCTTGAGGCAAAAACAAACAGTGAGTGCGACACGGGCGACAGCTTCAATCGCACGGATATCGAAAAGCAGCCTCACGGCCGAACATCCGCAGAGAGTCAGCTAAAGGACTTTCGCCAATCAAAGGCCTGTGAAGGGTCGTGCGCACATTGCGCCCATTTAACATAATATACATTGTGCGCAGTTAGGTGTGCAGTGTGACAAGGGGGGCTTAGAGGCTAAAGAGTCACCGCCCAATCCAGGCGCCGAGCCGATGCCCGATAGGCTCGACTTTAGCCCAGCGGACCGGTTCGTCGCTTGGCGCCTGCGACTGATGACCGATACTAATGATCAATGCTAAACGCACAACCCGGTACGCTTTATTAAATAAGTCATCGCGCTGTTCGTTACCGGTTGCCGGATACACCGACCCTAGATCAAGGATTAAGGTCCGACGGCTTCAACTACGGCCTTGAGTGATGCTTTTAGTAAGAATTTATTCGCCGGTTTTGCCCAAGCACCACTGATCGGCGCTCCGTGCCAGGTTTTAGTCGCGGATAGACACAATGCTGGACGATGTCGGTGACGGAACACTGTGGTGTTGTGCGATTGGCTCTATTCAAATGAGTCGATGCCGGACTATCAGGGAAAGCCGTTTAGGCAGTGCATGGAAGATGATCTGTACTGATGCTCTTGTGCTGGCTGATTTGTGCTGGGTACGAAAAGGCTGCCTGCCCGGGCTGATCTGGCGCTCAACCCCGACTTTCCTATAAGTCGGGGTTTGCTTTTTCTAGAAATGCTCGGAACTGTTTGGAATCATAGCAATACGTGCCAGGGTTTCCTCCAGTATATCTCCAGTAATATCTGTCATTGAAAAGTCCACTTTTCAGCCAAACAATCAAGAATATCATGAGAACCGCTTCGTTCACTTCTAATGGTTACGCGGGGGATTCCTTTCAAGCCCCCTGCCCCCGTGGCCTGAAGCCACCCTTTCACGATGCGCTTTCATTGCGGTCAATCTGTCCATATCCCACTACCACGTTCGTCCTTGCTACTGCGGAAGCCTGCGAGATCGGACCGTTCTGCCAAGAATGAATTTCTCTAAACCGTCGTAGAGCCGCCCTTTCGACCTTACCCTTGCCGCCACCATCAGAACGGGAGCGGATCGCCCTCTGCGCTTACACCTTCGGACCCTGAAACAACCATCGGTGCTTTCTGAGGTGACATCCCCTATTGCCTGCTTAGGGCGATACCGAGCGGCAACGCCATGCTGGGCTTGTGACGCCGCAGACAGCCGCGGTTGCCATTAGACGTTTTTAGAAAGGTTCGACATGTTCAAAACATTACGCAAGGAACACACGTTCTTTTTGGGGATCTGTGTTGCCCTGTTTTTCAGCTTGTACGGCAATGTCCTGCTGACCAATAGAGTGCCCTTGGTGCCCTATGTGATCACTACCGGCCTCCTGCTCTACGTCGTTATGGACGCAATTTTTGCGGTTGTTCGCCATTCCGATGCTTTAGCCATCAAACTGGGCGACCCCTATGGCACCCTGATACTGACGCTGGCTGTGGTGCTGCTTGAGGTGATCATGATCTCGTCAGTGATGCTCACCGGCGGATCAAACCCTGTGATGGCCAGAGACACCATGTTTGCCGTGGTAATGGCGTTGCTCAATGGCCTGATCGGCATTTCATTGTTGATTGGCGGCCTGCGTTATCGCACTCAGGCATACAACCTGGATGGCTTAAAATCCTATCTGGTTGCCATTATTCCGTTGGCGTTCCTCTGCCTTATTCTTCCCAATTTTGTCAGTAAGAATAGCTTTGGCAGTATGTCCGCCAGTCTGACCTGGATGCTGGTGCTCTCCTCCATGGCGCTTTATGCTGTGTTTCTGTTTGTGCAGACCAAAAGCCATACCCACTTTTTTATCGACGCCGATCATAAGGATGAGAAGAGCCACCATGGCCCGCTGGAGAGCAACACCTACCACGGGATCATGCTGGTGTGTTACCTGCTTGTGGTCATCGTCCTGGCAAAGAGCCTGGCCATCCCAATGAACGACAGCATCAGCCGTCTTGGCGCCCCGGCCGCTTTGGGCGGCTTATTGGTTGCCCTGATCGTCCTGGCTCCGGAGGCCGTCGGTGCCGTTAAGGCGGTGCTGTCAAACCAGTTGCAGCGCGCCATGAACCTGTTTTTTGGCTCGGTGCTGGCAACCATCGCGCTGACGGTGCCTGCGGTGCTGCTGATCTCCTCGGTCATGAAGGAGCCCATCAGACTCGGACTGGAGCCGGCTGAAATGGTGCTGCTTTGCGCCACCTTGATGATGACCTGCGTCAGCTTCAGCAGCGGCAAGACCAACACCCTTAATGGCGTAACGCACCTGATCCTGTTCGTTGCCTACATCATCCTGATGTTTGACTGAGGGTCTCTGCGCTGGTTTTGTCGTAGGCAAGGCAAAACCGGCGCTGTCTTTGGGCAAATGCCGCTGCCCTGTCCCGGCTCATTACCTTGCAACTGTGCCCTCTCCTTTCGCACAGATCCTCCTGCTGTTTCACCCACTGAACTGAGCCTCCGGTGGCAACTGGACCCGGTAAGCAGAACCCGTTAACGTGAACCGATAGGCTGAGAACACAAGGTGTTACACTTGTGTGCGTCTTAGCCTTGCCCTTTGCTGCGATAACGCCATTCGTTCAAGCTCACGAGAAGAAAATGATGAAAAAGATACAGGATCTGGATCTGAATTTACTGAAGCTGTTGAAGGCGGTTGTCGAGACTCGGAATACTCATGCCGCCGCCGAACAGCTTGGGATCTCACAGACCAGCGTCAGCCGCGGCCTGGCAAAACTGAAAGATACCTTTGGCGACCGGCTGTTTATCCGTAAGGCACACGGTGTGGAACCGTCTGAGTTGGCGGTGAGATTGGCCGAGGCGTCAGAGCAGATGCTGACCCCCATATTGAAGGTCATGGGGTCCTACCAGGACTTCGAACCAATGCAGTTTACTGGTGAGATCAAGATAGTCATGAACCTCTACCTGCTTGAGGTGTACGGTGCGGGGATCTTCGAAGCGCTTAGGAAAGTGCTGCCCAATGCCCGATTTGAACTGTGCTATTGGCAGCCACAATCCTTGTCGGCGGTGCTCGACGGTGAGATAGACTATCTGCTTAATTTTGAAGGGTTTAGGATTCCCCAGGATATCTATCAGCATCGACTCACCGACATTGAACTGTGCCTCGTTGCCCGCAAGAACCACCCGGTTTTGTCGACCACATCGGCGTTGGAACAGATCCATTCATTGGCCATCGCCCGATTGATTATTGATGGCTTCAACGCAAAACACGCGCCTATCGAACAGTTCTACCGCTCAAAAGGCTACACGGCGCATTCCGCCTTGGTGACGCACAGTGTTCGTGTCTTGCTTAGCCAGTTGAAAACCTCGGATACCATTTTGTACGGCAGCAGCTATATGCAACAACTCGAGCCTGAGCTGGCCACCTATCCTTTGCCGCAAGTGCCGGAAGCGATGCGGTCGTTACAGATCAACGGGGGCTATCTGCAAACCAAGCGGGGTTATCCGCTCAATCAGCTGCTGCAAGAAACGGTCGCCGGCTTTTTCCAGCATTTGGTTCAGCCCAATACGCCTCAAGGATGAGGCGTATTGGGCTGGCGTTAACGGGAAGTGTTGAGGCGACTGGATGAGGTTCGTGCCGGGTAAGGCAGACTGTCTTTGATATCGTACTTGTACTCATAGCTGAAGTCCGGGAACGGGTAATTCTCGGTCTCGTGCCATTGCTTCACTGTCTCCGTCGCCTTTTTCTTCAGCTCTTCGTCCAAACTCTCCAGGCGGCCGGCGAACTGATATTGATTGGAAAACGCCAACTGGGCACCCACTGCCTCCAGCTCCTGCATGACCATAAACAAGACGTCTTCCTGAATGGCGGTGAATTCCTCATGATCGCGGCAGCGAATGTAGGCCAGGACACTGACCAGGATGGCAAACTCCCCTACCCCGGCAAAACGCACGCGGACCGGCTCCTCCTCCAGTTTGGGGTGTCTTAGCAACACGCGTCGAACATTGACCAGCAGCAGTTTCAGTTGGTCCTGGCTCAGCTCAGCGCGGAGCCGCAACACATGCTCCATGCGTCGTTTATCGCGCCGCTCCAGGTTGTCGATTTCCATGTTGGCAAACTCGGAGTTGGGGATGGTGATCAGCGAACGCTCCAGGGTACGGATCCGCGTTGAGCGCAGTCCGATGCTCTCGATGGTGCCGAGCTTATCGCCGATTTTGCACAGCTCCCCAATTTTGATGCCACCGTCGGCGTACAGCGTCAGGCCGTTGATCACATTCTCCAGCACCGGACGTACCGCCAGCGCGACGGCCAGGCCGCCGACACCGATACCGGCGAGGATGGGTGAGATGGAAAAGCCGACAAACTCGATGACGTATATCCCGAGGATCACGATGATAAGGCCGCCGAAGATCCGCGCCAGTACGGTCACCAAGGAGGAATCGACGTGTTTTCCATTGTGCTTGTTGAAGGCGTAGATCATGGCAAGGTAGTTAAACAGCGCCATGATGAGCCAAGCGATCACGAAAAACTGAGCCAGAATGAACAGCATTCCGAGGAGCTGGTAAATACCCCCGGTCACCCAGATCCCATCGTCGATGATCCAGCGCATAAGGAACAGGTAGAAGACGATACTGACCAGCGCGATCAGTTTCCCTGCTTGCCACTTAATTCCTCTATTCTCAAACCGCTTGTTCCACCGTTCACCTACCCAAAAGCTCTTTTTAATGAGCACTTTGGAGAGCCAAAAAATCAACAAAAGAGCCAGCCATTGCCAGGCTGGAAGTGGCCCATAGATGGTCTTTAGCTGTTCAGGCAGCGCGTCAATCGCCTTTCTTGGCAGCAGTGGGCCTGGTGTTACCAGAAACTCCTGGTAATAGTCGATGCGATCGACATCTCGGTACGGCAAGCTGCGCATCGAACGATACCAGATGGGTAACTGCTGCATCGTCGTGCTCGAGAATAGGTACTGGCCGGTTCGATCGCCCATCTGGTGTTTACGGATGGTGAGATCGGTGCGGGCAAACTGCCATTGTTCAAGGGGGAACTGGGGGTCGGCGAGATCGGGGGCGCTCGACAACAGGTCGTGATCAAACCGGTCGAGCAACTCTTTCAGAAGCAGAATGCGCTCCATCACGACGACAGTGCGATTGCGGTTGGGGATCTGCGAGAGATCCATGGTCCTCAACGCCTGTTGGTAGGCCTGTTGGGCCGGCTCGGAGTTGAGCTCTTCGTTTCGCCAGTGCTCGATCAACACGTCCGAGGCCGCAAGGAAGCTGGCAACCGTTTTCTTGGGGCTCGACGTGTCGGCTAGTGGCGCTGCATAAACTTGCGCGACGCTACTGAATGACAAACAAAAGAGGAAAATGAGGAGTGATGATTTAGACATAACTCTGCCGTGGGAAAGCGCTTAAGAACAATGACGTCGCACTGGCTTGGGGCCAGAACCGAAGGCGCCAGTGATGCCAGCCATATGCGTGTTGACCGGCGCCCCCAGATTGCCGCGTAGACAAATGTCCTGTTGGAAAACGAACGACAGACTGTGTGTGCTTGCATTGTCTGGCCCGTTCGGCCCCAAACAGGTCGGTTATAATTACGCTTTTAGTTGATATGAATATTGAAGAACTGCTCGATCTCTCTGATCGCGTCCTCGGACTCCGGGATATCGTCGATCAGGCCCAGCATATAATCGCCATGAGACTGGCCGTCATACACGTGCAGGGTCGATTCAATATCAGCACTTCTCAGCATGCGGTGCATGCGAACGGTATCGCTGAGCAGCAGATCCCGGGTCCCGGTAAAGAAGATGGTCGGCGGAAACGCAGTGATCTCAGCATAGATGGGTGAGATCAACGGGTTGTCCAGTGTGTCCTCGCCGGCATACAGGTCAAACGTGCTCTGGATCAGACCATCGCGTTGGCCAAGTGGATCGAGCCCTTGCAGTACCAGCCAGGAATCCGATGTGTGCTTCAGATCCACGGCCGGAGTCCCTACATACAGGGCGCCGGGCAACGGCAGATCCTTATCAATCAGCTTCAAGGTGGTGGTCAAGGTCAGGTTTCCGCCTGCTGAGGTGCCAAAGATAGCGGTTTCTTCCGGCTTTTGCGTTTTGATCAGCTCCTGATAGACGGCGACGGTATCCTCCAAGGCGGCCGGAAATGGGTGCTGCGGTGGTTTCCGGTAGTCGATGGAGATCACCCGGGCGCCCACGCCATGGGCAAGCCAGGTGGCCTCTCGCAGAGCCGCTTCGCCACCGCCAAACACGAAGGCGCCGCCGTGGATGTGGATCAGCCACTTATCTTCATACTGTGGATCCACCTTGTTCGGGGTCAGGAAAAAAGTATCCACGCCGGCAAAGGTTTTTGCCTCAACGCTCACGCCCGTGCGCTCCAGTCCGGCTAGGGAGATCTTGATCCCTTCTTGATTAAAGACCTGCTGAAACTTGAGCCACTCCGCTTCTGTGGTCGGAACTGGTGCCACGGGTATGGCCTTGCGGCTGTCGATCACCTGAGTCAGTTGCGGCGACATGCCAACGGGCGTGGGGATGGTGCGCTCGGCCATCTGGGTGTTGGCAACCGCGGGCACAGCGGCGATGCTGGTGAGCAGTGCCGGTACGATAAACCGCTTGGATAATGGCTTCATGGTGTCTCCTCGATGTGATGAATAGCCTGCGTATGTGTAAGCTTGGTGAGCATTATCTAGGCCGAAGAATGTGACGCCCATGAATTAGAGAAATTCTATTTTGCAGGACCGTGTGAAGCGGAATTTCAATGAAATACGCCTCCCCGGCGTTAACCCATGGGAGGCCTGTCCAATGCCATACAGTGCGAGCTGGGGGTGTTGCCGCAGCAATAGTCACCAGAGTGCGTAAGTCTTCATTTTATGGAAAGCTGTATAAATATACAGTTTTGCTTGAGTCGCAGCCTTGGGACCGATAGCATCAAGGGATCGCAATCCACTGCTTGATCCCAATGCCAACCCCAGAGCTCAAACTGCCCGCCTACCTGCCCTACTTTGAAGCCATCGATCGCTTTGATGGGGGGAACCTCTACGTCAACCAGCACATTGCCTGGCTCAGCGCCGGTGGGATAGCTGACGCCGGTTACCTCTATGAACTGGCCATTGCCTATCTGAATGAACTCAAGGCCAACCCCAACAACTTCAAGTCGGCGCGCTCCGAGATCACCACCTTTCTGATCTGGTGTTGGGATGTGGACGGGATCGCCCTGTCCGACGTTACCCGCAACGACATGAATCGCTTTCTCAACTGGTGTTCCTCGCCGCCACCTGTGTTGATTGCCGATGCCCAGAGACCGCATTTCGTTGATAACAAGACGCTGGCGATGCGGGTGCCTAATCCCAGGTGGCGGCCCTTTGTCAATCGCCTGCCCAAAGGGATGGGGACGACCCATGCCCTGCCCTACAGTCGTAAGGCGTCGGCCACCAAGCATCAGCTGGCCGTGTTGTCGGCCTTCTATCAGTTCCTTAATGATGAGGACTACTGCGATCGTAATCCGGCGGCGCTGGCGATGCGACGGGGCCGGTTCAGGGAGCAACGCTCGCCTCTGGAGTGGCAGGATGGCGAGCAGAGCATTAAGGCGCTCAATCCGCTGCAACTGGCCTATCTGTTTAAGGCTGTAGAGGAGTTGGCGGCGGAGGACCCGGGACGGCATGAACGGACGCGTTTTCTGATCACCCTGCTGTTTTCTACCTATGCACGGATCTCTGAGATCGCGGCGCGCGCCGGCTATGCGCCCGTGATGTCGCAGATCCGCCGGGATAAGAATGGAGAGACCTGGGGCTTTTACATCCCCATGTCGAAGAACGGTAAGGCCAGAACCGTGGCGGTCAGTGATGCCCTGCTGGCCGCGGTGAAGCGTTACCGAACCCACCTGGGTCTGTCCGAGCTGCCCTCCCCCAATGAAACCTTGCCGCTGCTGGTCCGCCAACGCGTGGCGCAGCACGGGCGGGATCCGCACACGCTCAATGCCAATCTTGGGATCAACGCCATTCGAGATGAGGTGGAGCTCGTGTACCGTCAGGCCGCGTTGCTGCTCGACAGCGCAGGTCGGCCCCACGATGCGGCAGAACTGCGTACCATGACGGTGCACTCCCTGCGCCATACCGGGATCAGCGCCGACTTGGAAAAAGGCCGTTCCCTGCACCATGTGATGGCCGATGCCGGCCACCAGGATATCGGCATTACCTCCCGCTATATCACGGCGTCTTATGTAGAGAAATACGAGAGTGCCAAGCATAAGGGGCTGGAATAGCTAAATGGCCGTTCCAGTCCCTTGTGCTAGCCCCCGGCAGTGCTGGTTACCGGGTGCCGAGGAAACGGCGCTTTTTGCAACTGGGATGGCCCTGGATCCTAAAGGCCGGAGCAAAGTCCGTGATGTTTGGGCTTACGCGAAAGTGGAGCATATTTAGGATCGGCTATTTAGAGGTGTTGTTGAAACCTTTGTTCTGCGCGGTGCAGCGCCTATGGTTGGACCTTGCCGCTTGTCCGGTCCCCCTCTCGGTGAAGACCATAGAAAAGGGACCGAAGCCCCTTTTAAATTGGTTCAAATTACAAAGGTTTTCCAACAGGCGGGTGGATCTGGACATTACCACCGTCCAGCTCACCGACGCAGGCAGCCACTTCGTTGCCACCACTGTCTTTGATCACCATGTTGATCTGATCTTTGTCGTTGCCTTTTTTACCGGACGGTTCGCCAGCGTCGAGCAGGTAGCCTTCACAGGTGTAGCCGGACTGGTTGTTGAAACGCCCTTCACATTGGAATACCAGGGTGTCGATCTCATACCCCTTCTTGCCACCGGGTTGCTGTGGACCGGTGCTGCCTGAGTCCAGGCACTCTACGACTTCGATGGCATTGGTGTGGAATTTGTCTCCATCATTTGCGCCGTCATGAAAGTTGACCTCGAAGGCACCGCTGGGTGGTGGACCGATATTTCCCCCAAAGGTGCACTGTTTTGGCCCGGAAACCACTCCCGCATTAAAGAAGCCACCAGTGGTGACCCAGCAGGGACGAACCAGCTCTTCTTCGAAGACCACACCACTGACGGCGCCTGAGCCATTGAGGGTGATACGCATAATCGTAACGCCCTCAATCCCGATCTCTTGAATGGTATTAAGGCCATTATCACCCACAGCATTGAGGGAGATCATCTTGCCAACGGCTGGCAAATTGGGTCCATACAGTTCTACCCGAGCACCGCTTTCGCCCTCATCTTCATCGATATCTATATAGCTAACCGAATTGATGGTGACACTCTTACTGCGTTTGAGTTGAGTAAAATCAAACTCCATATATTGGCCCCTACGATCATCATCGTCAGGATCCAACACATTCGCGTCTTGACTGTCGATATTGCCACTGGCATTGGTATCTATTAAGCCAGCCACTTCGTTGATGATCAGCACATTCCCTAGGCTTTCATCATTTTGATAGGGAGAGCCAAATTCACCACCAGTGTTATCACCTGGATCGTCGTCGACACCCGGTCCGGAGAAGTCTTCATTGGGCGTACCGAGATCATCGTCGCCCCCCGTGGGTTGACTACTGTCAAAGATCACGGCGGCATTATCATCCGAGGAGAGACCTGGATTGAATCCAAATACACCAACGGTTCCCCCGCTTGTACCGGTTAAGCCTTTGTTTTCTCGGAGTTCGCTGACAATCTCACCAGCTTGCAGATTTTCGAAATCAATCTCGGCGGCTGAGGCCTGATTGGCCATGATCAGCGCATTGCTGAGACAGGACAGGACAAACATACTTCTCATAAACTTCATGCTGTTCACCTAACTGCGTCCATCACATCGAAGAAAAACCAATGGGTCTGAAACGGTAACAGTTTAGGATCTTCCATGGGATTGTGGTTTTATCCCGTCAGAACCGCGTTTTTTAAACCATTGAATTTGAGTGTAATATTATTAGCCTTTAGCATGAATGGATTAATTGCATACAGATCATTGTGTTCTGATTAGACCGTTCTTAACTATGGCAATATGAATTTGCTATATAAAACTCTACCAGTGAGCCCGTTTCTTTCTAACCCAAATATCTTTTATCGGAAACAGAGGCTGGGTAGATAGCCCAGTCGCTCTATCCATGATATTAACGGCTTAACTTTCCCTTGGGGAATTGCCTTTATCTGAGCCAGCCTCAGGGGGCCCGAATAGGGTACGGAATCGTTGGGAGACAGTTCGGTTGGGGGCGAAACCCTCTCGGAGCATCTGCTCCCACTCTTTGAAGGTGACGCGCAGCGGATTAAAAGTTTTCACCGGTTTGGTGATCCCATAATCAACCGTTTCGCCTTCAGGCTCAAAGGTGCCAAACAGACGGTCCCAGAGGATCAGGAGGCCCGCGTAATTTTTATCAATATATTGTGGATTACGACCATGGTGGACCCTGTGGTGCGATGGTGTGTTAAAGATCCACTCCAAGGGACCGAGGGAGCGGATCGCCTGTGTATGAACAAAGAATTGAAGTGACAGATTAAGCAATACGGCCAAAACCACCCATTGTGGCTCAAAGCCAAGCAACACCAGAGGGAGCCAAAACAACCACATCCCCGCAAAGGGATACATCAGACTTTGCCGTGCAGCCGTGCTGAAATTCATGCTTTCTGAGCTGTGGTGGGCCACGTGGGCGGCCCACATCCAGCGGATCCTGTGGCTGGCACGGTGGAACCAGTAGTAGCAAAAGTCCTGCAGGAGGATCAATAGGGCAAAGCTCCACATCGCCATTTCGATATCGAACAGGCGCCAGCCGAACAGCAGCAAGTAAAGCTTGCTGATCAGCAGTCCGGTGCCGATATCCGCCAGTTGATGCAGCCCCATCAAACTGAAGTTGCAAGCCACTTCCCCCAGTCGGTAACGCGCATTATCAGGCAGTTTTTTTAGTCGATTCGCCCAATACCATTCCGCCCCCATGAACAGGAGAAAAACCGGTGTGAGCGCGAGCAATAGGTACTCGGGATGCTCTATTAAGGATTGCAAAGACATCCTGTCCTCCGCTTCATTCGGCTTTTCTGGGGGGCACGACTACCAAAGAGCATAATGGTCTTCAGTCAAACCCAGTTGATGATCTATCCGATGAACCGTGCCGCTATTGTCTTTGAGGGTGCCACTGAACTCACCAAGGTATTGACGGAAATTACTTTTTAACAGGCCCAAGTTGCGCTTCTCAGCCCGGCAGGCTTTGGGGGTGAACTGCAGATCCACCTGGCCGTTCTCGGCTTGGATCCGCCAACGGCGCATCTTTTCTTCGCCGTGAGGACGGCAGAGGTGAAAATGCACCGGTCCCAACAGGTGGCGCTGGCCATCGACCCAAAGGACGTTCTCCGTGGTGCCGGTTTCGTTCACCCCACAGGCCAGATTGAGCCCCAGTCGCAGACCGCCTGGCAGTTGTGCATTAATATTGGCCCAACGCCAGTTAGTCTGGCGTCGCATGTAGCCCGCCGAAAAATCGTAGCTGGCCAGGGTGGAGCCAAGATCTTGTTTCTTACCCTCGACAGAAAGAGACCCTGTTACGGTCTGGGTATTATGTTTCTGCGTGTATGTCCAGCCGTTGTAACCGGTAGGCGTGCATAGTGCTAGAGGCAGGCTCAAAGGGAGTGGGTGCAGCTTGAGTTTGGCCTGAATATCTATGGCATCAAGTGTCACTGCCCAATGGCCATCTTGGATCGTAAATTGGAGTTGCCCGGCTCGCCCCGCGATGGCCGACACTCCGGAATAAGGCGAGGGAGACATGGTGGCGCCGACACCCAGTGGCTTGAGCCAACTCGCATCCCGGAGTTTGCCGGAGGCTCGGTGGTAGCGATAGCAAAAAGCGCTGGTCACATAGCGAATGTCGGCGATTGCGACTCCGAGTATATACTCAGGTGTTACCAGGCTTACGAACTGAAACTGCTTGTAGTGGAAGTGTTTGGCTAGGGCCGAAGCCGGCTTATCCATTACTGTACGGTAGTGAAATTCCGATAAGCCCAGTGAAGGAACAATACCGTCAAAGTGACCAAAAATCGGCTGTCCCGAGGGGCTCATCAGGCAAGCAGGAAGCTCCTGCGTCGCCATTGCCGACGGGGATCTGTCCATTTGGAGTCGACTCATCCTAAGTCTCCCTAAAAACCGAGTAAGCTAATTACTCTAATTTGATAACCAAGGGTTGATCAAAAAGCCAATGAGATCAATCTCCTTAGCCAATCGATTCGCTGTCCTATTTTCTGTGTCGCCGATCCTATCTGGTGATGTACTGGTATGGTGTTGGTTGGACGCTCAATCCTGACAGGTTTGCCAGATCCTTGATCCCCATATCGTGGCATTCCCTTGAAACGCTGATTGGTTACGCCAAGGCTATTGTCTTGGGACTTTGCCTTTGCCTCCTATAGACTTATCCCAACGAAGCCAAGGACCTGTCGGAACGCACCTTAATCGTGATGAGGCCAGTGCGTTTGTAACCGGCGACATTGCTGAGATTACTGTCTGCGTTAAAGGAGATGTCGCACGCCTTAGCGATTAAGGGCGAAGCACAAGATGCGCTAGGGTTGGTGGTGATTGAGCCGAGAAAAAGTCGATCGTTTTCGCACCAATTTTGGACCGATTGATCGGCAGCCCAACATCCAGCCCTATCTTAGATCTCTAGAATAGGAATTTATGTAACAAGTGGCCTGTAAATAGCCACCCTGGTGTTATGTAAAATGAGGGCTAAACAAAGCTTTATGGCGTTGGTAACTCGCACCATCTTTCGAATGGTAATAGAGATTCCGAGGTATCCTTACTTTCCTTGCTGCTCTAGTTCTAACTTTGAAAGTTCATTAAGTATTTCCTCCATCGTCATATCCTCTTGGCTGTGATCGATACCTTGCTGTATTAACTCATACAGATCGTAGTGATTGGACTGAGTGCGGTTGGTACGAACCCCATAACCCAGCTTTGCCGCCCTTTCGGCGAGCACATTGAAGCGTAATCCCATGAGTTCTTCCCCTTTAGTCGTTTCCGTTTAGTGTAGCGCAACAATTCTGCTCCCTCATCCATTACCACATGTGGTAATGGGCCGTGCAGGAGCGCAGGATATGAAACGAGATCAGAGCATCGAATGAATACCGAACTATGCTGGGCGAATAAGTCGGCTAACTTTGCGTTTAGCATGTAAGGTAATGATTTTATGGGGCGCTTCTTCTTACCACATGTGATAATGCCAGGGTAACGACCATTTGGAACACACCCATGCCTAGAGCCCTACCCCTCGATTCCCAGTTTGTTTCTTTTTTACTGACGCGCTCCGATGCGTTCTTGAGTCGATACGCCAGTCTTACGCAGGTTGAGCCCTGGCGACAACGCATCCAAAAACAGTACCTGCCACACTGGCAAGAGCTGGAGTTTCATGATCCCGAGCAACTCGAGCAGCAGATCCGAGAGTTTGTTGTACTGACTTTTGGCGAAGGGCGATTACCCATGCTCCGCCGTCGTTACGCCACGCAAAGGCATAGACAGACCAAGCAGACCCGTACTGTCGAATTGGATGAACGGGCGCTATCTGCCCTGGAGCAGATCAAGCGGACGCACGATCTTAAATCTCTATCTGAAGCCGTGCTCTGGTTAGCTCGACGCCCTGCTGTCGATCAGCCATAAGACTCTAACGGCCTTCGAGCCGTATCGCACCTTCCCTAAACACGCGCCAAGATGGCGTGAATTTCTATCCCTTCCGTTATGTTAAATGGAGCTTGCATTTGAAAGTGCCCCGCCATCGGTGCCATTAGCTGTCCTTCAGTAGAACGCCCATTGGTTTAAGCGGGACACAAACCCATCTCCAATTGGACACGTCGATTGTTGTTTGTCCCCTCCTCCGGACGTGTGCAGAACCGGAGGAGATCGGAACATTAGATCCACTAATTACCGTTAGTTGATCTAATTGCTAAACTCCTATACCATTGCTAACCTTATGTTTTACTGTGGTTTTTAACCTTACTCATGATACTGAGTGATCTACCCGCTCTCCAGGCGCCGCGCCAACTGCCCAGCTTTACAGCCGCTGTCGACGATCAGGATCTTCAACGACTCGGAGAGTTCCACCGAGCCCGGCTTGCAGAGCGCTCCTGGCAGGCACGCCAGTCTGATCTCCGTCAATACCTGATCTGGTGCCAGTATCATGGAGTTCAGCCCAATACCCCGACCTCCGCAGATGTATGCCTTTGGCTTGCTCATATGGCGACCAACGGTCGAATGAATCGACTGCGTTACTGCGCAACAAGCAATGACTCCACCCTCTATCCCGGTTCGGCTCTAGCGATCCGCTCTATTCGTCGGCGTCACTCCTCCTTGAAATGGTACCTGGACCAGTTGATGACCCAGGCCAACAACCCGGCTCGTGACGATCTCGTTGTGCAGCAGTTGGCAGGAATAAGTCGATTATTGCCGAGTAAACCCAAAAGAGCCCCCGGCCTGACGTCGTCCCACCTACCCCAGGCATTACAGCGGATCGAACCAGAAGGGTTTGTGGCAAAGCGTGATCGTCTGATCCTTGCCCTAGGCTTTGCCGGTGCATTGAGGATCAGCGATCTGGCCGACTTACAGATCCAGGATATACAGATCCAGGCCAAGGGGTTGGTCCTAGGTTTTGAGCAACGTAAACGCAAAACAAGCTTTACCCAGATCAGCATTCTGTCGAGTGAGGATCCCCATCGATGTCCCAAGCATTTACTTCAGTGCTACCTGCAGGACTTGGATGACTTTAGCGGCCCCTTGATCCGCAGGGCGAATCGAAACGGCTTGCCGTTACGCCGAGCCTTGCATCCCCAATCCATCGCTCGGATCATAGAGCGTCGTGGCGCTGGCCTGCTGATCCGAAATGGACGCTTTACCGGTCATAGCCTGCGTCGTGGTTTTATTGATTCGGCCCTAGGGAATGGAGCACCGATCAGTGAAGTGATGAAGGTTTCCGGACACCAGGACCCCAAAACCCTGATGCTCTATCTGGATGATCTTGGCCAGTTCAACAATCACGCCGGCCGTGGCTTGTATTGATGCTGGACTTTGCGTGCACGGAAGGTTCTGTTGGCCTCAAAACTGTGTCGGTGTGGGTGTTTAAACCTTTAGGTATGTAGGCATCGAAGGCATACCTGAGTGCGCTCATGACGAACTCCTCATTCTATTTACACCCTCAGACAAACCCATTCGCCTCCGTTGCAAGAAAACCATCCCCTGTGTGGGTTAAGTCCCTGTGCCATCATACGGATATGGTATATTGACGGTTTTGCCCCTACGGAGTTAATGTCCTTGCACTCATTGCGTCTCGAACCGCACCGCCTCTCCCCGAGATTTGAATTTGGCGATCCGACTCAGATCACGGATCTGGCCCCCTGGCTTTTGGGTCAGCAGCGCTGTCTCAACGCTTGGCAGCTGTTCCAACGTTGCGACGAGCAGCACCTGTTCCTCTCCACCTTTCCTGGTTTCGACGCCGAAGCCTTGATCCAGGCACTCTATCAAGCACATCCGTTGGCAGCACAACCCGGAGCATTGGTCGCGGTGGAGCAGAGTAACGGACAGAGCCTAGAGAAGATCTCTGCCCAAGAGGTTCAAACGCCACAGGTGGGTCACACCCTGTTGTGCGCGTTGGAGGGGATCCGCTTTGTCGATCAACCCCTTTCCCGGAAAACATTGCTGGGAACCATCGATAAGCAAGGTCATTATCATCCCGGACTGTTGGCAAGTTGCGAAGTGCTCGTGATCCCTGCAGAAGGTTTGCTGGACAAACCCTCTCGCTGGACCCTTATCAAAGAGGCACTAAAACGTAACTACCTCGCTTTTAGCGGCAGCCCTGTTCGCATTCCCCTAACCTGCAAGGTTGTGGTGCTTGGTGATGCCCTGGCCTATGACACTCTCAATGCCTACGATCCTGAATTTGCCGATCACGTCAGCCTGTTGGCTGAAGCTCAATCGGAGTGGTTCGTTGACAAACCCACCGACACCCTGGACTGGGGGAATGCCGCACAGGCGATCTGCCACTACTACACGGGTCGGAGCCTCACCCCATGTGGCCTATTAAGACTGGCTCGCTACGCCAGCCGTTTATGCGAACATCAGCGCCGTCTGACCCTGGCCTGGCATCAACTGGGACAAACCCTTGCTCAGATCTCACCCAGTATCGAACCCATCAGCCAAGCCGATATCGATGCTGCCCTGGATGCCCTGAGTCACCGCCATAACAGCGTTGAGATCTATGCACAGCGTAATGTCGAAGAAGCCCTGGTCAGAGTCGACACTGAAGGCAGCAAAATAGGCCAGATCAATGGCCTCACGGTTGTTGACTATTTTGGCCATAGCTATGGTGAACCCGCGCGCATTACCTGCTCGGTCCACTATGGTGACGGGGAAGTCGCTGATATCGAGCGAAAATCTGAGTTAGGTGGCAACATACACGCCAAAGGTATGATGATCCTGTCGGCCTGTCTCTATCGGATATTTGGCCAGGATGAGCCCCTCCACCTCAGCGCCAATATTGTCTTCGAACAGTCCTATCAGACCATTGATGGCGACAGCGCCTCCATGGCCGAGTACTGCTGCCTGATCTCCACCATCGCTAACGTTCCGGTCAAACAATCCCTGGCCCTCACCGGTGCCATCGACCAGTTTGGCAATGTGCAGGCGATCGGCGGCATTAACGAAAAGATCGAGGGTTTCTTCCATCTTTGCCGTTACCGTGGCCTTACCGGTGATCAGGGCGTGATCCTGCCAAATGCGAACCTCAGCCAGCTTAATCTCAGTGATGACGTGATCGAAGCGATCGAAGCGGGTCAATTTCACCTATATCAGGTCGACAAGGTTGAAGATGCCCTGGTATTGCTCACCGATACCCAGGTCGGTAAAGCCGACGACGATAACCGCTTTGACAGCAAAACCCTGTATGGGCTGGTGCAAAGCCGACTGGATGCCATGGCCGGAAACGAACCTGAGCCGCCCCGGTTACTGAGCCGTTTACTGCACAAACTGCTCGGTACTAGCTGATCGGAGTTGTATGGCTTACACCTGTTCGCTATTCTGTCGCCAGTTTTTCATCTAGGAAGAAAGCATAATGCAAGTGGGTCAAAACCAAGAAGTAAAAGCCAGCAGTTTTGATAAAGAGGCACTGGTACGCAGTGGCCATGGCCAACTGTTTCAGGACACCTCTCCGCGCCTGCCCAAAGACAACATGCTGATGCTCGACCGTATCGTTGAGATCAACGAAACCGGTGGCAAGTATGGTAAAGGTGAACTGATCGCTGAGCTGGATATCAACAAAGATCTCTGGTTCTTTGACTGCCACTTCGAAGGGGATCCGGTTATGCCCGGTTGCCTTGGCCTGGACGCCATGTGGCAGCTGGTTGGCTTCTTCCTCGCCTGGCAAGGTGCGGAAGGCAAAGGCCGGGCCCTGGGTGTAGGGGAAGTAAAGTTCACCGGACAGGTGTTGCCTGAAGCGAAAAAAGTGACCTACCACATCCACCTGAAACGCACCATTCATCGTAAGCTGATCATGGGTCTGGCCGACGCCACCCTGTCCGTCGATGGTCGCGAGATCTACAACGCCACTGATCTGAAAGTGGGCGTTTTCCAGGATGTCTCCAGCTTTTAACGGCTTCCCCTTTCTTCTAAAAACGGCCCTTAGTGGCCGTTTTTTGTTGTGCGTTCCGCAACAACCTCACCCTCTCAAGCCAACTCTCGTAGCCATAGACAGCAAAAAGCCCGCTTTGGCGGGCTTATAGGGATTATTTAGTAAAGAGTCCGGTTATTCGTCCATCTATGGCTTCACGCCAGCCACCTAACCATTGCATTTTGATATCGACCGACTGGTAAGGACACTCCTCTTTCGATCGACCGGATAGTCCGGCTTGAAACCCGCGGGAAAAAGCCCGCTCCATCTTATCCCGTTTTTGTCTCTTCATTGGCATTCCATCCCTTTAGACAGTGATGTTGCTTCTGCGGTAAGGCCAAGGGCCTTGGACAATATTTGCGCTTTTATACAGCCAGATCAACCCAAAAAAGTGCAAATGATCGCCGTTAAAGGTTAAGTCTCTGACTCTTTTAGATTACTTTTTTGACGGCTGATCCTCACCCCACGAGGGTATCGAACAAGTGGTACGAGTAACCGGACCTAAGGACTCTTTACCACTCTGGTGTTTGCCCCCTGTCGTGCGCCCAGCGAGCCAGCCTTCAATGTCCGCCTCCGCCACCATGGATCGACGACCGGCCCAATGCTGACCCTATTAAATTACTGTAAAACCTAAACACCTTTACGAGCCATTCTGACAGACTTTGCGTATCGCCTATCCCATTTAATCGGTCCGTAATCTCTCGCTCTCCGATTTAAAGCTGTGTCCGGTGCCGGACAAAAGACACGGGCCTTGCAGGTAGTCATAGGGACTCTATGTTTCCGGGGGCAAGATGAAAGCGTTTTTCACCGTCATTTTATGTCTGTACACACTCCTTTTTGCCAGCAATGATGCGCACGCAGAAAAGGGGCAGCTCCATCTTATCGTCTTCGTTGATCTTCAAGGCGATCCCACCGGAACACGCCGAGATCCCTCCCGCGCTCAGATCCCCGTGGTAAAAAGCCTCCAGCGCCAGTATGACGACAGGCTCACGCTTCACTTTGTCAACGCCACACCAGCAGCGAAGCTAGGGACAGCCGCAAACAATCAAGTTAGCAACTTTGTTTATGACTGGGGCCTTACCCCGTCGGCCCTACTGCCAGCAGCTCAAGGGGCTGATTTAATGGTGGATTACCAAATCCACACCCTTCCCACAACCCTCCTGCTCAATGAACAAAGACAGCTCCTGTTCCGCTGGGAGGGGCTAACACCGGCACAAGAGTTTGCTTTTACCCTACCGCAAGCCTCGGAGCACTCTCAGACAAACCGCACAATGGGCGGGACGGAGCTGCCCTAGCATGCCCTGCCCGACTCGAAACCTAGGTGCCCCTGAATTTGTTGTTATACCTGGCCACCTCGGCCCGATACCAAGGAGATGCGTATATGATAACAACCCTGATACGAAGGACCGCTCTTCCCATGTTATGCCTCGTCGGCGGCTTTACCAGTAGCGCGCTCGCCGATGACTACCAGTGCTATATCCTGGCGGGGCAATCCAATGCCGACGGCTACGCCGTGCGCAATAAAAACAAGCTTGCCTACGGCACGGTTGACCCTGATACGGATCTCTTCGATCTGGTCCAGAGTCAGTTTCAGGCGGAACTGGGCTTGTCCCCTTCATTAACCAGCGCCTTTGACCGAGCCAAGATCTTCAAAGGCAGTTACGGCACGGGCAGTGGCAACTGGCGTGCACTGACGGCCAAGAAGGGGATCAGCTGGAATGGCCAACGGTTCGGGCCCGAAACCGCCTTTGGTGACTGGATCCTCAACAACACGGATACAAGCAACCTGTGTATCATCAAGTACGCCATGGGCAATACCGGACTGGACCAGACGGCGGACCGGGGAAACGGCTTTTGGGATCCTCGATTCAATGGCACCAATCATTTTGACCACTTGATAACGACCATAGATAACGCCATCGCTGCCTTCCCCGCAGAAGATACCATTGAGTTCGCCGGGGTACTCTGGATGCAGGGGGAAAACGACTCACGAGTCACCACTGCGGCCCACGCCTATGCCGATAACCTGACCCACCTGATCCAAGATCTGCGTCTAGCTCTCCAACAACGAGCCGCAGGTAACGTCCGTCTTCGCGTCCCCAGCCTGCCTGTCGCCGTCGCCAAGATCCACGCTTCCTGGTCAGGTGCCGAGCTGATCTGGTCGGCCGTGGATTCGGTGACACAACAGCTTAAAGGGGTTATTGCAGTAGACGGCATGGACTTGGAACTGCTGGCCGATGACGGCGATGGTGACGCCTTTATCCACTACAGCACGAAGGGGCAGCTTGCCCTGGGTAGCCGCTTCGCCCAGGCCCTGGGAAACCTGCCCCTGCGCAGTTACTACGTCGACTGTGGCGCGCTGGACAACGGCACCGGCAGCCTCGACGCGCCCTGGAACCATTTGCAACCTGTGAATGAACTCGTCCTTGGTGCCGGCGATCATATCCTGTTGAAACGGGGAAGCCAGTGCACCGATCAGCAACTTAGCCTTTCCGGGGAAGGCGCACCCGGTAATCCCATAGTGATCGATGCTTACGGTAACGGCCCCAAACCCCTTATCGCCGCCAATGGTCTGTTCGAAGCGACTGTGGCGCTCTACAACAACCAATACATCGAACTGCATAACCTGGAGATCACCAATACCGGGAGTGATGTTGGTTATCGCAAAGGCGTACAGGTGGTCCTGCACGATAAGGGCACAGCCGACTACTTCCGATTGATCAACCTGACGGTCCACAGCGTCAACGGACGAGACACCTGCACTTGGGATGGGGGGGAAGGAACAAAACACTGTAAACATAACGGGGGTATCACCTTTGAGATCTCCCCTAAGGGGGGCGGTACAATCCCGACCAAATTTAATGACGTCATCCTCGACGGCAACCACATCTATAGCGTCGATCGCACCGGGATCTACTTTAACTCCTACTGGAATGATCGGCCGGAACTGCGTGACGGTGGTGGCCCCTGGCTGGGCTCTACCGAAGTCATTATCAGAAATAACATTGTCGATGATGTTGGCGGCGATGGTATCGTGCCCCACCACACTCAGGGTGCCCTCGCCGAATACAATGTCATCTCCCGGTTCAATATGCGCTCTGCCGGTGCCAACGTAGGCCTCTGGTGCTGGAACTGTGATGACGCCCTCTATCAATACAATGAGGCTTATCAGGGTGGCTGGAATGGAAACCTCAAGGACAGCCAGGCATGGGACATTGATGGCGGCAACATGCGCAACACCTATCAATACAACTATTCCCATGACAACAAAGGCGGCATGATCCTGATCTGCGGATGGGAAACCTCTGAAGACAACGTGATCCGGTACAACATCAGCCAAAATGATGGGGATGACATTATCCACATCGGCTGTGATGACACCCACAACACCCAGATCTACAACAATACCCTCTATGTCGGTGAGCCGGTACAAACCCCTGCCAAGGTGATCAATATTGATCCCAGTTGGTTGGCCACCCTGGGCGGCACCTCCCTCATCGCCAACAACCTGTTTTACATCACCAGCCCGGATGCCAAATATAAACTGCCCAGCAATCACCAGGCGCTGTTTGATGCCAATCTCTATTTTGGCATCGCCCCTTCCGGTAGGATCCAGGACCTCAATGGCGTGATCTCAGATCCCCGGCTTAAGGATCCCGGCTCGGCCGCCCAGGGCATGGGCTCAGTTTCTGGTTATCAGCTGTTGGCAGGCTCCCCCGCACTGAAGGCGGGACGGATCATCAGTAACAATGGAGGCCAAGATCACTGGGGCAACCCCCTGCCCGTCGACTGTCCTCCTGATATCGGAGCGCACCAGTTAACCTCAGTGTTCGAAGCCTGCGGGGTGTCTGAGCCGATCTTGCTTCCTCAGGAAAACTGGTCACTCCTATATGTCGACAGCGAGGAGTTAATCGGCGAATTTACTCCCGCGGCCCATGCCTTTGACGGCGATCCTTCGACCTACTGGCATACCGAGTGGTCTTCCAGTGCGCCCGACCATCCCCATGAGATCCAGATCGATCTGGGCGCCCACTACACTCTGAGCGCCTTTCACTACACCCCACGCACCCCGAATGAGAACGGTGCCATCAAAGGCTATGAGTTCTACGTCAGCGATACCCCTGATGTTTGGGGAGAGCCGGTCGCCAAGGGGGAGTTTGCAGCTGAACTGATCACCCAGGTGGTTCAGTTTAATGCCAGCTCAGGGCGCTACATCCGTCTGCGTTCACTCAGCGAGATCAACGGTAAGCCTTACGCCGCCATTGCCGAGCTTGCGCTCCTGGGCCACTTAAGCAAAGTCGTAAATCAGCCGCAACAAGCGTCAAACACCGAACGCTAGCAACAAGAAAGGGACCCGAGGGTCCCTTTCTTAATGGGCTGTGTCCGCCTCAGCGAGCGCGACGGCGACGCAACCAGGCCAGGGGTGCCATTACCAGTGCCCAGATCAGGCCAACGCCAGCGCCCTGACGCTTATTGGGCTGCTGGTTGAGGCCATCATCCAGGGGAACCGGACAGCGGTCATCGAAGCCGGTAGGCCGCAAGATCACCGAGCGGGCCACCTGATTGGTGGTAAAGCCACCATTGCCATCCTTCACCACGATAGGCTTGCCGCTCACCTCGCCAAGCTCGATCACCTGCCGGCTGCCGATCACATTGCCCTCGTCATCGGTAACGTCCACAAAGGTGGTTTTCAACCGAGGCAGATCCACCAGGGCGGTCGCGGCAATGTTACCCTGCTCGTCGATGTAGTTGGCATCGACAATCACGATATCCGCCTCGTAACGCACGGTCTCATCGAAGTTATCTGTATCTTCGATGATTGCTTTGCTGTAGACGAACTGACCCTCTTCATCCGCCTCAGACGTAAAACCTCGGGAGCCGCAGTTGAGCAACTCGTTGAGGTTGATGAAGCTGTCGTTGGGCTGATCATAGAGGAAACCTCGAACCCGACGCGGCAGGTTGCGAACCGGATCGATCTCGATGTTCCCCACCACCAAACCGGCATCATTGATATGACGGGCCCGGGAGGAAAGATCCGACGGCTCGTTGAAGAAGTCCAGAGGCTGAGTGAAGGTCAGGTTGCCCTCGTCATTGAGATCCACCACACCAAACTTCAGGCGCACATAGCCATTGATGTACTGACGGACGGTGCCCACGGCGATCCCGGCATTATTAACGCTGGTGGCAATGGACTCGAGGATCCGCTCATTGTTCTCAACGGTCGGGCCAATGGGCCGGAACTCATTATTCTCCGTCCAGGAAACGGCCCACAACGCCGAGTTGATCAGATCGGCCTCATCGGTTTTCTTCGAGCGATTTGCCCGCCCCACTACCTGACCCAGATTGTTTACCCCCAGCGCCTGGCTGGTATACAAACCCGTGTCGTCCTCTTCCGGAGTGAAGCCCAGGGGGAGTTCGCCCTCGTCGGTAACGGAAAGATCGCCGTAGTTCACCCCCCAACGGTAGGCGCGGGTCTGGTAACTGATATTGCCGCTGTTCTGGGCGTTTTGCACACAGATATCCAGCGGTGTAGGAGCGGCTACGACCGGCTCGTCAGGCTGAGTCGGATCGTCCGACTCCTCACCTTCATCAGGCAGGAAGGCATCGTAACAGGCCTGCAGTGTGCTTTTGCTGGCTTCAGAAAGCGCAACGCCCGCGTAGCCCACGGCCACACCGTGATCGTCCAGATCGGCGACAACACTCGTGCCACCGATGGTAACCGGAGGCAGTGGCTCCGGCAGTTCCGCTTCAAGAGGCACAACCCCGACAAACTCGGTCAGTGGCGGAGCCACCAGGGCAAACTCAGAGGAATTCTCGCTGCGCTGGATAAAGGCACGGCTTTCAAACTCACGGAAATAGAAGAGCGGATCGTTATCCGTGGGCAACTCGTCGGTCGCCTCCTGGTTACACTCACCGGGATCAATGTCACCAAACTCTTCGGGTTCGGGATTGAAATTTGGATTACAGATGGACTGTTGAACGGAGCTGGTGGATCCAAAGCGCAGGCCAAAGGCTTCCGCACCGGCACCGAAGTAGAAGGCATTGATCCTCGGCGTGTCCTCGCCATCCGCTTCCGGGTTCATGACCGGTGGCTTATTTTCAAGCAGCGGCACATAGCTAGGCTGGCCACTGTTGGCCGGATCATGCTCAAACAGGAAGTTGTTGGCAACGAACTGACGACGGGTGGAGTTGGCGAGTACGCCGCTATCCGGCAGGATCGCATCGACCACGTCATCGATGATGTTTTCATCGTCCGAGGTACTGCCATCACTGACACCCTGAGCAGTCCCTAAGCCAACACCATTGCTGACTGCGGCACCATAACCCTGCTGGGTATTTTCCAGTGTTCCCTTGACGGAGAACGCTGCGTCGATGTTGACGATCTCATAAGTTGGCCACTCAGTCTGTGCCTGAGCGGACGTACACCCCAGGGCCAGTGCGGCGGCAACCGCCGCAGCAACACCCTGTGAGCGGTAAGGCATATGGCTCATACTTTCCCCTTAAGCCTGATCCGATAACGCTTCGAGTTCTTCCCAGCGCTCCAGATCTTGTTCCAGTTCTTGTTCTTTGTCGGCCAGATCCTTCAGGGTAGTATTCACCGTCTGAGGATCTTGCTGGTAAAAATCCGGCTCGGCCATGCGCGCTTGCAGCGCATCAATCTCAGCTTCCAGGGCTTCGAGTTTGGCTGGCATCGCTTCCAGCTCACGTTGAAGCTTGTAGGATAGCTTCTTCGGCTTGCTAACAGAAGCGGTCTTTACCGGCTTAGGCGGTTCAACCGCCGTGGGCGCCTGACCGGCCTCCGGCTCGCGGAAGAAACTCGCGCCCTGACTGATCGCGTCCTGGTATCCGCCCACGTATTCGGACCAGCCCCCCTGACCGCCAAACCACCAGGTCGAGGTCACGGTATTATCGATAAACTCCCGATCGTGGGAGACCAGAAGCAAGGTGCCCTTGAATTCGGCAAGCTTGGCTTCGAGCAACTCGAGGGTTTCGACATCGAGATCGTTGGTCGGTTCATCCATCACCAGCAAATTCGCCGGTTTAAGGAAAAGCTTGGCCAGCAACAGGCGATTTTTTTCACCGCCAGACAGAGAACTGACCGGGCTACGAGCCCGTGCCGGGGCAAACAGGAAGTCCTGCAGATAGCCCAGTACATGGCGATCCCGGCCACCGACGGTCACGGTATCCTTGCCTTCACCCACGTTTTCCTGGACCGTCTTGTCCAGATCCAGGGCGATGCGATGTTGATCGAAATAGGCGACGTCCAAGTTGGTGCCGATCTTGATGGTCCCCTCCTGAGGGGCCAACTGACCGAGCAATAGCTTGATGAGGGTCGATTTGCCACAGCCATTGGGACCGATCAAGGCGATACGATCACCCCGCATCACCGAGGTGGTCAGGTGCTTGACGATACGTTTCTCTTCCCAGGCATAACCCAGATCGTCCACATCAAACACCAGTTTTCCGCTGCGCTCACTCTGATTCATGCTCATGTTGGCATTGCCCAGCCGGGTGATCCGCTCCTTGCGCTCGCCCCGCATCGCCTTAAGGGCTCGTACTCGACCCTCGTTACGGGTGCGGCGGGCCTTTACGCCCTGACGGATCCAGGCTTCCTCTTTGGCGAGCTTGCGATCAAACTCCGCGGCCTGCTCCTCTTCAACCCGTAACGCTTCCTCTTTCCCTTCCAGGTAGGCGGCATAGTTACCGGGGAAGCTCATGATCTTGCCCCGGTCGAGATCGACGATGCGGGTCGCCATTTTACGGATGAAGCCGCGATCGTGGCTGATGAAGACAATGGAGCCTTCGTAACCCAGCAGCAGGTTCTCCAGCCATTCGATGGCGTCGATATCCAGGTGGTTGGTGGGCTCGTCCAGCAGCAGCACATCCGGCGCCTGAACCAGAGCACGGGCCAGGGCCGCACGGCGCTGCCACCCCCCGCTCAACGCGCCCATTTTCTGCTGGCCATCGAGCTCCAGGTGACTCAGGGTCTGCTGGATCTGCTGCTCAAACTGCCAACCGTTGTGATGATCCATCGCCTCCTGGGCCTTGGCCATTCGCGCCAGGTTGCGATCACTGGGATCTTCCATCACCGCCTGGCTGGCCTGCTCGTAATCTTCAATGGCCTGGCCGGTCTCGGCCAGGCCCAATGCCACATAGTGGAACACGGTGCCAGACTCGTCGCGAGGCGGATCCTGCGGCAGGTAGGCGATTTTCACACCACTGTTGACGCCCACCTGGCCGTCATCGAGCAACTGAATGCCGGCCAGTACCTTCATCAGGCTGGACTTTCCGGCACCGTTACGGCCCACCAGACAGACACGCTCTTTGGGCTCTAAAACAAAATCCGCTTTGTCGAGCAACGGAATATGACCAAACGCCAACTGGGCTTGGTTTAATCGGATCAGGCTCATACTGCTTCCTCTAAAAAAGCCTGTAATTGACTCAGCTCAAACGGCCATCCCAGCTCGGCACCATCGGCACGCCGAACCACGGGGATCCGGACACCATAGCGCTCGACCCACTCTGGACGATCACAGATCTCCTGCGGGGTGAAGGCCAGTTCGAGCTGGATCAGCAAAGCTGCCGCCTGTTCGCACAGATGGCAGCCGTCGCTGTGAAACAGGATGACGTCACTCGCCGTCATGGCGGATCAGCCAGGCGTTGTGGATATGCTTATTGCGGGCAAAATCCGGCGAACGGGTCTTGTCCGTAATGTTCTGCGCCACCAGGCCCAGGCCAGCGAGTCCTTCGCTGTCCAACTTAAAGCCCCGCTTATTGTTGGAAAAGAGGATCTCTCCGCCGGGGCGCAACAAACGCTTAAGCTGCGTCATCAGCCAGAGGTGATCCCGCTGGACATCAAAGGTCTGCTCCATCCGCTTGGAATTGGAGAAGGTCGGCGGATCAATAAAGATAAAGTCGAACTGCTGCTCACACTGGGTCATCCATGCCAGGCAATCCCCCTGCTCGAAGCGGTACTGGCGACCACGCAGGCGGTTGGCCTGGAAGTTCTCCTCGGCCCAACGCAGATAGGTCTTGGACATGTCCACCGTTGTGGTCGACTTGGCGCCACCCAATGCGGCGTGCACCGAGGCGCTGCCGGTGTAGGCAAACAGGTTAAGGAAATCCTTGTCCCGGGCCTGCTCCTGGATGTAGCGACGGGCCAGGCGGTGATCGAGGAACAAGCCGGTATCCAGGTAATCGGTCAGGTTCACCAGGAAAGTGGCACCGTATTCCCGCACCTTCAACTGCTCCTGATGCTCGGCCATCCGCTGGTACTGCTCTTTACCCTTCTGCTGTTGACGGGTCTTGAGCACGATCTGCTCGGGATCGATCTCCAGTACCTCTGGCAGATTCAGCAGCACGTCGATCAGGCGTTGCTGGGCCTTTTGCGGGGAGATGGACTTGGGCGGTGCATACTCCTGAACCACAACCCAGTCCTGGTAGAGATCGATCGCCACGTTATAGTCGGGCAGATCCGCATCGTACACCCGGTAACACTCGATCTGATCCTTCTTGATCCACTTGGCAAGCTGCTTGCGGTTTTTACGCAAACGGTTGGCAAAATCCTCGCCAAACACCCGGCCACTGCCCCCTTCACCAATCTGGTAGTTGGCCAACAGGACCTCCAGCGGGCCATTGAACAGCTTGTACTGCTTGTCGGCCTTCAAACGCAGGGCGCTGAGCAGCATGGGCTCACTGCACAGCAGACTGACCCGCCAGTTGGCATAATCGGCCTTGAACTGGCGTCCCAGGGCGCTGTAGAGATGGAGCAGCGACGGCAGCTGTCCGAGACGCTCGCCATATGGGGGGTTGGAGACCACAAAGCCGGGCTGGGCCGGTGGTTTTGGCATGTTCATGGCGTCACCGCCTTCGAACTGGATCAAGTGATCGACTCCGGCACACTCGGCGTTTTCCTTGGCAAGCCCCAGGACCCGCCGGTTGATATCACGGCCGATAAAGGTAGTTTTGCAATCTTGCATGCCACGACGCGAGCGAACCCGTGCTTCGGTCAGCACTTCAAGCCACACGCTATCCTGATGCCCTGCCCAGCTCTCGAATCCCCAGCGCTCACGACGGAGTAAAGGCGCGGTATCGGTAGCCATGAGCGCCGCTTCGATCAACAGGGTGCCCGAACCACAGAAAGGATCGATCAGGGGCGCATCCGTGTGCTGTGTCCAGCCGCTGCGATAGAGCAGAGCCGCCGCCAGATTTTCCCGTAACGGAGCTTTCCCCGTCTCCAGGCGATAACCACGTTGATGCATGGCGGCCCCGCTGAAATTGATCCCCACCAGCAGCTTGTCGGCGCGCAGGGCACAATCGATCTTAACCGCTGGCGCACTTTTGCTTACCGAGGGGCGTACGCCACTTTCTTCGACAAAGGCATCGACGATCGCGTCCTTAACCTTGAGTGCGCCGAACTGGCTGTTGCGGATCTCGCGGTTGCCCCCATGGAAATCCACCATAAAATCGTTCTGGTTGCTGAATACCGCGGGCCAGTATAGGGCCTTGACGTGATCATACAGCTCCTCTGCGGTCTTAGCCGGAACCTCCGCCAGCACCAGCACAATGCGGCTGGCCAGTCGGCTCCACAGGCAGATCCGGTAGGCCACTTCCAATTCGGCATGGAAATGAACGACCGCCTGGCCTTCACGAACCTGCTCGGCGCCAAGCGCCTTGAGTTCGTCCACCAGTAGATACTCGAGGCCTTTCGGCACTGCAGCATAATAACGCTTCATTTGGTTTCGTCTTGTTACGGGCAAAGGCGTTATTATACCGGGTTTTCGCAGTACAATCGCGGCCTGCGTGGTCAAAACGCCGACGAACACCTTCCTTTAGTGGTCGGGGATGACCGGATCCTGAGTTGCTCCTCCCCTCGCTTGTCACTCGATCTCCTGGCTGGCCAAGATCATCAGGGGGCCGGTAACGTGAGTGTGTATTTTATCGGCTAAACAAGCAGTGCACCACGCCCTTTTCAGATCACATGCGACAGCAATAATCGGCAATACCGATCAGCCTATATGACATCATGACTTGTATTAATCAGATGCTACCGGAGAAATGATCGTTTGCGATCTAAGTTTGATCCGCTTGCGAGGGCGTTTGGGAATTTAAGCTGCGACGAACGCCGCACGATTATTGTGTATTGCGGGCATAAGACGGTCGTTCATCACCTTAATTAAGCCAAATTTCGATAGTTGCCGGCCGGCCTGTAAGGGACACTGGTGATCCACCAACATCAGGAGTGCACTCTGCTCATACGCTTCGACCACCACAAATTGGTGTTGGCCTTGTTCAGTACTCAGGGATACCAGCTTGCCCTCATTGGCATACACGATCTGCTGGCTGACGGCAAAGTGCCAACTCTTGGGCATCACAGGAAGGGAAAAGAAGCGGGCCGCGCTCATGTTAAGGACGCACTGCACCAACACGGCGTCGGGAGCATCGAGTGCCCCTTCAAGTTTTTGCAAGGCGGCCTGGTAGTAATACGCATGTTCCGCTTGAAACTGACCCCCATGCAGGCTGTCTGGCGTTAACTGCTTTGCCGCGTACTCGGTGACAAACTCAAGCTCAGGACCCAAAGCCAGTACAAGGCGGTCCCATTCTTGATGATAATACCAGTGCCATTGGCTGTCGGGCATTAATAACATGTTTGTCAATCCTTTTTGCAGTCACCTATGATGCTAGTCGAATTAATGCACTAGATGCAAGTTTTTTGACTGCGTCAATTTATTTTCTTTGCGATCCGAAAGGATCCCGGAGATCGTTTTTCCCTTATCATAGATCAAAATAAAAGGGCGCCATTTAGCGCCCTTTATTTAATTCAATTCAGAATTATTAAGTTCGTTTAATGTAAGCTTCGGTGATCTGTTTGATCAATTCTGGCCCGTTATAAATAAAGCCCGTATAGATCTGCACCATCTTTGCACCCACATCGACCTTGTCCATCGCATCCTGGGCGGAGTCGATGCCGCCACAACCGAGGATCGGCATCTTATCGCCGAGATGCTCGTGCAGTTTGCGGATCACTTCGGTCGCACGATCGCGCAGTGGCACACCGGACAAGCCACCCGCTTCGCCATGCTCAGGAAGATGCTCTACCCCTTCGCGGCTAAGCGTTGTATTGGTCGCGATCACCCCATCGAAGTGGTGCTTAACCAGGGAGTCACAAACGGCTTTGAGCTCCTCGTCGCTCAGATCTGGGGCGACCTTCAGCGCGACGGGGACATATTTACCGTGTTTTTCAGCCAGTTCCTCCTGCTTGGCCTTCAAGGAAGCCAGTAGATCATCGAGCATCTCACCGTACTGCAGGGTACGCAGACCCGGGGTATTCGGCGAAGAGATGTTGACCGCGATGTAACCGGAGACCTCATAGACCTTCTCCATGCAGTAGAGGTAATCATTCTTCCCCTCCTCAAGCGGCGTATCCTTGTTCTTGCCAATGTTCACGCCGATGACACAGTCACCGGGGTTGGACGCCTTGATGTTGGCCACCAGGTTGTCCACCCCTTTGTTGTTAAAGCCCATACGATTGATGATGGCGCGAGCCGGCTTCAAACGGAAAGCACGCGGCTTGTCATTACCCGGCTGAGGGCGCGGTGTAACTGTACCCACTTCAACATGACCAAATCCCATGGCAGCGAATCCGTTAATGGCTTCACCGTCCTTGTCCATGCCTGCCGCCAGGCCTACTGGATTGGGGAAGGTAACGCCCATAAACTCGACGGGAGCATGGGGTACATGCTGACGGTAGAACATGTCCAGCGGGGTGTTCGCCGTCATGCGGATCCCACTCATGGCGAGGGCATGGGCCACTTCAGGGTTGGTTTGGAACAGTACTTTCTGGGCAAGGCGGTAAAACATCATCTCTCCTGTTGAAAAAAAGCCCCGGTGATCCAACCGAGGCTTTTCTCTGATCACTTTTGATTATTGCGCTTCGATCATCGCATCACAGCGCATGATCAGCAGATTCAGTTCCCGGAGCGCCACAGAGAACTTGGCAAACTCGTGACTCTGCGAGGTCCTGAACTCAGCCATCATATGTAACCAACGATTCAGCGTCGCTTCGTTTTCATCGACCCATTGCTCTATGATGGCGTCAGCCTGACAAACCATGTCACAGTGCCCCAACACTACGGTGGTGAGACGACGCTGCAACCAGTCAAGCTCTTCACGGAAGGCGGCCCGGGCCAAGGCCTGCCAATGGTTGGCCACCACCTGCTCGTTGATCTGAGACAAGAACCAGTGCAGTTCGATGCGGGCACCGAGACGGAAATAGGTTTCTGCCACCAGGCGCACCGGCTTGCCTTCGGCTTCGGCGATCTCAGCCACATCCAGCGCTGAAAACAGGGTACTTAATCGAGCAATGTGATGTGCGAGGGGCGCGGGGACGCCCTCCTCTACCGCTGTCTTCGCTTGGGTTGCCAGCGCATCGGCCTCATCCTGCTGCAACAAGGATTCGAAATCCTGTTGCAGTTCCTCCATCACTGGACGGAAGATGGCGATGCTGCTGGCAATGTCCTGGCTGCCACCTCGATGACGCAGGAACCATCGGGTTCCACGACGAACCGTGCGTTGAAGCTGATACAACATGCCATACTGGCTTTCACTGCTGATCACGCCATCCAGAGCAATGATCTCAGACTTGATGGAATCAAGTCCAAATACGTGAGCGGCTATAGTGTAACTGACAGCAACTTCAGAGACTGAGGCCCCGGTCTCATCCTGCATTCTTTGGATAAAATTCAGTCCCATATCATTAATGATACTGTTTGCGAGACTGGTCGCAACTATCTCACCACGCAGTGGATGATTTTGCATCCATCGAGCAAATTTTGTCTGCAGTCGCTTGGGGAAATATTGAATGAGGCGTTGTGCTAAGAAAGCATTTTCTGTGATCGTCTTATCCAGCAACTGCTCTTTGAGCAGCATCTTCGCATAAGCAACCAGCACAGAGAGTTCGGGCCGGGTTAACCCATGGCCGGCCGCCATCCGCTCCGCCAAAGCCTCATCGCTGGGCAAAAACTCCAGGTTGCGATCCAGCTTACCGGCGCGTTCCAGGTAATGAATAAAGCGGATCTGCTCCTTGAGCTGATCGCCGTTGCGGGTTTCCGTCACCGAAATGGACAGGGTCTGATCCCGGCAATCCTGCAATACGATCTCCGACACCTCCTCCGTCATTTCAACCAGCAAAGCATTACGCTGCTTAACGGTCAGCTCCCCATCGGCCACCAACTGATTCAGCAGGATCTTGATGTTGACTTCATTATCGGAACAATCCACTCCCCCGACATTGTCGACGAAATCCGTATTGATCCGGCCCCCAAACTCGGCATATTCGACCCGGCCCAACTGAGTGAATCCCAGGTTACCGCCCTCGCCGACGATCTTGGCGTTAAGCTGGTTGCCGTCGATGCGAACAGCATCATTGGTGCGATCACCGACCTCCAGGTGGCTCTCGCCAGAGCCTTTAACATAGGTGCCGATCCCCCCATTCCATAACAGATCCACCTCCATCTGCAACAGGGCATGGATCAACTCGTTGGGGGTCATTTGAGCCCGTTTGGTATTCAACATCGCCTGGATCTGTGGCGTCAGTTTGATCGCCTTGGCGGCCCGACTGAAGATCCCGCCACCTTCGGAGATCAGCTTGCTGTTATAGTCCTCCCAGCTGGAGCGAGGCAGCTGAAACAGACGTTCCCTTTCCTCGTAGCTGCGCTTGGGATCCGGTTGAGGATCGATAAAAATGTGAAGATGGTTGAAGGCAGCCTGAAGCCGAGTGTATCGGGACAACAGCATGCCGTTGCCAAACACGTCTCCCGCCATGTCACCCACGGCCAGGCAGGTAAACTCCGTCTTCTGACAGTCGATCCCCAGTTCACGAAAATGACGCCTAACCGACTCCCAGGCACCTCGCGCGGTGATCCCCATTTTCTTATGGTCATAGCCAAACTGGCCCCCGGAAGCAAAAGCATCACCCAGCCAGAATCCGTACTCCTGTGAGATGGCGTTGGCGATGTCGGAGAAGGTCGCGGTGCCCTTATCTGCCGCAACCACCAGGTAGGGATCGTCCCCATCATGGCGTACCACGTCGCGAGGCGGGTTCGTCTCCCCCTTGACAATATTGTCGGTGACATCCAACAGGCCGCGAATAAAGGTCTGGTAACAGGCCTGCCCCTCCGCCAGCATGGCATCACGTTCACTGGGCAACTGCTTGCAGACAAAGCCGCCCTTGGCACCCGAAGGCACGATCACCGTATTCTTAACCTGTTGCGCCTTTACCAGGCCCAGCACTTCGGTACGAAAATCCTCTCGTCGATCGGACCAACGCAGCCCCCCTCGGGCTACCTTTCCTCCCCGCAGGTGGACACCTTCCACCCGGGGGGAATATACAAAAATCTCAAACTTGGGGATCGGCGCCGGGATCTCAGGGATACGTTCTGGCTGAAACTTCAGGGACAAGTAGGACTTGGCAGCCCCATGCTCATCCTTTTGATAGAAGTTGGTACGTAAGGTCGCATCCACCAGCTCGATGTAACGGCGGAAGATCCGATCATCGTCCAGGTTGGCAACCTCCTCGAGTTGTTCGCAGATCCGCTCGCGGATCTTGTCCGTGTTGTGGTTGCTGCGTCCCTTCTTGGGCTCAAAACGCAGACGGAACATGGCCATCAGTTCCCGAGTGATCGCTGGATACGAATCCAGGGTCTCGGCGATGTAGCGCAGGGAGAAGGTACTGCCCAGCTGACGCATGTACTTGGCATAGGCGCGCAACACAGTAACCTCGAGACCGGTCAGCCCGGCACGGAGCACCAGATGGTTAAAGGGATCGTTCTCAAACACCCCTGCCCAAGTCAGGGCCAGGGCCTGCTCGAAGCGGCGCTGATAACTGCTGATCTCCTCAGCCAGTTCTTCGTTGAGGATCATGGCAAAGTCGAGGATCCAAAACTCCTCCGCGTCTGAGCTGATCACCCGATAAGGGCGTTCTCCCAGCACACGAAGGCCGAAGTTTTCCAGCATCGGCAGGATATCAGAAAGAGGGATAGGAGCATCCTTCTGGTAGAGCTTTAGATTGACATGACGCTGCCCCAACGCATGCTCCTGAGGCCGATAAAACAGCATCCCCAGCTTGTGTTCCTCGCCCAACGCTCGGAGCTGCTCAATATCTTCCAGCGCCGCCGTCGGTAACACATCCTCCTTGTAGCTACGGGGAAAGGCATTGATAAAGCGGCGACATAAAGCTTTGCCCTTGGACTCTCCATGATTTTCCAGCAAGACACTATCGAGCTTGTCATCCCAGGTCCGGGTCAGCTCCATCAGGTTAGTTTCCAGCTCTTGGGTGTCGATCTCCATATCGTTATCGTCCACCTTGACCAGATAATGGGTACGAGCCAGGCTCGATTCGGAGAAATAGGTGGTGAACTCAACCGGCTCCTTGGTTTGAAAGGTCTTGGCCAACAGCCCCTGGGTACGAACTCTCAATTGAGTGTTGTAGCGCTCCTTCGAGATATAAACCAGGGCAGAGACAAATCGGCCAAACAGGTCTTTTCGCACAAAGAGTCTGACCTTGTCCCTATCCTGCATCTGCAGGATCCCCATGGTCGCATCAAATAGCTGCTTCTCCGTTGCCTGGAGGAGTTCGTCCCTGGGATAGGTTTCCAGAATATGCAGCAGCGCCTTGTGATCATGACTGCGAGGTGGCAAACCACTGCGCGCCATAACACGTTCCATCTTGCTGTTGATCAGAGGGATCTGAGTCGGGCTGCGGTGATAGACCGTAGACGCATAGAGACCGATAAACCTGTGCTCACCCACCACCTGGCCCTGATCATCGAAGCGTTTTACCCCAACATAATCGATATACGCAGGACGGTGAACCCGGCTTTTCGCGTTGGTCTTGGTCAAGATCAGCTGACTCGGCCCCAGGGCCTCCTTACGAGCCGCCTCGGGCAGGGTCGACAGCAACAGGCGCCCGTGTTGGCTGGGCCGAATGGCCAAGACCCCAAGACTGCTCTTGGGATCGGGCTCCAAAGCCAGATCCCCTTCCAATTTATTGAGCGCATAATATCGATAGCCGAGGAAGGTAAAGTGATGAGCGGACAGGAACTTGAGAAACTTTATCGACTCCTCTTTGTCCTCCAGGCTGCCTGCCCTGGGCCCTTGCTCCACCTCCTCCGTTACCCGGACCAACTGCTCCTGCATCGCCTGCCAGTCCTTAACCGAAGCGGAGATATCCTCGAGCACCGAATTCAGCTCGGTCGCCAATGCGTCCCGGTTGGCACTGTCGGCCTGATTGTCCACTTCCACCAAAAATACCGACATACGCTGAGCCTGCTCCGGGGCCTCCATGACGTTATCGATGGCGGTGATCTCGCCCGCCTTATCCCTCGTCACAGCGATGGGTGAGTGGATCATCAGGTGTGCCGTGATCCCAACTCGATTTAACGCCATCGCCACCGAATCCACCAAAAACGGCATATCTGGCTGGACCATCTCGATCACGGTATGGGGCGAAGACCAACCATGGGTACTCTGTGCCGGGTTATAGACTCGGTTGACATACTGATCAGAACGGCACTTATTGAGACTTCGCCAAAGGCTGAGCGTCGCGCCGTATAACTCGCTGTCCTTGCGCTGGTTCAGATCATCTTTTGCCACCGTGGCAAAGAGGAGTCGAGCAAAGCGTTCCAACAGAACGGCTTCGGCGTCATCATTTTTTTGGTGGATTAATGCCACCACATTATCCAATAAGACGGAGGGGCTGGAGTGTCGTGTCGCCATCGTGGTTATTCCTATCGCACAGGCTGCGCTCTTTATCGTTATCTTTGTCGTTCCATGTCCCGGATCCTTGCAGATCCGACGGCTCCCCACTGCCAGGGCTGACCGGAGAGTCAGTTGAAGTCTATCACCCTTTTTTCGCTTTTGTGAGATGCAACACTCGGACGAATAAGTCGTTTGCGACACAGGACACCTGTTTGTGCGCAAACTGGCACTGAAAGTGTCTGAATATGCAAAAAAGGCCGCTCTGGAGCAGCCTTTATGCAGTAAAAAACTAAACTAACTCTTCCAAAACAAACGGATAAGAGCCGGAAGCATCAGGATCGCCGCCAGCATATTCACCAAAAACATAAAGGTCAGCAGCACCCCCATATCCATCTGAAACTTCAGACTGGAAAACACCCAGGTGCTCACCCCCACCGCCAGGGTAATGCCGGTAAATACCACGGCATTGCCCCGTTCACACAAGGCCTGCAGGTAGGCATCACGAACGCTGGCGCCATTACGAAGCAGCGGTGTCATAGTGGAAAGGATGTAGATCCCATAGTCGACCCCTATTCCAACCCCCAAAGCGATCACAGGAAGTGTGCTGACCGTCAGCCCAATCTCCAGGAAGGTCATCAGGGCCTGGGCCAGCGTCGACACCACAAACAGGGGCAGGACCACGGCAAGAGTCGCCCGCAGCGAGCGGAAACTGATCAAACATAAGAGGAATACAGCACCATAGACATACAGCATCATGGGGGCCTGAGCTGCGGCCACCGCCTCGTTCGTCGCGGCCATCACCCCGGCGGGGCCCGACGCGAGTCGGAAGGTTAACTCATCACTGTTGAAATCGAGGCTGGCCTGCGTAACGGCGGTCACCACCCGAGATAAGGTTTCAGCTTTATGATCTTCCAGAAACAGATAGACCGGCATGACTGAACAGTTGCCATTGAGCAGCCCGGATGAGGTGGGGATCCTCGACGTTGCCTGCACTAAGGTGGCCGTTGTCCTCGGCAAGACCCGCCACTTGGGGTTCCCTTCGTTATAACCCCCATTAACCAGTTTCGACACACTGGCCAGCGATGCCGTGGACTGCACCCCCTCAACATTGGCGATACGCCACTGAAAACGATCGATCTGGGCCATCACATGGTGATAGGTACAGGCTTCAGGAAAGGCTTCGACAATCACCGTCAGCACATCTGTGGTAATAGCAAAATTTTCGGTGATAAAAGCGGTATCCCGGTTATAAACGGAGTCGCTCTTCAGTGCCGGCGCCCCGGCATGCAGATCCCCTATTTTGATGGTTTGTGCCTGGTAACTGCCCAGGATAAAAAGTATTGCCGTACCTACCATGACCCAGCGTGCCCGCTTGCGCTCGGCGCAACCCGCCAGCCAACGCCAGATTGGTCGAACCTGTCCCTGGCTGGCCCGCACACGCTCCAGATAGTGGGGATGGAAACGGTTGTAGGAGAGGAGAACAGGCAGAAGCACCAGATTGGTCAGGATGATCATTGCCACCCCTAGGGACGCGGTGATCGCCAGTTCTCGAATGATGCCGATGTCGATGGCCAGCAGGGTCATAAATCCAACCGTGTCCGACAATAACGCCACCATTCCCGGGATCAACAGGGTGCGAAATGCAGACTCGGCGGCAACCTTGGCATTGGCACCTTTGGCCACTTTATGACCCACGGCGTTAATCATCTGAACGCCATGGCTCACGCCGATGGCAAACACCAGAAATGGCACCAGGATCGACATAGGGTCGAGGCCAAAACCGAGCACCGTCAAGCCCCCCATTTGCCAAATTACGGCGACCAAAGAGCAGGCCAGGGGAAGCAGGGTCAGGGACCAGCAGCGGGAGAAGGCGTAGACCATCAAGGCCGTGATCACCAAGGCGATCAGGAAAAACAACACCACGTCTTTGGCTCCGTCGGCGATGTCGCCCGACATCTTGGCGAAACCAATGATCTGGATCTGGATCTCCTCATCCTGAAATTGAGACCGGATCTGCTGCTCGAGCTGTGTGGCAAAGGCCAGAGTGTCCAGCGCCTTGGTGGTGGGTCCGCCCGGTATTTGCTGATCCTTAGGGATCGCAACCCAGTCCATAAGGGTTGCCGTCACCATGGCAGCGCTCAGATCCTCCGCCACCATGCGGCCAATAATGCCGGCCTTTTCAACATTGTGTTTAACCTGAGCCAACCCCCTCTCATCGGGTATAAAGTCGGCGGGGATCACCGGCCCGCCACGAAACCCATCCTCCACCACTTCGGTAAAGCGCGTCGAAGGCGAAAACAGCGATTTCACCTGGGTCCGATCCACCCCAGGAATAAAAAACAGCTGGTCGTGTACCTGGCGTAGCACATCGAAGAACTTAGGGTTATAGATGTTCCCGGAACGATCGCTCACCGCCACCATGATGCTGTTGGCACCACCGAACTGTTCGCGATGCTCCATATAAGTGCGCATATAGGGGTGGTTGAGGGGGATGTTCTTGGTAAACGCCGCGTCCATTCTTAACGACGAAGCACTGTAGCCCAGAACCAGGGTGATCAGGGCAAACACCAGCAGGACCCAGATCCGGTGACGAAACAGCGCCACCTCCAGGGTATTAGTCCAACGTTCCAACATAATTCATCCTAGTTGGGGAGTTCCACCCAGTAGACTCCGTCATCTCCGGCTACCGCCAGACGTCCGTCCACGCCCTGAGCCAGCGCCACCAGATCCTGGCCTTTGGCGATCTCATGACGGCGAAAACTCAGTCCATCGTCTTCACTGAGCAGCAGATAACCACCGTTGGCTACCATGGCGATGCGACCATCGGTCAGGAGCAGCGATTGGTTGATGGTCCCTTCGATCCCACTGTCGATGGCTTGCCAGTGCTCGCTGCCCTTCTCATTGCGAAAAAGGTTTCCCCTTAGCCCCACGGCGAGCAGAGTGCCCTTCGGGGTCTCGAGCAGATCATAGAGGGAGCCGGGATAGAAGGGCTCAGTAACCGTCCAGTGCTCGCCTTGGTCTTCCGACTCGGCATACAGCCCCAGTTCACCCAGCAAGACCAGGGTGCCATCGTCTAACCGCCGGATCCGATTAAAGTGGGGCAGCATGGCGCTGCGCTCATCCAGGTAGAGGGCTTCATCCTCCGCCTGGATCTCCGCCAAGTAGGCCCTGTCCTCTTCCCACAGCAGCTCTTCATGAAACTCCTCGTGCCAGGACACACCGCCATCCGCGCTGCGAAACACCAGACCATAGGCGCCGACGGCCAGGATCTGCTGCGCATCAAGCGCCAGCAGATCCAGCAGCGGCTTGTCTCTCTCCGGCTGTCTCAACCGGATCTGCCAACTCCTGCCGCCATCGGCGGAATGAAGAATGGTGGCATCATGACCCACCGCCCAAAACTGTTCCCCCCGTCCATCGATGGCGGTAAGCAGAGCCTGGGTCGGACTGTCGAGCTGCTGCCAATCGTTGCCTTGCTGAATCAAGATATGGCCTCGGTCGCCAACGGCAAGCATCCGTTCCCTACCCTGCATCAGATCCAACACCGGGGCCTGTGCCGCTTTGGCCGCGGGGTAAGCCGGCAGCGCCAGTGCCGAGCCCCCGGGATCAGCGCCCCCGGCGCTCATCGCCACTAGCACTCCCGCTAAGGTCAGTAATTGCATTTGAAGATCCCAAAGGGTGCCCGAAGGCACCCTAAACTGTGGTCTTAACGTCGCCCGGAGCGACGCAGTGCGTTAGCGGTAAAGTCCTTGGGAGCCAACTCGACATCGAAATTGGCCACCTTACCCTGGTTATCCAACCCCATGGCCAGATAGCGGCGAGAGTTGAGATCGTAGAACACCTCCAGCGTGGTCCAGACCAGGGGTTGCTCGTAATAGTTCACCGTGTGAGCCATTCCGACCCGGTACATCTGATCCCGGTTGTCATACAGATCGGCCAGGGTGATCTGCCAGCTGTCCTCATCCAGATAGTAAGTGCGCTTCTTATACAGGTGACGCACGCCCTCCTTGAGCGTCGCTTCCACCACCCAGACCCGATGCTTTTCCCAGCGAACCAGATCCATGTTGATGTGCCCGGGCTGAACGATATCCTCATAATTCAGATCACTGCCGTGCAAACGGTAATCGTTATAGGGAATGTAGATCTCCTGCTTTCCCTTGAGGCTCCATTCATAGCGCTGTGGCGAGCCGTTATAGAGATCAAAGTCATCGGTCGTCCGCAGCCCGTCCGAGGCGGTTCCCGGCGTGTCAAACGCCACATTGGGCGCACGCCGAACACGCCGCTGTCCCGTGTTATAGGTCCAGGCCTGGCGGGGCTTGGTGCTTTGATCCATGGTCTCATGGACCAACAGGGCCGTGCCCGCCAGTCGCGACGGTGCGGTCACCACCTGCTTGAAGTAAAACAGCAGATTATCTTTGGCCAGCACCGCCGGATCCGTTCCCGGGATGTTATAGAGAAATTGGATCTGCTCATGGGTTTCCACCAAGGTGAACTTGCCCGACGGCGTGGGCGCAGCCTGGTTACGCTGGATCTCAGCGGTGGCACCACGGTAGCGCAGAATATGGTTCCAGATCGCCTCCAGCCCGTTTTGCGGGATGGGGAACGGCGCCCCCACGGACGCGCCGACGATGCCATTGCCACTGGGGACCAACTCCGCCGTCGTCGCATTGGCGACCGTCGCGTCATAGATAAATTGCGGGTAGGAAGCACTGCGGTGAGTGGGATAGAGTTTAATTCGGAAACTCTCCGGGTATCGAGCGAACATCTCCTTCACCCCTGGGGTCAGGAAGCGTTCATGCTCGGCCAGGTTGGCACTGGTGATCGTCGCCAACGGCTGTTCACCACCATAGGGATCGGCGTGAAACTTACCCTTTTCGTAGGAGGCGGGGAGTTGGGTGATCCCGCCGGTCCAGGCGGGGATCGAGCCGTCGGCATTACCCGCCATCTCGGCCCCCATGGGCGTCAAGGTCTCGCCCAGGCGGGCCGCCTGCTCGGCGGTCACCTTGGCAAGAGCGGCCCCACTGGCCAGTGTCAGGCTCAGAGCCGATGCGATCAGAGTGATCTTGTTCATTGCTTTCCCCTCAGATCGAGAACTTGATGTTGAAAGAGACAAAATCCTTGTCCTCCAATGAATTGGTTGACCCCTTTCCTCCCCAGAAGGCGTTGTAACTCAGATCCATCGACCAGGTACTCAGGTAATCCGCAGACAGGGTTATCGATGCTGACTTACGTTGCTCGACAAAGAGAAACAGGGGATCCGGCGTGGTGCCGTTAACATCATGGGAAAACACCACCCGAGGAGAGAGATTCCAGCCCCACAGGACGTTGTTGAAATCCGCCTTACCAACAAGGCGATAGCCCCAGGCATTGTCGGTTGGGAAGTCATCCTCTTCGGGACCGTTGTGAATGATGGTCAACACCCCGGCATTCTCTTCCCGCCCCTCAAGCCCGGCGCGTTCTGTCCCTGGCCCGTTCAACCTCAACACCGAATGGGCTGGCATGTCGTGCAACCAGACACCACCAACCTCCGCCAGCATCAGGAAGTTGTCACTGCCCAGGGTGGGCCCGAAGATGTGGGTAAAGGTCATTTGGGCCTGAGTGGAGTCGGTCAGGACAAATCCCCGGCCCGATTCGCCGGGGCATAAACCCGCATTCACCGCTTGATCAAAGCCCTCACAGCTGCGCGTCCCCGCCTGGAACTGAGACAGGCCGTCAAAAACCTCGTATTCATTAACCGGTATCGTACCGTCCTGCACTCCTTTGATCCCGGCCAGGTTCAGCTGCTCGGGCATGGCGGCAAACAGCAGCTCAACATCGTCGATCTGCAGGGGTTCATCCTGGCGGTAGGCGATCTCCCCCGCCACCGAGGTTTCCCCCACCGTGGTATTGAAGGAGACACCATACAACTTGATATCTTCCGGATACTCGATCACCGCCTTGGAGGTGCTGCGCAAATTGAGCAGATCCTGTCGATCGACCGCTTGGCCGCTGGCGGCGATCCCCGCCAGGGTTTGTAGATCGGCACCAAGGGCCCCACTGGTAAAGTCCGCGGCCTTACCGGAGATCAGGGGCCGGCGGCTGTGGTAGTTCATGTAGTAGAGGCCGAATTCTGTATCATTGAGTGCCGGGGAAAAGTAGCTCAGCTTGATACCATATTGGCCCTGATCATCCGGCTCCACCTCGTGGTCGATCAGGGTCGTCTTGGTGGGATAGGCCAGGGCCAGGGGGGCAAGCTGAGCCACTGCCGCCCGCTGCGCCGACAAATCCTGCCCCGCCTGGGCAAAGGCTCCGGCCGCCGTCGAAGCCAGCAAGTTGTACTCGCCAATCAAGTGATCCAGGGTAATATCCGGGTTGGAGGTAAAGCCCAACTGGGCGTTGTTGACATAGCCACCGGCACCGGCGAAATCATTACTGGAGAAGTAGGTACCGGTAACCGGTAAGCGCGTCTCCTCCCAGCGATACTGGTAGAAGGCCTCCAGGGTAAAATTCTCGGTGATCCCCAGACTGCCCCACACCATGCCAACGGGAATGAACGCCTCTTTAAGCTCAGCGCCCGGCGCCTGCAGACGCGCCAGATCCACCGGATTGATGCTGTTGATCCCGTGGGAGATCAGGGTGCTCTCCCCCCAGCTGACCACCTGCTCACCGACTCGGAAGGAGAAAGGCATCTGGCCCAAGTCCCACTCGGCAAAGAAGTAAGCGTCCAGCAAGCGCAGATCCGAGCACGCATACTCGCTGGCTTTATTGTCTTCACAGACATCAAACTCAGCCCCTGTCATCGGGTTTCGATAATCAAAACTGCCGTTTTTTAGTTTGTTATCGTAAAAATACATGCCTCGGAGGAATACGCCCATGTTGTCATAGACCAGCTCCAGTTCATGCAACCCCTTAAACAGCTCGGTAAAGGTGTCGCCCTTGTCGTAAAGCATGTTGGCCAGATCGCCATTGGCAGAATAGGAGCCCGGCAGCTGAAACAGCTCAGCCGACGTATAGCCACCATTGTTAAAACCCGCGACCATACCGTTTTGCACAACAAAACCATAATCATCGGGCCAGGCAAAACGATTACTCTTAGCGATCTTATCCAGATTGCGATCTTCAACGCGCCAGGCGGCGCCCACCGTCCAGGTGGAATCAAAGCTTCCCTGGATCTCTCCCCATTGAAACGAAACAGCCTGAGCCGGAGCGGCCAGCACCGTCGTGATGCTGGCAGCCAGAACGGACCGTCGAAAGCGGCATCCACTTGCGATCATTGCGCCTTTCTCCCTTCCCTGATGGTTGTGGTTGTTTAGAACCCTGGAGCGCAGGATTACCACATTGTTAACGCATCCGAGAGCAACTCGCAACCACGACAAACGTCAAAACAACTTTGATTTTAGGAAGTTAGATACAATTCAAACACTCATTTGAATTATCCAATTTGAATCGGAAAGGCCTGAACGGTGACAGATGCCCCAACCAGGACCCATAGCATTGATTTAGCAGAGTATTTACAGATGTGGCAGGCGGCAGTTCGATTCCTACCAGAGAGATGTGCGTTTTAAGCTTTTACTCTAATCTAGCCTTCTCTTAGCAGTTCAACCAACTCACCGGACGGGCTTAACGTCAGGATGAACCAGCCTCGGACGCCACTGGCATTGAGGAAAGGCCGAAAATGCCTGGGGTGGATATGCAGAACCCTGCCCTGAGTGTCCCGACAGATCACCACCTGGGCCCCCCCCTGGTAGTAGCGGGAAAACTCTAGCCAACTGATGGCAAGATGAAAACGGTAACTGGCCATGACAAACTTGGGGGGCGATTGCCCCCCGACTCCCAATGCAGTTAGTGAAGGGATTTACTCACTTTTTCGTAGAGGTCTCGGCTGAGATCCGGCAGCGCAGCCAAACGCTCCAGTTGTGCCTTCATCAAGGCCTGCCGGCCCGGCTCCTGCTCTTTCCACTCCATCAGAGGCGTCATGATGCGAGCCGCACACTGAGGGTTGATCCCATTAAGCTCAATCAGCTGATCAGTCAGAAACTGGTAGCCGCTGCCATCTTCGAGATGGAAGGCACGGCGATTGGCCGAGGCAAAGGCGCCGATCAGGGCACGAACCCGGTTGGGGTTGGAGAGATCAAAGGCGGGGTGCGCCATGGCGCTGCGGATCCGCTCCAGCACCTGGGTGCCACTGCCCGTGGCCACCTGACTGAACCACTTATCCATCACCAGGGGTTGATCGCGCCACTGGGTCTCAAACGCCGCCAAACAGGCCTTGCCAGCAGGCATCCCTGATTGGTTGAGGGCGTTGAGGGCCGCCAGGGTATCGGTCATGTTGTCGGCCTGGTGGAATTGCTCGACGCACAAGTGCTCGGTCACCGCTTTACCACCGTACGCCAGCAGCAACAAGCAGGCGTTCTTCAGGGCCCGATCTGCCACAGCTTCCGCGCTGTCACTGTATTGGGCTCGACAACAGCTGCGGTAACGGGCCATCAACTCATCTTCCAGTTCATGACCCAGCTGGCCCAGCGCCTCACGCCGCGCCTGATAGAGGGTTTCCGGATCCAGTCCGGGCCGTTCCTGAGCCAAGGCGGCCTCGGCGGGCAACGTCAGGATCTGGGCCACCAGGGCCGGATCCAGATCCGGCGCTAACAATACGGCGCGCAATGCGTCGATCAGCACAGGGGTCAGGGCCGTCTGATCGCCCGATTGCAGGGCGAAGATCTGCTGGGACAACAGGCGCTGGCTGGCATCCCAGCGGGCAAAATCATTCCCCGCATGGGCGATCAGCAGCGCCAATTCGCGCTCTTCCAAGGACTGAACCAACTTGACCGGGGCCGAGAAGTTATCGAGCACAGAGGCCACCACAGGGCCCTCGATCTGCTCAAACACCCAGGTTTGTTCGGACTCAGTCAGATCCAGCACAGGAGAGACAGTCTTACCCTGCTGGATCAGCGGCAGATCCCGTCCTTCGATGTCGAGCAGCTGCACAGCAACCGGGATGTGCAATGGCTGCTTGCCAGGTTGATCTGCGGTGGCCGGCGTGTGCTGGCTCAGCGTCAGACTAAAAGTTTTCGCCTCGGGATCATACTGCTCAGTGGCGGTCACCACCGGCGTGCCGGATTGGCTATACCAGAGACGGAACTGAGTCAGATCCACTCCGCTGGCGGATTCCATGGCGGCGACAAAATCATCACAGGTCACCGCCTGACCGTCATGACGCTCAAAATAGCAGCGCATCCCGGCCTGGAACTTCTCCTCCCCCAGCAGGGTATGCATCATGCGGATCACCTCCGCGCCCTTGTCGTACACGGTCACGGTGTAGAAGTTGTTCATCTCTATCACCTGATCCGGCCGGATCGGGTGAGCCATGGGACCGGCGTCCTCGGCAAATTGATGATTACGGATGGTCTTTACCGCCAGGATCCGATTGAGCACGGGGGAGCCCATATCGGCGGAGAACTCCTGATCCCGAAAGACGGTTAACCCCTCTTTCAGACTCAGCTGGAACCAGTCACGACAGGTCACCCGGTTACCGGTCCAGTTATGAAAATACTCATGGCCAATGATGGATTCGATGCGGTGGTATTCGTCATCAGTGGCGGTCTGGGGATCGGCCAGCACCGCCTTGGAGTTGAACACGTTCAATCCCTTGTTCTCCATCGCCCCCATGTTGAAGAAGTCCACGGCAACGATCATATAGATATCGAGATCGTACTCGAGGCTAAACCGCTCCTCATCCCAGCGCATCGCTCGCTTGAGGGATGCCATGGCATGCTGGCCCCGTTCCCGGTTGCCACGATCCACAAACAGCTCCAGAGCCACCTTTCGACCGCTGGCCGTGGTGTAGTGATCGGACAGCAGATCAAAATCGCCCGCCACCAGGGCAAACAGGTAACTGGGCTTGGGGAAGGGATCTTCCCACTGACAGAAGTGGCGGCCCCCTTCCAGCTCGCCTTCGGCAACCTTGTTGCCATTGGCCAGCAGATACGGGTAAGCCGCCTTGTCCGCCTCGATCCGTGTGGTGTAACGGGCCAGCACATCGGGCCGATCAAGGAAATAGGTAATACGACGGAACCCTTCCGCCTCACACTGGGTGCAGAAAGCACCTCCGGACTTATACAAACCTTCCAGCGCCGTGTTGTTGGCCGGATCGATCCGGGTCACTATAACCAGCTCAAACTCTTCCTTGTCCACATCGACAGCCAGTTGGGTCCCTTCACACTGGTATTGCTCGACCGTCAGCGCCTGGTCATCAATGGCAACTGAAACCAGTTCCAATTGCTCCCCATCAAGGATCAGCACCTTCGCGTTTGGATCACAGCGGCGTACCAGAGAACGAGCGGTAACCAGGGTTGCATGGTCATCCAACTGGACATCGAGAGATACGGTTTCAATGGTGTATTCTGGCGCACGGTAGTCGCACCGCCGCTTGGCGAGTATTTCCTGCATCGGTTGCAGTCTCCTTACTTTACAGGCGAGGCCGACCCGAGGCCGGTCCAATTACGGCATTGAGTATATCAAGCGAATAAAGGGCGAACAGGACACGAAACCCTAGGCCAACGCAACTGCTCACTCTTTGTACTGACCGAGGTTCTCGTACCAACAACGCGACCTAGGTAAGATTAAAGATCGATCAATCCTGAGAGTTGCAGGAACACCATGGCGATGGCGACGGGCGCGATATAACGCACACACAGGCGCCACAGTTTGTACAGAGCCGGATAGGTATCCAGGGTGCGACAGCTGATCCCCTTGCTGACGACATAACCGACAAATATCGAGGTGATCAGTCCTCCTAATGGCAGCATCAGGCTGGAGGTAAGGAAATCGAGGCCATCAAACAGGGTCACCGTCCCTTCACCAAATTGGAATGTCGCCCAATCCGAGCCGGTAAGAGAAAAGATGGTCAACAGGCTAACCAGCCAGATCCCGGTCCCGGCAGTCAGAGCCGCCCTCATTCGATGAAAGCCTCGGCGTTCCACCAACCAGGCAACCGACGACTCGATCAACGCCAGCGCCGAGGTCAGTGCCGCCACCACCAACATCAAGAAAAATAACCCTCCAAACAGGGCACCAAAAGGCATCTCGGCAAAGGCGATGGGCAGAGTGATAAAGATCAACCCGGGCCCGGCACCGGGCTCCAGTCCATGGCCAAAGACAATGGGATAGATCGCCAGCCCCGCCATCACCGCCACCAGGGTATCCATAAAGGCGATCCACACCGAGGTCTTGATCAACGAAGTCCCCTCGGGCAGATAGGCGCCATACATGGTCATGATCCCGGAGGCCAGGGAGAGGGTAAAGAAGCTGTGGCCCAGGGCAATGAGCACCCCCTGCCAGGTTAATTTGGAGAAATCGGCATTAAACATGAAGGAAAACGCCTGGCCAAAGTCTCCCCGGTTTGCGGCATACACCACCATGATGACCAACAAGACAAAGAGCACAGGTATCATCCAGTTTACTGCTCGCTCCAGCCCCTCCCGTACCCCCTTACCTACTACCATCACCGTAGTGAGCAACAGGATCCCGCTCCAGCCCATCAGCGGCTTGGGATCGGCGTTCAGTTCGCCGAACACCTGCTGGATCTGCTGTGGATCCAAGCCGGTAAAACGACCGGTAAAACCAAAATAGGTATAAGCCAGCGCCCAACCGGCGATCACCACATAAAAACTGAGGATCAAAAAACCCGCCAAGACACCGAACCACCCCACCGCAGCCCAATACCCCCTGGCACCGGACGCCTCGGCCATCAGATGGGCACTGCGGGCCGGGGCCTGGCGACCGAATTTGCCGATCATCACCTCCCCCATCATCACAGGGATCCCGATCAACACGATGCACAGCAGATAAACCAGGACAAAAGCGCCGCCTCCGTTCTCCCCCATGATATAGGGAAACTTCCAGATGTTACCCAGTCCGACGGCGGCTCCCGTTGCCGCGAGCACATAGCTGAAACGACTCGACCAACGGGCATGGGTGACCCTGTTTTGGCTCATATCACGTCCTGTTATTCCTTGCAGACCCTTTCCTGTTCTACACCCAGGCTCCCCCGACCGCAAGCGAAGCGAACAAAAAAGCGCCGCCCTAAGGCGACGCTTTTTGTTTTTAGATCAAAGGGTTTAAGATCAATCTTGCTGTTTGGCCGTCAAGGTCCAGTCCACCATATCCAAGGTGATGGCACCGGCTTCGTCCAGCAGATAGTCGGGCAACTCCATCTCATCCGCATCCGCCAACTCCTCGACGGCAGGCATCCCTTGCAGCTGGCGCCGCAGGTTCAGTCTCTCTAGCGCCCGATCATCGTCTTCCTGCTCCTCGGCACGGCGCTCAGCCAACACCAGGGAGACCCACTGACGATCCTTGTTCTCCCGGTAACGCTGGATGTCGTCTTTGAGCATGGAGAACTCCATCTCATCGCCGATCCGATTGTGATGACGCTGTTCCAACTGCGCCAACATCTTAGCGTCGATCCGGTTGAGAGTACCGTAACGGGCCCGTGGCACACTGTCCCACGGCAAGGCGTTCTTCTCCTGAGATTCGCCAAACTCACCGTCCACCACATAGCTAGGGAACTGGAGATCCGGCATCACCCCCTTAAGCTGGGTACTGCCACCATTGATCCGGTAGAACTTCGCAATGGTGTAGGTGACATTGCCCATAGGCTTGTCATACAGATCGTAGATCCGGCCTAGCTGCCGATGCTGCTGCACCGTGCCCTTGCCAAAGGTCTGCTCTCCCAGTACCAGAGCACGGCCATAATCCTGCATCGCAGCGGCGAAGATCTCGGAAGCAGACGCACTGTAGCGATCGACCAGCACAGTCAAGGGACCGTCGTAAGCCAACTTGCCATCGCTATCGCCGTTCACCGTGATGCGTCCACGCTGATCCCGGATCTGGACCACAGGACCCTGGCGGATAAACAGCCCGGACAGCAGGCTGGCCTCACTCAGGGCGCCCCCACCGTTACCGCGCAGATCAATGATGATCCCTTCAACACTTTCCGACTCGAGTTTCACCAACTCAGTCAGGACGTCCTGGCTGATGTTCATGTAAAAGCTCGGAATATTGATCACGCCCAGGCGGCGTGCCTGGCCATTACCCTGATCAATATCCAGCACCTCGGATTTTACCGCGCGGTCCTCGAGGCGCACCTTGTCACGGGTGATCTCTATGGTGCGGGCACGGGCATTATTACCGTCCTTGGCCGCCAAGATCTCCAGGGTCACCACAGTATCCTTGGGTCCCTTGATCAGCTCCACCACGTCGTCCAGGCGCCAACCGATCACATCGACGATCTCTTTACCGGACTGGCCCACACCGATAATGCGGTCATCCGGTTTGAGTTCGCCCTGACGATCAGCCGGGCCACCGGTCACCAAAGAACGGATCACCGTGTAGTCATCGTTCATCATCAGCACAGCTCCGATCCCCTCAAGAGAGAGGTTCATCTCCTGCTGAAAACGATCCGCGTTACGTGGCGAAAGATAACTGGTGTGAGGTTCAACCGTGTAGGCAAAGGCGTTCATCACCGACTGGAAGACATCTTCACTCTGAGTCTGAGTCAGACGTTTGATGGCGTTATTGTAACGCTTGGTCAGCATGGACTGGATCTCATCCCACTCCTTGCCGGTCATCGCCAGGTTCAACGCATCATACTTGACCCGTTGACGCCACAGCTCATCCAGCTCTGCCTCAGTTTTGGGCCAGGCGGCCTCTTCACGATCGAAGTAGTACTTGTCACCCTCCTGATCGAAGGTGATCTCCTCTTCCAGCAGGGACAGGGCGTACTGCAAACGTTCAAATCGCCGCTGCATCGACAGTACGAACAGGTCATAGGCCTGTTCGAGATCGCCCTTGTTGACCTGGACAACAAAGCGCTCGGAAAGTGAGTCAAACTTAGCCACATCGTCGGCCAACAGGATAGACCGGTTAAAGTCCAGCTGCTGCAGGTAGCGATCGAAGGCCTGCTGAGAGAAGGCCTGATCGAAACTGACTTGACGATAATGCGAGCGTGTGAACAGATCCGTGATCCGCTTGCTGGCGACTTTATGCTGTGACTCCTGTTGGAGTTTTGGCAGGTCGTCAAGCGTAAGCGCCGAAGTCTCTGCCATCACCGAGGTGCTCAGCAGCACACCGGCGATCAAGGCAGATAGGGTTCTCTTTATCATCTACTCGCAACTCCTTGTGACACAATCCGAGGCTTAAACGCGGATGTGGTCGACTTTAACCTTAACGGTCAGACCGGATTCCAGGCGAACCATCACATCGTCTTTGTTGATGTCAACGATCACGCCCTTGGCCGGGGTACGCCCCAGCTTGACCATAACGGTTTGATCAGCGCTGAGCTTATCTGATGAGACTTTCTCAAGGCGCGGCTGGTTCCGGGCTTGATCAACTTTTTGTTTGTTAAGCTTAGCGGGTTTCGCTTTCTCGGCACGTTCTGCACGGGCAGGACGACGTCGAGCCTGCTCTTTACCAGTCTTGGCCTCTTTGTTGCCCTCTTTAGCCTGACGCTGCGCCTTGGCGCGGTCCTGGCTCTCTTTCAGGGTTTTCTGGGCATGCTCAATATGTTCGGCATCCAGCTCACCACAGTCGTTGCCATCAAGATCAACCCGAACCGCCCCAGGCTTGGCGGCACGCAAGTAGCGCCAGCTGTTGGTGTAACGGCGAATGGCCTGGCGCAGTTGAGTCTTGCTGACCTTCTCGTCCCCTTCCAGGCGCTCTGCAAGCTCCTGGAACAGGCCGATCTTTAACGGTTTTGCGTCACCTTCCAGGGAAAAACAGGCGGGAAAACGCTCGGCCAGGTAGGCTAGAACTTCCTTAATGTCTTTCAACTTCTCGGTGGTTTCTGGGGTGGTGTTTTGTTCAGTGGTCATCAAACTCTTCCTGGCCCTGTTCGGGGTCAAAATGGATAAATAGTGCTTCGACGAAGGTTTCAATCATTTCGTCATCCAACTCAACGAGTTGAGGGTTGTATTGCCAATCAAGCCAAATCGACTCCAACATCTCCTCTAACAGGATGGTGTCGATATCGTCATCAGCCCTATCGTATACGGCATGGTACATACGATTGAGATTTTCTGCGGCGAGAACCTCCTCGCCTTCCCACTCACCGACTTCCGATGGTTCCATCAGGTAAGTGTGGATATCTACGTGTTCTTTCACGCCTGTTGCTCCAGTTGGCTCTGCAATACGTCAACGACGCCCCGCAGGCCGTTCAAGTCATCCTGGTCAAAGCGCGCCAGTACCGGACTGTCAATGTCCAATACCCCGATGATCTCGCCGTTCACTCGAATAGGCAACACCACTTCGGACTGGCTGGCCGCATCGCAGGCGATGTGGCCGGGGAAACTGTGTACATCGGTAACCAGCTGATCTTCGCCGGTTGCGACCGCCGTTCCACACACACCTTTACCAACGGGGATCCGCACACAGGCCACCTGACCCTGAAAAGGGCCAAGCACCAACTGCTCTTTACCTTCCATCAGGTAAAAGCCGGCCCAGTTAACCCGATCCAAGTTGTGGTAAATCAAGGCGGAGAGATTGGACAGATTGGCAACCAGATTCCGCTCGCCCTCCATCAGGCAACGAGCCTGTTCGGCCAGCACCCCATACTCTTTAAATTGTGCAGATGACATGGTGGAAACTTAGAATAATAATCAGCCTGACATTAACCCATTTCACTGTCTCAGAGTCAAGGTAAATGGGCCCTGGGAGGGGTTTGCTGGCGGCTTTCTGGCCAAAACGACCGAACGTATCAGCAGCAGTTCAGAAATGTTAGGATAAGCTACTGTTTAAAGGGACCAACTTTGAGAAGGGATCCGCTTGCCAAACCCATCCGTCCTGTGTCCGATCTGTGACGCCCAGATCCGAATGCGCGCCCTGCCCAGCGGCCTTCGGGCCCACTGCCCGCGCTGCAGCAGCAAGATCTACGATCAGCCTTTTTGTGATATCGCTGGCCTGACCGCGCTGACACTGACCGCTCTACTGATCTATTTCCCGGCCAACCTGATCCCCCTGCTCAATGTGGACCTTGTCGGAAACCTTCGCAACACCACAGTGTTACACGGTGCCATCACAGTGCTGGAGCAAGGCTACTGGCTGGTGGGGATCGCCGTGATCCTCACCGGGATCCTAGCGCCGCTCCTTCTGCTGGTGTCGATCCTCCTGCAGATCTACCTGCTGCGCAGCGGACGTTCCCCCGGACTGCTTCGACGTCTACTGCTGAACCACAAGATGCTCAACGAACTCAGCATGGTGGAGATCTACATGATCAGCCTGCTGGTCTCCATTTTTAAACTGACCGATATCGCTGATCTGACCTATGGCTGGGGCACGTTATGCTATACATTACTGTTTATCATAACGTTTTATGTTCAATACGAGTACAACTCGCAAGTGATGTGGCGACATTATGAGCAACGACACCCAAACTGATCTGTGCCTCTGTCGAGGCTGCGGACTGACAACAGCCATGGCGTCTCACTGCCCCCGTTGTCAAAGTCCCCTGCATCGGCGCCGACCTAACAGTCTGCAACACAGCTGGGCGCTTCTGATCACGGCGGCGATCCTGCTGTTTCCGGCCAATGCTCTGCCCATTACCCAACTGACCAACCAGGGCGTAACCAGCTATGACACCATCTATACCGGGATCCTGTCGCTGGTGGATAGTGACATGGCCTTTATCGCCATCATCGTCTTTATCGCCTCGGTGGCGGTACCCGCTGCCAAGGTGGTCGGCCTACTGTTGATCCTGACGACCATCAGCCTTCGCCTGCCCATGCCACATAAACGGCTCAGTGCCTATTACCACATCATCGAATTTATTGGCCGCTGGTCCATGCTGGATCTGTTTGTGATCTCCATCATGGCCAGCCTGATCAATATGGGGCAGTTGCTCCATGCCAAACCGGCCCCCGCCGCCACCTATTTCGCCCTGGTGATCATCTTCACCCAACTGTCAGCCAAAGCCCTCGATCCCCGTCTGCTTTGGGATCTGGAACACGCATCATGACCTCAGAACTTCACCATCCAAACGTTCATCGTAAAAAAAGCCTCTCTCCCATCTGGATCCTTCCAGTGCTGGCGTTCATTCTTGGGGCCTGGCTGCTCTACAGCTACATCCTGGAGCGAGGCACCAATATCGAGGTGACCTTCCCCAGTGCCAATGGCATCGAAGCGAACAAGACCCTGGTACGCTACCAGGGGATCGTGGTGGGCCAGGTCAGAGGGGTTAAACTGGCTTCCGATCAGAAGAGCGTCCTGGTCTCCATCAATATGCACCACAGCGTGGATAACCTGTTGCGCAAGGAAACCGTCTTCTGGGTGGTCACCCCAAAAGCTTCCCTGACCGGCTTCGAAGATCTCGATGCCCTGTTTTCCGGTAACTACATCGCCATGGCACCCGGCGAGGGTCCCAAGCGCAGCCACTTTACCGGAGTGATAGAGCCCCCGGTGACGGCCCGGGTGATGGATGGCCTGCCACTGCAGTTTATCGCTCCCAAACGGGGCTCCCTGAGCATCGGCAGCGGGATCTACTTTCATCAGGTCAAGGTGGGCGAGATCATCAACTTCCAGCTGGATAAAGACGCCCAGGAGGTGATCTTCGATGCCGAGATCGAGCCCCAGTATCGCAGCCTGATCCGGCACAACAGTCGTTTCTGGCATACCTCAGGTGCCAACGTGGAGGCCAGCCTCGAAGGCGTCAAGGTGGAGCTGGAAAGCCTGGCCAGTCTGCTCGCCGGCGGGATCACCTTCTCCTCTCCTGCCGACGGAGAGGTGGTTGACAATAATCGCCGTTTCACCCTGTACGACAGTAGCGACGACGCCGAGGCCAAGCTGATCATCACCCTGACTGCCGACAGTGCCAAGGGGCTTAGAGTGGGTAGCCCCATCCGCTACCGCGGGCTGGAGCTGGGCAAGCTGACCCAGATAGAGCTCCTCCCCGAAGGGGTCGAGTTCCAGGCCCAGATCGCTCCTCAGTATCAGCACCTGCTTCGTCAGGGCAGCCGTTTCAGCCAGGTCAGCGCGACGATCGGACTGTCCGGGGTTGAGGATCTCAATACCCTGGTATTCGGTGACTTTATCCGCCTTTCGCCGGGCCAAGGGGCCCCGCAAACCCAGTTTAAGCTCAGTCCGGAGCCGGCAAGAGGCGAAGGACGGGAGTTTCGCCTGCAACATGCCGAACTGGCGGGGATCAGCGCCGGAACGCCGGTGCGTTATCGTGGGGTCGCGGTTGGCGAAGTGCTGGGGTTCCAACTGACCGACGAGGGTGTTGAGAGCCGGATCTGGATCCAGGCACCCCATGATCAGCGGGTCACGACACAGAGCCGGTTCTGGCATCAGTCGGCGATCTCGGTCCAGGCCGATCTCGCCAAACTCTCGGTAAAAACCGGGCCGCTCACCGATCTGCTCAGCGGCGGGATCGCCTTCCTCGGTGGCCAAGGTAAAGCGGCTCCCGCTCAGCACACCTTTGATCTGGCCAACAGTCAGGAGGAAGCGACCCAGCGACCGCCGGTGCACATCACCCTTAAGACCGAAACCCTGGAGGGACTCAGCGCCGGTGCCGCCGTGCTGCACCGGGAGCTGGAAGTGGGTAAGGTAGAGTCGATCGATCTCACGGGTGATGAACTCATTGTTACCCTGGCTATCGAAGGGCGCTACCGTCACCTGCTTCATACCAATACACGGTTCTGGCATCACAGCGGCGTCAAGATCGACGGCTCCCTGGCCGGGATCTCGGTCCAAGCCAGCCCACTGACCACCCTGCTGCGAGGTGGCCTCAGCTTTGACCACCCCAAGGACCCAGGGCAGATGGGCATACCCAATGACCGCCAGATCCATCCGGATCGCCACGCGGCCCTGTTCGGTACCAGCCCACTCACCCTCTACCTCAGCAGTAAAGACAGCATCAGGGCGGGCGCCGAGATCCGCTATCGCGGTCATGCCATCGGCCAGATCGATTCGGTCACCCTGACTGACGACCTTGCCTATCAAAGGCTTGAAGCCCGACTGGATCCCCGCTGGGCCGAGCGTTTCCTGCTCCAGGACAGCCGCTTTTTCCTGATCGCCGCCCAGATCGGCCTCAACGGCGTGCGCAATGCCGAGACCCTGCTGCTGGGTAACCACATCGGCGCGCTGCCCGGCGATGATGCCACACCCGCGTCCGAGTTTCGCGTGGCCAGCGAGGCGCCCACCGCCCTGCCCTATGGCGATGGCCTGCGCCTGGTGCTGAACCAGCCAAGTCTGGGCTCCCTCTCCATCGGCAGCCCGGTTCTTTACCGCCAGATCAAGGTGGGCGAAGTGGTTCAGACCCATCTCGCGAACGATGGCGCCTCGGTGGATATCGAGATCCAGCTGCAAAACGAACACCAACACCTGGTCAACCGCAGCAGCCGCTTCTGGAACGCCTCAGGCCTGAACGTGGATGTGGGGATCTTCTCCGGTGCCCAGATCAACGCCGAGTCCCTGGAGACCATCCTTGCCGGCGGCATCGCCTTCGCCACTCAGGCGACCACAGACGAGAGCAACCTGTTGGAGGATGGCGAACGCCTGCCCCTTCAACCCAGGGTCGAGGCCGCCTGGCTGCAGTGGCAGCCCAAGTTCTAACCCCCAACCACAAACGGCCCTTCAAGGGCCGTTTTCTTCTCCTACAGGATCCAAATTATTTTCTCACAACGTATTAGGATCATGATCTCGGGGCTGATGACTCACCAACAGCAAAAGAGAAACATCAAATGGAAGCACTTGTCTTTACCCAGATCAGAACGGCACACTGAAGGTATCGCCACAAACAGGAAACAAATCATTAATAACAAATTATCCTGTATGCACTATTGTCGCGAAGACCCTTACCGGTTGTGCCCCAAATTGCGATTAGAGGTCGAAATCACCCGGAGTGGCATGACTCATGTATATAATTACTTTTGTTTTAAGAAATATTTCAAAAGTTGACGTTAGCAGTCATTCCTATTAACTGCCAATACTATCAAAGCTCCTAATGACTTCGGTCGTTTTATTTCCTTCCGTAATTTCATTTTTCTTTGATAAACTAACAATATCAGAGTGACCCGTGGAGACTTTGTTTCGTCCAGTCCTCTTTGACTGATAAAGCATATTGTCTACTGACTTTATAAATTCATCCAAGTCATCTAAATCATTTTTTAGTGTAGCAAGGCCAATAGACACAGTTAGTTTGATCGGAGGATGACCTTTGACGTAGATAGCAGTCTCCTCGACGGAACGCCTAATTCTTTCAGAGACCACATCTCCCGTTTCACTATCGGATTCCAACAAAAGAACAACAAACTCCTCTCCTCCCCAACGGCATAACATATCAATTTCACGAATATTTTTCAAAAGCAACTTGGATAACTTCACAAGAACTTTGTCGCCAATATCGTGTCCATATTCGTCATTGATTTTCTTGAAATAATCGATATCAAGCATGATGATTGATAACGGACGACCAGTACGTTGGGCTCGGGCCAGTTCATTTTCAGCCAACTCCTTGAAACGCCTTCGGTTTAACAAGCCTGTCAATGGATCCGTTTGAGACAGCCTAGCTAAAGGGGTAACGAAATTTCTAGCGGTATAAAGTGAAGTATAGAACACGCCAAAGATAGAGATCACGATAACAACCCACATGATATCCATGTAATCATTAAGCTGTGCTTGGTGTTTCTTCAATTCCCTTGCAGATCGTTTCTCGACACTATCGATGACAAGTTTAATTGGAAGCATAATATTGTGCTTTGCTTCTGCATACCTTTGACCATATAAAAGGTTTAACGCATTGCTACGCTTCTTATAGAATTCGATTGCTCCAATACTTTCCGTTGTTAGCTCATCAACAATCTCAAAGGCTTTTTCTTCAAGTAAAACCAGCGCATCTGAATTTCCCTGTGAAACACTTAAATGTCCCATCTCCGTATCAGTAAATTGTGCTGCTTTCATCAAGTTTTTTAAAGAAACGGGCTTGTCCTCATAATCATAAGTAAAAATATCATCACCATGTAGATTGAGATGCCAATAGATAGCATTATAATCCTTCGGTCTTGGCATCTCCCCATTTCTAATTTTCAATATATCGAAATACGTCCTTTTATATACCGGATCGCCAGTTGATACATATGATCTGGCCATACGCGTAAGGTCTTCTGAAGATTGAAATAACTCATGTACTAAATCAATCGAAAGATATCTGTTCACTTCACTTTGTTTGAGTTCACTTTGAACACCTATCATTTCATAGGTGAGTATCAACATAAACAACAAAATGACAGCTGCTAAAGCCTGTGCAATGTAACTAAACCGACTGAAGCCATTTAAACCAATAGACTTTGCTTTCTCGATATCCATATCTATCCAACCAGTCTAATATTTCCAACTAAATAACAAAGACTCCTCTACAACCATTACACCTTTACATACTTATTTTGTGATCGCATATAGTGACACTGTATATCTCAAAGGAGTACGCATATCTCATCATAATTAACGACTAAACGTTGGGCATAGACGACTGTTCCAACACCAGGTGGCTGTGTGAAAGCTATCATGCAACCCTTGTTACACTGATGTAACATCTTATGCTTTCACAATCGCACGATAGTCAACTACCCAAATATCACGCATTGTTTGTAAGGTTATCAACCAGTAACATAGTACAGGGCTACCCAGTCTGCCAGGACTGAATTTAGAGGTCCAAACTGAGTCATGTCAGCTTCCCCGAATCAGGCATAGAAATATAGAGCGCGCGATCGCCAAGGCTTAGTTTCCCACAGGCCGAGACCATTCCCGGTAACCTCCTTCGACAATCAACCTTTGTTGGATGCTCTGACATCGAATAACGCCAGAGCATCCCGCTCAGGAAGGCGCCCTGTGGTCAGACTAAAGAACACTCCCTCTGCCCCTAAGAAAACCCTGCTACCGGCCGTGGCACTTAACCGAAGAACCAGTAGGCCACGGCGATGGCGGCCAGGATCCCGGCCAGATCGGCGGCCAGGCCACAGGGGATGGCATGGCGGGTCCGGCGGATCCCCACCGCACCAAAGTAGACGGCCAGCACATAGAAGGTGGTTTCCGTGGAGCCCTGGAACACCGAGGCCAGGCGGCCTGCAAAGGAGTCCGCCCCTTCGCTGGACAAGGTTTCCAGCATCATGGCCCGAGCCCCGCTGCCGCTGAAGGGTTTCATCATGGCCGTGGGCAGGGCTTCGACAAAACGAGTGTCCCAGCCCAGAGACTCCACCAGATAGCGGATCCCCGCCAATGCGCCATCCAACACGCCGGAAGCGCGCAGGCTACCGATGGCCAGCAACATGGCCACCAGATAGGGGATCAAGCGCACCGTGGTGTGCAGGCCGGCCTTGGCGCCCTCGACAAACTCATCAAACAGCGCCACCCGGCGCCAGGCACCGGCGATCAATATCGTCATGATCAGGGCAAACAGGGCAAAGTTGCTCCACAGGGTGGAGAACGCCTGTAACTGGCTGCTGGTGTAGGCCGCCAGGTTGGCGATCAGCGCAGTGAGTAGAGCCAGCCCACCGCCAAACCACAGGAGCAGAACCCTGTCCCACAGGCGGATCCGCTGCACCAGACAAGTGATCAGCAATCCGGTCAGGGTCGAGGCAGTGGTCGCCAGCAGGATGGGGATAAACACATCGGCGGGATGGGCGGCCCCCTGCTGGGCCCGGTAGAGCAGTACGGCGATGGGAAACAGGGTCACCGAGGAGGTGTTGAGCACCAGAAACAGGATCTGGGCGTTGGAGGCCTGCTCCGGTTTGGGGTTGAGCGCCTGCATCTGCTCCATCGCCCGGATCCCCATGGGGGTGGCGGCGTTATCCAGCCCCAGGGCGTTAGCCGACAGGTTCATGGTCACCGAGCCCAGGGCCTGATGGCCCCGGGGGATCTCCGGCATCAGGCGGGCAAACAGCGGCGTTAACCCTCGGGCCAGGGCGTCGATCAGGCCGCAACGCTCACCTATCTGCATCAGGCCCATCCACATCGCCATCACACCGGCCAGGCCGATCCCGATCTCCACGGCTAGGGTCGCCATGGCAAAGAGTTGCTCCACCCAGCGGGCAAAGACGCCCGGATCGCCCATGCCCCACTGGGCCAGGCAGCCGATGGCCGAGATGATAAAAAATGCGGCCCAAACCCGGTTTAACACGGCAATGCTCCCTGCGTGAACCCAAACCCATGTGCTATAGTTGCGGCCGCTTTTTTCCTTCAGGAACCGAACCATGGTCCAGTTTCCCCAGGCTTTTCTCGACAGCATTAAGGCCATCTTACCTGCCCATCTGAGCCTTGACGACTTTGTTTCCATCAGTCGCCAGCCGCTGAGAAAATCGATCCGGGTCAACACCCTGAAGATCGGTGTCGAACCCTTTGCTGCGCGCATGGCGCAACAGGGCTGGAAACTGGATCCCATCCCCTGGTGTGACACCGGCTTCTGGCTGGAACGGGATCAGGATGAGCATCAGCTGGGCAACACCCCCGAACACCTGGCGGGCCTGTTTTACATCCAGGAAGCCTCCTCCATGATGCCGCCCTCTGCCCTCTTCTCCCTGATCCAGGACCCCGAGATGGTGCTGGATGTCGCTTCCGCACCAGGCTCCAAGACCAGCCAGATGGCCGCGTTGATGAACAACCAGGGGGTGCTGCTGGCTAACGAGTACTCCTCCAGTCGACTCAAGAGCCTGTCAGCCAATATGCAGCGTCTGGGCGTGCGCAACGTTTCCCTGACCCACTATGATGGCAAGGTGTTTGGCCCGACTCTGCCGGAACAGTTCGACGCCATCCTGCTGGACGCGCCCTGCTCCGGCGAAGGAACGGTGCGCAAAGATCCGGGGGCCATGGACAACTGGAGTCCGGAGGCGATCGCGCAGATCGCCGCGGTGCAAAAGACCCTGATCCAGTCCGCCTTTGTCGCCCTAAAGCCCGGCGGTACCCTGGTCTACTCCACCTGTACCCTGCTCAGCGAAGAGAACCAGGCGGTATGCCAGCACTTGCAATCCCTCTATCCGGATCAGGTCGAGTTTCTTTCCCTGGGCAAGCTGTTTCCCGGGGCCGAGAAGGCCCTGACCGAAGAAGGCTTCCTGCACATCTGGCCACAGATCTACGACTCCGAGGGATTCTTCGTCGCGGCGATCCGTAAAACCGGCTCTGTTGAGGCGGAGTATGCCCCGCCCCGACTGAAGAACTTCCCCTTTTCCCCGGCCAGGAATAAAGAGGTGCAGGCCCTCGCCGATCATCTGGCCACCCTCGGCCTGTCGCTGCCGACAGCGGGACAAGTGATGCAGAGGGATAAGGAGTTATGGTGGTTCCCCGAGGCACTGGAACAATTAGTCGGCAAGATCCGAATGAATCGCCTCGGCATAAAGCTGGCCGAGAGCCACAAGCATGGCTTCAAGACCCAGCATGAAGCGGTGATGGCCCTGCCGTTTGACGCCAAACACGGCGTCACGCTCTCCCGGGATCAGGCCCGTGAATTCCTCATGGGCAGAGACGTTAAGCGGGAAGAAACGGGCCGCAAAGGGGAAGTGATCGTCACCCTGGATGGACACCCCCTGGGCCTGGCCAAATGGGTCGGCAGCAAACTGAAAAATGCCCTGCCTAGAGAGTTGGTGCGGGACAAGATCAGTCCAGCCTGACGCAGATTGGAGGCCCACCGGGGAAAATACGGCAAAAAGTGCGCCATTATGGGTTTTCTTGACTATGCTTCGTGTTTGTTACCGGACAGCAGCCGGCAACCATGACACTTCCCCTAAGCCTGTGACACCGGAATCGTTGCGGGCTTTTTTTTCGCCCTGATCTCAGAGACAAAGGCCCGCGCCAAATGGCGCGGGCCTTTGTGCTTCCGTCGGCACAGCGAGCGCTAAGCTTTCGCGTGCGTTGGCGATGCCGTCGGTTCAGGCCAGCTTAAACAGACGTTGAAAGTTGTCACCGGTGATCCGCACCAGCTCATCAAAGCGCACCTGTTTCAGATCGGCAACAAACTGCGCCACTTCATGAACATAGGCGGGCTGATTGGTTTTGCCCCGATAGGGTACCGGCGCCAGGTAAGGCGCATCTGTCTCAACCAGAAGGCGGTCAAGAGGCAGCTTACGCACCACCTCTCGCAGCGCCTCGGCGTTGCGGAAGGTCACGATCCCCGAGATGGATATGTGCATCCCCAGATCCAGCGCCGCCTTGGCCATCTCCCAGTTTTCGGTAAAGCAGTGGAGCACCCCGTGCTCAGCGCCGCAATCACGCAAAACACCGATGGTGTCCTCTCGGGCATCCCGAGTATGGATGATCACCGGCTTATCCAGCACCTTGGAAAGCGCGATATGATCGGCAAACGCCTGTTGCTGCAATGCCACCGTATCTTTGCTGTAGTAGTAATCCAGCCCGGTTTCTCCCAGCGCCACTACCTTGCTGTCCCGCGCCTGCTCCGCCAGCCAGGCCTGATCATAGCCATCCTGCACATCCAGTGGATGGATCCCACAGGAGATCACGACATCGTCAAAGGGGGCGACCAGATCTCGCATCCTAGGATAGCCGGCCTGGCTAACCGATACGCACAGCATCTTCTTCACGCCTCGATCTCGGGCCTGCTGCAGTAAGGGTTCTAGCTGTTGGGGATCATCACCCTCGACCAGACGATCGAGGTGGCAGTGGGAGTCAATTAACACGCTTATATTCCGCTAAGGTTGGATCAGCGGCACAGGGTAAACCCAAATTGGGCTGGGATCTAGCTTCGCCGTTTGGCTCACATGGTGGAGGTCATCTGTTCGCCACGGGTCTCGCCGCTCAGCAGTTTCTCGATGCGGACCTTATGGGGGTTATCCGCTACACCAAAACTCAAGCCTACCCCAGGTGGGCGGCCCCCGCTTGAGCCCAGGGGATTACACCAAACCACAACACCTTCGAAGGGATACCAGTTTTCACTGCCCGGCAGGCTGTAGCGCGCCGCCAACCGTTCACCCAGGGCGTACTCCCGGCTGGTGACGAAAAACAGGCCCCCATGCTGGATAAAAGGCATGTAGGCCCGGTATAACTGGGTCGTTGTATCAAATTGCGCTTCGAGTACCTGCATAGTCGTCCCTGTCACTGCAGCTTAAGGCTGAGTCTTAAGGGGAGCCCCCCCATAGAGTCTGTCATGAAGTTGGCTGATCAGACGCTGAAAGATCGCACCCTGATTAATGCCGGCCTGACGTTCAAACCACTGGATCTGCTCCATCAGTTCAGGCAGTACGGGGTAGATCACCGCACTGACCGCCGTTTTACTGCGCGATCGCCACATTAACTCAAAATACAGCACTTTCAACAACAAGGCACTTTTTTCCGCAGGTACCTTGGCGAACTCAGGCAAAAGGAGGCCCCGGCGGATGCTTTCGCGCCAAGCACCTCGCCATTGTCGGATCTGCGCCACCTCCCCTTCGTCCAACCCGTTCTTAAGATTTAAGGGGCCCCCTAGCAGACGTTGCCAATAGGGCCAGTCATCCAGCTCGGACGCCTGCTCTCCCAGATAGGCTTTCAACTGCGCCTGGCTCGCATTCGCGACGGCGATCCTCTGGCATCGACTGGCGATAGTGGCCAGCAGACTTTGGGGCGAATGGCTGATCAGGATCAGGTAGACCCCGGGCATTGGCTCCTCAAGGGTCTTCAGCAGGGCATTGGCGGCCGCCGGGTTCATCCGTTCAGCCTGATGGATCAACACCACCCGAGCCCCGCCCTGATGCGCGGTCCCAGTGAGGACATCACTCAGGGCACGCACCGCGTCGACCTTGATCTGCTGGCCATCCGGTCTCAGTACCAGTTTATCGGGGTGGTGCTCGCTGGCCAACAACAGGCAACTCTTACAGACACCACAATGATCCCCGGTTTGACACAGCAACTGGGCAGCCATGCTGTCGCCCAGGGACTCCAGACCCAGGCCCTCCCCACCATGCAGCAGCAGGGCATGGCCAAGGCGGCCGGCCCTGCGACTGTTTTGCCATTGCGACCAGGCCGGAGCCAGCCAAGGCAGCATTGACGTCACAGTGCCGACTCCAATGCACGGCGGATCGCCCCATGCACCTCATCCATAGGCTGTGAAGCGTCGATGGTCATGATGGTAGGATCCGCGTCGGCCGCCTGACGGTAACAGGCTCGGGCTCGCTGGAAAAAGTCCAGCTGCTCCAGCTCAATCCGATCCAGCTCACCCCGGGCACGAGCCCGGGCCAGACCGATGGCCGGATCGATGTCCAGGTACAGGGTCAGGGTCGGCTTAAACTGCCCCAAAGTAATGGACGACAGGGCCGAGACCTGCTCGGCGAGACCCCGACCTCCCCCTTGGTAGGCCTGGGAACTCAGATCATGACGATCCCCCAGCACGATGGCCCCACGATCCAGAGCGGGCTTGATCACGGTTTCCACCAATTGGGCACGACAGGCATAGACCATCAACAACTCGGTCATCGGTGCCATCGCCTCTTCCCGCGGGGCTTTCCAGATGGCGCGGATCTCTTCGGCCAGAGGCGTGCCTCCCGGCTCACGAGTGTTGACGATCTCACGCCCGGGAAAGCGCGCTTCAAGGATCTGGTTGACCAGGGCCACGGCGCTGCTCTTACCGGCACCCTCCAACCCTTCAATCACAATAAACATGCCGTTGCTCATTATTTCCGATTTCTGATGTAGCGGTTTACCGCGTTATTGTGTTCGCGCAGTGTCCGTGAAAACTGGTGAGTACCATCGCCTTTAGAGACAAAGTAGAGATAGTCACTGTCTGCCGGTGCAGCCGCCGCCTCAAGGGATGCCAACGACGGGTTGGCGATGGGCGTCGGTGTTAAGCCGTGATTGCGATAGGTGTTGTAGGGCGTCCAGGTATCCAGGTGTTTACGGGTGATCCGCCCCTGGTAGTCCTCCGCCCCGTAAATCACGGTCGGATCGGTCTGCAATCGCATGCGCTGATTTAAACGATTGACGAACACGGCGCTGACCAGATCCCGCTCATGGGGGGCTCCAGTCTCCTTTTCGACGATGGAGGCGAGGATCAACAGCTCATAGGCATTTTTCAGCGGTAATGATTTATCCCTTTGTGCCCAAACCCGATCCAGCTCGCTGGCCATACGCCGGTAAGCGCGCAATACCAGCTCCTGATCTTCGGTGCCATTGGTAAAGGCATAGGTATCGGGAAACAGCCAGCCCTCCGGGTTGTCCTGCTCTACACCGATCAACGCACCCAATTCAGCGACGTTAGCCAAGGTCGTGGTGATCCTGGGATGCGCCTGGATCTGCGCCAACCACTGTGCCACCGTCCCCCCTTCCACCAGGGTGATCTGAAACTGGAGCTCGTCACCGGAAACCAGGTAACTCAACGCCTCTCGTAAACTCATCCCAGGTGCCAGCTCATAGGTACCTGCCTTGATGGCGGTGAGCTCGGGCTCCAGTTTTAGCCCGAGCCGGGCCCAGAAAGCAGATTCGATGATCCCATCTCGCTGCCATTGACGCACCAGCCGAACCGCCGACTGACCCGCCCCAAGTGAGAGCTCTTGAGCCTGCTCAAGCGCAAGCGGCGCAGCCAAGGTTTGTTGGACCTGATAATACCCGTAACCTACCGTTGCCAGCACAGAGCTGACTCCCAGGCTTCCTGCCCATACCAATCCCTTTAACCAGCCATTCAACGCCAATTTCAAAGCTTCAATGCTCCCGCAGTTAAAATATTCTCTGTAATGGATCCCACCCCGACTCGATGATGCTCCAACTGCCTGATCGGGATCAGCCCCATCAGACAGTTGGTCACAAAGGCTTCATCACATCGCCTCAGATCGGCCCGGGTTACCGGCCGGATCCGCACCGGGATCCCCCAGCCTGGCGCTTGCTGCAACAGATGTTGTCGCATCACACCGGCGACACCGGCGACACTCAGAGGGGGGGTAACCAGTTTTCCGTCAATGACCAAAAACAGGTTTGCGGCGATGGTTTCAACCACCTCGCCTTGTTGATCTAATACGACCAGATCGTCCAGTTGACGTCGCCTCGCTTCCTGTTTGAGCAAAACCTGTTCAGTCCGACCCAGGGTTTTTAACCCGGCCAATGCTCCCCCGTAAGCCAACCGCTGCTCAGCGATCCCGACCACCAGGCCCGATCGCTGCATCGCCGGATAGGCGTCAGGAAAGGGGCTGAGGGTGAGGATCCGCCGGGGACGTGCCCCGACTGTGCCTTCATAGCCACGCCCCGCGCTGCCACGCGTCAGGGTCAGGCGCAAACAGGCCAGAGGAATATCGGTGCAAGCCTGGGCGATCTCCTGTTCAAGTTCAGCCCAGTCCGGCTGCCCCATCGCCAGGCGCTCACAGGCGTGCTCCAGACGCTCTCGATGCAGTGGCCACAAGGCGACGCTGCCGTCCACCACCCGCATGGTGGTGAAATGCCCATCCGCCAGCAACAGGCCACGATCGTTCGCAGCTATGACATCGGTCAAGACGCCGTCAACCCAAGTGGTCATCAGCTATCTTGACTGATCCGGCTGGCGACGGCACCGGTTTGATCCCGGTATTTCGCATCGGCCCGTTTACTGTAGGGCTTGGCACAATCCTGACTGAGCAGTTCGAAATTCAATGCACCTATGGGCATGCCAGGCCGCAGGGCCAGAGGCAGTTTGCCGGAATTAAAGAACTCCAGCACGATGTTACCGGACCAGCCCGGATCGATTCGATGGGCCGTGACGTGCACCATCAACCCCAGCCGAGCCAGGGAGGAGCGGCCATCCAGCCAGCCCACCACGTTGGCCGGCAGGGTGACCGATTCATGGGTGATCCCCAAGGCCAGTTCGCCTGGATGGAGAAAAAAGGCCTGATCATCATCAATCAGGATCTCGTCACTCATGACGGTTTCCAACGCCACCTGCACCTGCTCCCGTGGCCCGGACAGATCGATAAAGGGCGCGGTGTGATCCTGAAACACCCGGAACTTCTTGCCCAGGCTAACATCCACACTCACTCCACTGATCTTGTCACTCCCTGGCCGGGGCACCATCACTATCTCTCCGCGGTCCAGGTACTGTTCAATCTCAATATCGGTCAGGCGCATCTTTCTTCCTTGGTTATTGTTATTGTTGATTTGAATGGTCAATTATTCGGCGTCTAGCAACTGGCAGATCTTCGCCTTAAGAATGTCGATGGCGATACGATTCTTTCCACCGCGGGGCACAATGATGTCCGCGTGCTGTTTTGACGGATCGATAAATTGCAAAAACATGGGTCGGACCGTGCTCTGGTATTGGTCGATGACCGACTCCATGGAGCGTCCCCGCTCCTCGACATCCCGAGTTAGGCGACGAATAAAGCAGATATCCAAAGGCGTATCCATAAAAATGGAGGCGTGCATCTGCTCCCGTAGTGCCGGATCGGTCAGCAGCAGGATCCCCTCAAGGATGATCACCTTCTTGGGCGTCACACTTGTTGTCTCTTTCATGCGAGTGTGCTCGACATAGCTGTAGGTCGGCACCAGCACTTCATACCCGGCTTTGAGCTGTTTCAGGTGTTCACACAGCAGGGTGTGATCCAGAGCGTTGGGGTGATCGTAATTCGTCTTGACCCGCTCCTCCATGGTCAGGTGAGACTGATCCTTGTAATACGCATCCTCATTGATCACCTCGATCTGATCCGTGCCCAGATCGGCACGCAACTCCTCAAAGATGGTTCTGGCAATCAAGCTTTTGCCTGAGGCGGATGCACCGGCGATGCCGATGATGACGCATTGTTGCTGTGTGTTCATACGGGATCTCAACACAAAGTGGGCAAACAGTGGGGGCAAGCCCCCTATTCCATGGAGATCTCAATCGCCAGGGATTGAGGCTCCGACCGCCGGATCAGGGCCGCAGCGGTCGTACGCGCAATGGCACGATAGGCGTCGGCGATCTCACCATCCGGTTCGGCCACGACGCTGGGAGAACCAGAGTCCAGGTGCTCGCGCACAGAGACATTGAGCGGCAACTCTCCCAAAAGCGGCACATTGTAACGTTTCGCCGTGGCCAGTCCACCACCGCTGCCAAACGGATGTTCCTTGCTCCCGCATTGGCCACACAGGTGATAGCTCATATTCTCGACTATCCCAAGTACCGGGATGTTGACCTTGTTGAACATGGTGATCCCCTTACGGGCATCGGCCGTGGCGATCTCCTGAGGGGTGGTAACGACAACCGCACCGCTCACCGGGATCTTCTGAGACAGGGTTAACTGAATATCCCCGGTACCCGGTGGCATGTCGATCACCAGATAATCCAGTTCGGGCCAGCGGGTCTCATTCACCAGTTGCACCAGGGCACCTGCGGCCATCGGCCCTCGCCAAACGGCGGCATTATCTTCGGTCACCATAAAGCCCATGGACATGGCCGCTACGCCATGGACAAAAGCGGGCTCCATGGTTTTCCCATCACTGCTACTGGGCCGAAAATCACTGCAGCCCAGCATGATGGGCACCGATGGGCCATAAATATCCGCATCCAGCACCCCCACTCGAGCACCTTCGGCCGCCAGGGCCAGCGCCAGGTTAACCGCCGTCGTTGACTTGCCCACGCCCCCTTTGCCTGAGCCGACCACCAGGACATTACTGACATTAGGGATCGCGGCGACCGAACCGGCCTGGATCTCAGGCACCGCCAGGCCGATCTCACACTCCACCTCATCGATCCCCGGCACCTGCGCCAGGGCCTGGGTCAGGGACATCACCCTGTCCCGGTACTGGCTCTGACAGGGGTATGGGTAAACCAGTCCGATCTGAAGACAGGCGCCATCCAGACCCAACGTCCGGACGATGCCGGCGTCGAGCAGATTTTGCTCCAACTCGGGATCGACCAATTGGGCCAAGGTATCCAGCACCTGGCTGGAAAGCGGCTCGGACAGCGCATTACGGATCGCATTATTGCTCTGGCTCACAAATCGACTCCCTTTCAGATAATTAGCCCAAGTGTACCAGAAGCCAGCCAAGATCCGATGACCAAAGGGCTGGCGGCCAAGTACAAAACCTGACGACTGGCGGTAAAGCAAGCGGGTAAACCCCAGATGGATGAAAAACCCCCTGCTATCCGTTAGAATTGCGGATTACCTCGCGGGCCGAATATTCAGGCTCGTTCACCGTTTACAAGTAAGTATCGAGATACGATGGCAACCGAAAGCAGAAAAATTTTGGTGACCAGTGCGTTGCCCTACGCCAATGGTCCCATTCACCTGGGTCACATGCTGGAATACATCCAGACTGACATCTGGGTACGCTTCCAGAAACTCCGTGGCAACGCCTGTACCTATGTGTGCGCCGATGATACCCACGGCACCCCGATCATGCTCAAGGCCCAACAGCTTGGCATGACCCCGGAAGCCATGATCGCCCAGGTTGCTACCGAGCATAAAGCCGACTTTTCCGACTTTATGGTGGACTTCGACAACTACCACTCCACCCACTCCGATGAAAACCGTCAGTGGGCCGGTGAGGTATACACCCGCCTGAAAGACAGTGGCTACATCACCACCAAAGTGATCGAGCAGTTGTACGATCCGGAAAAAGGGATGTTCCTGCCTGACCGCTTCGTCAAAGGCACCTGCCCCAAGTGTAAGACCGACGATCAGTACGGTGACAACTGCGAAAGCTGCGGGACGACCTACAGCCCGACCGAACTGCTCAACCCGAAATCCGTCGTTTCCGGTGCGACCCCGGTATTGAAGGAGTCCGAGCACTTCTTCTTCGATCTGCCTCAGTTCGAGTCCAGCCTGCAAAGCTGGATCACCTCCGGCTCCCTGCAGCAGGAAGTGGCCAACAAGATGAAAGAGTGGATCGAAGGGGGCCTGCGCCAGTGGGATATCTCCCGTGATGCGCCCTACTTTGGCTTTGAGATCCCAGGCACCGACGGCAAAAAGTTTTTCTACGTCTGGCTGGACGCCCCCATTGGCTACATGGGCGCCTTCCAGCACCTGTGTAACCAGCGTGACGACCTCGACTTCAACGACTACTGGGGCAAGGATTCCGACGCCGAGCTGTACCACTTCATCGGCAAGGACATCATCTACTTCCATAGCCTGTTCTGGCCAGCCATGCTGGAAGGCGCGCAGCTGCGTAAGCCGACCAATGTGTTCGCTCACGGTTATGTCACCGTCAACGGAGAAAAGATGTCCAAGTCCCGCGGCACCTTCATCAAGGCCCGCACCTACCTGGACAACCTGCATCCTGAGTACCTGCGTTACTACTACGCCGCCAAGCTCAACGACAAGATCGTCGACATCGATCTGAACCTGGAAGACTTCGCCCTGCGGGTGAACTCCGACATGGTCGGCAAGCTGGTCAACATCGCCTCCCGTACCGCCGGCTTCATCACCAAGCGCTTCGACGGCAAACTGGCCCAAGGGATCGACAGCCCTGAGTTGCTGGCAGAGTTCCAGGAAGCCAAAGACGCCATCGCTGGCTTCTACGAAGGTCGTGAATACGGCAAAGCGATCCGTGAGATCATGGCCCTGGCCGATAAAGCCAACGCCTACATCGCCGAGATGGCTCCCTGGTCCCTGGCCAAACAGGAAGGGATGGAGCAAAAGACCCACGAAGTCTGCTCCATGGGCATTCACCTGTTCAAGATCCTGATCACCTACCTCAAGCCGGTACTGCCTGAGATGTCTGCCAATGTCGAGCAGTTCCTCAACACTGAGCTGACTTGGGACAGCATCGATGATGTACTGGTCGGAGCCGAGATCAACAAGTTCAAGGCGCTGATCCAGCGTATTGAACCGGCCAAAATCGAAGCGATCGTCGAGCAAACCAAGGCGGAAGTGGCTGCCGAGAAAGCCAAAGCCGCCCCCGCCATCGAGCTGGAGCACAACGACGAGCTGGAGAAGGATCCCATCGCCGAGACCATCAGCTTCGATGAGTTCGCCAAGGTCGATCTGCGTGTCGTGCGCATCGCCAAGGCCGAGCACGTCGACGGCGCCAAGAAGTTGCTGCAGTTGACCCTGGATCTGGGCGGCGAGACCCGCAACGTCTTTGCCGGGATCAAGTCCGCCTACCAGCCGGAAGATCTGGAAGGGAAACTGACGGTGATGGTGGCCAACCTGGCCCCACGCAAGATGAAATTTGGCATGAGTGAAGGCATGGTTCTGGCCGCTGGCCCAGGCGGTGAGGAGATCCATATCCTCAACCCAGATGAGGGCGCCAAGCCAGGCCAACGCATCATGTAAGGCCAGCAAAAATAGGAAAACCGGAGTCCATGGGCTCCGGTTTTTTGTTGGCTATCCCCTGTGCTTGAGATCTCCTCAAGCGGTTAGCTCCCCCACCCCTCTTGTCGGATCGAGCGCCAACATATCCTCATCGTCCCACCACTCACGACAAGAGTGTCATTCCGGTTTCCATCAGCATGGCTTCTTCCCCGCAAGGGGCGGCCAGCCAGGCTCCACTACCCTGCGCAGCACCAAGCTACACCTCTGTGTATGCTTGTTGTTGTCGATGCAGGCACCGATCCCGCCAACGGCAATAACGGCGAAGGGATCACCCGTACAATCGCAACCAGGCGCTCACCCGAAGCAAGGCGACAGAACCTACACTGGCGGCCGCAATGATAGGTAGACAGCTTTGTCTGGCCATTATGACGGCCGCTCCTAGTCACAACCTCCCGGGCCTCAGCACTGGTATGAGCTATCGCTAAGTGCGAAAATGGCGATCCCCCTTTGCCAAGTTGAACCGTGATGGAACACCTACAAAAATTTTTACAGCAGCTGCAACAGCAGCCGGATAGCATTGAATTTGAGCAGACAATGGCCGTGATCGAGCAGCATTATCACTATCAGCCTGCTGCCTTTCGCAACGGCTCTGCCGACAATCCCCCGGGCACCAATGTCGGCTCGGCCAAGATCCTCGCCTTTGGTCTCTTGCATGATCTGCCGCCCAGCCTACTCTTGGCCTGTTTCGGCCGCTACTACCGGGAGGACGTCTTGCAATACCCGCACGGCGAAGACCATCAGAACATTCGCAACTTTATGCAGACGGGATGGCAAGGTGTCTGTTTCTCAAACCCGGCTCTGGTAGCCAAATAGCGCTGCGTCCAGGGTGCTGGCATGTCCGGGGCTGCCCCGGGCCTGCTTGTTAACACCAACCGGCACACGATCCACTCACTCAAAGTGTGCTGACTTGACTCAAGATCCAGCGGCTTGATCGATCCGGTTTGCCGGCGGGATCCCGGCGAAAATACTGCATTTGAGCCAGTCACTCACGTGTCGGGTCAGCGCTGAGTTCCCGACCAACTTGAGTTTGCCAATCTCCTGAGCTTGGCGATAGCTGAGCTCTCCCATCCACAACTCGATCATTGTCCGCAGATCCACGGTAAAGTAGACATCGACATCCTTACCCGGATCATGGATACAGATCTCAACCTCATCGCCGCTGATCACCAGCCACCAGTCTCGAAATGCCTGTACATCGGTAAACTGGAAGCGGACCACCGTTTGGCGACCAACCAACTTGGCCGGTTGAATACTGCGTTGCAGGTACAGCATGAGTAGCTCCAGATCCAGGTCCTCATCGCCCAGCTTACCTCTTGCCCAGCGCATTCCCCAGGTCCCCAGTTGCTCCATGACGGGCATCAACTCTTTACAGCTCTCGGTGGGAAAGTACTCACAGCCTTTTTGCCCAGGGATCTGTTTCTTCAGCAGCAGGCCGTGTTCCTCCAGGCTATGAAGGCGTTTGGAGAGCAAGGTTGGTGAGATCAGCCCCAAGCCCCTCTGAAACTCGTTGAATCGCGTCGATCCCATCAGCAGATCCCTTACCAACAGAAGCGTCCATTTTTCCCCAAGGATCTCCATCGCCTTAGCAATGGGGCAAAACTGACCATAGCTCATTGTGTCACCCTCCTGACTGCGCAAGGCAATCCGGCACCAATCCATAAAGTGTAGTGAGTGACTCCATTATCTGTAGTGGGTTACTCCATAAGATGAAGCAGTCAAAGTCACGGGAGTGGACCATGCTCTAGCTGTGTACGAACCACCTTGAAACCAGGAGTTCCCATGAGCCGCTGCGAACCCTTTATGCTCAATACACGAGATCTGCGTCGGGCACTGGGTCAATTTGCTACCGGGGTCGCTATCGTTACCTGTCAAGGAAAGCAGGGGCCGGTTGGCATGACCATTAACAGCTTCGCCTCAGTATCCATGTCACCACCATTGATCAGCTGGTGCATAAGCCTCAGTGCCAACAGCTATCAAGATTTTGTCAATGCCCGGGATTTTACCGTGACCGTTTTGTCCGCCAAGCAGTTGACCCTGGCTAAACGCTTTGCCACGCCGGGAGCCGACAAGTTTGCCGGACTCTTCCAACAGGTCAATCGTGAGGACGGGCGGATCCCCGGAGGCTGTGCCGCCTTCCATTGCCAAACCCATCGCCAAATCCCCCTTGGCGACCACCTGATGCTGATTGGCCTGGTAAGACACTTTGTCCAGGAGCAGGCGACACCACTTGTGTTCGCTTCAGGCAAGCTACAGCCCTGGCCCATCGCTGATCAGAAATTCGTGGCCGCCTGAGGCGGCCCTTCTCGAGGACCTTCTTATGACTACCGCCATTTCCCTGAGTCAATGTCTCGAAGAGATCGCACCAACCTTGAGCCAAATAGGCCGCCAATGTGATGAAAAAGATCAATTCGCCGACCAAAACTACCACCTGCTCAAAGAGAATCACTTTTTCTCCGCCATGGTCCCCAGACCATATGGTGGGGCGGGGATCGGCTTTGCCGAGATGTGCCGATTGCTCACCCAATTGGCGAGCTATCACCCCTCTACGGCACTCAGCTGTTCTATGCATCAACACATTATCGCCACCAATCGCTATAACGACTGCCATGAGAAACCCGGTCGTGCCTTGCTGGAGAAGGTCGCCACTAACGAACAGGTACTGGTTAGTACAGGAGCCGGAGACTGGCTGGCTTCCTGTGGCGAGATGAGCAAAGTCCAAGGCGGATTCTTGCTTACAGGCTTCAAGCACTTTGCCAGTGGCTCCCCAGGCGGCGATATCCTGGTTACGTCCGCCCCCTACGAGGATCCGGATGAGGGCTGGCAGGTCCTGCATTTTCCCCTTTCCATGCAAGCAGATAGAGTAACGGTACTCAATAACTGGAAGGCTATGGGAATGCGAGGGACGGGCTCCAACAGCGTCAGGCTAGAGGAGGTCTTCGTTCCCGATGAGGCAATCGTAATGAGACGCCCGCGAGGGGATTATCATGCACTGTGGAGCGTGGTACTACCGGTAGCCTTGAGTCTGATCATGTCTGTCTACCTGGGTGTAGCCCAAACAGCGGCTGTACGAGCCCGTGAACGTTGCAGGGATAAGCTGGATCCGGCAACGCCTTACCTGATGGGTGAGATGGAGAATTCCCTGACCCAGGCACAGATCTGTGTCGACAGCATGATCGCCCTTGTAGACGAGTTTGATTATCGTGCCGATCTGGCCACTGCGGATGCCATCCTCAAGCGCAAGACGCTCGCCGCGAATGCCTGTAAGGCGACGGTCGAAAAAGCCCTGGAGTGCTGTGGGGGACCTGGGTTCCTGAGGGATGCCGGGATCGAATCCCTGTTGCGCGACGTCTGTGCCGCCGCTTACCACCCGCTGCAGGAAAAGCGACAATTGCTGTTTAGCGGCTACATCGCTATGGGCAAAGAGCCCCCGAGTCAGGCGTTCTAACGCCGCCATTCGGGAGGGGGCATCGGATCCTCAAAGGCACTGGGTTTCAAAGAGCAGTAACCTTACCCGGTCCCTCCTGAGCAAGCGACGACCAGGAAACAAAACCGGAGCCATCGCTCCGGTTCCATCTTTGACTCCACTCAGTCGTTAGGGGCTTACCTGTTCGATCAATACTGAACCAACATGTTCGACGCTCAATCGCTTCTCAGCCAAGTGTTGCATTGACCAAAAGCCAGCCACGGCAGCCAGCAACAGTACCATCCATAGTGTATTTTTCATTGTTATCGCCTTTCTCACTCACTTACCGCCCGGGCTCCCAAGCGAAAACACAGCAGGCCCTTCGCCTGCTATTTGGACTCTTGCGACCAACTCATCCACAAACTGAATCAAACGCGCTGCCTGGTATCAAGGATCCGATAATCGACTGGGCAAAAGGACGAAATTGGCGAATTCGCTCATGCCAGGGCTAACCCAGTAGTAATGGCCTCTATGGGGAAGTTAGCCGCAAGAACTTGTGCTTACACCAACCCTTGCATAGCTTGTAGGGACAACCTCTCGACGGGATCACCATGGATCACCTCTCCCCTGTCATGACACTCAGTCTTATCGGGCTGTTGTCCCTTCTGTGTCAGTGGCTGGCGTTTCGGTTCAAAATTCCCGCGATCCTGCCGCTTCTGCTCACTGGACTACTGCTGGGTCCCATCACGGGCAGTCTGGATCCTGAGCGCCTGCTAGGCGATCTGCTCTTTCCCATCGTCTCTCTCGCTGTTGCCGTGATCCTGTTTGAAGGCAGTCTCACGCTCAAATTCTCAGATTTAAAAGAGCAAAGCCGCATGGTCCGTAACCTGGTCCTGCCGGGGATGCTGATCACCTTGGTCCTGGGAGGACTCGCCGCCCATCTTATCCTCGATCTCAGGCCCGGAGTCGCTGCACTGCTTGGTGCTCTGGTGGTAGTGACCGGCCCCACGGTGATCGCTCCCCTGCTGCGAAGCATTCGAGCAACGCCCAAGCTGGCTACCATCTTGCACTGGGAAGGGATCCTGATCGATCCCATCGGTGCCCTGATGGCCGTGCTGGTGTTCGAATATCTGGTGGCCAGTCAATCCGAGGCATGGCAGATCTTTGCCATGACCGTAACCGCCGGTTTGGTCATTGGCGCCTTGGCCGGAAGCATGCTGGCCCAGGCCCTGCGTCGTCGTTGGCTACCCCGCTATCTGGAAACCGTGGGCACCTTGCTCTTTATGCTGGCGGCGTTTGGCTTCAGTAATGAGGTGATGCACGAGTCTGGTCTGCTGACGGTCACCGTCATGGGGATCTGGCTGGCCAACAGTAAAGAGCTGGATCTCCAACCCATCATAGAATTTAAGGAGACCCTTTCCATTCTACTGATCTCAGCACTCTTTATTTTACTTGCCGCCCGCCTGACGGCCGATGATATCGCCATGCTCGACTGGCGTGCGGGACTCTGGCTTGCCGTCCTGCTGCTGATCGCTCGGCCCGTCGCCGTCTGGCTGTGTGCCCTGGGCAGTGATACAACCTGGAAGGAACGCCTCATGATCGGCTGGATCGCCCCTCGAGGGATCGTGGCCGCCGCAGTATCGGCTCTGTTTGCACTGAAACTTGAGCACCGTGGCGTTCAAGGCGCAGACGCCCTGGTTTCTCTGGTCTTTATGGTGATCGTCACGACCGTGGTGCTGCAAAGCGTATTAACCGGTCCCCTGCTGCGCCTGCTGAAGTTGCAGGCACCAGACCGTAATGGCTTCCTCATCTTCGGCGCGAACCCCTTTGCCATAGCCGTAGCCGAAGCCCTTAATAGAGTGGAAGTGCCCGTACTGCTGTCGGACACCAACTGGGATAACCTCAGTGCAGCCCGGATGAAAGGCTTGCCCGTGTACTATGGTAATCCAGTGTCCGAACACGCCGATACGGCCATGGATCTCTCCCTGATCCGGCGGGTATTGATCCTCTCCCCCTATCGTCAGCTCAACACGGAAGTGGCGTTTCATTACCAGGATCTGTTTGGCGAGGATAAGGTCTACCGGTTGCCGGAACCCGGCCGGGAAAAGAGTGCGCGTAAGATCAGCCGAGACCGTCACCAAAAGCTCTTTGGTGACGGGATCAGCTACGCCAGTTTACTCGGGATCATCCGGGATCAGGGTCAGATCAAGACCACCCGTCTGACCGACAGCTTTACCTGGGAGCAGTATCAGCAGGAAAACCCAAAGGCCGTGATCCTGTTTGCCCGCACTAACAAAGGCAAACTGCGCACCTATACCGCACAGGCGCCCTTCCGGCCCGAGACGGGCTGGGAGGTGCTGGCACTGAGTCCAGCCGAGGATCCAACCAGTGGCGATCCATAGCAGGCTCTTGGGGACAAGCGTACCCCACAGCGAATTAGCACCCGCAGGGATCAGACCGGGTTGGGCGTATCAACAAACTGCACATCCAAGCCGTGCTCCTTCGCCAGGTACTCCCCCAGCGCCCGGATCCCGCCGCGCTCCGTCGCATGATGGCCTGCGGCAAAATAGTCGATCCCCTGCTCTACCGCACTATGGTAAGTCCGCTCAGAGACTTCACCGGAAATAAAAGCATCGATCCCAGCTGCCGCCACCTCGTCAAGATAATCCTGCGCACCACCGGTGCACCAGGCTAACGTACGGATCGGCCGTTCATGTCCGGCTATATGCAGCGGTGTACGATTCAGGGCCACACCAATCCTCTGAGCCAATTGGCTTCCGGTCATCGGCTCGCTCAGTTCGCCTCGCAGTACCAGACAGGTCTCATTGCCCTCTTCCAGCGCACGCACGTTTGTTACCCCAAGAAGATGTCCCAGTTGCACGTTATTGCCAAACTCTGGGTGGATATCCAATGGCAGGTGGTAGCCGATTAGGTTGATATCATGGGTCAGAAGCGCCTTCAACCGGCGCTGCTTCATCCCTGTGATCACCGCCGACTCCCCCTTCCAAAAATACCCATGATGCACCAACAGGGCATCGGCGCCCGCCGCCACCGCCGCATCAACCGCATGTTGGTCGGCGGTGACGGCGGTGACGATCTTCTCAACGCGGGTCTTTCCTTCTACCTGTAAACCGTTCGGGGCATAGTCTTTGACCAGCCAGGGCTTAAGCAGAGTGTCCAGGGTGTGCAGCAGGGTTTCTCTTTGCATGGTAGTCCTTCAATTTAAAACAGCTCATTGCCTGTCTTACGACCATTAAAATGAGCATCAATGTTATCCAGGGTGGTCTGGGCAATCTCGGTAAGGGCCTCTCGGGTGAAGTAGCCTTGATGGCCCGTAACCAAGACATTGGGGTAACTGAGCAGCAAGCCAAATACGTCATCGTGAAGCACCCGGTCGGACAGATCTCGGAAAAAGATCTCACCTTCCAACTCATACACATCCAGACCGAGATAACCGATCTTACCCTGTTTCATGCCATCCAGGGCAGCCTGTGCATGAACCAGCGCCCCCCGTGAGGTGTTGATCAACATCACCCCGGTTCGCATCATTGCAATGCTCTCTTTGTTGATCAGGTGATAGGTACTCTCCGTCAAAGGACAATGCAATGAGATCACATCCGACTCTCGATAGAGGGTCGGTAGGTCGACGTACTCGGCCAATGCGGCAGCCGCGTCATTTGGATAGGGATCGTGGCATACCAATCGGCAACCAAAGCCGCTTAACGCCCGCAGCGTCGCCAAACCTATCTTACCTGTGCCAACCACCCCGACCGTTGCCTGCTGAAGATTGAAGCCCATCAGGCCATCGAGATCGAAGTTGTGCTCCTTTACCCGGTTATACGCCTTATTGATCTTACGATTGAGTGCGAGGATCATCGCAATGGCGTGTTCGGCGACCGACTCAGGGGAATAGCTGGGTACTCTTGCCACCTGTATCCCCAGTCGCTGCGCGATCGATAAATCGACATTATTGAAGCCTGCGCAGCGCAGGGCGATCACACTGACGCCATGCTTAAGCAAGCTTTCCAACACAGACTCATCCACTAAGTCATTGACAAAACAGGATACTCCATCAAAACCTTCCACCAGTTTCACTGTCTCCCGCTTTAGTCTGTGCTCAAAATAGACCAGCTCAAACCGGGCAGGCGTATTGGCCAGCTCGAGGTACTCACGGTCATAACTTTTCGTGGAAAATACGGCAATACGCTTCATGCTCTCTCCCATCACTCATCGGAATCGAAGGCGTGCTTAAGGCACCTGGGTATCCTTGATCCAAGTGCGCAATGCTCAATATCAAAAAGCGTAACGAATCTTCACGGATCCGGGAGGTTTTTGGCGTCAAAAGTCCAGCGTCAGATCGCCGCCATATGACCCAGTCCACGACCAGACCCAGTTTGCTGCAGAAACCATCAGGTTAAGTTGAACCAAGCTGGCCATCCGAGTATTATTGCGCGCTGATATTTCAAGCAATCATGATCTGTCCGATGTCTAAACTGAACAAGGAAGAGGTGATCGCGCAGTTCACTGCCGCGTACCTCGCCAAGAACGGCCAAGAGCCGCAAATTGAACAAAATGGCAGCTGGTTTAAAGTCGACGGTGGCAAATCCGTTCGTCTGGGCGCATTGGCCGATATGACCGCAGACCTGGCAGGCAATGCCCCAGAGCAAGCCCAAGCCAAGCCGGAAGTTAAAGCCAAGAAAAAAGCCGAGGCCCCTAAGCCTGCAGCAAAGGCCACTAAGCCAAAAGCGGTTGTTCGCTCCAGCAATGGCGGCTTCACCGCCAAGCAACTCTGGGCCCAAAAAGTGGCCAAGGGTGGCAAACTGCCCCGCGGTTTCTAGGCTGCACTAAGCTGTAAGAACGCCGACCCAAAAGGGTCGGCTTTTTTATGCCTGATACACTTAGACCATTAAAACATCCCATCCTCAGGGATCTGCATTGGCTGCTTACCACTCCTCCCCTGATCGAGAGTGTTCCCCTCTATGTCGGCAGTGACGACCTGGCGGAGTTTTCGGCCCCCGTATTGTTCCAGCTTCAGAGGCTAGAACACCGGCTCGATCTTCTGCTCCCTTATCTTGCCCAACATGGGCGGCTGGGTCGCTACTATGAGCGGCTCTGGCAACTGGCGCTCAGTCTGCATCCAGACTACAAGCTGGTCGCACAAGATTGGGGGGTCAAAAAGGACAAGCGAACGATGGGCGCACTGGATCTCTTAGTCCAGCACAAACCCAGTGGCAGCATTGAGCACTGGGAACTGGCCACTAAGTTCTACTTAGGGAGAGGAGATACCAGGGAGCCAACACAGTGGCAGGGACCCGGAAAAAAGGATCACCTCTCCAGCAAGCTCAAAAGGCTCGAACAGCACCAACTTCCCCTGGCCAAGAGCGCCGAAGCAGATCGACAGCTGAAACAGCAAGGCTGGCAGATCGATCGACAAAGGATCATGCTGCAAGGACGCCTCTATCTACCCTATGCGGGTGCTCCCCTGCCAGACCGTATCCACCCAAAAGCCCCAACCGGTCTCTGGCTCAATCCCCGCCAATTGCCCCAAGGTAACTGGCGACAACTTTCCCGATTTGATTGGTTGGCAGGTCGTCCTATCAAGGTACTGCCCCATTACCAACCACAACCACTGACTTGGCCCGTCCACCTGATCAACGCCGATACGACAATCAGGGTATTTCTCGTCCCCAACGACTGGTGAGACAGGAGCTTGCTCGTATCCGACGACAGGTTGATCAGAAGCAGCCAGCAACGAACGAAAAAGGGGAACCCTGACGGGTTCCCCTTTCTCTGGATAATTAAGCGTATTGCTTACTTAGCCAGGGCTTCTTTCGCTTTCTCGACCAGAGCAGCAAATACTACTTTGTCGAATACGGCGATATCAGCCAGGATCTTGCGATCGATCTCAACAGAAGCTTTCTTCAGACCGTTGATAAAACGGCTGTAAGACATGCCATTCTGACGAGCAGCAGCGTTAATACGGGCGATCCACAGCTGACGGAACACGCGCTTTTTCTGGCGACGGTCACGGTAAGCGTATTGACCAGCCTTGGTAACGGCTTGGAATGCTACACGATAGATACGGCTACGGGCACCGTAGTAGCCTTTAGCTTGCTTGAGAACTTTCTTGTGACGAGCACGAGCGGTCACACCGCGTTTTACACGAGCCATTGTTTACTCTCCTAACCAATCAATTAAGCGTACGGCAGCATGCGCTGTACTTGGGCCACGTCGCTCTTAGCAACCATCATGCCTTTACGCAGATGACGCTTACGCTTGGTGGATTTCTTGGTCAGAATGTGACGCAGGTGCGACTGCTTGCGCTTAAAGCCATTCGCAGTCTTTTTAAAACGCTTAGCAGCGCCTTTGTTTGCTTTCATCTTCGGCATTGGAAGAAACTCCGCATTGTTAAATGAATGAACTGCAAGGCGAACAAAGCCAGCCGAGACAAGCCCGGCTGCCTTTATTACTTGTATGCCTTACTGTTTCTTTTTCGGTGCGAGGACCATAATGGCCTGACGCCCTTCCATTTTCGGGAAGGCTTCCACCTGGGCCAGCTCTGCCACATCGTCTTTAATACGATTCAGCAGGTCGAAACCCAGTTGTTGGTGCGCCATTTCGCGACCGCGGAAACGCAGTGTTACTTTCACTTTGTCACCGCTTTCCAAGAAGCGAGTCAGGTTGCGTAGTTTTACCTGATAGTCGCCTACATCAGTTCCAGGACGGAATTTAACTTCCTTAACCTGGATCTGCTTGGTCTTCTTGCGCTGCTCGTTGGCAGCCTTACTCTTTTCGTACAAGAATTTACCGTAATCCATAATGCGGCAGACTGGTGGCTCGGCATTCGGACTGATCTCAACGAGATCCATATCCGCACCTGCAGCCATCTTCAGTGCGACATCCAGAGTTTGGATACCGGCCTGCTCACCCGCGGCATTGATCAGACGTACTTCTTGAGCACGGATCTCACCGTTGATACGGTTGCGGTCCTTATTTACAGGACCTTGCTTTCTTCCGCCTTTAATCGCTTATTCCTCCAGCATATTAAGACTACGGGTGGTGATCTCTTTGGACACCGCATCGGCAAACTGCTCGATGCTCATCTTGCCCAGATCCACCCCATTTCTTGTACGAATCGCGATCTCGCCGTTTTCCATCTCCTGATCACCACAGACCAGCAGATACGGCACACGCTTCAAAGTGTGTTCGCGGATTTTAAAGCCAATCTTCTCGTTTCTCAAGTCCGCTTTGGCTCTAATGCCACGGTCATTGAGTGTTTCGACGACTTTTTGTACATAATCCGCTTGGTTATCAGTAATATTCATTACCTGAACCTGGGTCGGAGCGAGCCAGGTAGGCAACTTACCGGCAAACTCTTCGATCAGGATACCAATGAAACGCTCCAGCGACCCCAGGATCGCCCGGTGGATCATCACAGGTACCTTACGGCTATTGTCTTCCGCCACATAGCTCACATCCAGGCGCTCAGGCTGAGGCATGGAGAAATCCAGCTGAATGGTGCCACACTGCCAGGCGCGGTCCAGGCAGTCGTGCAGGGTAAACTCGATCTTGGGACCGTAGAAAGCCCCTTCACCCGGTTGCAGCTCGTAGGTCAGGCCATTGGCTTCCAACGCGTCGGCAAGAGATTGCTCAGACTTGTCCCACAGGGCGTCGTCACCAATGCGCTGCTCAGGGCGGGTGGACAGCTTCACTTCGATCTCTTCGAAACCAAAGGTCTTGTAGGTGTCGTACACCATCTTGATACAGCTGGTCACCTCATCGAGGATCTGCTCTTCGGTACAAAATACGTGGGCATCGTCCTGAGTGAAGGAGCGAACACGCATCAGACCATGCAGAGAGCCCGACGGCTCGTTACGATGCACCAGACCAAACTCCGCCATACGGTAAGGCAGATCCCGGTAGGATTTGAGACCCTGCTTGAAGATCTGCAGATGACCTGGACAGTTCATCGGCTTCACCGCATAGGTGCGTTTCTCAGACTCGGTGGCGAAGATCATCTCGGAGTACTTGTCCCAGTGACCGGAACGCTCCCACATCACCTTGTCCATCACCAGCGGCGTACGCACCTCTTCGTAATCGAATTTGTGCAACTGCTTGCGCATGTAGCCTTCCAGCTCCTGATAGATGGTCCAGCCATCGTTGTGCCAGAACACCATGCCCGGCGCTTCTTCCTGCCAGTGGAACAGATCCAGCGCCTTACCGATCTTACGGTGATCGCGCTTGGCCGCTTCCGCCAGGCGGTTCAGGTGGGCCTTCAACTGCTTCTTATCAGCCCAGGCGGTACCGTAAATACGCTGCAGCATCTTGTTGTCGGAGTCACCACGCCAGTAGGCACCGGCCACGCTCATCAGTTTGAAGTGATGGCAGTGACGCATGTTTGGCACGTGCGGGCCACGGCACATGTCGACATACTCTTCGTGATGGTACAGACCGGGACGATCATCCTTACTGATGTTTTCGTCCAGGATCTCCATCTTGTAGGTTTCACCACGGGCCTCAAAGGTATCCCGCGCTTCCTGCCAGCTGACGGTCTTCTTGATCACATCGTAGTTTTTCTTGGCCAGTTCCAGCATGCGCTTTTCCAGCACTACCAGATCTTCGTCGGTCAGACGATGCTCCAAATCGATGTCGTAGTAGAAGCCATTGTCGATCACCGGACCGATGGCCATCTTGGTGTCCGGCCACAACTGCTTGATGGCGTGACCCAGCAGGTGTGCACAGGAGTGACGAATAAACTCCAGGCCCTCTTCATCACGGGTGGTGATGATGGCCAGCTCGGCATCGTTTTCGATCAGTTCACAGGCGTCCACCAGCTCACCGTTGACGCGCCCGGCCAGGCAGGCTTTCGCCAGCCCTGGACCAATATCCATGGCGACATCCATTACGGATACGGCGTTATCAAATTGACGTTGGCTACCGTCAGGAAGGGTAATGATTGGCATAGTAACTCCATCAGTGGTGACCCACACCAAGGGCCACATGAGTGTAATTTTATGAATTGAAAACCGTTTGGATGCTTGGCCTTACGAGAGCTAAGTCTGCACAAACGGACCACAAAGTGTATCGGCGAACGGCGACAGGTACAAGGACAATGACAGCGGCTGTGCTCGCAACCAAACTCCCTCGCGCTAGGCCACTCGGTATCGAGTCAGTGCATAGCTGAAATAGAGGACGGAGGCGACCATGATCACATAGGGCAGGCCTTCGGATCCCACACCCTGCATGGCCAGGCCGATCCCCAAAACTCCCAGGGTCCCGCCTCCCATATCCATTAAAGAGTAGGCGGCATTTACACCCACCATCTGAGATTGCCGATAGCGTTGGGACAGTATGGTCAGAGCGATGGAATAAACGGATGCGGTTGCGCCTCCCCAGAGAAACAGCAGGAGCGCGGCTTGAGGGAACTCATAGATCACGATGGGCAGGAAGGTACAAAAGGTCAGGGAGACAAAGGTGTTGGTGAAGAGCACCAGGCGCAGGTCGAAAAATCCCGACAGCCAGGCATAGACCGGCTCAAGCAGGATACAACCCAGCATAAAGGCCGCCAGCAGAAGGGAAGACTCATACAGAGGCATGCCGTTACGCAGGCCATAAAGGGTGATGAAGGCGGCCACACCATAATTAACCACTCCGGCATTGGCCACGGCACCAAACACACCGGCGGACTGAATCAGGTAACCGGTCAAGGGCTCCGCCTTGCTATTGGCCACCGGGACCTTGGGACGGGAGGCGACAAAGAGCACTCCGGCTAACACAGAGATCACCAGTGAGCACCACAACACACGGTGATCGGGCAGAGTCCAATGGGTGCCAAGCAGAGTGAGCTGGGCAGGCTGTGAGGTTAACCACTCGATGATCAGAGGCCCACCACTGTACCCCAGGGAGCACATCACGCCGAACCCGGCATTGATCAGCGTCTGGTAGCGCCCCAGTCTTTGGGTAGAGATCAGCAGTTGCAGGGCGATAACCATCAGGTAGGCCCCTATCCCATGAATAAAGACCAGCCCCAACCAGCTGGTCAGTCGAACCGATTCGACCGGCTCGGCACCGGCATTCCCCAACTCAGCCCCCCCCATATGCCAGGAGAGCGAGTAGAGCGCACCGGCACGTAACAGCAGCGCTACGGTGATGGCCCACAACAAGCCTCCTCGACGCAGCAGCCAAACCAAAGAGAGACAGATGATCAACGCCGCCAGGGTTTCCCCGGCCAGTACCAGGCCGATCTGGGCGGAATAGAATCCCAGTCCCTCCATGGTCACGGGAAAGAGCACTGTGTTGATCCCCATGGACAGGGACAAAAGCAAGGTGGCAGCCAGGGCAACCGCCACCTGACCGCCACGCCGAGTCACCAGGGTGGGTGCTACTGCCACTTCAGCCATGTTCAGCCTCCTGGACCACCAGTTCCTGGTGCAAGGCCAGACGTTTGCGGTTGATCACCAGGGCAAAGCGCCTTAAAAACCAGACTATGCAACCAACCAGGTAGGCAACAAAGACCAGACAGATAAAGGCTCTGGTGGCAGCCGTCTTGATGGGCTGAAGACGCGCCAGATAACGATCGGCGCTCATATCGACACCGACGATCCCGACAAACTCCCCATCACTGGTATAAAAGGGGGCATAGGCGCTGATAAAGGATCCCCACTCATCGGTAAACACCCCGGTTGTCATCGCCCGTTGCTCCCGCAACGCCGTCCACATCTCAGGTGCCGCTTCGGGATAGGGCTCCATAATATGGGACTTCATCTCCCGGTCCGGGTTGTTCGGAGAGAGGATCCCGGCCGGCCAGGGATCCAGCACATAGTGGACCTGCCCCGCTCGAAGGATCACGGTATAGATGAAGCGCAGGCTGCACCCATTGCCGTCGTCGAACATCTGCTCAAATCGGCTCAGTGGCTGATCACAGCTCTCCAATAAGGCTCTGGCCATGGGCCGGATCGCCGCCTGATACGCAGCCGTCTGCTCCTGCTCGGGCAACTGAAACTGATCATGGGAGTCACCATCAACCAGGGTTGCAATCACCTTGGCCTGACGCAACATCCCCTCCCGGATCTCCTCCTTTTCCGCATTGAGCGCATGATGAAGGATGAAATAGGTGGTGATCAGGGTCACCAGCAGGATCCCGCTGCCCACCAGGATCCCCTCCAGCAGAGGGCGCATCCGATAGGCTCGTACGATGCGATGATCTTGCTCTATTTCAACCGATGATACGTTCACTGAAACGTCCTCTTAAACAGTGGTTGGACGCCATCGATGCCGCGTAGGCACCGGCATTGAGCAGCACCATGGCGCTTCCCACGGGGATCTCGCCCAGATCTGCCCCCTCATACCAGATATCCAGGGCTTCATTGATATTGCCAGCAACACAGGTTGGTCGTCCGGTTGCTTTGCCCCGACAGGCAGGGAGCGGGTAACAGATCCTCTGGTAGAACGCCGGCTCTACCGCCAGGTTGAACCCGCCGTTAAGAGTAATAAAGTCGACGCCTCCCTTGTGCTCCACGCCGATCACCTCAAGGATCAAAACCCCCGCATCCCGCACCAGGTACTCACCGGGCTCAAACAACAGCTCCACGCCTAACGGGCCCCAGATCTTATCGATCTCCCGGGCCCAACGGTCCAGATCCAGAGGAGCGTCCCCCGCCTGCAAGGGGATCCCAAGTCCCCCACCCAGGTTGACCTGGCGCAGTTCGGGACAGGTTTGCGCCAATTGGGCCAAACATCGCTGGGCATGGAGCCAGGCACTGAGATCCTCCCCCTGCATGCCACAGCCAACATGCATATGCAGGCGCTCGACCACCAGTTCATGGCGGCGCGCCAGGCGCAGCGCCTCCTCAAGTTGATCCGGGTAGATCCCAAACTTGGTGGGACGAGGGCCACTGTACTGGAGCTTACTGTTGCCCTGCGCCCCGCCGGCAACGGCCGGGTTGATCCTCAGGCCGATCGCCCTGCCGGGGCAGGACTGACCGACAATGGGGATCTGACCCAGGCTATCGAGGTTGATCATCATCTCGGGGAGCCTGGCCATCCGCCTTAGCTCCTCAGGTGACATCAGGCCGGTCAAAGAGAGCTGCTTGGCACTGGCCGTGCACTCGAGCGCCAGACTCACCTCATTCGGCGAGCACAGGTCCAGCCCCAGTCCCAACGACAAGAGATGCCGCAAAACCAGGGGGTGGCGGTTGGCCTTTACCGCATAGAGCAATCGACTGGTGGGCCGGATCCCCGCCAGTGCCGCCTGCAGCCTGGTGACATTGGCTTCCATCCGGGCCAGGCTGTAGAGAAACAGGGGCGATGCCATCCCCTGTAGCCAAGACTCGACCGGACGGCCTCCAATCAACAGTTGCTCATTGTGATAATGCAGATCAGACCGCGCCCACCACGAATCGTCCATCCCTGCCCTCCTCAACCGTTTCCTCGATTGCCTCCAACCGTCCCAGGATCCGGCCCCGACACTTCGACGTTCCACAGGTGCAATCAAATTGCTTAAACAGCACATCCTCGGTCGCGGCATAATCCAACGTCAGGGGATCGCCCGGCAGGATGGGGCGACAGACGCTCACCTGCCCCGTGCGGGGATCCAGTTGCAGATTAGGCTCACAGGAGTGCAGCAGGTATCCGCAGAAAAAGGGATCGCGAACATGTCCCCGCCCCTCCAGCTGAAGACTGTGTTGTGTGACGACGTTAGAGGGAATTCCCTGTAGTGTCGCGATCACCGCCCCATGGCTGATCGCCTTGCGGGCGACCATCCCCAACCTCACCCCGTCACCAAGATAAACCAGTGCAAAATCATCGGTGTTGGGAGAGATCCCTCCCGGGATCCTGTGATGTGTATCCAGAAAGTGATAGAAGTCCATTTCTCATTCCCGCCTAGTATTGAATCGAGATCAGTAGCCCCAGCATCAGGGTCAAGGGGTAAAGCCGGGCCGCCGCCTGATTCAATTGGGGCACCAGGTGGCCGGTTTTCTGATGGATCAGTGAATTCACCACAGTTACCACGGTAACCGCCCCTATATGCAGATAAGCCGTCATAAAGCAGCGATCCATAATCGTGGTATAGCCAATGTTTGGCAGTGCATTGCTGGCGGTGATATGCAGGGCGATGGCGGACAACATGGAACCTGCACACAAGGGGATCCGTGCCTCATGGCTGTCCAGCGGCAAGAAGAAAGCCAGATAGGTGATCACCAAAATTACCAATAACGGAAGGAGCGTCTTGGAGGCATAAGGCTTGGGATCCCGCGCCATCTCCATGGAAAAGGTTGCCTTGGCGTATTGCAACTCAGGACTGTCCGCCAGGATAGGAATGCCAAAATTGGTCTGATAACGCTCGGCACCCGTTTCCAGCTCGGCTCCGCCCAAGTGCCAACCATTGAGGATCAGGTGACCCGGGACCTGGCTCTGCTCATCGGCGACAAAGTGAGCCTGCTCCAGCAACAACTGAGAGGACTCCAATTCAATCTCAAAACGCTGGGCGTCGAACGGGTAACGCCGGAGATCCAGATCATAAATAAAATCGCCACTGCCCCGGTAAACCCGGTATTGCCAGCTCCCCGGCTCATCCCCTTCAGGACAGGGCACCCAGCCATCGGGTTGCTCTAAGGTACAACGCTGATCCGGAGCCGTTTCATCCACCAGGCTCACCGGTGACATTCGATTCATGAATTCAAAAGGCATGCTGTCGCCCAGATCGCTGGGCCAACGAAGCCACAAGTAGAAGTCGGCGTAGAAGCTGCGCTCCTGATCACGATGAGCCGACAGGCTTAACAGGTAGAGACCCACGTTAACCGGCGCCGCGCCGATTGGCGCCGGGCTCCCATCCACGGCCTTCACCGGATAATGCGCCTTGGCCTCCATTTCAGTGCGCAGAGGGATACTTTCAACCAAAAGCCCTAGGGCGATACTGGCCGCCAGCAGATACAGGCCGAGCATCAAGCCATTGGCTAGCGAGGGCAACAAGCCACGTTTTAGACTCGCCCGAAATTCGTTGCGGCGTACGGGGGATGAGGGGTCTTCGAGCGAGTCAGACTCGGGGAGTGAGTCTGCAACACCGGCATTGGAGGGCATAAACACAGATTCCTTCTCGTCCTGTTGAGAAATTTGCCAGGCTTCCTTGCCGTGGCCAGGAGTCAGGTGCAACCCAAAGACTGTCACGCTCCAATACAACCGCTTGCTCGTTCACGGCGCATGCCGGGCCGTGAAAGGCGCGATGAAGATGCGTCCAATGGGTTACGCCTAACGAGTAAAACTATGTTCAACTACTTGTATTTATTCAACTGTTGAGTGGACTGGGGATAGGCGTTAGCGGCGCACGATAAATCACTCTACCCTCCCTCTGGTGCTGAACACTCAGTCTGGGACCTGAGCTTTTTAGCTTGATCGGGATAGTATCGGTCCAGCAGGGCAAACAGGATCGCTGCACTCTTGGGATCCGCCTGACCGGTCATCCTATCGGCCACAAAGTGGGCCTGAAACGCGCGCCAAACGGCACTGAGTTGCACATGGTTTTGAGAAATCGCATCGGGTTCGGTCGTTCCCGGTGCCAGAGGTTGAGAAAACACATACCCATAGAGCGACAGGGCCTGAACTAGCACCTCCTCTGAAGGCATATTGTGCCGAAAGCACTGCCAATACCCCTGGGCCACCGCATCCTCATACCAGGCACCAAACCCCTGCTGGTACAACCACTGCCAGGGAAAACGTGGGCCGGGATCCTGCTTACGCCGCGGTGCGATGTCCGCATGGGCGAGGTAATGGGTCGGGGGGATCTTCGGATAGCGCTGCTGGATCTGGGTGAGCAGACGAACCAACAGCCCCAGTTGCTCAGGATCAAAATCCGGAAACAGGCAAAGCAGGTCGGTATCACCTTGTGCGGTAGTCACCATCCCCGACTGAACGTCTGCTCCCCGACGACAGTCGGGCTGATAGACCAGCTCGATACCGATGGAGGTGTCATTGAGGTTGCTGCGGTTGCCCCAATGGCTCACACCGGCATGCCAGGCGCGATCCCCTTCATCAACCAGCCGATAGATCTGCAGCGCAGATCCATGACTCGGATCATCGGCCTGAGGGATCAGGTAATGGGCACTGACCCCTCCACGCCCGGTCAACGCCTCGGCCGATTCGGCAAAGTCTCCGGCCGTATAGTGGATCACCACCGCTTTCACCCGCTGATCGAAATCAGGGCTGGGTAACTCCTTAACGGGCAGAGCGGAGCACCCCGCAAGAACCAGCGCAAGCACAACCTGAAGGCATGACAACATCCCTTTCCTACTTACTCGCGTCGCATTAAGCACCTCAACACCCGCTCATTCTGCTTCTCATCACTAGGCGCCACCTGTACATGGAGCCGAGGTGACAAAGACGCTGGCCAGTACAAGATCGGCGGCAACTCAATCGCTTGGTTGTGTGACCAACAAGAACCTAGGCTTAACGGATGGCGCTCAACCCTATATTCAAAGCCCTTGACCATCACCAAACGTGTCCCGACCTTGGTATTGACCGAGGGCACGGCGTCCGCTAACGACCCTTGACGGAGGCCATAAATGAATGCCTTCCTATCTGACACCGGGCGCATAGCGTGCGCCAGTACACAGGCCCTGCCCCGTACACCTGACGGTGAGATGCTCGGGACCAGCATGGAAACCCGTTCCCTCCTGGGCTTTACCTCGACCGCTTTGTCCTCGACCCTTACTGATTCAACCATAGCCCAAAGCTTGCGTTACCCATTAAATACTCGACAATTTCAGCTCGACTGGGCTCAGCCTTGGCATCATTTTTCCGGCTCCTCTGACACAAGGACTCGAGTGTGATAGCTGAAAATGGCGCCCCGTAACGGGGCACCCGAATCGAGGAGGGAACATCCCGTTACAGCAAACTCTTGGCGCTGGCCATCATCGCCTGCTTGACGCCGTCGATCGCTTTTTGCACCGCCGCTTTGCTGGCGATCTGCAAACTCAGCAGCTCCACCTTAAGAACCTCCCCTTCGCGTACTACTTCCGCCTGGAAGTCTGCTTCGTCAATCAGCCCCTCTTGCCGGGCTTTAAGCAGATTTTCCAGCGCGCTTTTATGCTGTCGAAAGCGCGCCTCGGCCTCGCCAATCAGGGGGATCCCGGCCTGCTCAATCGCATCACGTACCTCATTAAGCAGATCTTCCTTTATTTCGCTCATGCTGTTCTCCTTAGTCTGAGCTTTGCGGTTTGGCACTTTCGCCCTGAACGATCGCCAGGATCATCCTGTGGTACTGCTTGCGCCGGTTTTCTATGATGTAATCCGATACCGTGTTATCCCGTTGATGGGCTCGCGTATCCTGCTCCCACATGCTCTGCATCAGTTCGACCTGTTTTTGCGTCTCTTCATTGTCAGCTCGCGCCTTTTGGCGAAGATGCAAGGCGGCAATGTCACTGCCGCTCTGGATGTAGGCGGGGGCGTAGCGTTGAAACGGTCGGTCGTCGCTAGGCACCAACGACAGGCGCAGCCAAAAGCCATCGATCTTTCGGCCCAGTTGCACGATCTGCTCCAGGGTCATGGGATCTTGCTTATCGACCAACTGCATCGAACACGCCGAGGCCAGCAGTGCCACCGATAAGAGCAACAGATGACTCAGTTTCAGCTGTTTCATCATGCCACCTCCCTACCCCGGCAAACCCTGGATACGCTCCTGACGGACTTCATAACGAAAAGCAGTGACCAGTTCACCGCGAGCATCAAACAACTGGGCCGTATCGCCACGGTTATTCCACACAGGGCGGCCCGACTCGAAGGAGAACCCCCCGGTCGCCGGTTCGATCTTATTTGTGTACACCCTTACGCGGCTGCTGGGCGCCAGCTTCGCCCCTTGGGGGAATACGAACTCCTGATCTGGCCCGGCGCTGAGACGCCACTGGCTTAGATCGATCCAATGATCGGAGAAATTCACCAGTTCGCAGTACTCATCCGCTTCCCCCTGCTCGACACCATCGAAGGTGATCTCGGCAATGTCGACACAGCCCTGAGCCTTGCTGCCATACATATAGGCGCAGATCAGTTGACCCTCTGCATCAAACAAGCGCCCCTCGTCGCCGCGGATATTCCAGATCGGCGTGCTGCTTTGGAAACTGTATACGCCCCTAGCGGTGTGGATCTGAATGACCTCGCCGGGTGATAAAAAGCAGTTGCTGGGAAATTGAAAGTCCTGGCCGCGGCCCCCGGCATTGAGGCGCCAGCGGGACAGGTTGACCACCGCCGGCCCGCGATTTATCACCTCCGTGAACTCCTGCTCGATCCCCGCTTCACCGCAGTTGATGGTGTCGATTGCCACCATCCGGCTGGCGTGGATCACATTTGCCCGCCACCAGAGCGCAAAGTGGGGATCATAGCTGTCACCCAACCCCTCCTTGGCCAAGATCTGCTGGGCAGTATCCAGTACAGACTCGCTGATCCGTTTCAAGCGACGTTGGTCGTCATTGTATCGACCATGTTCCATGCTATCCCTCACGTGTCATCGGTTGCTTACATTGAGCCACCAAAAAATGGCTCGGAAGTCGTGCTGGCCGTCGAGTCGCCACCCCTTGACTTTCATTGCATATCTGAGCCCAAACATGTGTGGTTCTGAGTGAGTTGTAGCCTTACAGTTCAGGTCAGCTTTGTTCCACGACCGGGGTGTCCATATACGGTCAACTCAGTCCATTACTCCAGAGATTGCTTCGAGCTGCCCACTATTTGCTTCCCAATTATGAGTCTGAACGCAAGTGCCTCCACACTACTCATTGAGATATACCCAACCCCAAAGCGGTCCTTGAGCCAGCGCAAGGGTCGTGTCAGAAATAGTTGGATCCCTGACAAGTTGTCGTAAGATGAAAACATCACAACCGCCAAGGAACCGCCGATATGTGGAACGCCATCAGCCTGCAGATCTCCGATGCTCTGGGCCGGGATTTTAAGATCCAACACCGGGAAAGGATCACCGGAGGGGATATCCATCAGGCCTGGCATGTCAGGGATCATCACTGTGCCCTGTTCATCAAAACCAACCTGCGTGACAAGGTGGAGCTGTTTGAAACCGAGGCCCACGGCTTACGCTTGCTGGCCCAGTCTCCTGAATTGAAGATCCCGGAGGTGATCGCCGTTGGTGATTGTGCCGAAGGCTCGTTCCTTGCCCTGGAATTCCTCGAATTCAGTGGCGCTAACGACGCCCAGTGGTTCCGGTTTGGCCAGGCACTGGCGAGCCTGCACCGGGATCATTGCCAGTCCCAGTACGGGTTTGATGAAGACAACTATATCGGTACCACGGTACAACCCAATCGCTGGCAAAAAAATTGGGCGGAGTTTTTCGCCGAACAGCGTATTGGCTGGCAGCTCAAGCTCGCCCAGGAGAAGGGCCATCAACTGGGTAACATCGCCCTGTGGATCGACCGTTGTGCCACCGCACTGCAGGGACACCAGCCCGAACCTTCACTGCTGCACGGTGATCTGTGGCGAGGCAACCTCGCCTTTGTTGAGGGTTGCGGCAGCCTGTTCGATCCGGCGACCTATTATGGTGATCGGGAAACGGATCTCGCCATGACTGAACTCTTCTCTCCCCTGCCGACCGACTTTTACAAAGGCTATGATCTCGAGTGGCCGCTGGATCCCGGCTACGCCCGGCGTAAGGCGATCTACCAGCTTTACCACCTGCTCAATCACCTCAACCTGTTCGGCGGCAGCTATCTGCAGCAGTGCCAACGCCAGTTACAGGAGCTGTTCTGTGACTGAGAGCAGCGAAGCCAAGGTCGCCCTGATCACCGGCAGTGCCAAACGGATCGGGGCCGTGATCAACCGCACCCTGCACCGACGCGGCTACCGCATCCTGATCCATTGCCGTCACTCCCATGACGAAGCCCGAGCACTGTCGGACGAACTCAACGGGATCCGCCCCGACAGCGCCCGAGTGCTGGTTGCCGATCTCTCCCACTGGGAAGCCCCCCAGCAACTGGCCCAGGCAGCACTGGAACAGTGGCAACGGCTCGATCTGCTGGTCAACAATGCTTCCGCCTTCTATGCCACCCCCATCGGCGAGATCGATCAGCAGTCCTGGTACGCTCTGGTGGGCTCCAATATGCAGGCGCCTCTGCTACTGAGCCAGGCCGTTGCGCCCGCTTTACAACGGCACGGGGGCAGCATTATCAACCTGGTCGATCTCCATGCTCAAAGCCCATTAAAAGGGCATACACTGTACTGTATGGCGAAGGCTGCGCTGATCATGATGACGAAGTCCTTGGCGCTGGAGCTGGCTCCCAAAGTCCGTGTCAATGCCATTGCACCGGGGGCCATCCTATGGCCTGGCGATGATGGCGCAGACACATGGTCGGATGCACAACGACGGGTCCTGGCGCAGATCCCCCAGGCCCGCCTGGGAACCCCAGAGGAGATCGCCAACACCCTGTGCTTTCTGGCCGAAGAGGGACACTACATCACCGGGCAGGTATTGGCCGTCGATGGCGGCCGATCCCTTTCACCACTAGAGGGGGCCTAGCGCTCCTGGAGCGGGAACCATGAAACTGGGCAATAACCAACACAATGTTCTGTGCCCGCATTGCGGATTCCATACTCGGATCGAGGTGGACTCCAGTGACGGCGATCAGGAGTTTTATGAGGATTGCAGCGCCTGTTGCAGCCCCATCCATGTCCGGCTCCACATCGACGAGCAGCACCAGCAGGTGCAAGTATTTGTCGATGCGGATGACGAACAGAACTACTGAGCCTGGCGTTGAGCCAGCACCCGCTCCACCGTATCGACAATGGTCTGGGTCTGGCTGTCAATCTCAATATTGACCCGATCGCCCACCTGGCGATCTGACAAAGTGGTGATCGCCAAAGTTTCCGGGATCAGATGCAGATCAAAGCCATCATCGTAACAATCGCCAACGGTCAAGCTGCAGCCATCCACCGCCACAAAGCCCTTATGCAAGATATACTTCATCCATTGGGGCGACACCTTCAGGCGAAAACGGCAATTTGTTTCGCTCTGATCCCGTTCAATCAACTCGGCACAGGTATGGACGTGACCGGAAACCAGATGGCCGCCAATCTCCTTACCAAAAACCAGGGAGCGCTCAATGTTCACTTCACTCCCCAAGGCCAGCTCAGACAGGTTGGTTTTTTCCAGAGTTTCTCGCATCACATCGAAAAAAACCTTATTATTCTCAAGCTTTGTCACCGTCAGACAAACACCGTTATTGGCAACGCTTGCCCCGATCTCCAGTCCCTCCCTCAACCCCTCAGGTAACGCCACCCCATAGGTGCGCAGGCCGGGCTGATCGAACAACGCCACCACAGGCGCCTTAAGCTGAACAATGCCAGTAAACATACGTCTTCTCGTTTTACACTGAAATCTAAACCAATTGGCCGTACACCATGCATAACTCTGGCTACCAGATCAAGAAACTGGTCCAACTTGCCCTGCCCGTCCTTGCCGCTCAGGTCGCACAAACCATGATGGGCTTTATCGATACCGTGATGGCTGGCCAGATCAGCGCCGTCGACATGGCTGCCGTCGCGGTCGGTGCCAGCCTCTGGCTCCCGGTGATCCTGCTGTTTGCCGGGATCATTTGGGCCGTTCCCCCCTTGGTCTCCCACCTGCATGGCGCCCGCCAGGAGGAGAAGATCCGCCCGTTGATCCACCAGACCGGTTACCTGGCTCTTATCTGCGCGGCCATCGCCATGATGCTGTTGGCCAGTGCTGATCTGATCCTGGCCCGCATGGATCTCGAGCCGGAGCTGGAGCGTCTCTCCGTCGGCTACCTTGAAGCGGTCCTGTGGGGGGCTCCCGCTTTCCTGCTGTTCCAGGTGATGCGTGCCTTCACCGAGGGGATGTCCCACACCCTGCCCTCCATGGTGATCAGTTTTATCGGCCTGGCCATCAACATTCCAGCCAACTACATCTTCATCAATGGTCACTTTGGCATGCCTGCCATGGGGGGAGCCGGCTGTGGCGTGGCAACCGCTTTGGTATTCTGGGGCATGAGCCTCTGCATGGCGATTTACCTGCTGGCAAGCAAGCGCTTTGGCCCCTACAAGGTATTTAGCCAATTCAAACGGATCGATCTGCAGGCGCAAAAGCGGATCTGTCTGCTCGGCCTGCCGGTGGCACTGGCGGTGTTCTTTGAGGTCACCCTGTTCGCCTTCGTCGCCGTGATGGTCGCTCCTCTGGGCGCCATTGTGGTGGCCGGTCATCAGGTCGCGGCCAACTTCTCCAGCATCATCTTCATGCTGCCCCTCTCTATCGGCGTTGCCGTCACCATACGTATCGGCTACTACCTGGGGCGCAATGAGCCCCATATCGCCCGCATGGTCGCCAAGGTGGGCGTGCTGCTTGGGATCGGTGTGGCCCTGTTCACTGCGATCATTACAATCCTGTTTCGAGGCCCCATCGCCGATCTCTACACCAACGATACCGCGGTGATCGCCCTCGCCGTCCAATTGATGCTGCTGTGCGCCATCTACCAGATCTCCGACGGGATCCAGGTGGTGTCGACCGCCTGCCTGCGTGGCTACAAGGACACCATGCCGATCCTCTGGATCGCCCTGCTCTCCTACTGGGGGATCGGTATGACCGTGGGCTATGTGGTGGGTTTAACCGACTGGATCGTCCCAAGAATGGGGGCCCACGGCTTCTGGATCGGCTTTATCTCCGGACTCTCCAGTGCCGCCGTCCTGTTGCAATGGCGACTGCGCAAAGTGCAAGGGCGTTATGAAGCGGCCGCCACTTGAACACGACCTTCGGCCCCGGCGAGTTCCGGGGCCATCCAACAAAAAAGCCTGATCCGTCATCGTTTTGGCGAAACGCTGGCCAATCGGACGCTGCCGAAGGAAAATCCCCTTGCACACACTCGAGGCCATGATTACTATACGCCTCGTTGTCAGCGACAACCCAGTGCGTCCGTAGCTCAGTTGGTTAGAGCACTACCTTGACATGGTAGGGGTCGGTAGTTCGAATCTACTCGGACGCACCACTTTTTCGATTAGTTATGCTAATCCCTGCGTCCTTAGCTCAGCTGGTTAGAGCGTTGCCTTGACATGGCAGAGGTCGGTGGTTCGAATCCACTAGGACGCACCATACAATACAAGATTTTGCGCCCGTAGCTCAGTTGGTTAGAGCGCCGCCTTGACATGGCGGAGGTCGGTAGTTCGAGTCTACTCGGGCGCACCATATTCGCTGGTCCACAGCAACACATTTTGCGTCCTTAGCTCAGCTGGTTAGAGCGTTGCCTTGACATGGCAGAGGTCGGTGGTTCGAATCCACTAGGACGCACCATCTTGGCAAAAAGCCCGCTCATTCGAGCGGGCTTTTTGTTTTCCAGTCCGATAAGTTCGACTGACCCCTAGCCTATCCTTCCCCAGTTCTTCTCATGGCCAAGTTTCATTGCCGGACTGTGCCGCGCCCGAGATCCGGAGTTTTGTACCCAAGTTTGGGCACGAGTAATAACTCTAAGCCGAGTTAGGTGACCCCTACCCTGGTGCTCAACAGCACCTAGCACATCACCTGATACATCATCGTGCAGTTTGAAACTAGAACCGCCGACAGGGCCGTGAGCAAAAAAGAAGAGGCCGCCCCCACTGTCTTCTCCTTTGGCAGGCTGGGCTAAAATGCTTCCGGATATCGATGACCTGTCACAACATTTCCTTGTATGCCTATTGTAAGGCTTTGAGGTCTCTAGGAAATTAGGGACAATTCGATTATGCAAAATCACTTTGCACATTTGAAGACGTAGTGTTAGAACACCGTTGATGTTATAAATTGGTCACTTGATATGGAATGGCGCTGCACGCAATCGGATGCGATATACACTCTCTTTGTTGGTCTGCTTGACCCTGATCTGGCTCTTAAACTCAGGTCACTACACTTCATTTATCTTGACCCTTGGCGTGGTCTCAATCGCCTTTGTGACCTGGTTGGCCCACCGCATGGAACTTGTGGATAACGAGTCCTACCCCCTGCACCTCGCACGAAAGTTTCCCGGTTTCCTCTGCTGGTTACTCAAGGAACTGCTGCTGTCCAACTGGCAGGTGATCAAACTCATCGTAAAAGGCCCAAAGGGACTGACCCCGGCAGTGGCGATCTTGGAACACCAGCTGCACGATGATGCCAGCCGGGTCGTGCTGGCTAACTCGGTCACCTTAACGCCCGGAACCCTGTCTCTGGATCTGGATGAAAACACACTGACGGTACACGCCCTTCACAGCGATGATATCGACGCACTGCAGCAAGGATCAACGATCCAGCGGGTGAAGGAGTTGAGCCAATGACGGTGTTCGTGGTGGCAGGCCTCGCCTTACTGGTCGCAATGGGACTGGCACTCTCTCGGGCGATCCTGGGGCCAACCATGTATGACCGGATCCTGGCGGTGAACGTCTTTGGTACCAAGACCGTGCTGTTGATCGCCGTGTTGGGGTTCTTGATGGGTCGGCCGGAGTTTCTGGATATCGCCCTGGTCTATGCCCTGATCAACTTTATTGGTGTGGTGGGGATCCTGCGCTTTTTCGAGCAGCATGGACAGAACGAGGGGGAGCAAGGATGATGGCAGAGCTGTTATCTGTGATCAGTATGGTCTTGATCCTGGCCGGTTGTAGCTGCTGCCTGATAGGGGCACTGGGCTTGCTGCGTTTTCCTGATTTATATACCCGGATGCACGCTGCCGGGGTCACCGACACCTTGGGCAGTGGTTTACTGATCTTAGGATTGATCCTGCAGCCGGACAGCCACTGGCTGGTGATCGCCAAGCTGTGCTTTATCTTGATCTTCATTCCCTTAACCAGCCCCACGGCGGCCCACGCTTTGGCCAAGGCTGCGCTTAAGGGCGGTTTGGCACCGCTACTTGGACCGCAGAGGGGGAGAGCGCGCCCATCCACCACAGAGCAGGAGGAGACCAACGGATGATCGAGTTTGTGATTGATGTGGTGCTGCTCAGCTTCTTGGTGCTGCTGGCGCTGACCATTGCGCGGACCAAGGATCTGTTTTCCTCCGTGATGCTGTGTGGCCTCTACAGCCTGGTCTCTGCGGTGTTCTTCGTCACCATGGATGCGGTGGATGTGGCCTTTACCGAAGCCGCGGTAGGCGCCGGGATCTCCACCTTGTTGCTGCTGGCGGCCTTGATGGTGACCAGCCGCTATGAGAAAGCCAACAGCATCCAGCCCAGAGCCGCCTTGGTGGTGGTGTTTTTGACCGGCGCACTGCTGTTTTATGGCCTTATCGATATGCCGATGTTTGGCGATCCCAACACGCCGGTACAGCAGCAGGTGTCCAGCCACTACATCGAGGCGTCGATGGAGGAGATCGGGATCCCCAATATGGTGACCTCAGTCCTTGCCAGCTACCGGGGCTACGACACGTTCGGCGAAACCCTGGTGGTCTTCACCGCGGGGATCGGGGTGTTGGCGCTGCTCGGTGGCCGTGGCGTGGGAATACGCAAGCCCAATAACCCGGCAGCCAGCCGGGGCGCCTTGCCCGATCACCTCATTCTGCGCGTGATCAGCAAGCTGCTGATCCCACCCATTATGCTGTTCGCGCTCTATGTCCAGTTTCACGGTGACTACGGCCCGGGGGGAGGCTTCCAGGCGGGGGTGATCTTCGCCGCCGCCATCGCCCTGTATGCCATGGTGTTCGGCTTTGAGCGGGCACGGAAGATCTTCCCCATCCCGGTGATCCGCTTTATCTCCGCCGTGGGCGTGTTGCTGTACGGCAGTGTGGGAATGGTGTCCATGCTCAACGGCCACGCCTTTTTGGATTATCACGCCCTGTCTGCCAATGCCCTGTCGGGCCAGCACCTGGGGATCTTCCTGGTAGAGCTGGGCGTCGGGATCACGGTCACCTCGGTGATGATTTTGCTGTTCTTTACCTTTTCCGAGCGGGCGATCCAGCCAGGGGGGCAGGAGTGAGTCTCTTAGCGCAGTACAACTACTGGGTGGTGATCATCCTGATGATGCTGGGATTTTACATCGTGATCTCCCACGGTAACCTGGTGAAAAAGCTGATGGGGCTTGGGATCTTCCAAACCTCGGTATTCATCCTTTATATCAGCATGGGCAATGTGGAGGGAGGCACCGCGCCCATCCTGGCCGAGGGCTATCAAAGCTTCTCCAGCCCCCTACCCCATGTGTTGATCCTCACCGCCATCGTAGTGGGGATCGCCACCACAGCGGTGGGTTTGGCCTTGGTGATGCGGATCCGAGAAGCTTACGGCACCGTGGAGGAGGATGAGATCCAAACCATTGATAATGGGGCCAGCGTGACGCCAGCGGAGGTGGTGCCATTAGAGCCTCACCCGGTCGCTGAGGATGAGCCTAAACGTAAAGTTGGAAACAAGGACAGTTAAATCGTGTTAGCCCACCTTCCTGTATTGCAGGTGATCGTCCCTTTGATGGCGGCACCGGCATGTTTACTGCTAAGACCCACACGCCTGTTGTGGCTGTTCTGCGTGATGGTCAGTGGCTTGGCGTTTGGGATCAGCCTCTTGTTGATAAGCCAAGTGATCGCCAGCGGCCCCATCGTTTATGAGCTAGGCGGGTGGCAGGCCCCCTGGGGGATCGAATATCGTATCGATGCACTCAATGCCTTCCTGTTGGTGCTGGTTTCCGGGGTGGGGACCTTAGTGCTGTGGTCGGCGCAGTACAGCATTGAGCGGGAACTGCCAGAAGATCGTCAGCTCTATTTCTATATCGCCTACCTACTGTGCATGGCTGGCTTGATGGGGATCCTGGCCACGGGCGACGCCTTCAATGTCTTCGTCTTCTTGGAGATCTCTTCACTGGCCACCTACACCCTGGTGGGCCTCGGCAAAGATCGCCGGGCATTATGGGCCTCTTATCAATACCTGATCATGGGGACCATAGGCGCAACCTTTATCCTCATTGGGATCGGCCTCATCTATATGATGACCGGCACGCTGAATATGCAGGATCTGGCGCAACGCCTGCCTGAAGTCGCCCATACCCGCACCCTGTTTACCGCCTTCGCATTCTTTATCGTGGGTGTCTGTCTCAAGCTGGCGCTGTTTCCTCTGCACCTGTGGTTGCCCAATGCGTATGCCTATGCCCCCTCGGTGGTGACGGCGTTTTTGGCGGCGACGGCCACCAAAGTAGCCCTCTATGTCATGCTGCGGTTTGTGTTTGATATCTATGGGGTGAGCTTCTCATTTGAGCATCTGCCGTTGCAGAAGATCCATCTGGCATTGGGACTGACAGGGATCTTCGCAGGCTCTTTGATCGCCATCTATCAAAGCAACGTGAAGCGGTTGCTGGCCTACTCCAGCGTGGCCCAGATCGGTTATATGATCCTTGGCTTCAGCCTGGCCAGTGAGCAGGGGCTGGTGGCCACCCTGCTGCATATGTTCAACCATGGTTTGATCAAGGGAGCGCTCTTCCTGGCGCTGGCCGCAGTGGTGTACCGGATCGGCAGTGCTGAGCTGAGTCAGTTTAAAGGCCTGGGTAAGCGGATGCCGCTGACCATGGCGGCCATCCTGGTGGGGGGCTTAAGCTTGATCGGTGTGCCGCTTACCGTGGGCTTTATCAGTAAGTGGTATCTGGTTTTGGCACTGCTTGAGCAAGGCTGGTGGCCGGTGGTCGGCTTGGTGTTGCTCAGCTCGATGCTGGCACTCATCTATGTCTGGCGCATTGTGGAAGTGGCCTACTTCCAGCAGCCGGATCATGAGGTAGTGCGTGAGGAGGTCCCCTTAGGGTTTCTGCTGCCCATCTGGATCCTGGTCTTCGCCAATGTGTACCTGGGCATTGATACCCGCTTTACCGTGGGAATTGCGGAGATGACGGCACAAGGACTGTTTGGAGTGCAATCATGAGTGGAGCACTGACCCTTCAACTTACCCTATTACTGCCGCTGCTGGTGATGGCGGGGATCGCCCTGTGTCGTCACCATCCCAATTGGCGTGACGGCCTCACCCTGGTCGGCGCCTCGATCCAGTTGGTTTTGATGCTGCACCTCTATCAGGGATTTATGGCTCAAGATAACGCGTCCCTGATCTGGTTCGAATTGCTCCCCGGACTGGGCCTGAGCTTTGAGCTGGAGCCGCTGGGGGTGCTGTTTGCACTGATCATTGGCTTTCTCTGGCTCGTCACCAGCCTCTATGCCATCGGGTATATGCGCGGTAATAACGAGCGGGATCAAACACGCTTCTATCTGCTGTTTGCCCTGGCGATCACGGCGGCGTTGGGGATCGCCTTCTCCGCCAACCTGTTCACCCTGTTTGTGTTTTACGAGCTATTGACCCTGTCGACCTTCCCCCTGGTGACCCATAAGGGCAGCGAAAAGGCGATGAAGGCGGGACGGGTCTATCTGGGCATATTGCTGTTCACCTCGGTGGGCCTGCTGCTGCCGGCGATCATCTGGACCTGGATGCTCACCGGCACCACAGATTTTACCAGTGCCGGGATCCTGGCTGAGCATCTGGATGGCCCATTGGTAACGGTCCTGGCGCTGTTGTTTTTGCTTGGGATCGGCAAAGCGGCGGTAATGCCGGTGCACCGCTGGTTGCCTGCGGCCATGGTGGCACCAACGCCGGTCAGTGCCTTGTTGCACGCGGTCGCGGTGGTGAAGGCCGGGGTCTTTTGTGTCATCAAAGTGGTGGTGTATGTCTTTGGCCTGGAGCTGCTGCAACAGGCACCGGGCAGTGAGATCCTGCTCTATCTTGCGGCCTTTACCGTGGTCAGTGCCTCGGTAGTGGCGCTCAAACAGGACAACCTGAAGCGTCGCTTGGCGTTTTCCACCATTGGTCAACTCTCCTATGTGGTGCTCGGGGCGATGATCCTGGCGCCGATCTCAATTCTGGGTGCCAGCCTGCACATCGCGGCCCATGCCTTTGGCAAGATCACCCTGTTCTTTGCTGCGGGTTCCATCTACACCGCGACCAAGAAAACCGAGATCAGCCAGCTCAATGGGATCGGTCATCAGATGCCGATCACCATGGCGGCATTCACCATAGGGGCGCTGTCGATGATCGGCTTACCCCCCGCGGTGGGCTTTATCTCCAAGTGGTATCTGCTGATGGGCGCCATCGAAGCCGAGCAGCAACTGGCTGTAGGGGTGATCCTGTTATCAACGCTGCTCAATGCGGCCTACTTTGTTCCTGTGATCTACGCCGCCTACTTTAAGCCTGCCGATGTTTTGCCCGCGGTGCGCAAAGAGTCGCCGCCCGTGATGGTCACGGCGCTGGGGATCACCGCTGCGATGACCTTGCTGCTGTTTGCCTTCCCCAATCGATTGTTTGAGCTTGCTGAGCAGATCCGCCTCGTTGCGGCGCTCTCATAAGGGACTGTGATGACCGATCAAACCACTAAATCGTCTTCTGAGCTTCACTGGCTGTACCGCCCCGAGAACCGGCCCAAACTCTGGCGCGGCCTATGGGTGGTGCTGGCCCTGTCCCTGTTGCCGGAGTTGTTCATGCATCACCATGGCAATCTGGAGTCGCAAGGGATCACCCTGGACAGCAGCCCGGGATTTTATGGCTGGTACGGCTTTATCGCCTGCGCACTGATGGTGATCATCGCCAAAGGATTGGGTTTTCTCTTGAAGCGCAAGGACAGCTACTACCATGATTGAGCATTTTCCACCTGGGCTGTTATTGATCATCATTGGTCTGCTGCTGCCGTTTGCCTCTGTGCTTTGGCAACGGGTCCTGCTATTGGCTGGGCCCATACTTGTGCTTTTGCTGGTGTGGACACTGCCGCTGGGCACGAGCACGAGCGTGACGTTTTTGCAGTACCAGTTGACCCCGCTTGAGATCACCGTTTTGGGGCGGCTGTTTGCCACCGTCTTTGCCCTGATGGCCTTTGCCGGTGCGCTTTATGCCCTCAATCAGGCGAAAACCGTGGAGCTGTCGGCGGCCATGCTGTACGCCGGCTCGGCGATTGGGGTGGCGCTCTGCGGCGATCTGCTCAGCATGTTTGTGTTCTGGGAGTTGATGACCCTGGGCTCGACCTTGGTGCTTTGGGCAGCGGGGACGGAGTCGGCCTGGAAGGCCAGTTTCCGCTATCTGATGGTCCACCTGTTTGGTGGCGTCGTGCTGATGGTGGGCATTGTGGCCCATGTGTACGCCAGCGGCAGCATTGAGTTCGGCCCCATCGGCTTGTCCCACTGGAGCGGTTACCTGATCTTGGCGGGTTTCCTGGTTAACGCCGGGGCGCCCCCCTTCTCGGCCTGGATCGCCGATGCCTACCCCGAAGCGAGTCCCAGCGGCAGCGTGTTCCTGTCGGCGTTTACCACCAAAACTGCGGTGTTTACCCTGATGGTGTGCTTTGCGGGCACCACGGCGCTGATCTACATCGGCCTCTATATGGTGTTTTACGGGATCATCTATGCGCTGCTGGAAAACGACATGCGGCGGATCCTGGCCTACAGCATCGTCAACCAGGTGGGCTTTATGATCACCGCCATCGGCATTGGCAGCGAGCTGGCACTCAGTGGCGCAGCGGCCCATGCCTTTGCGCACATCATCTACAAAGGCCTGCTGCTGATGGCGGCGGGCTGCGTGCTCTATCAGACCGGCAAGCGCAAATGCTCCGATCTGGGCGGACTGTTCCAGTCGATGCCACTGACCACCCTGTACGGCACCATTGGCGCACTGGCGATCTCGTCGGTGCCCTTTACCTCGGGCTTCGTGACTAAGTCGCTGGAAACCGCCGCCGCGGCCCATGAGGGTCTGGCCTGGGTGTGGTTCTTGTTGCTGGCAGCCTCCGCCGGGGTGTTCCTCCACGCGGGGATCAAGTTCCCCTGGTTTGTCTTCTTTCAAAAGGACTCCGGGCTGCGACCAACGGATCCGCCCGCCACCATGCGCTGGGCGATGGCACTGTTCTCTGCCTTATGCATAGGGATCGGCCTTGTCCCGCAGCTGTTTTATCAGATCTTGCCCTACCCGGTGAGCTATCAGCCCTACACCTGGGATCATCTGGTTACCCAATTCCAGCTGCTGCTGTTTGCCGGCACGGCATTCTTTGTTCTGTTACCTATGATGAAGCGGACCCTCACCATCAGTCTGGACTTTGACTGGTTCTATCGGAAGCTTTTCCCAAGCGTGATAGAGCGCAGCTCGGGCCGGGTGATGCACTGGGATCAAAGTGTTCGGCAAAGCTGTGTGGCTTTGGTACAGCGGATGTTGGACTTCTTGGCGCTGCACCTGCCGGAAGCGCGCTTATCGCGAACCCGACTGACCAGCTCTATGGTGATGTGGGTTGCGGTGATCCTCACCGGGTATCTGACATTGAGCTTTGTTTAACCGCGTTAAGTTGATGAGCGAGTGCAAGGGCGAGTTGGATGGGTGTGGATCCCGCACCCACTCCACCAGGCTGCCGAATCGTTCTGGCCAGGCATCCAAAACACCTTTATCGGCGTTCCGCTGAAAACTGACCCTATGCAGCAGCAACCCGTCCTAGCCAAACCAGCATGCCACTTAGATCAAGCCAGTAGAAGCGATCAGTGGGCACCAGCGCAACCACCCAGTTCCTCTGGCGTAATCCAATGACTCAGAGCATGAATCGGCGTGGTGAGCGTTGGGACAATGCGCCAATGGAGCGCCGGTGCCTGGGCTTGAAAACAGAATGGGTACCATCAACCGGGTATATGACGCCTCACCAGGTCAAAGGAGATATCGCCACAGACCTTATGGATGACGGCAACGGGAAGGGTCCCCATCTACACCACGGCAGCGCCCGCCTTCGGAAGCCGAAAATTGGTCTAGACAGGTGTTCGGATCTCATAGAACACTGCATCTAGATGGTATCAAGCAATCGCTACGCTCCTTAGTCCTTCCACCCTAACCGCTCCATACTGGCGATGATCACCATCGAAGTCGTAACAGGTGCGTGTGAGGCTCCCCTCCTGATATTCAAGGGATCCAATCAAGATTACACCAAGCTGAGCTTGCCACAATGAGCCAATACCCGGCTCACAGGATCCCCGTTCTTGATCAGGACCTACGTTTTCCAGCGAAATGGGCGATCTGCCACTCGGTGCTTTCCACCGCATTGGGCATTAGGCAGGCCGAGCCCAGTAACGCTGCACCACCGGCTCCCAGTTTGCTCATCATGCTCACCCAACTTCCTTTGATCCATGACACCATCGCCTCATACACCAGGACTGGCCCCTTCGCGAACAGGCTCACACCCCCTGGGACTCAGGGGCAAGTCCCACTGCAAGCAAGTGTCGTGGTTCGAGTTCAATCCCTGGCTATATGCCCTCAAGAAGCAAGATGAATGGTGATGAAACGCCCATTCACTCGAGTTTGCCACAGCAAGGACTGACATTTTCGCCAGATCCGCTAAGATGTCGGCTTTTCCTTAAACCGGACCGGTACCATGACTGAACAAGTACAGATCCCTGCCCAGCTGATGCAGGTAATGAACCACATGGAAGTTGAAGAGGCGCAATACGAAGGCCTGCACAGCATCTACGTTGCCCTGGAAGCCCCTTTGCGCGACGCTTGGGATCAGCAACCACAGAGCGCCCGCAATGTCATGGAGAGCTTTGAGCAGTTCCTGGCTGTCTGCACTTACACCCTGGCAGGGCCGACCGCCGAGCTGCTGACCATGGTGAAGAACAACCAGGAGAAAGGCGAAGAGACCAGCGAAGAGCAGACCGATGCCATGCTGCAGCAACTGTTTGCCCAAGGCATTAAGATGATGATCAAGGATCTGAAATCTGCCCGTCGCGACGCCTCCCTGCGCAACGAATTCCTGGCACCGTTCCGTAAGTAACCCACACCAGCATCGTCAGACCAATGCCGTTGAAACTGATCACGGTCCTTTGGTCTGACCTTTAACTCTAACTCCCTTTATTGCATTGCAGACTGCTTTCAGTATGCACAGCAAGTCCGTTTTTCCTGGCCAGCGCCGGCTCATCACCAAAACGGTGAGGGCTCACCACCCCCTTCGAGTCCGTTAGGCGTCCTGGGACCCCTAGCCACTCCCCTGACTCAGTAATTTGCTCGTCCGCCCCATAACTGCCCGCCTAAAGTGCTTTGAAACCTATCCGTTACAAAAGTAATTACAGTACGTAACTCATACAGACAGTCGTAAACTACTCAGATATTGTTGCCATAACTCGAGGTTTTCCTGGATTTGAAGTCGAGACAGTTCGTTGTCTTGCCGACTATCCAAGGGAAGTTTCTGCTTGGCCAATGCCCTCCCCTGCTCTGCAAGCCAATGCCGGCCAAGACGGCCGATCCGCTCTGCTGTAAATTGGTCAGACAGACCAAGATGCTGCCGGATCACGACCATCTGCTGACTGGGGTAACGGGGTGGCATCGGTTTTTCAACCTGAGTCATGGCCGGAAAGATCCAGGCGGAATGGCTGGACAAGGTGCGCTGCTGCTGGAGGATCTTCACACTGGCTTGCGTCAGATATAGGCTCTGCTTTCGCCCATCGGCAGTCACCAGTTTTGCCCGCTTGCCCTGCCAATCGATCTCATCCCACAGGAGTCGACACAAGGCACTGAAGGGCACCAATAGCGTGAGTTGCAACTGCAGCACCGGTCGGATCCGCTCATTGATAGGCAGGGTTGTCAGCGCCTTTTGATACGCGACCAGTTCGGTCAGTGCCAGGGGCACAGTAAAACTGGGCAGGCGCTCCATCTTGATCCCCTCACAGGGGTTAGCCATGGTCGCTGGTAACCAGGGCAACTGAGGGCAGATCCACTCCCCCTTACCCCGAGCAACATCGTACAGATGGCGCAATGTCGTTAAGGCGTGGGCAGCAGATCTATGACCATGTCCCCCCTTGGCCTGGGCCTGCTCCCTTACGCTTCGCAGCAAACAACCTATATCCTCAGCTTCGATCTCCACCGGATCTCTTTGCTCCCACAGGGGCAGGAGGTACTTTTCAAGCAAGGCACGTTCCCGACGCCACCCTGTTCGTCTGGCCCGAGCATAAACCAGATATCTTTGTACCAACTCGGCGAACGTCATCGCTGGCATCAACCCTTCCATCGGGTCACTTCCATCCCTTTGCCGTTGCCACTCTGCCATCGCTTGTGCCACGGTCATCTCGGGAAAGTAGCCCAGAGTCCTCTGCCGAGTCGAACGCGCCCCCTCCGGGGTATAACGATAGATCCAGCGGCGAGTCTGTTTTGCAACCTTGAAGGTCAGACCCGGACAGCCTGGCACCGACAGATCAGTTCGAGCCTGGCGATAAAAAGCGTCGTCCAGCTCAAGACGGCCCTCAATCTCGCTCTTTGCCTGTTTGATGATCTGTGCGACCCGCCCCCGAACTCCGGTCTGCAAACACTCCTCCAACAGGAGCAAAACCTGCTGCTTTGGACTGACCTTTGTCGATTTATCTATCATGGCGCTTTCCCAATCCCTGAGTCATTTCGATGGTTACAGATCCCCGGCCCCCATGCAAAGAGAGAAAGATCGCCAAATCATCGGTTAATTACGGTTTTTACTTGCGATTGGGAGATCGATGGGCAAGGATCCGGACAATCACTTAAAGGAGCCACCCATGACCGATATCACCCCTTCCCTGCAAGCCTTTGCCGATGCCGTTACTCAAAGCGGCCAGATCTGGGTACTGAGCGCAGACAACGAATACGTCGTATGTGACTCCATTGAATTTGAAAACACTGACGTCATGCCCCTGTTCTCCACCGAGTCTGCAGCAAAAGCACTGTGTCGTGAAGACTGGGCGGACTATCAGGCCGTTGCCATCGCACTGGATGACTTCTTCGAACAATGGTTGCCAAGCCTGGACGAAGACAAGGTGATGGTCGGCCTGGACTGGGATACTGAGCTCAACGGTATCGAGTGCGACCCCTTCGAATTGGCCAAAAAGCTGGCCGATAAAGAGATCTGATCTCTGGTCCTGCACTAAGCGCCATAAACAAACCCGCCGAGAGGCGGGTTTGTTGTTTATGGCGATAACAGCAGATTGAACCGCTCAAATATCCGTATACACGAATATGGCCTGCATGGCTTCAGCCCTTTTCCTCACTCATTCAACAGAGCGAGGCGGAGAGCCTTTCCCTGCATGCGACCAGGAAGGGTCCGGAGCATTCGGCAGGTTACGCCGCTGCGCGGCTAACCTGCCCTACGGAGACCCCACTCGGAGAGCCTTTCCCTGCATGCGACCAGGAAGGGTCCGGAGCATTCGGCAGGTTACGCCGCTGCGCGGCTAACCTGCCCTACGAAACCCCCACTCGGAGAGCCTTTCCCTGCATGCGACCAGGAAGAGTCCGAAGCACACGGTAGGTTACGCCGCTGCGCGGCTAACCTGCCCTACGAAGCAGGGGCTTTTCTCCAAAACGCAAAAACCCTGCACTATGGCAGGGTTTGCTGCTTATATGGGTGTGGCGGCGGAGGGAGGATGGAACGCGAGCAAGGCCCAACTCGGAGAGCCTTTCCCTGCATGCGACCAGGAAGAGTCCGGAGCACACGGCAGGTTACGCCGCTGCGTGGCTAACCTGCCCTACGGAGCTATCCCACCGTACGAATCGCCCAAAACGCAAAAACCCTGCACTATGGCAGGGTTTGCTTTATATGGCGGAGGGATAGGGATTCGAACCCTAGATACGCTACTAACGTATGCCGGTTTTCAAGACCGGTGCATTCAACCGCTCTGCCATCCCTCCGACGGATTCGAATATTAGTGATTCCCCTGGCCTGTGTAAAGCCCTAAAAAATCAAATGCTCACCATTGCAGCAATGTGTGGAAAATCTGGACATCGATTCGTTTTAACACAACCCGGAAACTACAAGTGTCTTAGCTCATAGCCGGCACCATAGTGGGTCACTATGACTCTGGGATCGATACCAAGTTTCTTGAGTTTGCCGCGAAGCCGGGCAATCAACACATCCAGGGTTCGATCATTGTATTGCCAATCTGATCTTTGTAACACGGCCCACAAAGTTTCACGCTTAACCAACTGTTCTGCATGAGCAACCAACTCCTTCATCAACGCCGCCTCATTACGCGACAGACGTTGCCAGTTTCCTTGGGAGTCCAACAATCGTGCCCCTTCGTAATCCAATCTCCAGTCGGGCCGGTTCCCCCCAGTCGAAGGCGAGCCTGGGGTCTCCACCCACCGCCGCATCAGTTGACGACAGCACAAATACAGCTCTTCCCCGTCTGGGGATTCAGGTAACACCACATCCGCACCCGCACGCCACGAGCGCTTCCTGTGCATTATCGTGGCATCCGCCGGGATCATCACAACCCCAAGACAATGCAGACTGTTCTTAAAGGTTTCACATTCCGTTGAGGCTTGTGGAAAGGTCCGTTCTTCGACCAGCACCAGACCAAATTCCCGACTCAAGCGCTGGCGACACTCCTCTAGGCTCCCAAGCGGCACCAAGTCCATATCCTGCCCCTGACACCAGGGTTGCAGGCGATGAAAGGTGGCCTTGGAAACACAGGCAAAAATGGCTCGCCTCGGTGCCGTCGAAGTCAGCAACATTCTAAATCCAATCTCCTATTACTCATCCGTGCCCGCATAGAGCCATTGACGTAATGCCGTATGCTGATCGTGACGGGAAAACCATTGTGGATACTCCTCCTTGAGTGAAGGAGCATAACGCTCACCCACTGGGATCTCGGTACAATTTAGGAGTAACCGAACCCGCCCGTTGCGTTGCTTTCGGCTCGACACCACGTGTTCTGGATTCACCAGATAGCTTCGATGGACCCGTAATACCCTCTCCGGGGCAAACAGACTCTCGACTTGATGCAGGTTGACTCGAAACAGGGAGCAGCGGTTATCACTGTTGAATAACTCGACATATTGATTCGCTGCCTTGATATAGATGCAATTCCCCAGCTCTTTACGCAGGTCCGCCAGCGCCGCAAAATCGGCCTTATTGATCCTGCCACGATTAGCGACGACGACGATCTCTGCCGCTGCCCGGATCCAACCCAGCATATGAGCCTGGGTTGTATCACTGAGCGCACAGGGCCCATAGATCCGAGCGGCAATAATGTTCGAACAACTGATCTTACCTTGCTCCTGTCCTTTGAGAACCAAAGTTTCCAAAGGACGTCCTCGCCAATACCAGATCAATACATAGTTAGGCCAGATCTGGGTAAAGAGCGAAGCCACTGCCTGCAATTGCTCAGAGGTATGGGGCTTACGCAACACCTCACCCATCTCAGCCATGAGCCGGCGCGCTCCACTGAGATCGATGCCTAGCTCGGATCCAAAATCCATTTCATACACGGTTGATTCAGCCATATCCATTAGCCTTATCTAACAGGTTTAATCTGATAGTTGGCTTCGTGCAATAAAAATCCGTGCACTTTTCCGCCAGACCATGGCGGAATAATCTCCACCCCCACCTCAAAAGAGTGGGCAGGAACCGGTTTGTCTACGACCTCATCCATGCTGCAGGAGCCAGGTCATTAAGGTCGCGAACCCTGGAGCCTGGTATCACAGAGCCTTTGCGCCATCCTTCAGAAGTTGTGGCCAATTGAACGATCCAGCTAACACTGTGCTCCAAAAGTGTTGGACAGCCCTGTTAGTAGCTTTTACATTTCCCCCTTTTCGCCCCGAGCTCACTCTTGGGGCCAGTCGAACCATGCTGCGTCTCCCCAACGCAGCCTCTCAAGGGAAGTTCCATGATCCACGTTTTTGGCCACCTGAGCCCCGACAGTGACAGTATCTGCAGCGCCGTGATTGCGGCCCATTGGCTTAATGCTCGCGGCATGAACGCCCAAGCGTTCCGCCCGGGTGAAGCGAGCCGTGAAACCCAGTTCATCTTTGATAAGGCGGGCCTGGCACTGCCAACCGTTCTGGATAAGCCACTGAAAGACGAGCAAGTCTACCTGGTTGATTTCTGTGAGCAGGAGCAGGGTCCGGCCGATCTGGTTGATGCCAAGCTGGTGGGTCTGGTCGATCACCACCGCATGGGTACCCTGCAGAGCCGGGGCCCGCTGGAAGCCTGGATGATGCCACTGGGCTCCACCGCCTCCGTACTGTTTGAACTGTGTCAGATCCACAAGGTGGAATTGACTCAGCCCCTGGCCGTGCTGATGCTGGGTGCCCTGCTGTCCGATACCGTCGGCCTCAAGTCTCCCACCACCACTGCCCGTGATATCGAGCTGGTGGATCTGATCGCTCCCATCGCCGGTGTCGACGTGGACGCCTTCACCGCCGAGCTGCTGGTGGCCAAGACCGATCTGGCTGGCATGAGCGTCGATGAACTGTTGAACAAAGACGTCAAGAGCTTCGAGTTTGGCGGCAAGTCCCTGACCGTTGCCCAGCTGGAGCTGGCCGATTTTGCCCAGACCGCCGAGTTTGAAGCCGAGATGGCGAAGAACCTGGCAAGCCGCGTCGAGGCCGCTGGCCTGGATGTGGCCGTACTGATGCTCACCAACATCCGTAGCGAACAGACCCGCCTGATCGTTGCCGGCCCAGCCGCTCAGATGCTGCACGACGCTAAAGAGGGTGAGCTGGTCTTTGAGAACTGCCTCAGCCGTAAGAAGCAGATGCTGCCCTGGCTGAACCAGGTGTTTACCGCTTGATGCGATAAGCCCCTTCAGGTTTTTCCCTGTTAAACGGCGCCCTTGGGGCGCCGTTTTTGTTTCTCCTTATTCCCCACCGGACCGCCCCATGGGCCTGCGTGGCGTCCACGGAAACCGAGGTGTTGCCCCAGTGGGTTTGGGTTGCCACCTTGGTAAAAATAATTTGGTATGTAGGCACCATTGCAATAGAGTAGAGACAACCGACAACAATCGCGACTGCACACCATGTCCCACTATGATCCCGATGCCCTACGGCAGTTGAGCCTGGCGTTTGACCACGCCATGAGCCTGAGGCAATCCCTCAACGAGCAGTTGGCACAGCAGGGGCCCGCTCAGGCCATGGGTTATGCCCTACCCCAATGGCTGCAGACCCGCCCCCTGGCGCAGATCGAAACCATTGAGCCCGACCCGCTTGAGGGAGCGCAGGCCCATCGCTGGGCGATCCAGGCGCTGTCCGATCTGCATCGCAAAAGCACGGACGAGCAGAGCCAGAAAGTTCGACGCTATCCGGGCCTACTGCGCTTTGACACCCACAAGGCGCTTCCCAGTAGGCTCTTGGCCCTGGAGAGAGCCCTCGCGCAGTTTAAAACCCAGCTCCATGCCCTGACTCAGGATGCGGCCAATGTTCAGGATCAACGCTTCGAGCTGCTCCATCAGCTCTCTCCCAACCTCTTTACCATGCACTTCTATCGCACCCCGGTCTGGTTGAGTCTACCGATCAGGCGGATCCGTTTTGGTTGGGTCGGCAAGCGGATCGTCGCCAAGACCACTCGAGATGAGATCCTGCAAAAACTGGAAAACGCCCTGACCAACCCGGGACAGAGCATTCTGGATATGGCTGCCTGGCAAGACCACGTAACGCGTGAGATGGAGGGGATCAGTGGGCTAGCCGCCGGTGCCAGATTGAGGTTCGATCGACCCGGCGGCCTGCGGCCGACCGCCTTTGTCCAGTTTTCCGAGGGCGGACGCCGACAGTTCCCGGCCAATTTGCCGCTCCTCCTGAGCCAACGGGAGCCGGTTCAGATCAGCCCGCTCCCCCCCTGGCAACAAAGTGCCCTGCCCGGTCCCAAGGGGGAGTGTCTCATTCCCCGCTTGCACCTCTACCACTTGGACTGATCCCTCTGTAATAAGCCGGGCACTCAGTGTTCAAGTAGCGGGACCTGACGGCGCTGCTGCAGCTGCCACAACCGGGCATAGTGACCGCCCTGGGCCAACAGGCTGGCATGGTCACCCTGCTCGACGATCTCTCCCTGATCCAGCACCAGGATCCGATCGGCATCCACCACGGTCGAGAGCCGATGAGCGATCACCAGCGTGGTCTGATCCGCTGCGATCTCCTTGAGTGCCTTGAGAATGCTGCGCTCTGAATGACTGTCCAGGGAGGAGGTGGCTTCATCAAACACCATGATGGGCGGACGCTTAAGGATCGCCCGGGCGATCGCCACCCGTTGCTTCTCCCCACCGGAGAGCTTTAACCCCCGCTCACCAACCTGGGTATGGATCCCATCGGGCAACTCCTCGACAAAGCGGTCGAGGTGCGCCAGGCGGATCGCCTCCCAGACCGCCTCGTCGTCGGCATCAATGTGACCATAGCGCACGTTCTCCAGCAGGCTGGTGTTAAACAACACCGTATCCTGAGGCACCACGCCGATGGCACGGCGCAGGGACTCCTGGCTGATCTCCCGCAGATCCTGACCGTCGATCCGGATAGCTCCCTGCTCCACCTCGTAAAAGCGCAGCAGCAGTTTAAACAGGGTCGACTTGCCCGCGCCGCTGCCCCCGACAATGGCCACCTTCTGCCTGGGCTCTACCGTAAAGCTGATCCCCTTGAGGATCGGTCGTGCCTGTTGATAACGAAACCTCACGCCATCAAACTCGATCCGCCCCTGGCTCGCCTTCAATGGCCGGGCATCGGTCCGATCCTGCACCTTGGGCTGCACATTCAGCAGTTCAAACATCTTCTCGATATTGGCCATGGACCCCTTCATCTCCCGGTAGACAAAGCCCAGGAAGTTGAGGGGCATAAACACCTGGATCATGAAGGCGTTGATCAGCACAAAATCCCCCAGACTCATGGCACCAGCCATCACATCACTGGCCGCCAGTACCATGGCCGAGGTCATGGCCAGGGCGATGATCAACGCCTGTCCGCCATTGAGGGCAAACAGGGAGAGGCGATTCTTGCGCCGAGCCTGCTCCCAGGCCGCCAGCCCCAGATCATAGCGCCGCGCCTCCTCCCCTTCATTGGTGAAGTACTTCACCGTTTCGAAGTTGATCAGGCTGTCGATGGCCCGGGTACTGGCCTGGGACTCGGCGACATTCATCTCCCTCAGGTAGCGGGTACGCCACTCTGTCGCCACCACGGAGAAGCCAACATAACCGATCACCGCCACCGCCACGATGGCGGCAAAGCCCAAATGGTACTGCCAGCCAAGCAACACCAGCACCATGCCCACCTCCAGCAGGGTGGGGCCGATATTGAACACCATAAAGCGCATCAGGAAGCTGATCCCGGCATTCCCCCGCTCGATATCCCGGGACAAGCCGCCGGTCTGACGATTGAGATGAAAATCCAGATCCAGGGCATGCAGATGCTTAAACACCTTCAGGGCAACCCGACGCATCGCCCGCTCGGTCACCCGGCCAAACAGGGTGTCGCGCAGCTCACCAAACAGGACATTGGCGAAGCGCACCGTGCCGTAGGCCAGCAGCAGCCCCAGTGGCAGTGCCAACAGTTCACTCTCCCGTCCCACATCCAGGCCGTCGACAATGTGCTTGAGGATAAAGGGCAGGCCGACACTGGCCAGCTTGGCCGCCACCAGACACAGCAGGGCCCCCACCACTCGACCACGAAACTCGCTCAGATAGGGAACCAGATCCTTAAGAACCCGCCAGTTAACGTCGCTGAATTTCACTTGGCTATGACTGCGCCCACGCATGCTTCTATCCATCCCTGTACAACAAGGCCTCACCCTACCACAACCCGTTGGGGATCACAGAGCCATGGCGAACGCCAAACGACTGGAGACCTCCAAAGTACTGATTTAAATGTGATATCTCCCTGCGACCCGCCCATGCAAAAGAGGTAAACTCACAGCCTCGTCATTCGGAGCGATCCATGCCAAGAACCTTCAGCCTGCTCTACCTGCTCTGCCTGCTCTGGCCCCTGTCTGTGTCGGCGTCCAGCCGTGTGGACGAACTGACGCAAAAGGGCCTGACCGAACTGTTGACCGATGATGAGTTGATGACGATCTTTGCCGACCCAGGTCCGCAGGATCACGCTCTGGATCTTATCGCTCGAGGCGTCAATGGCGTATCCAACACGCCGCTGCGGCACTGCCTCACCCGCCATGACTATCGACCCCAAGCTGCCAGTTCGGGAACCGGTGGCAACGCCTACCCCACCAGCGCCTGGGGCCTGTACAACAGACTCAGGAGCAGCAACTTCGGCTCGCCCAAGCTGGATCGCCAACTGCATCGCTTTACCCACGGCATAGCGCAGATCGGCGATGGCACCTCCCTGGTTTGGTACGCTTCCCAGCGAACCCACCAATACGCCCTGGATACCCTGCCGAGCCTGCACGCCAGCGCCCAATACTGGCTGGCGCACGATTCTCTGATCAGCAAGGTCAATTTTCGCAATGCCTGTGGCGATGGCTACCTCTCCAATATTGAACTGGGCCACGCCTGGTATGTCTCCTTCAATGTCCTATCCGACAGTCGCTCACTGACAGAGCGTCGCCAGCTGCGTACCCGGATCAGCCACGCCCTTGCGGAGGAGAGTCCGGACGCCATCCGCGCCATTGAGGCTGAGGAAACCGACTATCGAGTGATGGTGCAGATCCTCGCGCTTGGTCAAGGGGTTCCTGTGGTCGATGACAGCCTGGAAGGGCTGTACTGGGCATTAAAAGGGTTTAAAGAGCCATCTCAAAAGGTGCCGACCCTGATCAACCAGCAGATGACCTACTACCCGACACCGCCCGACAGCGATGGCCATTGGCACAGCTTCCTTGACTATGATCCCTGGCGCACGGTGGTGCAAAGCTGGGACCGCATGATGGAGATGAAGGGCTACGCCAACTGCAGCCTTGAGGGTAAGGCGGCGCCCGGCCTCTGCCGCCAGACCGAGCAGATGCACTACCGGATCTCCGAGGCATACTGTGCCAACGCGGATCAATGGCACCAGTGCATGAGACCGGACGATGGTGCCTGCAGCCTGGCCAACGGCCAGCCCTGTGATGCCATCACCCAGGCCGGATCGCGGGAGCCATGAAACCGATGAAACGACTCAACCCAATCCACATCGCCCTGCTTACCGCCCCCCTTGCCCTGGCTGGCTGCGATAGTGACCGTGAGCAGCAAGACCCACCGGCTGAGATCAGGACCATTGACTATTGGCACTCCCACACCGAAGGAGACAGATTTGTCCACTTCGTAGGGGACACCCTGTTTGAGCTAACACCCGCTCCCTCAGGCGGCCTCTGCAGCCATCGCTACCAGGTTGAACTTGGCTTTGTTCTGGAAGGCGATCCCCTGCTCGACAGCACCCTTCACCTGCAATACGTTGACCAAGATGGCACAACCCGCATGGGGGAGTTTGTCCGGTTTAAACCGGATGTTTTAGCCCTCTATCCCAGCTGCGATAAACCAAGCCGGTTTGACGGTTTTTATCAGGTGATGACCCCACAGGCCGGCTTTGATTACTGGCAGATCCAGCTTGCCGACACCACTGGCTACCGTTGGAGTGAGGCTTTGGGCTGCTATGAGATGGAGCAACTGCCAAGCTGGCGGCGCGAGACCAGTTGGTTCATCGGCGACCGCTTCGGCTTGCAGGTGCAATTTCAACATCAGGGACAGGCAAAGAGGGCACAGCTCACCCCTCTGAACAAAATCGACGCAGCCCTCGCGCCTGTCTGCCATCAATAACCTCTATGCGCCTTTGCCGCGCTCTACCGGTGAGCCCTGCTCGCCGGTATGCCGCAAAGGCAACTACACTGGCCTAAAGCCCGACGCTGGGAACCTCCATGGTGCAACCCCAGTTCCTTCTGCTGTGCCTGCTCGCCCTGACCCTGGCAGCGTTCATTCAGGGTCGCCTGCGTCATGATCTGATCGCCATGACGGCTCTGCTGTTGGCGGTCGCACTGGATCTGGTGCCCGCCTCTGCCGCCTTCGATGGCTTCGCCCATCCCGCGGTGATCACCGTTGGCTGTGTGCTGATCCTCAGCCATGGCCTTCAGCGCAGTGGCGTGATCCATGCCCTCACCCAACGTCTGCTACCGACCAAGGCCCCTCCCCAACTGCAACTGCTGGGCCTGATGCTGGTGGGAGCCGCCCTCTCCGCCTTCATCAACAATGTGGGTGCCCTGGCGATGATGATCCCCGTAGCCACTCGGCTGGCACAACAGCACGACCTGCCCCCGGCACAACTGCTGCTCCCCCTCGCCTTTGCCACCATCCTGGGCGGCATGACCACACTGATTGGTACACCACCCAACCTGATCGTCGCCGGCTTTCGTGATCAGCAACTGGGTGAACCTTTCCGCCTGTTTGATTTCACCCCGGTAGGACTGGCCATCGCCCTGCTGGGGATCGCCTTCGTCCTGCTGGGCCGGCGGCTCATCCCGGCGCGCAAGGGGCCCTCGCTTCAGGCGGCCGTCGCCGCCTACCGGTTCGAAGCCAGGATCCCCGAAAACAGCGCCTGGGCCGGTCGGCGGGTCCGAGAGCTGGAGAAGGAGATCGACGCCCTGGACGGTCAACTGCTGGCGTTGGCACGAGACAGGATCCAGGTTACCGCCCCGGCGCCACAAAGACGCCTGTTTGAAGGGGATATCCTGGTGTTGGAATGCGATCCCGCCGAGATCACCCCCTTGCTGGACACCCTGGGCCTGATCCTGGAGAGTGCGCAAAATGAGGACTCCGCAAAAACGCCACCGACCCAGAGCGAACATTCCTCGGGCGCCGTCCACAGCCAGGAGTGGGTGGTTCTGCCCTCCAGCCCCCTAAGAGGACGCAGTGCCAAACAGGTGGGCGTATTTCGCCGCTTCGGCTTGCTGCTGCTGGCCCTCTCCCGCCAGGGACAGCTCAGCCATAAGCGCCTGCGCTCCACCGCCCTGGCCACCGGCGATCTGCTGCTGCTGCAAGGTGATGAAGAAACGATGAATGACTTTGCCCAGCGCTTTGGCCTGGCCCCCCTGGCCCCCAGGACGATCCCCATGAAGGATCCACGGCGGGCCCTACTGGCCTCCGCCATCATGCTGCTGGCGCTGCTGGCCATGATGTTCGCCAATACCCCGGCCCCTCAAACCTTCTGTGCCGCGGCCCTGCTCTACGCCCTACTGGACATCGTCCCGCCCAGGGAGATCTACAGCGCCATTGACGGTTCGGTACTGGTGCTGATCGCCGCCCTGTTTCCCCTGGCCGAGGCGATGCACCAAAGCGGCACCGCCACCTGGCTGGTCGCCGGCCTGTTTGAACTGGTGGTCGATATGCCCCCTGCCGTGATCCTGGCGTTGCTGATGGCCCTGACCATGACCCTGTCCGATGTGATCAACAATACCGCCACGGCGGTGATCATGTGCCCCATCGCCCTGGGCCTGGCCCAGCAGCTCGAGCTGTCCCCCGACGCCTTTCTGATGACCGTCGCCATCGGCGCCTCCTGCGCCTTCCTCACCCCCATCGGCCATCAGAATAACACCCTGATCCTGGGGCCCGCCGGATTGCGATTCGGCGATTTCTGGCGCCTGGGGCTGCCCCTGGAGTTGCTGATCATCCTGGTGGCGGTGCCACTGCTGATCTGGTGGTGGCCCCTCTAACCATTCCCCGGAAACAAACACCGCCACTGCCAACCGCAAATGACCGCCAAGCGGACTATAGTCAGTAGGAGAAACCAGGCGATCTTCTTGATCTACTGAACAATTAAACCCTTCACCCGGTATGAAGGGGACGCCAATAACTAACCGGACGAAGGAACGCCCGATGCGCATCATCTCCCTGTCTAGGATCCTGCCCCTGTTGTCACCTCTCCTGCTTATTGCCTGCAGCGATCCCGCCCCGCTGCCGGTGATCATCAGCCTGGAAAATACCGCCCCCGTCCCCCTGCAGGCCCAATCCCTGACCCTGACCATTCCGCCCCTGTTTCAACCCTCCACAGCGGTTGGCGTCGAGGGGGTCGAACAGTATGCCTGGTCGGACACGACCGGCGACGCCAAACTGGACACCCTGCAGATCCAGCTCTCCCTGGCCCCCAACGAAAAGCGACAGTTGCGCCTGCTGCCACCGGACCCACCCCCTTTACCGACAGAGTCCTCCGACGGCGACCCCAAGACAGCCGATGAGATCATTCTGACCAGTGAGACGATCGCCCAACAGTTTCCCTATAGTGGCCCGGTCTGGGGCGTTTCCCGGATCGCCTATCGGCTGGAGTTGGCCGGGCACCACACCCTCGATGTTTTCCCCTTGAAACCTGCCAAAGCAAACCGCCAAGCAACGCGCAGGGATCACTCAAACCACAACTCTCACGCATCACCTGACATCAACCTGGAGCACCCCCTGCTGCTTGGGGGAGACTCCCTGGGCCTGGGGGGAATAGGTCGACTGCTCTACAGTGAGATCCATCCTCTCCACCACAACGGCTCGCTGCGTTACCAAGCGGCCGCCAGCAGCCCATTGGCCAGCGGATTTGATCTGACCTATTCGGGCTGGGACGTCGCCGGGATCCGTGCCGACCTGCATCTTCAGTACCGCATTCAGGCAGGTTCAGATCTCACCCAGATCTCACTGAGCGCCACCGGTCCCCTGCCGGGTCTGGTGACCGGACTGAAAATGGATCCGCAAAATCGTCCCATGCGAGATGAGCGAAACGGTTGGGGCTACCTCGCCACCTGGGGCAAAACGAGCGCCTCAGACACGCCGTCCCACCTGGGCTTGGCCCTGTTTTACCCTCTGGCCCACATCAACCACATCTCCCGAGAGGATGGCCACCACCTGGTCCACCTGATCCCGGATCGTGGCCAGTGGGAGTACTACCTGTTGGCAGTTGGAGATGATCCCAAGGGCAGCCTGACGCAACAGGCATTTCAGCAACAACTGGATGCCCAACTCAGTCGATTGGGCCAGCCTGTCATGGTTCAGATCAACCAGGCCCCTCTCTATAGTGTCCGCTTCTAATGCCATCATCGCCATAAACGGTGGCAAGAGGCTTTCACTTGACTTTGTACATCATGGAGTTAGTATTGCCATCGCATTCAGATAGACGTCTGGATGTCTTTTGAGGTGGCGCAAGCCATAACAGGGAACGCGGTGAGAATCCGCGGCTGAACCTGCAACTGTGATCAGAGCAGCGTACATATCCACTGAAGCCAAGGCTTTGGGAAGGGGTACGCCGGGATGCTGAGAGCCAGGAGACCTACCTTGAAAGGGAATTTTTTATCACTCAAGCGGGTTTTCTTGAGCGGAATAAACTGTGCCTGAAGTGCACCGGTCCTCATTGATCTGGCCCGGTCCTAAGGCCGCTTTGATCTGCGTGCTGCGTCGGACGACGCATCCAAGCCTTCCCGCGTTTTTTATCCCAAAGGATGTTATTGGATATGAAAACGCGTTATTCCTTACTGGCCCTCAGTGTGGCCACGCTCCTCACCCCGGTGGCCTTCGCCGCCAACAACATCGGCACCGATCCCGAGCCTGTTGAGCGCATCACCGTCACGGGTACACGCTTCGAAACCGAACAAGAGCTGGTGATCGTCAATACCATCGAACGGGCCGAGATCCAGCGCCTCGCCCCCAAGGCCGTGGTCGATATCCTGGAAACCCTACCCGGCGTAAGCGTGCGCCGTAACGGCGGTGCCAGCCAGGCGGCCTCCGTGTTTATTCGTGGTACCTCCTCCTCCCACACCCTGCTGATCATCGATGGCGTACGCGTCGGCTCCGCCTCACTGGGCGCGACCGATCTGAGCATCCTCCAGCCCGAAATGATCGAGCGCATCGAGGTGCTCAAAGGCGCCCGTGCCGCCGTCTGGGGCTCAGACGCCATCGGTGGGGTGATCCAGATCTTCACCCGCAAGCTCGAAGGAGGCGAGCACTTCGTTACCGCCGAAGCCGGCAGCAACCACTACCTGCGCGGTACGGCGGGGCTGGGCCTGAGCCATGGCAAAGGGGCCACCAGCCTGGTACTTTCCCACGAACGCAGCGACGGCTATGACGTCAAGAACGACGGCGAAGAGGATGATGACGGCTACAAGCGCAGCAGCATCGGCATCAACGGCCATCAGCCCCTGGGCCAACACTGGCAGATCAACTGGAACGGCCAGCTCAGCGATGGTGAGTCCGACTACGACGCAGCCAATTTCGGCACCAACGTTTCGGACTATCGGAATTACTTCGGTCAGCTTGCCGCCCGCTATCAGGGTGAGCGCCTGACAAGCCAGCTCAGTGGGGCCACGGCGCGGGACAAGCAGGACAACTATCAGGACAGCGACCCCAAGAATCGCCGACTCTATGACTCCACCCGTCATCAGCTTAACTGGAGCAATCGGCTGCAACTGGGTGAAATGGTCCAGCTGTTTGGTGGGGTGGACTTAATCAAAGAATCCGTTGATGGCGACTTCGCCATTGACGAGCGCGATCTGTTCGGCGCCTATACCGCCGCTCGCGCACAGCTAGGCCTGGTCATATTGGAAGGCGCGGTCCGTTACGACGACGTCGACAAAGTCGACAGCGAAACCACCCATAACCTGAGCGCCGCACTGCAGCTCAGTGAGCAGTGGCAGCTCTCCGCCAATACCGGCACCTCCTTTAAGGCGCCCAGCTTTAACGATCTCTATGGCCCTTGGGGCAATCCCGATCTGAAGTCCGAACGGGCCAAGAGTCAGGACATCTCGTTGCAATACTCGACTCAGACCGTCAAGGCCTACATCAGCGGATTCGACAACGACATCGAGAACTATATCCAGTGGTTGCCGGACAACGAGGGTAACTGGGCTCCCTACAATATGGACCCGAAGATCCGCGGGATCGAAACCGGCTTGGCACTGCAAACCGGGATTGCCCATCACAACGTCGCCTACACCTATCTGGATGCCAAAGACAAAGATACCGGCCAGCGGCTCGTCGCCCGGGCGCGTCACGAATTCAACTACGGCGTTAGCCTCAATTGGGGCAACTGGGATACTCTGCTGAACTACGGCTACCAAGGTAAGCGACAGGATCTCGCCGGAACACTGGACGACTACCACAAACTGGATCTCGGCCTCGGCTATCGGCTAACCAACGGAGTGCAATTCCGGCTTAAGGCCAATAACCTGCTGGATGAACAGATGGTTTCTGCCGACGGATATAACAGTCCGGGTCAGGAATGGTTTGTCAGCGTCTCTTACCTGACATTCTGATAGGAACATAAAGGGGCGGCCGATAAGGCCCCCCTTTGGTCATACTATGGTTCAACACACCTCTCCCATCATTACCGTAGAAAATCTCCATCTGTCCTTGGGGGATCATGCCATCTTGCAGGATCTCAGCTTCGCCATCGCCAGAGGAGAGTTTGTCGGTATTCTGGGCCCCAATGGCGTCGGCAAGTCCAGCCTGCTGCGCTGTCTCTATCACTTCCATCGGCCGCAAGCCGGCACCATTGCCCTGGAGGGCAAACCCCTGCGCCAGTATGGCCGCCGGTCACTGGCTCGAAAGCTGGCCGTGGTGCTGCAACACAGACCCAGCGGGTTTGCCATGTCGGTACGCCAACTCCTGGCCACGGGCCTGCTGCCACATCAGGCCTGGTGGCAATGGCGGGATCCCGCCAGGGAGCAGCGCCAGATCGACGACGCCCTGGCACTGGCCGATCTCACCAGCCTGGCGGAGCAACGCTTCGATGCCCTCTCCGGCGGTGAGCAGCAACGGGCGCTGATCGCCCGGGCCCTGCTGCAACAACCCGAACTGCTGATCCTGGATGAGCCCACCAACCACCTGGACATTCACCATCAACTCGACACCCTGCGCCGGGTCAAGGCACTGGGGCTGACGGTGATCGCCTCCATCCACGATCTCAACCTGGCCGCCGCCTTCTGCGACAAGCTGATGCTGCTGCACCAGGGCCGGATCGCCGCCTTCGGCACACCTGAGCAGGTGTTGACCCCCACGGCCATCGCCGAGGTGTTCGGCGTTCAGTGCGACGTCGCGCCCCATCCGGATCACCACCATCCGCACATCACATACCACTTCAATCCCCGATACCAACCGGAGGCCGGACCATGCGCCTGATCCCCCCCGCCCTCCTGCTGGCCCTGTTGATCCCGGCCTGCCTGCTTTCGCCCCTGGCCGCCATCGCCATCGGCAGCGCCCAGCTTGAACTGACACAGATCGCCTCGGCGCTCTGGCATGGCCTCAGCGGTCAGGGCCCCGCATCCATCGGCGAGCGGATCATCTGGGAGCTGCGCCTGCCCAGAGTCTTGCTGGCCATGCTCTGCGGCGCGGGCCTGGCCATCGCCGGCTCCGTCTTGCAGAGCATCACTCGCAATCCCCTGGCCGATCCCTACCTGTTCGGGGTCTCCTCCGGCGCCAGCCTCGGCGCCGTGCTCGCCATCAGCTTCGGTGCCCCCGTCGCCGCCGCCGGACTGTCACTGCCCCTGGCCGCCTTTGCCGGTGCCCTGCTGGCCGTGGGCCTGGTGATGATCCTGGCCACGGGCGGGCAGATCGAACGGATGATCCTGGCCGGTGTGGCGATCTCTTTCCTCTTCTCTTCACTGGCCAGCCTGGTGATCTACTTCGGCGACGCCCAGGCGATGCAGGCCGTGCTGTTCTGGAACCTCGGCAGCTTCAGCCGGGCCAGCTGGGAGACCCTCTGGCTTCCGGCGGTCGTGGTGATTGTCGGCAGCCTGCTCATCGCCCTGTGCCAACGCATGCTGCAGGCGATGATGGCCGGTGACGAGAGCGCCCACACCCAGGGGGTGGCCGTGGTGCCACTGCGCCTGACCATGCTGGTGCTGACCGCCCTGATCACCGCGTCCCTGGTGGCCAACACCGGCGGGATCGGCTTCGTCGGGCTGATCGTGCCCCACCTGGTGCGCCTGATGATCGGCACCGCCGGGCGGGCAGGACTGCTCGCCACCGCCCTGTGTGGTGCCCTGCTGATGATCTGGGTCGACCTGCTCTGCCGCACCGCCCTGCCCGGCCAGGAGCTGCCCGTCGGGGTGATGACCGCCATCCTCGGCAGCCTGTTCTTTTTGGTGGTACTGCTGCGCCAGCGCAGTGCCTAGAGCAAAGATGATGAACCCGAACTCCTCTGAGACTATGACTTCCTATTCGTTACGCGGCCTCGCGGCGACACTCGTACTTGCTTTGCTGAGTTCGCTCAGCCCGTTAAGCCATGCCGCCGAGGGCGCAGCCAATCCGGCAAACGCCGCTCAAGCCAAAAGTGCCCAGCGCATCGTGGCCCTGACGCCGCACTCGGTAGAGCTGCTGTTCCATATCGGCGCCGGCGATCGCATCGTCGGCGCCGTCGCCTATGCCGACTACCCCGACGCCGCCCTGGCGATCCCCCGCGTCGCCCGCTACGACAGCATCGACTACGAGGCGCTGTTGTTGCTGGAGCCCGATCTGGTGATCACCAGCGAACAAAGCACCAACCGGGAGCTGTACCGCCGACTGGCCGAGCTGGGCCTGCCCATGCTCGACTCCGGGATCGCCCGGCTCGACGATCTGCCCCGAGTAATGCACCGGCTGGGCAACGCCACCGGCCAGACTGAACTGGCCGAGCAGCAGGCCCTGGCGTTTCAGGCCGAGCTGGATCGGCTGCGCCAAGAGTACCAGGAGCGGCCGACGGTCAGCCTGTTCTACCAGATCTGGGCCAGTCCGCTGATCACCACCGCTTCCTCCTGGATGGATGAGATCTTCCAAGGGTGTGGCGGCCGTAATGTCTTCTCCGGGGCCACCGCCCAATACCCCCAGGTGAGCATCGAGCAGGTCCTGGTGGCCCAGCCCGAGGTGATCCTGCACGCCGCCAGTGATGGCCAAAGACCCGATCCGGCGGGCTGGGACGCCTGGCCCGAAGTGCCTGCGGTGGCCAACGGACAGATCCACCAGCTTCAAGGGGATCTGATCCACCGCACCGGCCCTCGAGTCCTACAGGGAATGGCGGCGGTGTGCGAGGCACTGGAACGCGCCCGTCAGGATGATGCGTTAACCGAACAGGCCGGAGCGGTAGAGCATGACTGATCTCAAATGGATGGTTCAGGGCACCACCTCGGATGCAGGCAAGAGCGTCATGGTGGCGGGCCTGGGCCGAGTGCTGAAACGCCGTGGGTACGCCGTCGTCCCCTTCAAGCCGCAAAACATGGCACTCAACAGCGCCGTCACCCCCTGTGGCGGTGAAATCGGCCGGGCCCAGGCGGTACAGGCCCAGGCCTGTGGCGTTACACCCAGCGTCGAAATGAACCCTGTACTGCTCAAACCCAACAGCGATACCGGCGCCCAGGTGATCCTCAAGGGCAAGGCCCTCACCGAGATGGAGGCGCGGACCTACCACGACTACAAGCCCAGGGCGCTGCAACTGGTGCTCGACTGCTTCGAAACCCTCAAACCCCAGGCTCAGGTGCGACTGGTGGAGGGGGCCGGCAGCCCGGCGGAAGTCAACCTGAGGGATCGGGATATCGCCAACATGGGCTTCGCCCTGGCCGCCGACTGCCCCGTGGTGATCGTCGCCGACATCGATCGGGGCGGGGTCTTCGCCCACCTCTACGGCACCTGGAAACTGCTCTCCATCGACGAGCGCAAACTGGTCAAGGGGTTTATCATCAACCGCTTCCGGGGCGATCCCAGCCTGCTCGACTCCGGCCTGGACTGGCTGGAGCAAGTGACCGGCGTCCCGGTATTGGGGGTGATCCCCTACCTTCAGGGCCTCTATATCGAGGCCGAAGACGCCATCATCCAGGATCAGTCCGATCAAGGCCTGTTCACCGTCGTCGTCCCGGGCCTGCCGAGGATCAGCAACCATACGGACTTCGACGCCCTGCGGATGCACCCGGGCGTCAACCTGCACTATGTGCGCCCCGGCGATCCCCTGCCCGAGGCGGATCTCATCATCCTGCCCGGCAGCAAGAGCGTCCGGGCCGACTTGGCCAAGCTACGGGAATGGGGTTGGGATCGGCAGATCGCCCGTCACCTGCGCTTTGGCGGCAAGCTGCTGGGGATCTGCGGTGGCTATCAGATCCTGGGACAGATCATTGCCGATCCCGAGGGGATCGAGGGCCCGGCGGGCCGCAGTGAAGGCCTGGGTTACCTGCCGGTTCACACTCGGCTCACGCCCCACAAGGCTCTGGAGCAGGTGACCGGCCAGTTTATTCAGGATGCAACTTCGGTGCCCTTGGCCGGTTATGAGATCCACGCCGGTGTCAGCCGGGTCGAGGGGCCCCAGCCCTTTACCCTGGTTACCGCCGACGGCCGCAGTCGCCCCGATGGCGCCATCAACGCCGAGGGCAATGTGCTGGGCACCTATCTGCACGGCCTGTTCGATCAACCCGGTGCCTGTGATGCCCTGCTCGCCTGGGCGGGCCTGACGCCGCAACAAGACGCTCGGGCGGTGGATCTGCACGCCCTGCAGGAGCAGGGTTTCGAGCAGCTCGCCGATGCCCTGGAGCAGCACCTGGATCTGGAGGCACTGTTTAGCACCCTGCCCGGCTGGCAACCCCAGCACCCCCGCCCCCAGCAGCAGCGCCGACGGCGGGGCCAGGAGCAGGACCGACAGGGGCCGGTCCTTATCCTCCACAACGAGCTGGATCGCCATGACTGAGCAAACCAGGCAGCGACACTGCCCCGCCCTGATGATCACCGCGCCGGCCAGCGACAGTGGCAAGACCACGGTCGTGGCGGCGCTGGCCCGTTACTGGCGCAACCAGGGAAAAAAGGTTCGGGTGTTCAAGACCGGCCCGGACTTTATCGATCCCCAGTTTCACCAACTCGCCAGCGGCCAACCCGCCTACCAGCTGGATCGGCGGATGATGGGCGACGAGGCCTGTCGGCGTCACCTGTGGCGGGCCGCCGAAGAGGCGGATCTGATCCTGATCGAGGGAGTGATGGGCATGTACGACGGAATCGCCTCCAGCGCCGCCCTCGCCGAACAGTTTGCTATTCCCCTGATGGCGGTGATCGACGGCAGCGCCATGGCCCAGACCTTCGGGGCCATCGCCTATGGCCTGGCCCACTATCCCGGCTTTGAGGGCTCGATCACGCTGACCGGCGTGCTCGCCAACCGGGTGGGCAGCCCAGGCCACGCCCGAATGCTGGCCGACAGCCTGCCGGACGGGATCGCCTTCGCCGGTTACCTGCCACGGGATCCCAGCTTTGCCCTGCCCGAGCGCCATCTGGGACTGGTCCAGCCGGAGGAATTACCCCAACTGGATACCTACCTGGACCGCCTGGCCGAAGCTCTGGGCCAGGGCATGGCGCCCACCCTGCCCGCACCGGTGCGCTTTACCGAGCCTGCGGCCGATCCCCTTGAGGCACTGGGCACACCTCTGACGGGCAAGCGGATCGCCATCGCCCGCGACGCCGCCTTCAGCTTCCTCTACGCCGATAACCTGGCGATGCTTCAGCGTCTGGGCGCATCGCTGCACTTCTTCTCGCCCATCAACGATCCCGTCCTGCCCGAGGCCGACGCCCTCTACCTGCCCGGCGGTTACCCCGAGCTGCACCTGGCGGCCTTGCACGCCAACCAGGCCATGCGCAGTGCCGTCAAGGCCTGGATCGACAGCGACCGCCCCACCCTGGCCGAGTGCGGCGGCATGCTCTATCTATTGGATGGCCTGACCGACAAGAGCGGCCAACGGACCGAGCTCTGCGCTGCCCTGCCGGGCGAAGGGAAAATGGAAGAGCGGCTGCAGGGCATTGGCCTGTTGCAAACGGATCTGGGCGAGCATGGGCTCACAGGCCACTGTTTTCACCATGCCAGCATGATCACCGCCATGGCTCCCGCCTACCTGGCCCAACAGCGGCAGATGGCCCGAGTGCAGGAGCCGATATACCGCCACCGCAACACCCTCGCCTCCTTTGTCCACTGGTACTTCCCCAGCGCGCCCCTATGGTTTGTATCCCACCTGACGGGCGAGGGTTTGTATCCCACCTGACGGGCGAGGGTTTGTATCCCACCTGACGGGCGGGGGTTTGTGTCCCACCTGACGGGCGAGGAAAACCGGGATCAATAGCTCTTGCTGATAAAGGGGATCTCCGGCAGATCCAGATGCTGTTTCACTCGCACCGTCAAATAGAAGAAGTAGTTGGTCAACAGGTTGGCCAGGCGCAACAGGATGGGATCCACCTTGAGCTCGGCCTGCTCACAGCGCACCAGTTGCCGGATGCTCTTCTTGGCACCGCCGCGGCACAGGTGCAGGGCCATCACCGCCGGCGTCCCCGTGGGCAAGACAAAGCTGCGCACCTGACTGAAGGATTGATGACGGTCGAAATGCACCTTGAGCCAGTCCAGATCCCCTTCGGTGATCGCCAATTTGCCCCGCACCGAGCCATTGAGGTGGTAGACCAGTTCCTGAACCCGGTGCAGCTCAGGGACCAGCTCCGCCAGCAGGGGATCCCCGTCTAATTCGGCCTCTAACTGGGCAATGGCAAACCCCACCTGGGAGCAGAGAGTGTCGGTTTCCACCTCAAAGTCACAGCTGGGCCCGGTTTCAAAGATAAAGGGGTAGCAAAGCTCACGCTTGTCCTTGCTGACTCGTCTTGGCATAGGAGGGTTGCTCGAATAGTAGAGAAATGGCGGGGCGAAATACGGGCCAGTTTACCTTTAGATATGAATCACTTCTACAACGAATGGCGCCGCCGAATTACCGGCTTGAGGCGACGCTAACAACCCGCCCAGGCGTATCAACAGCAGAGCATGGTGCTAAACTCCTGTGCGTCCGCTTACCTCATCGGCTTAGGGTGGATCACCTTAACCCAGTGATATCTGTCCTCCAGTGAATAGGTCATTTTCCAAACATCCCCTGTCTAATGGTCGATCTTAAAGAGAGCCTCACGCACTTCCATCTGCCCGTTCTTCCAAGCGCTGTACTCAGCGGGATGAATACTGTACCTGGGTGTTGCACAACCAGACAGAATGAGCAGTGACAATACAACCAGCAATCTTAAACTCATTATAAAACTCCTTTTATATACCCGATCCCAATACCGGACTGACAGCAAAACACCTGCAAGAATCACCGCTACGCTCTGGGTTATGCCGAGGCCAAAACCGCTTCGATAAACTTGGACTTCTCTCGCCTGTACGCCCCTCGGAGATCCCGACACAACGCCGCTTCATCTCGTTGTACTGCTTCACCAGAGAAGGATCTTTGCGCAAGCGATCCCGAAATACGATGAAAAATTCATAGTCAGAGCCCAAGGCCACCAACTGGATCGCCACCTCGTCATCATCCTTTGATACCAGCATGCAAAGCTCATGGCTCCGATGGGTATCTCGCTTAACCTCAAAATTCAGTCTATTCAGCACAGGGATTGTTGCATCCAGCACTGACCGGTGCACACCGACAAATATATCCAGATCGCCTTTTGAGATGGCATTGGGGATCGACGACGCACCGATATGCTCAACCCTGGCATCGGGCACTAACTCCAGGATCAAGGCTTTGTGGCTCAAGAACCGCTCTCGACACGCGGTTTGATAGTGCTCAGGTTGAAAAAATTCCATGTTCTCCTCACCAGACTTTACAAAGTGGCAGCGGGAGTGCCCCGTAACACCGGCAAAGTTGGCCGAACACTAGCAAGCAAATGTTACTCAATCAATGAGTTAAGCACGGACAGGCTCGTTTTCAGGGGAAACAAAGCCGTCACACACCTTGCCAGGGGACAGGAGAGATCGGCTAAGGGGGGAAATGGAGGGACCCAATCAAAACACCCCGCAAATAAAAAGCCCGCATTGCTGCAGGTCTTTTCCTCACTCATTCGACGAAACGAGGCGGAGAAGAGGGTAGAAAGCACAAAGTTTACCCGAGCCCAATCAACTTAGCCGCAAGGTGATCTACCCCTTGTGTGCGATCGGCAGGTTACGCCGCTGCGCGGCTAACCTGCCCTACGAAGCAGGCCCAACTCGGAGGAACATATGCATTCCGTAGGTTACGCCCCCCGCTCCGTAGGTTAGCTTAGCGACGCAGTCGCGTAAGCTGACAATCCCGGAACGTAGGGCACGTGAACCCTCCAGCTCCGTAGGTTAGCTTAGCGACGCAGTCGCGTAAGCTGACAAAAAACGCTCGGACCTCCATTTCCTACATTCGGCCATGGCGATCCCGAAACATTGCCAAGTGCCCCTCCGGCTCCGTAGGTTAGCTTAGCGACATCGTTGCGTAAGCTGACAATCCCGGAACGTAGGGCACGTGAAGCCTCCGGCTCCGTAGGTTAGCTTAGCGACGCAGTCGCGTAAGCTGACAAAAAACGCTCGGACCTCCATTTCCTACATTCGGCCATGACGAACCCGAAACATTGCCAAGCGCCCCTCCGGCTCCGTAGGTTAGCTTAGCGACGCAGTCGCGTAAGCTGACAATCCCGGAACGTAGGGCACGCGAACCCTCTGGCTCCGTAGGTTAGCTTAGCGACATCGTCGCGTAAGCTGACAAGGCCCCACTCGGATATCCTTTCCCTGCATGCGACCAGGAAGAGTCCGGAGCATTCGGCAGGTTACGCCGCTGCGCGGCTAACCTGCCCTACGAAGCTATCCCACCATACGAATCGCCCAAAACGCAAAAACCCTGCACTATGGCAGGGTTTGCTTTATATGGCGGAGGGATAGGGATTCGAACCCTAGATACGCTACTAACGTATGCCGGTTTTCAAGACCGGTGCATTCAACCGCTCTGCCATCCCTCCGACGGCTGTGAATATTAGAGATCCGCCCCCATGCTGTAAAGACCAAATTCTCTATTTTTCAGCTAAGTGCCCGGATTTCATCCAAAAAGGCGAAACTGAACCCAAACTGAGCGGTTGCCCACCAATAACTAACGAAACTTATCGATTTTAGGGTAGTCTTAGATGTTAACTGTACCCTGCCCCTAGACAATGGAGCTAACAACTATGGAAACCCGTCGTTTCGAAGCGGCCAGTGCCCAATCTGGCGTTGTCGTCAATAAAGTATTGCGCAACACCTACATGCTGCTGGCCATGACCCTGGCCTTTGCCGCCGCGATGGCTGGCATCGCCATGGCCTTTAACCTGCCGCATCCCGGCCTGATCATTACCCTGGTCGGTGTTTACGGCCTGATGTTCCTGATCCACAAGAAGGCCAACAGTGCCGCGGCCCTGCCGCTGGTGTTCGCCTTTACCGGTTTCCTGGGCTACACCCTGGGCCCGATCCTCAGTGCCTATCTGGGTGCAGGCATGGGCGATGTGGTCCTGACCGCCTTCGGTGGCACCGCCCTGGTGTTCTTTGGCCTGTCCGCCTATGTGCTGATGACCGGTAAGGACATGTCCTTTATGGGCGGCATGATGCAGGCGGGTTTCTGGGTGATCCTGGCGATGTTTGTTGCCAATCTCTTCCTGAACATTCCGGCCCTCTCCATGGCCCTGAGTGCAGTGTTTATCCTGTTCTCCTCCGGTGCCATCCTGATGCAGACCAGCGCCATCATCCATGGCGGCGAGCGCAACTACATCCTCGCCACCCTGACCCTGTTTGTCTCCATCTACAACATCTTCGTCAGCCTGCTCAGCCTGCTGGGCATGTCCAACGATTAATTCTCACCACTGGGCCTCGGCTTAGTGGTGAAGTTTCGGATACAATTAGGCCCACAGCGATAACGCCTGTGGGCCTTTTCTTTTGCTATGAATTCTTTCGTTTTATTTGTTAATGGACCGGCGTACGGCAGCCAGCATGCCTATACGGCACTGCGCTTTGCCCAGGCCGCCCTGGCCAATGGTCATGCCATCCGCCAAGTCTTCTTCTATCAGGACGGAGTGCATAATGCCTCGCGTCTGTTGTGCCCCGCCAGCGATGAGTTTGATATCGCCAGGGCCTGGGACCAACTCCACCGGCAGGGCATTGAGCTTGTCAGTTGTGTCTCCGCCGGCCTGCGCCGGGGGGTGATAGACGCCGAAGCGGCCGAGGATGCCGAACTCGACAGCACCAATATCGCGGCCGGATTCATCCTCGGTGGTCTGGGCGAATTCATTACCGCCGCCAATGACGTCGATCGGGTGGTGCAATTTGGCTAATTCACCGGATCACCCCATCATGAGCACCCGACTGACCATCGTCTATCGCACTGTCCCCCATGGCAACAGCAGGGGCCGAGAAGCGCTGGATCTGACCCTGTTGGCCGCCAGCTACGAGATCGACACCGCCGTCTGCTTCGTCGATGACGGCGTCTACCAGCTGCTCAAGGCGCAGTCCCCCGAGACGGTTGACAGCAAGGATCATATCGCCACCTTCCGCGCTCTGCCCATGTACGACGTGGAGAAGATCTTCGTCTGTGCCGAGTCCCTGCGCCAACGGGATCTGATCCTCGACGACCTCCTTCTCCCGGCCCAACCGCTGGAGCGCGAGGCCCTCCGGGCACAGCTCAACCACAGCCAACAGGTACTGACGTTTTGAATTCGACCCTCAATACCCTGACTCAGCCACAGCTGACTCCCCAAGCCCTGGAAGCACACCTGGTTCTGCTGAATGACAGCGATAGCCTGCTGCTGCTTCAGGACGCCGTGGTGATGGCGGCCCAAAGCCGTTTCGCACCGCTGCTGGCCCGCTATGCCTGCTATGTGCTGGAGGAGGATCTTATCGCCCGGGGCCTGAGCCTGAGTGCGCAAAACGGGGCCAAGCTGGTAGACTATGCCGCTTTCGTCGAACTGACGCTGCAACATCGTAATCAGGTAACATGGTGAGCCTATGATCTTTAACGGCCAAGAGATCCCAACCGACAAGCAGGGTTATCTGCTTGATGCCAGCCAATGGCACACTGACATGGCCCCCCTGCTCGCCGAGGAGGAGGGGATCACCCTGACCGACGCCCACTGGGAGGTGGTCAACTTCGTCCGGGGCTTCTACGAGGAGTTCAATACCAGCCCGGCGATCCGTGTGTTGGTCAAGGCCATGGCGCAGAAGCTGGGTGAGGATAAAGGCAACAGCAAGTACCTCTACAAGCTGTTTCCCAAGGGCCCAGCCAAGCAGGCCACCAAGATCGCCGGCCTGCCCAAACCCGCACGCTGCATCTGAACAGATAAAAGCCGACACTATGTCGGCTTTTTTGTTCCCCAAACGATTGCGTTCTTTCCTACACTTACCGCCAGTTCAAAGGAGGGAACCCTATGGAAGATCGTACCGCCAACCTTGTCCTGAACCTGCTTCCCAGCCGCCGTGATGCCGTGTTGCACTACCTGAGTGCACTCTCCGACACCCGGATCCAGGACGGTATGGGTGATCATCAGCTGATTGTAACCCTACAGGGTAACCAGGACCTCCCTGCCCGGCTCGAAGCGATGCACACGCTTCCCGGTGTCCTCTCCGTCGACATGATCGAACAGCCGTTGAAGGAGATCTTAGACTAGGGCCTAAATGGGAAAATGAGCCGGATCCGTCGCTGTACAGAGGGCATCGCACTCTGACGGCAAGGAGTCTCACACCTAGGGTCAACGTTCCTCGCCCTGCGCTCCGCTCTCCTGTCGACGGACTAGGGCCTCATGATGTGCCGAGATCGCCCGATCGAAGCTGTGCTGATGGTCCAGAAACAGCTGAGCCAGAGTGGCCTTTGGGATCCGATAGGCTCGACTGGCGTAATGCAGGGCATCGCGATAGTGGCTGAAACGTTCACCAAATACTGAGACTGGCTGCTGATTCACCAGTAAAGCCGGATACTTGCTGCCGTTGATCTCAAAATCATAGCCGCCAAAACGCATCCTTTGATCCGCTTCACAACCCAGCTTCACCCCGGCTTCGATGCTGATCTTCAGATCGTCACTCAGTTCAGCCAACTCGTCCGGCTCCCACATCTCATACACCCGCAACGCCTTGGCATATCGGTGGCCAATCGCCTTTCGCGCCGTATCAAAACGCTGCTCCAGCCCCGCCGTGCGCTCCCGCCGCAGCGCCTGATAGCACTCGTCACAGGCGGGGATCTCATAGTAATCCACCGTCGGATCCGGGCTGATCAGAAGATCCTTGAGGGCGGCAGGTAGCACGATATCTACCTCGCTGGCCACACAGCCACAATAGAAGCAGGTATGAAACTGTCCGGCTGAAGCCGCATAGAGGCGTCGCACACTCGATTCTGACATTGCAATGGTTTCCGAACTGGACTCTGATGCTTAGCGGCTCACCCGCATGCCGGCTCCCGGCCAGGAAAAGAGAGGTGTCTTCCCTGGCCAGGTGGGACGGGCCAGCAGCCTTAGGCCGCTTCGGCCCGGGCCTGGATCTTGGCCGAATCGATCTTGGATCGACCGCGCTGTGGCGCTTGGCCCAACTCATGCATTACGGTCGCCAATAATTTTACCGGTACCGGGGTCCACGCCTGACTGCCTGGCAGCCAATCCATGGTGCGCAAAACCCTGGCGCCCCACTCCTCCCGGCGACGACGCTCATTACGCTCGCCAATCAACACCGAGGGCTGATAGAGGTAGAGGCTGGGCAGATCCAACGCCGACAGCGCCTGCTCCACTTCCCCCTTGGTACGAAGGTAGAGGTTACGGCTGGCAGGGTTGGCCCCCCGGCTGGTGATCACATGCATCGCCTGGACTTGGTGCTTCTTCGCCCATTGTCCCAAGGCCAGCACGGCATCGTGATCCACGGCACGAAACGCCTCGGCGCTCCCTGCCTGCTTGAGGGTGGTGCCCAGGCAGCAATAGATCTCGGTCACGGCCGGTTTGGCATGTAGCACGTCGATCCGCTCTAGGGCTAAAATGTGTTCGGTGACTTTTTCATGATTGCGCCAGTGGGTGGTTCGGCGGCTTAGCAGGTGGACGGACTCGATGGTCTCGTCGGCCAACAACAGGTTGACCAAGGCGCTGCCGGTCGCCCCCGTGGCCCCGGCAACTAGTACGGATCTCATTGTTATCGCTTCTCAAAAACCCAGTATCAAAACAGCAAAAGCTTAATCAGGCCCGCTCGGCGCAACAAGCGATTCCGAGCGGAAGCCTATGTTATTGCGGGGTCAGTCGATGAATCAACTGATTTCGACTTCCGCGCCAGGGCAAACTCAGATCCTTTTGTGCTTCGACAAATTTCCCATCCACCAAAACATCCAGCAAGGCTACGACCTCCTGCTGACTGGGTGTCAAAGCCTCCAGGGTATAGCCGGTCCAGGCCCAGATATCTTTACCCGGCGCTTCACGACGCACCCGCTTTACCAGTGCCAAAACATCGGTCAAATTGGCCGGGTGAAGGGGATCACCGCCGGACAGAGAGAGCCCGCGACGCTTGATCCGGGGATCCATGAGATCGGCAATGATGCGATCGGCCATGGCCTGATCAAAAGGATGTCCCGAGTCCAGGCGCCAGGTCGACTGGTTGTAACAGCCACGGCACTGGTGCTCACATCCTGAGACAAACAGGGTACAGCGGGTTCCGGGACCATTGACCACATCAAGCGGATAGTACTGGTGGTAATTCATTACCTTGCCTTGTTCACAGCAAAGCCCCGAACGGATCGAGGCTTTAAAATTCATACGGTTAGGTATCAGGTTCTAGGACGGGCTTCTAAGAGCAGGAAAAAGTGATCATCTCCAGCCACCTCGCTCTTAGAAACCAGGAACCGGTCCTGGGCTTCGCCCCAGTACCTGGCCGCGATGCGCCCTGCTCCAATTACAGGTGCTTGACCCGACGCTTGACCTCTTCCTGCTTGCCCGTATTAAAAGGACGCGCATCCGGGCTGCCCAGGTAGCCACAGACCCGGCGGGTCACCGACACCTTGGAAGGATCCGAGTTGCCACAGTTGGGGCAGACGAACCCCTTGCTGGTGCAATCAAACTCTCCGGTGTGGCCACAGTCGTAACACTCATCAATGGGAGTGTTGGTCCCATAGTAAGGCACTCGGCTGTAGGCGTAGTCCCACACATTTTCCAACGCTTCGAGGTTATGCTGCATGTTCGGGTACTCACCATAGCTGATAAAGCCCCCTGAGGTGATCGCCGGATAGGGCATCTCGAAATCGATCTTGTCGAACGGGTTCACCTTCTTTTCCACATCCAGGTGGAAGCTGTTGGTGTAGTAGCCCTTGTCGGTCACGCCACTCACCAGGCCAAAGGCCTTGGTGTCGATCTTACAAAAACGCGTACAGAGGTTTTCGCTCGGCGTCGAGTAGAGGCTGAAGCCGTAACCCGTCTCCTCGGTCCACTGGTTCACCGCCTGCTTAAGCCGGCTTACCACGCCCAGCGCCTTGTCGCGAAGCTGCTGGGAGTCATACACATGGCAACCATCGCCAAACAGGGCATTGATGGTTTCGTGCAGGCCGATGTACCCCAGGGAGATGGACGCCCGGCCGTTTTTAAAGATCTCGGTGATCTCATCATCGGCGTTAAGGCGCACACCACAGGCCCCTTCCATGTACAGGATGGGGGCGACTCGGGCTTTGACCCCTTCGAGCCGCTCGATACGGGTCATCAACGCCTTGCGGGCCAACGTCAGCCGCTCGTCCAGTAGGGAATAGAAACGCTGCTCATCACCCTTGGCTTCGATGGCGATGCGGGGCAGGTTCAGGGAAACCACCCCAAGGTTGTTACGCCCTTCGTGCTCCAACTGCCCGTCTTTTTCAAACGCATTGAGGAAGGAGCGGCAGCCCATAGGGTTTTTGAACGAGCCGGTCACCTCTACCACTTTCTCGTAGTTGAGGATATCCGGGTACATCCGCTTACTGGCACATTCTAGGGCCAGTTGCTTGATGTCATAGTTCGCATCGCCTGCCTTGTGGTTATGGCCATCCTTGATGGCAAACACCAGTTTAGGGAACACCGCGGTCTTGCGGTTCTTGCCCAGGCCATGGATCCGGTTTTTCAGGATCGACTGCTGGATCAGGCGCGCTTCCCAGCTGTCCCCCAGGCCAAAACCGAAGGTCACAAACGGCGTCTGGCCGTTGGCGGTATGCAGGGTGTTCACTTCATATTCGAGAGACTGGAAGGCGTCGTAACACTCCTTCTCGGTGCGTGCCTGAGCATAGGCCTCGGGCCGTGGAATGTCCCACTCCTGGGCCACCTTCAAATGCTTGTCATAGCTGGTGCGAACGTAGGGTGCCAGCACCTCATCAATGCGATTAATGGTGGTGCCGCCATAGATGTGGCTGGCCACCTGAGCGATGATCTGGGCAGTGACCGCCGTGGCGGTGGAGATCGACTTCGGGGTATCGATCTCGGCATTGCCCATCTTAAAGCCGCCGGTCAGCATCCCCTTAAGATCGATCAACATGCAGTTGAACATGGGGAAGAAGGGGGCGTAGTCCAGATCATGGTAATGCAGTTCACCACGCTCATGGGCTTCGACCACGTCCCGGGGCAGGATATGGCGACAGGCGTAGTGCTTGGCGACGATCCCCGCCAGCAGATCCCGTTGAGTCGGGATCACCTTGGCATCCTTGTTGGCGTTCTCGTTAAGCAGAGCGTCATTGCTCTGTTCAACCAGGCCACGGATCTCCTGGTTCAGACGGCTGGCGCGCTCACGGGCCACATCCCGATCATGACGATACTCGATGTAGGCGCGGGCCACCTCTTTCTCAGGTCCGGCCATCAAGACATCTTCCACCGCAGACTGGATCTGCTCGATGGCCACTTCGGCCTGACTTGCCAGTTGTTCGGTTACGGTATCAGCCACCCTCTGGGCATAGCCTGCATCGCCTTTGCACACGGCGGCAGCGGCGCGCAAAACGGCCTGTTTAATGCGTTCACCGTCGAACGTCGAGCGGCATCCATCCCGCTTAATCACAACTGGCATCGTCTATCACTCCTATGAATCATGGTCCCATCCGGCACCAGATATGGTGACGGGCAAAATTTCTAACACAACATATGGTGGCACATTCAAGCACCATCCGCTCCCGAATGATAGTGATCCGGATCAACAAAAGGTGTGTTGGCTTAGAATGCGAGCAAAGGTTGGTGAGGCTCTGGGCAGTCGGCCCTAAAGGCGGCGCACTATAGCCAAAAGCCCCTTTCGGATCACCTCAAAAAACCGGATACTTGTCGCCGATCACCCTTAGGAGAATTCAAGCTTGATCTGCAAATTTCTTTGTCTGCCAAACCCGGCTAAACAAGCAAAAGCCGCATGCTGAACTGGTTCACACATCGTCGCAGAATCGATGAAAAATCCCGTGAGCGAATGTGGCGGAGTTATCTCCGACGGCTCCCGATCTTGCATGGACTCACCCCCCTACAAAGCCAGCGACTGATCGCCCTGGGTCAACAGTTCCTTAAGCAGAAACGTTTTGTCGTGGTGGAAGGCATACTGGATGAACCCACCTGTATCAGGACCTCCCTGATGGCCGCGCTGCCGGTTCTGGAGCTAAGCTCAGGACTGGACTGCTATGCCACTTTCTATGAAGTGCGCTTCTACGCCGATGAATTTGTCACCCCCAGCCCCTATCAGGATCAGTATGGCCTGGTGCATGATCAACCCGGCCTTTTGATCGGCGAAGCCTGGGAACAGGGGCCGGTACTCTTTTCCCTCGAAGATCTGGCACACTGTGGCGACTGGAGTGGCTTTAACCTGGTGATCCACGAACTGGCTCATAAGCTCGATATGGCCAGCGGCGAGATCAATGGCTGCCCTCCTCTCCCCCTGGCTCGGCTAAACGATTGGCAACGGACATTGGCACACGCCAAGGCGGGACTGGAGCAGGCCCTGGCTGCCTGTGGGGACGACGAGCAAAGGCTACAAGCCCTACCTATGGATCCCTATGCCCTGGAAAGCGACGACGAGTTTTTTGCGGTCAGCTCTGAAGCATTCTTTACCCTGCCCCATCGCCTGTTCCAGGCTTTCCCCGACTGGTATCGCCAGCTTCAGGCCTATTACCGCCAGGATCCCCGCCAGCGGGCACCGGCAAACGCCTAGCTGCCCAGTTCAATACCGGACAAGAGACTCAAAACCTGAGGTATAAGGGTTGGCCGAGCTCAGCCCAATGAAAAACGGCCCGCATCTCTGCAGGCCGTTGTATCCAAGCGGGTGCTCAGCGAGCCTCAATGGCCGCCATGATCTTCTTAGCAATGTCGGTATTGTCCTGATAGCCGATAAAGGCATCGGCCCCCGCGCCATAAGCCATCACGTTCACATCGACACCTGTGTGTCCATGGGTGGTCCATCCGGTGTAGGAGTGATGGGCCACCACCTTAGAGATGGCATTGGACAGGGCATAATTATGCTCGCCCGCCAATTGCTGCTGACGGGCCAGTTCCAGCTCGGCCAGGTCCTGCTCGGTCAGGACCAGATCGGCATGACGTGACCAGATCTCGGCGATTTCCAGCTCAGGCTCCTCAAGCATCTGCCCGGCAATGTATCCGGAGGTACGATGAACCTGGTTGATCACCGTTGGCAGCCAGCGGTATTTGCCTTGAGCGCCCAGGGTCAGCCCGCCGGTCGAGTGATCGGCCGTGATCACCAGAAGGGTATCCGGATTTTCATCGACAAAAGCCTTGGCCCGCTCGATCGCCTTGGCAAAATCATGCATCTCGCCCAGAGCACAACGGATGTCATTGGCGTGACCACACCAGTCGATCTGACTGCCCTCCACCATCAGGAAGAAGCCTTCGTCACGAGCAGAAAGCAGCTCCAGCGCCTTATCGGTCATCAGCTCCAGTCGATTGGGGTAGTCGGTATCGATGGCAAAGGGCAGGCCCGTATCCGCCATCAGGGCCATGGCCGGCAGCTTATCCAGCTGCTGCATCTGCTCCATGTCCCAGGCCTGCTGCCAGCCCTTCTGTTGCAGCTGATCAGCCAGTCCACCCTCATCCCGGGAGAAGTAGCGCTGACCGCCACCGATCATCAGATCCAGCATGGTCTTATCGGCAATGCGCTTATGGACGTACTGCTCGGCGATGATGTCGTACATGCTGCGTTTGGCCACGTTGGCGACAAAACCGGCGGGGGTCGCATGGTTCACCTGTGACGTTGCCACAACCCCTGTGCTCATCCCCGCCTCTCTGGCTTGCTCCAGCATGGAACGCACCGGCAGCTTGTCCAGATCCACTCCGACGGCACCATTATAGGTTTTCACGCCGGAGGCCAATGCCGTAGCCGAGGCGGCGGAATCGGTCACGAAGGTGTTCTTACCCGGATAGGTGGCGGCCGCCCCAACCATCAGCTCATCAAACACGGTCGGTTCGACCACTTTGCCGGGCCGTCCCGCCACATCATAGCGGTGTGCCGTCACATAGGCCGGGCCCATGCCGTCACCGATCATAAAGATCACATTATTGATCTGAGGTGCCGAAGACGATGGGGCCAAGGCACAGCCAGCGAGGGCCATGGTCAAGGCAGAGATCGTCAGCGTCTTAATCCTGTTCATTGGGCTATCCGTCATGAGTGAACTTACATGTAAAAACTTTGAAATTTAAGGGTAAAGAGTACCCCATGGCCACAACCGCTTCCTAGTCACAGGCCACAGTTTTTCACTTGGCTTCCCGCCCGGGAAATGACGCCCTTTTGCTCCAAACAGCTTTTACTTATTGCTTCACGGATCTCCGAGGAATGACGGTTTCCTCCAAATAACCGCCTTTTGGGCGATCCTGCCCTCTTTACCCCATGACAGATCGCACCGGGTGCCCAGCGGCTTAATGCCCGAGTGAAGCCCTGCAAGGCAAGGGAGAAAGCCTGGATGGCCCGAAAGGCCAGTGGGGGCAGGAATGCCGTAGCCGGTCTTTTTAAAAAAGCAGGAACCGCGCCGTCATCAAGCCGACTCTGGCCGGGCCCCTGCCGCACCGGGTGGAATTAAGGATATGCCCCCAATGAAGGCTCAGAGGCGTCAGGGCAAAGCGCGCATCCGGCAGCAGCCCTTGTGTTAGTGGCTCATCAGCATCCCAGCTGTCGCGGCACAAATGCTGCCCGCGCGGTACCACACCAACGGGGCGAACCCCCTTGATGAACCGCGAAAGGCATTTCCCCGCCAGGGCGACCCCAGAAGTCGGACAAGCTGAGCACCATGGCGGCAATCGCGAGCGGGGGCTTTCCCACAAATCGCGATGAAGCTTTTGTCGCCCTCTTTCAGAGAGTGATATAGCCTTAGAGTGATGAGTCCATTTAAAACCCTTACCTGCAGCGAGCGCGTTTTCTTTGTCGGCGATCTTCATGGTGAGTATGCCCGGTTACAGCAGGCACTTCGTCAACAAGGGTTTAACCCCGATGAAGGTGACTGCCTGATCTGTGTGGGCGACCTGATCGATCGCGGTCCTGACAGCCCCGCTTGCCTGGGCCTACTCAGGCAGCCCTGGTTCTTCGCCGTTCAGGGCAATCACGAGTGGATGATGCTCAACGCCCTGCAGGGAGGAGAAGAGGAGATGAACTTCTGGCTCAACGCCGGAGGAAAGTGGTTTGCCAAGTTGCCGCCAGGCCAGCAAGAGAGAGTGGCGTCAGAAGGCTTGGCGCTGCTGCCCCACTTGCCCCTTGCACTGGAGATCCAAACACGGCTCGCTACCATAGGCGTGGTCCACGCCGAGTTGCCCGGCAACAGCTGGCCAGCCTTTCGTCAACGCTGCGTTGCAGGCCTCAGCCAAGAGGAGTGGGCGATCTGTCAGTGGTCCCGCCAGATGCTGAGCAAGATGAACAGAGGAGACTACCCCTCCCCCGTTCTTGGCATCGATGTACTGGTGACGGGTCATACACCACAAGCCATGCTGCGCAGCCATGGTAACCGGATCTGGCTCGACACTGGCGCCGGCTACCCCGGAGGAAAACTCACAATACTCGAGAGCCACCACTTGATCGAACTGTTGAGGTAGACCGTAAAGCAGATTAGACCTTCAAGCGGTGAACCAAATAAGCCGAAACCAGGCAGCCAGCCAGGATCCCGCACAGATCCGCCAAGATATCCAACTCAAAAGTAAAGCTTTGCTGTAACGCAAACATCATCACTTCTTCAAACAGGGCGATGGCGCCAATCACCATCGCCCCTTTAGGCAAAGGCAAAAACGCGTGAATACACTGGAACGAAAACGCAAAATTAGCCAATACGGTTAGCGTACCGTAGAGCAAGAAGTGTCCAAACAGGCTATGCCAGCAGAGGAGCGTTAACGCCTCATCACTTTGATTGGTCGACAGGGCATACACAGACAGCAACACCAGTGCCGAAAGAATAAATCGAATGGTAACTCGCGCCCACATTATCGAACGAGGATCGTCAAAAATCATGGCCCCATCCTAACCCAGTCTAAAAGTGATATGTTCACTCCAGTCATTACAGAAACCCTTATTTACCTTTGGCATTAAGGACTTTTGGCTTATGTCACACGGCTTGATGACAACCAAAGGGGGCTCCGCCCTGGTGAAGATACAACAAGCTGGATAAAACGTAGCGACACCAGGCGACCTTTGCCCTGCTCGATGACACCCAAGCATCAACTCACTCAGTCATGACTCGACCCAGCCTTGAGTGCCGAAAAGAAATTTGAGCGCACACTTGTTCGCTCAAAATTTACTGGTAAGATGACCCAAAAAGTTCTGAAAGGAAGCACTATGACCGTCCGTGCCTATTCACAGGGAGAGGAGATCGCCAATGCCGTATCACACGGTTTAGGCGTCGCTGCTGCGATCGTGGGGTTTACCCTGATGCTTGCCAAAGGGATCCCTGTCCTGTCTCCCGGTGAGCTTGCAGGGATCAGCGTTTATGGCAGCAGCATGATCCTGCTGTTTCTCTGCTCTACCCTTTATCACGCAGTGTCTCACCAACAAGCCAAAGCGATGTTTAAACGACTCGACCATTGTGCCATCTACCTCTTGATTGCCGGCAGCTACACGCCTTTCATGCTGATCGCCGTTAACAGCGAGTTGTCACTGGGTTTGTTGGCGCTGATCTGGCTATTAGCCGGCGCGGGTGTCCTGTTCAAAGCCTTCTTTATCGATCGCTTCAAGAAGCTTGCGCTTTTAACTTACCTTGCCATGGGCTGGGCCAGCTTGGTAGTGATCTGGCAGTTGTACCATGTACTGGCACTACCAGGCTTTATCCTGCTACTCAGTGGTGGATTGAGCTACAGCCTGGGAACTCTCTTCTATGCGGCGAAACATAGGCCCTATACTCACGCCATCTGGCATCTCTTTGTACTGGGAGGGGCTGCCTGCCACTGCGTCGCAGTCGGCGTCTATGTGATTCCCTGAGACCCGAGCCAGCAAAGATCGCCATAGTAAAACGTTTTATCTTTATGCCTTTTGCATCAGATCTAAGCAAAACTTTTTGTTGGCAAAGACTTATCAGGTATGCCAACCTTGAGTCGGCTTACTTTTATGCCATACTTTACGGCGCGACGGCCTCGTATGAATCGCATTCCTTACTGCCGTCGTTCGTCGCTGTACCGAATTTAAGGAGAGGATATGAAAGCAAAACTGTTGGTCGGTCTCGCCATGAGTGGTTTGCTGTTTGGTTGTGCAAACACCGCAGATCTCGAAGCCCAAGTTGACGCTCTGTCAAATAAGGTTGATGCTCTGGCTGATCAAGTGGGTAACCTGAGCTCACAGCACGCTGCCATGAACAGTAACATCAATGATGCGAAAGCGGCCGCAATGGAAGCACAAGAAGAAGCGGCGCGTGCCAACGCCCGTATCGATAACATGGCATCCGGTTACCGTAAAAAGTAACGACGAATACCATGTAAAAAAGGCTCGCCATTGGCGAGCCTTTTGTTTTCATTCCGTTTCATAACAAACGCATGGGCAAACCGCTTTGCTCCTCAAGCAACTGTTGAAGACGCTGGGGAGAGCCGGGCAGTGCATCCAGCTGCTGCAGAATCTCTTCACTGAGTTCTAGAGACTTGTCAGCTCGGTCCAGCTCAACATCTCCAGACAGGGGCTCATGAACCTCGATGTACCATCCATCGATCTCTTCGGACAGCTTTACCGGTTCGTTGATCACCCGAACTGGCTCCCCTACCCGCACCATGTCAAACAGGTGCTCAATGTCGTCGGGGCGCAAACGAATACACCCGGCAGATACCCGCATGCCGATGCCAAAATCCTGGTTCGTACCGTGGATCAAGTATTCCCCATTGCCAAAACCCAGACGCAACGCCCTGTGACCCAAGGGATTATCCGGCCCTGGTGGAACAACTCTCGGCAGCTCTACGCCATTTTCAGCGAACCAGTTGCGTCGGGTTGTCGCGGTAGGCGTCCAAGTGGGGTCTTTGCGTTTCTGGCTCACCCGAGTCAGACCGATGGGCGTTTCCCGACCAATAACACCGATTCCAATTGGATAGACATGTACCCGCTGCCGGGCATTTTCGAAGTAATACAATCTCAGCTCGGCGATGTTCACCACTATGCCAACCCGCTCCACATCCGGCAACAGGATCTGAGAGGGTAACTTAACCAAACTGCCGGGTGTCGGCAACAAGGGATCAACCTCAGGATTGGCCGCTATCAGTCCGAGCAGCCCCATATTGTATTGCTGGGCGATCGCATCGAGGGATTGACCTTGCTCCACCCTGTGCTCCATGGCAAAACCGATCAAACGGCTTTGAGCTTGGGGTGCCGAATAGATGGCCGCCTGCAGAGGCAAGGTAAATGCAAGCAAAAGATACAACAGATGACGCACGAAGAAGCTTCTCCTTGACTGACAAACGCCCAGTCTACCAGCCCAGTCCCTTTGGCGCATCTGCGCCGTGAAAGGCATTACTCTCACGGGGGGGATCAGGGACTGCACCTGCGCGCACAAGATAAGATAGAAAGGCGACCAGTTTGAATGAAAAAGCGATCTTAAACGTTGTCATTTTCCCCGCAAAACAACAACGCCCGAGTCATTGCCCGGGCGTTGATACGAACACCGTACTAGTGCTCAAAGTTGATCCGGATAGGTTTTTGCTGAGCTTGTGCTTCAGCCGGCTTCGGGATCATCACTTTTAATACACCATCACGGTAATTGGCGCGAATATTGGCGTTGTCGGTGACGGTAAAGGGCAAAGGAACAACACGTTGGTACGTGCCATAACTGCGTTCTACAACCTGATAGCCCTTCTCCTTTTCCTCCTTGTGTTCACTTTTGCGCTCGGCTTTCAGTAACAGGCGATCGCCATAACATTGCAACTCAATATCCTCTTCGGCCAGCCCGGGCAGATCAGCGGTGATCTCAAGCAGATCGTCCAGCTCACGAACGTCCACGGCCGGGATCAACCTACCTTGACCCTGACCCTCTTTGACACCAAAGGGCCAGAACTGATCTAACTGCTCAAACAGACTGCCAAAGTCATTGCGCCAGGGGTCCATAGCACGGCTATGGCCAAACAGGCTGGGGAATCCTCGACGCATGATCCACCTCCTTAACCATATCTCCTGAACCTCATTACTTATATGGGTGCGGTGCGCCTAAAGAGCAAGGAAAAGAGTTGATCCAGATCAAGGCTCAACCAACCATCTCCCTACCGATCACTGGTCCCAACCCGCCGGGCCAGTGCATTGGGATAACGTCTCTGACCGGCAAGATTACAGGCAGCGGCTTCCACGTCTTCGGCCAACAGCACAGGTGTCAGGCAGGGCTTAGCCTTCGCCTCCAGCCAGCCCAACGTCATCAACCGGTTTTCAATGGCCGCCGCCACCGCCAGCGCCGAATTTGCTTTAACGATTTCGGCACGAGCGTAATTCGGTCCACAAAAAGAGACATCGGCAGCCCGTAACTCAGGGTTTTCACCTGGGATCTGCTGCGCCCCGTATAGGGGCTTACCCCCAATCTCCGCCGCACCAAAGGCGGGCAAGAAATAGGCTAAATGGTTGATGGCATTACGACTGCGGCGGGCGGCGGTATAAGTATCCCACCCCAGTTCCAGCTTTTGTGCCAATACACGTGGTAGCTTGGGCTGGGCACTGATCTCCCCACTGGCACTGAGTCCCTGCTCGAACAGGGTGATGGCCTTGGTCATGCCATGGAGCTGAAAGTAGTTATCGGCGTATGGGGTAAACTGGGCCATTCCCTGATCCGTTCCCCGGGTGCCATGGAAGATCACTTCCGGCCAGTGGCCCTGAGCCTCTGGCCAGTGCGTGACATAAGCGGCCTTAAACTCCACCAGGCGCTGGCGTTTCTTGCCGATCAGATCATCCAACTCGCCGCTTCGAAATCCGCAAGCATTGATCAGGTAATCCACCTGAATACTTCCCCGGTGCTGTTGTTGTTCAAAAGCAATCCGCCAACCGCCACCCTGCTCCTTAACCTGGGTCACCCGCGTGCCCAGCATCAACTGGCAATTATCCAAGCTTTTGAGGGCTAGCATCGCATTCGCCGCCAGTCGGAAGACGCTGAGGCCGTACTCCTGTACCTGGATCAAAGGCCATTTGACCCGGTTCATATCCAGCTCTCGCGCCAGGGGGATCATCCAGTCATCCGCCGTCATCGGGCGCTCGGGCAGCGGTTGCTTCGCCAGAGCCTCCATCGCCTCTCGCTCATAGAGACGAAAGTACTCTTCGGGTGCCCCCAGAACCCGATTCGCGGGATCATCATTCACCAGCTTCTGGTAGTGAGCCTGAAGCTGAGTAAGACGAGGTAACAACTCCTCAACCGTACCCGGATCTCGAGTGGGTACTGCGATCACCGTTGGCCGGATATTGGCACAATGGGGATAAAACTTGAGTGTCTCTATCGATTGCTCCAACAGGACCAGACACTCCGACTCCGGGATCTCCCGATACAAATTGCCCCCCGCGTGAAGATGGCAGATCGGTGGTCCGTTGACCACACTCTCGCCCTTTTCGAGCAATACCACCTTGCATCGATGCCTCTGAGCGAGCTTCAGCGCAATGGTGGCACCGGCAACGCCGGCGCCAACGATAGCAATGACGGGTGAAGAGTGAGGATCGTGTTGAAGCGCAGGTAAGGCAGGCGTCATCTACAGCGTTTTCCATAACAAAATTCAGGACTCAGACGCATTGTAATCTGCCAAACAGATCTTGAAAACCTCCCTGTTTTTATCTTTAAGCCGCCGAGAAACCCTTAACTTCCTCGCCTCAGCCACTGCAATCATCGCAGCCCGGATCGACGGCCACTTCAACTCAGCCTAAACTGCTCAACCAAGGCTTTCAGCCCTCCTCCAAGCTCTGACACCTTGCGACTGGCAGCGGCACTTTGTCTGGCTCCCTCGTTGGTCTGCTCACAGATATGCTGAATGTTAACCACGCTTCGATTTATCTCTTCCACGGCCATGCTCTGCTGCTCGGCCGCCGTCGCTATCTGAGTATTCATCTGCAGGATGCAACTGACCTTGCTGGTAATGGCCTCGAGTCGAATGCCCGCTTTTTGCGCCTGAGCGACCGTCGTCCTCGCATTATCACGGCTATGTTCCATCACGGCGACTGAACGCGCCGCACCGCTTTGCAACGCATCAATAAGGGCTTCGATCTCCTTCGTCGAGCTCTGCGTTTTCATCGCCAACGTCCGGACTTCATCCGCTACCACCGCAAAGCCCCGCCCCTGCTCGCCCGCCCGAGCCGCCTCGATTGCCGCATTGAGCGCCAACAGGTTAGTTTGCTCTGCGATCCCCTTGATCACATCCAGGACGGTGCCAATGTTTTCACCATCATGACGCAGTTGCTCGATAACCTGACAGGATCCCTCCACCTCATTGGCCAGATCTTCAATGGCCGAAATGGTATTGGCAACCACCTCTTGGCCCCCCAATGCCTCCTGATCGGCAGACTCTGCCGCATTATTGGCCTCGATTGCATTACGAGAGACCTCCCGTGCCGTTGACGCCATCTCATTAACCGCCGATGCGACCTGTTCCGTGGCCGCCTGCTGCTCTGTCATGCAACGACTGGTTTGCTCCGTTACGGCCGCCATCTGTTCCGATGCATTGCTCAATTGCACACTGGAGTCGTTGATCTGCTCCATCTTACCCTGCAAAGCCCCAACGAATGCGTCGACACTGCAGCCCATCTGCCCGATTTCATCCTGATGGGACAGCTGGGTTCTTCGAGTCAAATCTCCCTGAGCGATCCCGGCAATCACGCTACTGGCCTGTTTCAGGGGCCCCACCACACTGCGGGTTACCCAAAAACCTATCCCGGCACCAAAACCGATCGCCAATAGAGTACTGAGCATCGAGAAATAGAGAGTGTGCTCTGCCGAGGCGTGTTGTGCCTCGACCCTCTGGCTGATCAGTGTCTCTTCCATTGAAACCAAGTCATTGAGCTGACTGCGGATCTGATCCATCAAGCGCTTACCCTGGCCCGAACGAACCATCAACGCCAGATCCTCAATGGTGGTAGGATGCTCGTTCACCGCCCGGCGCGCTTCAATCTCCGGCTTGGCGGCCTCTTCAAGCCAGCGTTGCACCAGCAGATTCAATTGCTCCAAGCCATCCGACTCGATTACAGCCATGCCTTGCAGTCGGGTTCGCACGCGTTCAAACGCCGCTTGTCCCCGATGGAAGGGCTCCAAAGACGCCTCCTTTCCGGTCAGCAGAAACCCTCTCTGTCCGGTTTCAATGTTCACCAGTTCGAGAGTCAATTGGCTCATCAACCAGTGGGCCTCACTGCCTTTCTCCAGGGGGCTTTCCAACGTATTCAATCGTTGGCGGATCTCATCAAATAATGTCTTTCCCAACGTCCTCGACGAGATCTGACGAAAATGGGACTGAGCCTCCGCTCCCAGAGTGACTTCGCGCCGCAATGCCATCTCCTGCTCAGCCACCTCTTGCACCCAGCGTGCCTTCAATCTGCGGATCTCTTCCCAACGGGCCACCTGTTGCGGATTGTCCGTCGTAAGCCGAGCGCCTCGTACGACTTGGTCGTCAAATTGTCGCTCACCCCGTCGATAGGGTTCCAGGTAACTCTCATCGCCGGTAAGCATATAGCCCCGTTGTCCGGTTTCCATATCCACCATGGCGGCCCCGGCTCCTTCAGCCACACGGATCACCTCATAGGTGTGGTTCACCCAACGAGAAGATTCGATCATACGTTGCACTTCGAAGTAGACGATGACGGCAATAGCAGCCGTTAACAGGAGAATCGCACCATAACCTATGGCCAATTTGATACTAAAACGCAGATCCTTGAAAGAAAACATAGGAAACCCATCCTTGTGTTTCGCCGTTGAGCGCGGTTTAGACCGTGAGGTTCAGAACAAACCAAGCAAGACTAAGCATGGTGTGCCTTAGATGATTTTTCCAAAAACCGTCTCTCTCAATCATCAAAAAAGGAAGCCAACAGGCTTCCTTTTACTTGTATCAAAGCGGACTGTGTCCTACAGCGCCTTCAAGGCGTTCAGGATCCGCTTATCCGAGATGGGATACTTGGTCCCCAGCGTCTGGGCAAAACAGGAGACCCGGTACTCCTCGAGCATCCAGCGGATCTCCGTCAGCGCCTCGGGCACCGACTGACCTTTGGGCACTTTTTTCAGCGCCTCCTGATAGGCTTGTTCGACCTTCTGGATCTTCAGCAGTTGCAGCTTATCCCGTTGAGGATCCGCCGGCAGTTTCTCCAGACGTCGCTCCACGGCTTTCAGGTAGCGCACTAAATCGTCCAACTTGTCCCAACCGGTATCAGCCACGAAGCCCTTGTAGACCAGGCGATCCAGGTGAGCCTGAACATCCGACAGGGCAAAAGCCATATCCAGGGTGATCTTGCCCTTGAGCCGCTTCTTAATGGCGCCCCAGGCGGTCAGCACCGCTTCCACCTTGGTGCCAATCGCCACCACGGTATCGCCCAGATCCGCCCGCACTCGCTCCCGGGCCGCGACGAAACTCTGCTCATTGGACACGCCCAAATGATGCGTCGCCAGGATCTGATCGATCCCCGCATCGATGCAGTCGGCGATCAGCAGGTCGACCCGACCAAAGGGGTTGAAATACATCGCCAGCTTGGACTTGTTGGGCAGTTTCTGCTGCAGGTATTTCACCGGATTGGGGACGTTGATCAGCAGCAGCTTACGCAGGCCGGCACGGTTGGCACCCACCGCCTTCTCTTCGCTGTCAAACAGCTTCACCGCCACGCTCTCCCCCTCGTCCACCAGGGCCGGGTACGCCTTGACGGTGTAGGCACCACGCTTTTGCTCATAGCTTTGTGGCAAGTCACCCAGGGTCCAGTCGGTCAGGCCCGACTGCTCAATGCCTGAGTCCGCCACCTTGGCGATCACCTGCTTAACCTTGCCCTTGAGGGACTCCTTCAGTGCCAAAAGATCCCGCCCCTGGGCCAGCACCTTGCCTTTGTCGTCCTCCACCTTAAAGTTGAACACCAGGTGGCGGGGAAGATCCGACAGGACAAAGTCCTCCGGCGTCAACTTGGTGCCGGACATGCGCAAAAACTGCTTGCACAGGGCCTCGAGCAGGGGCATTTCAAACGGCGTGATATTGGCCAGCGCCGCCGAGGCATAATTGGGCGCCGGAACAAACTGTCGGCGCAGCGCCTTGGGCAGGGTTTTGATCAATGCCACCACCAACTCATGGCGCAGGCCCGGCACCAGATAGTCAAACCCCTGTGGCTCGAACTGGTTAAGCAGGGCGATAGGCAGGTGCAGGGAGACACCATCGTCCTCGGCCGTCGGCTCAAACTGGTAGGAGAGCGGCAGAGTTATGCCCTGCTGGGTCCAAAAATCCGGGAAGTCCTGCTCGCCGATATGGTCTGCGTCCCGTTTCATCAGCTCCGACTTGGTGAAGTCGAGCAGATCCCGGTTCTCACGCTTGGCCTTGTTCCACCAGCCCTGGAACAACTGGCGGGTATAGACGCCCTCACCCACCCGCTCGTCATAGAAGGCGCGCAGGATCTCATCGTCCACCAGAATATCGCGGCGACGGGACTTGTGCTCCAACGTCTCGACCTCGTCCAGCAAATCCATATTGCGCTTGAGGAAGGGCTCATTCAGGCCCAGCTCACCGTTCACCAGGGCTTCGCGCAGGAAGATCTGGCGGGACTCGATGGGATCGATGGGCCCGAACTGCACCTTGCGGCCGGGGACGATGATCAGGCCAAACAGGCTCACCTGCTCGGAGGCCACCACAGAGCCAGGTTTCTTCTCCCAGTGCGGCTCGCTGTGGCTCTTCTTCACCAGATGGCCCGCCAGCGACTCCACCCAGTCCGGGTTGATCTTGGCCACGGTGCGGGCAAACAGCCGGCTGGTTTCGGTCAGCTCGGCGGCCATCAGCCACTTGGGCGGCTTCTTGGCCAGCTTGGAGCCCGGGAAGACGTAAAACTTGGCGTTGCGGGCACCCTTGAAGCTGCCATCCGCCTCCTTCTGGCCGATGTGGGACAGCAACCCGGACAGCAGTGCCTGGTGGATCTGATCGTATCCCGCCCGCTCACCCAGGCTGATGTGGATATCGAGATCGTTCAGGCTCTGGCGAATTTGCGAGTAGAGATCCTGCCACTCCCTCACCCTCATGTAGTTGAGGAACTCGCTCTTGCACAGGCGCCGGAAGGCACTGGAGGAGAGCGCCTTCTGCTGCTCCCTCAGGTAATCCCACAGGTTCAGGTAGGCGATGAAATCCGAGTCCTTGTCGACGAACCGGCTGTGTTTCTCATCCGATGCCTGCTGGCGATCCATGGGACGCTCCCGGGGATCCTGGATGGAGAGGGCCGAGACGATCACCATCACCTCGTTGACACAGCCCTGCCCCTTGGCCTCCAGCACCATGCGTGCCAGGCGGGGATCGATGGGCAGGCGAGCCAGTTGACGACCCGACTTGGTCATCTTCGGCAGCCCCTTGTGCACCGTGATGGCACCCAGCTCCACCAGCAGGTTCATGCCATCGTTGATATGGCGGTTATCCGGCGGCTGGACGAAGGGGAAGGCAGCAATATCGCCGAGCCCCAGGTTGAGCATCTGCAGGATCACCGAGCCCAGGTTCGTGCGCAGGATCTCCGGATCGGTAAACTCGGGTCGACCCAGGTAATCCTCCTCGGAGTAGAGGCGGATACAGATCCCTTCGGAGACCCGGCCACAACGGCCCGCGCGCTGGTTGGCGCTGGCCTGGGACACCGGCTCAATGGGCAGACGCTGCACCTTGGTGCGGTAGCTGTAACGGCTGATCCTCGCGGTCCCGGGATCGATCACATATTTAATGCCCGGCACCGTCAGCGAGGTCTCGGCCACGTTGGTGGAGAGCACGATACGCCGGCCGGCGTGACCGGAGAAGATCCGCGCCTGCTCGCTGTGGGACAAACGGGCATACAGAGGCAAGATCTCCGTATCCCGCAGGTTGCGACGGCTCAGGGCATCGGCGGCATCGCGGATCTCCCGTTCGCCGTTCATAAAGATGAGGATATCCCCCGGCCCTTCGGCACACAGTTCATCCACCGCGGCAAAAATGCCCTCCATGAGATCCATGTCAGGTCCGTCATCACGCACCAGAGGCAGATAACGCTGTTCCACCGGGTAGGTTCGGCCGGAAACCTCGATCACCGGCGCCCCGTCGAAGTGACGGGAGAAGCGATCGACATCAATGGTTGCCGAGGTGATCACCACCTTAAGATCCGGCCGCCGGGGCAGCAACTCCTTGAGGTAGCCCAGAATAAAATCGATGTTAAGGCTGCGTTCGTGGGCCTCATCGATGATCAGGGTATCGTACTGATCCAACCAACGGTCGTGCTGGATCTCCGCCAGCAGGATCCCGTCGGTCATCAACTTGACGTAGCTCTCTTTTGAGGTCTTATCGGCAAAGCGCACCTTAAAGCCGACATGCTGGCCCAACTCGGACTGCAGCTCCTCGGCCACCCGGCTGGCTACCGCCCGGGCCGCCAGACGCCGCGGCTGGGTGTGCCCAATGATCCCCCGGGTGCCCCGCCCCAGCTCCATGCAGATCTTGGGCAGCTGGGTGGTCTTCCCCGAACCGGTTTCGCCGGCCACGATCACCACCTGATGGTTAGCGATCGCCTCGGCGATCTCCTCGCGACGCTCTGACACCGGCAGATCCGGATAGACGATCTTCGGCAGATCGATGGTGCGCTGGGCCACCCGCTGCTGGCTTTGCTCCTTTAGCGCAACCAGCTGCTCGGTGATGGCGGACCGTTTGTCGACGTCCTTGATCTTCTTCATGCCGGCAAGGCGCTTGCGAATGGTCGCCGCATCGCTCGCCATACAGTGGACAAGCTCTTGGGGGGAAAAGGGATTGGCGTTGCTCAAGGCGGGATCCTGTCAGTCTTCTTGTTAACCGGCGGATCCTATCAGGCTCAGGCCGCCAGGTTAAGGGGATCCCCATCGGCTGACTACTTTTTACCGCACTGAATCGGCCGAGCCGGTACTAATCGTCCTTTGACTCGTTGGAGGGGTTCGTCAGATGCTGCTTCAATGCGGCAAACCGGGACAACACCCCACCACGTACTCGATTTGACAGGATCTCCAACAGATCAACGCCCCAGAGGACCGCCACCAGGATCAGCGACAGGCTGATCGCCACAGCCGGGCTAAACACAGTGAGGCACACGCCGATGGCCGCCAACGCCCAGATGGTGGCCGCCGTGGTCAAACCGTGGACCTCGCCCTTACGGGTCATCATGACCCCAGCACCGAGAAAGCCGATCCCCGTCACCACCTGACCGACGATCCGAGAAGGATCCGTCGCCGGGCCGCTCACTGCGATTGCCGCCACCATAAACCAGTGGGTGCCCAGTACCACCAGGGCCGAGGTACGGATCCCCACCGCTTTCCCCCGGGACTGACGCTCAAATCCCACCAGCCCTCCGCACAACAGGGCCGTCAGCAGATCTTGCCAGGCAAAAGGGGTAATGGCCCCGGCGATCGTCTCAATGTCCATCCATGCTCCCGCCTGAGTTTATTGTGTAAGGCTATGCCGGTTGACACGTTTTTGCCGGTTCAAAGGCGCCATTTCAGCCGGTTTCCGATCCAAACCCCCTCAATAAGTGTGATCTGGATCGACATTTTCACTTCCCAGGCCCCGATCGATCCGCACCAGAAAATGGCGCAGCTCCCCTCAACCTCAATCGTTTAATGCCTTGGATCAGCAAACATGACCCAATTTGTTCTGACTTTTCAGCCCTTTCTACCTGAACACGGCCATGAACAATGGATTGCATTAAGAATCATTCTCAATTAACTTGGCGACCAACTTGTGCAACTGACTATCATTCCCATTTGAGAGGGCGCTTCCATGCTGTACCCCCACTCCGTCGCCATTACCCTGATCACCCTGCTCAGCAGCCCCATGGTCCTGGCGGCAGCACCGATCGAAACGCTGACGGTACGCGGCCAGTCGTTTGACGACTACAAACCCGATAACGCCAGCGGCGCCCTGCGGGGCGACATTCCTCTGCTGAGCACACCGCAATCGGTCTCGGTGATCCCGGAGATCGTCATCGATGAACAATTGGCCACCACCCTGGGTGAAGTCCTGGGCAACGATGCTTCCATCACCGCCGGCTCCCGCAAATGGAACCGGGAGGTGTTTAACCTGCGTGGCTTTGAGCTCAACTCCGGCAACGGCTACCTGCGCAATGGTCACCAGCACTGGTCCCACTATGTGCAGCCGATGGAGACCCTGGATCGGATCGAGGTACTGAAAGGCCCCTCCTCCATGCTCTATGGTCAGTCCGCGCCCGGCGGGCTCGTCAATATGGTCACCAAGAAGCCAACCCATCAGAGATCCTTATCCCTGGCGGCCGACATCGACGATCAGGGCGGGACCCGCTACCAGCTTGACGGGGGGGGCCGGCTCGATGAGCAGGGCGCCCTGCGCTATCGCACCGTGCTGGTAAAGCAGGACAGTCGCTACTGGCGCCGCTATCAGGACGGTGAGCATAACGAGCGTGACCGCTTTCTGGGGTATCTCAATCTGGAGGCCGATCTGGGCTCATGGGGGCAGGTCGCCGTCCATGCCGACCGCACTCAGGACAAAGCCGGGATCGATCGGGGTGCCTGGCTCGATGGCGAGGGCAAGGTGATCGGCGATGACCGTCAGATCTGGGACATGCCCTGGTCCTTTACCGATAACGAGATCGATAACTATGGCCTGGATCTCACCCTCTACCTGGGGGATCACTGGGATCTGCACACAGGTTACAACCAGCAAAACTTCTACCGTCAGCGCTTCGATTCATCCCCCAGCTACGAACGGTACGAGGCCGACACGCAAAGCTATCAATATCGCGCCTTTGATCGGGAGGATGACTGGCGGTTCACCACCTACTACGCCGATCTCACCGGCCAAGTGCAGCTCGGCGGGCTTCAGCATCAACTGCTGATCGGTGCCAATGCCCTGGAGTACTTCTACCAAACCCGCCGCGATACCGGTAGCTGGACCAGGGTCACGGTTGGTACGCCGGTGAGTCAACGACCCGACCTCGATTTTCACCGGATCGACAAGGGGCCAGCAACAGAGTATCAGTACTACGGCATCTACCTGCAGGATCTGATCACCCTGGGCGATCACTGGCAACTGCTACTGGGAGGACGCTACGACAGGATGAGTAAAGAAGAGGCTGGCGGCGACAACCAGGCGTTTCTGCCCCGGGCCGGTGTGATCTTCCATCCCCACCCCGATGCCAGCCTCTATGTCAACTATGCCGAAAGCTTTGAGCCCCAGGGTGCGATCACCGATCAAGCCGACGCCAACTTTGGCCTGGATCTGGATCCGGAGCTGGCGCGCTCCTGGGAGCTGGGGGGCAAATGGGAGCTCTCCAATGGACGCTTGCTGCTCACCGGGGCCCTGTTCAATATTGAGAAGAGCGGCTTTACCCTGAGCCAAACCCTGCCGGATGATCCCGAGTTTGACACCGTTACCACCCAGGGTGGCAAACAGCGCCATCGCGGATTGGAGTTGGCGGCTCAGGGCCGGTTGGCCGAGCAATGGTTCGTGATGAGCTCCATGATGTACCTGGACGCCAAGTACATCGAACATGACGAGTATCAGGGGCTGATCCCCATCGATGCACCGGAGTGGAGCGCCAGCCTCTGGTCGCGCTACCAGGTGAGCGAAGGCTTTGCCCTGAACCTGGGCCTGATCTACGAAGGCGATCGCTATGCCAACCTGGGCGAGGTGGTGCAGAACGACCAGTCCATTGCCGCCCCCAACGCCATGATCAAAGAGGGCTATCTCCGTCTGGATGCCGGTGCCTCCTATCGTACCCGCCTGGGCGGCAGCGAACTCAGCCTGCGGCTCAACCTGGAAAACCTGCTGGATACCCACTACCTGGCAGGAGGCAGCTACAGCGATGTCAGCCTGGGCGAAGGGCGTAACCTGCGCGCAGCGGCCACCCTGAGCTTCTAATACAAGGCTTGTAACCTAGGGTCTGTTGACCTTTCGTGGTTAACTTTTGTTCGAGCCAAAGGCGCTTTAATCGCGGCGAGTACGATGACGCCTAGTGGGCTAAGCAAAGAGTGCTCAACAAAGAGTAAAGCGCCTTTGGACGAACCCACAGGGCAGCGCTTGCTGGCGATTTATTCAGCGTTGTCGGCCACTTCTTGAGGCCCACTCAACTTCGCGCCCTCCACCTTGCCTAAATCACCAGCAAACAGCTGCAAAAACCATCACGAAAGGTCAACAGACCCTAGGGAACCATCTGTCGACATGTCACTGATAACTTGCTGACTTAAAAAGCGTATTCTGAAAACACTTCGAATCCACCGCGCGCCGGTTGCTCGGCGCTCGGGATCAATATCAACCTTAAGGCTTGGCACCATGCGTCCTATTCGTCTTACCCTGTTTGGCCTGCTCCTGGCCGTCACCGCCCTCTGGCTGATCTCCATGGATCTGGGCGGACTGAAACCCGGCTATTTCTCCATTCGCTACTACACGGTGCAGTACTCAGGCGTGCTGCTGATGGCCATAATGAGCGTCGCCATGGTACTGGCCCTGCGCCTGCCACTGGTGGAACGCCTAACCGCTGGCCTGGATAAAGCCTACCGCCTGCACAAGTGGCTGGGGATCGCCACACTGGTCGTCGGCGCCCTCCACTGGTATTGGGCCAAAGGCACCAAATACCTGGTGGGCTGGGGCATTCTCGAGCGGCCACAGCGGGGTCCACGACCCGAACTGGATCCCGCCAGTATCGAAGCCCTACTGCGTTCACAGAGAAAACTGGCGGAGATCGCCGGTGAGTGGGCCTTCTACCTTCTGATCGGACTGCTGGCCCTGTCCCTGCTTAAGCGCATCCGCTACGGCCTGTTTCGCTACAGCCACAAGCTGGTCGCTGCCACCTACCTGGTGTTTGTCTTCCACTCCATCGTGCTGCTGCGCTTTGATCAATGGCAGACCCCGAGCGGCCTGATGATGGCACTGCTGATCTTGGCCGGTAGCCTCGCAGCACTGTGCAGCCTGTTTGGCCGGATCGGTCACCACCGTCGTGTTGCCGGCCGGGTAAGCCAGGCTGAGATCGACAGCGAGGAGAAAGTGGTGTCCCTCACCATCGACACCCAGGGCCAATGGCCGGGACACAAGGCGGGGCAGTTTGCCTACCTGGGTTTTGACGACGAAGCGCCCCACCCCTACACCCTGGCTTCACAGGATCGCGGTGATGGCAGGATCCGATTTACCATCAAGGCCCTGGGGGATCATACTCAGAACCTGCTGGCCCAGGCCCAGTCCGGGGCCCTGACCGGCCGGTGTGTGACGGTGGAGGGACCCTATGGTCAGTTTCACTTTGATCACGGCGCCCGGCAGCAGATCTGGATCGCCGGAGGGATCGGCCTGGCCGCATTTACCGCCCGCCTGGAGGCACTGGCCCATCATCAGCCCAAATCTCACCAGTCACGGGATATCACCCTGTTTTTCAGCACCCGAGCCCCCCATGGAGACACCCTGGCCAAGCTTCAGGCCCTGGCGGATGCGGCCAATATCACCCTGGTCATCGTGGATACGACACAACGTGGGCGACTGGATCTGGCGGATCTCGATGCCGTGGTACAGGACTGGCAGGACGTGGCTTTCTGGTTCTGCGGACCAACGGCCCTGGGGCTCGCTCTAAAAGCCGCACTGCACAAGCAGCGCCATGCCGTCGACTTCCATCAAGAGTTGTTTGAGATGCGGTGATCTTTTTCCACGGCACCGCTCCCACTGAACGGGAGCGGTCATCGGCACCGACGGTGCAAACTCGACGCCGCTCTCTTGGGTCCGGGCTTAAACGTCTGCTTCACCCATCACTGAGCCCCAGCTCAGAGAGATCTCGGGCTATCAAACTCAGCGGATCGCCAATCGAGCCGCACGGGCACTGGCCGGGGGCGGAAAGGCCGCATCGAGTCGTGCCAGATCGTCTCGACTCAAGGTAAGAGTCGCCGCATCCAGGTTCTCCTTCACCCGCTCGATACGAGAAGATTTCGGAATGGCGATCACCCGTTCCTGCGCCAACAGCCAGGCCAGGGCGATCTGGGCTGGTGTCCTGCCATGCTCGTCGGCCAGCTCCCCCAGCAGTGGATGGTGCAACAATGCCCCCTCATCCAGCGGACAGTACGCCATGGTGGCGATCCCACGGTCATCACAAAAGGGTTTCAATGCCCACTCGGTCTCTCTATGGGCCAGGTTGTAGAGCACCTGATTCACCGCGCACTGCTGATCACCATCGGCCTGGCAAAAGGGTTTCATCTCGTCGATGTCGAGATTGCTCACGCCATAATCCCGGATCTTGCCCTGCGCCTTTAGGGTGAGCAGGCCTTCGAGGATCTCCTCAAAGGGCACCGAGCTGCTCCAGTGCAACAGGTAGAGATCCAGGTAGTCCGTACCGAGTCGGCGCAGAGACGCCTCACAGGTGCGGATCAACTGAGATCGTGATGCGTGATAGGGATAAAACTTGCTCACCAGGTAGATCCGGTCGCGATACCCTTGCATCGCACTGCCGACGATCCGCTCCGCCTCCCCCTCGCCATACATCTCGGCGGTATCGATCAGCCTGGCGCCATACTCGATCCCCTGACGAAGGGCATTGATCTCCTGTTGACGAGTACGGGGATCTTCCCCCATATGCCAAGTCCCCAACCCCAGTCTCGGGATCCTATTACCACTGGGCAAGCACACCGCTTCCATCTTAAAACCTCTCCCTGTTGTCATTGGCTCGATGATAACCTAACAACATGACTTGTAAGTGAAAATATTAACAAAGTCGAGGCATTGAACTGGATGTGGTGCAAATGAGAGCCGATCACACCCACCGCTATGACTGAAACACCTGAGCGAGCGGCGCTCCCCGCCGCCGGTATCAAGGCCCTCCTAGAAACTAGCTAAGCTATAAGGGTGTTAAGCCTGGATGAGAGCCGCTGATGGGCATTCAATGAACCGGCCCCTTTGAACCCCCTGCGCACGGCCTCTTGGCGTAGAGCAGGACGCGTACCCAGGTGGACATGACGAAAGGCGTCGATGCGCCGTAACCTGACATTACGGTAACGATCAGGGCAAGGAACCAAGAGACTGGTTCGAGATCGCTGCAAGCCGTTTGCCCCTGTGGACAGCCTTTTGGCGTAGATCAGGGCGCGTATCGATATGGACATGACGAAAGGCGTCGATGCGCCGCAACCTGACATGGCGACGGCGCTCATCGCACAGATCCACAAAGTCGACTCGAGATCTCTGAAAAGGGACGAACATACCAACCGACTCGACTCAATACTCGTTCCCAATTGTGCGACACCCGACGAGCGGTTAGTCTTCCCGGGTTTTGGGGATCTGCGCTCTTAGGTCCTAGTACCCGGAACCCGGAACCCGGAACCTAAGAACCAAGCACCGCAGCCGCCCGTTAATAAAGGAGCAGATGTAACAACCGCCATTTAGAACCCGGCAGCGCCGCTCATTGAACCAGGGCTCCTCGACACTCCTTCACCCTTGTGGCTCACCCAGCGCCCGGTGCCGCTATGCTTTCTCTCATCGCCTTTTTCGTCAGGTGTCCCTATGCCGACTCTACGCTTGCTGTTCGCCCTGCTCCTTACCACCTCCCCCGCCCAGGCGTCGGCCCCCACAATTACCCTGACAACCGTAGAAACCGAGATCCTCGCCGAACTTAACTTTGTCCGCACCGAGCCGGATCGCTATGCCAAAGCCGTTCTGATCCCCATGCGCCCCTACTACCGAGACAAACAGATCTGGGCACCGCCCTGGTTTATTGAACGCGCCGATCGGACCCATGTGGTCGACACTCAGGAGGGATCAAGGGCGCTTGAGGAAGCGATCCACGTTGTGCAGGAAACATCCCCCATGGGCGCCCTGATCCCCCGTTATGGCTTGGTCCTTGCCGCTCGCGAGCACCTCAGGGATCAAGCCCAGCACAACCAGGTAGGGCACCTGGGTACGGACGGCTCTACCCCGCAGGTACGGATCGATCGCCAGGGTCACTGGACGGGGCTTGCCGGTGAAAACCTCTTCTATGGCAAAGCCGAAAGGATGGTGGCACGCCATGCGGTCATGTCTTTACTGATTGACGATGGTGTCAAGGATCGGGGCCACCGCACACAGATCCTCAACCCAGATCACCGTTACGTAGGGATCGCCTATGGCCCCCACCCGAGCTACGGCGCCCTGTGCGTACAAGTGTTCACCACTGAATTTGTCGAGTGATAGCCGCCAGCCATGGGATCCTTTGCTAAGCTCGGCTGACAGCAAAAAGAGAGGTCCAGCCGATGACGTTAGAACAACTCAAAGCCCTCGCTCCCATAGATCAAATCGATATTCGCTCCCTCGGAGGTCCCCTCTACCACGCCGTGGCCATCATCAAGGGTCAGTCCCATCTGCTGAGAACCGACGATCATCGCTCTCTGATCGGCCACAGTCTGGGCCAATTTCAAACCTGGCTCAGTGGGATCGAGATCCGCCAACTCAGGCTGCTGCAAGACAGCCCCTTTGACGAGATGATCGGTCAGCCTGTGCGCCAGGAACCCAACACCCTGGAGCTGCACCTTCACCAATGTAAGCTGCTGCCCTTTCCCACTCAAAACCAAGGGCTCCATCGCTAAGGGCTGTAATGGGGTGCTGGGGGATAGCCAGTCCCCCTCACGCCATAAGCGGGTAGTGGATCACATTATGAAATCGGACTTTGCCCGCAGCAGCATGATAACCATGGGGCTGATCCGCATTGAATCTCAGCGCCTCGCCGGCCTTAAGTGGATGCCACTGCCCATCAAACAGAACCGACAGCTCCCCGCTGATCAGGATCACATGCTCGATCACGCCCTGCTGATGAGGCTCAGATAACTGACGATGGCCCGGGCTCAGGGTGATGGCCAACAGCTCCAATCCGGTATCTGCGGCAAACGGCAACAGCGCTTCCACCTGCATGTTGGGATCCCGGGGAAAAGCCTCCTCGGCGTCAAACGGAGCGGTGCGATCAACGAAAAAGGCGGTATAGGAGCAGGCCAGGCCGGTGGCGATCTTCCACAGGGTGGCAATGGTCGGGCTCGATTCTCCCCGCTCGATCTGCCCCAGCATCGCCTTGGAGACACCGGTGGCCTGAGCCGTTCGGTCCAGGCTCCAACCCCGCTGCGAGCGCATCGCCTTTAGACGCTTTCCAACCCGTTCACTGAACCCCTGACTCATTCCACTCTCCTCTCAATCAACACCTGTGTTGCTGCAGCTTAAGGCGCCGAAGCGTCTCACTCCCATCGGTACATTGACATTGTACGTTATAACGCACAAACTGACACCCCAGCCTGTGCGCTATAGCGCACAACCTGTTTTAAAAGGATGCATCAAATGAAAGGAGCGTGGCAAACGAGCCATTGGGTGGCCGGGTTGACGGCCGTGGTCGTAGGCTACAGCAGCAGTGTGGTGCTGGTGATCCAGGCAGCGCAAACCCTTGATGCCACCACCGCCCAGATCAGCAGCTGGCTGCTGGCCCTGGGGCTGTGCATGGGGATCGGCGGGATCGGTTTATCACTGAGGTACAAGCAGCCGGTGATGCTGGCCTGGTCCACACCCGGTGCGGCACTCCTGCTGACGGCCCTGGAGGGCTATCAACTGGCCGATGCGATTGGGGCCTTTATCTTGAGCGCCCTGCTGATCCTGATCACAGGCACCCTCCGCCCTCTGGCACGGATGATCGAGCGGGTGCCCGCCTCCCTCTCTGCCGCCATGTTGGCCGGGATCCTGTTGGATTTTGGCCTGGGGATCTTTACCCCGTTGGCGGATTCCGCTCCCCTGTGCGTCGGCATGCTCGCCTTATACCTGATCGGTCGTCGTTTCTGCGCCCGCTACCTGGGTCTGCTGCTGCTTTGTAGCGCCATCACGGCCACCCTCACCCTGGGGGAGCTGTCATGGCACACCCTGTCCTGGTCTCTGGCCACCCCGGTGTGGCAGCCCCCCGCCTTCTCCTGGTCCGCCGCACTGGGGATCGCCCTGCCCCTTTACCTGATCACCATGGTGTCGCAAAACCTGCCCGGCATCGCGGTGCTCAGAGCCCATGGCTTTCACGCCCGGGCCGACCGGTTACTGCAGGGCAGTGGCGCCTTGAATCTGCTGTTTGCCCCCCTGGGCGGATTCAGCTGCAACCTGGCGGCGATCACCGCCGCCATCTGTATGACCGACGCAGCAGGAGAGCAACGGGAGCAGCGCTATCGTGCCGCCGTGGCAGCCGGTATTTTCTATCTGGTTGCCGGCCTGTTTGGCATGACGGTCGCCACCCTGTTTATGGCTTTTCCCACTGTGGTGGTGCAACTGCTGGCAGGCCTGGCTCTGTTGGGCACACTGCAATCCAGTCTGCAGCGGGCCATGAGCGAAGATCAGGAAGCCGCGCTGATCACCCTGTTGCTGACCGCTTCCGGGGTCCAGTGGCTGGGCCTCGGTGCTCCGCTTTGGGGTCTGCTCGCCGGACTGCTGATCCGCGGCGTGCTTCATGGTCCCCAGCGGCGCGCCGAGCCCCAGCCGCTAACCACGCCGTTAGCAGGAAGAAGTGGCAAATAGCCTGGTGTCGGCACTAACCCTTGGCCCTCGGTCGCCCCATGCGTGCCAGGGCCTCTTTCGGCGGATTGTACTGCGCGACGATAAACTCCAGATTGCCACTGGCAAAACCAACAAACTCGCGCTGCAGCTGCAACTCCCAGCACTTTTCGGCAATCTCATCCAGCAGGGCTTCCCTGTGTCGCCCCTTGGCCCCGGCCATGGAGTCAAAATGATCGATCGCCCGGCGCAACGCCTCACCGGCTTCCCCCAGGGCACTGCTTTGCTCCCTCATCAACTGACGCTCAATCCCCTGCTGTTGCTGCTGGCGCATCCCCCGAATAGACATGATCACTCCCAAATTCAGACGTAGGGCATGAACGGCTCATCGATAGGTGTTTGAGCCAGATGATTGGTATAGTTACTCATCACTTTTTGACACACCCCAAGCAACAGCTCAAGCAGGTGTTGCTGATCGTACCCGGCAGCCAGGAAGGTCTCGATCTGGGTTTCACTCAGCACGCCCCGCTGATGCACCATGGCATGGGTGGTATCCCGCAGCAGTTGGAGTTTGGGATCCGCCAGAGGCTTCGCCTCTTTCAGCGCCAGGATCACCCCCTCGTCCACGCCCATCTGATAAGCGATCGCCGTATGAGCCGGTTTGCAGTAATGGCAGGCATGTTCTGTGTTCACCGTTTGCCAGATCACGGTTCTTTCCGTGTCGTTAAAACGGGTTGCCATAAACAAACGATGGAGGTGCTGGTAGGCTTCCAGCAAAGCCGGCGAGCGTGCCATCACGCCGTGCAGGTTGGGCACCATACCGTAATCGCTTTGGGACTGGGCCAGCAGGGGTTGACTGTCCTTGGGGGCCGTTGCCACGGTGAAGAGAGTAAAAGGTTTCATTGCTGCCATCCCTTAAAGACTAAAAGGGACCGCCTGTGCATTGCGGTCCCTGTGAAGGTGGCAGGCTTTGCCCCATAGTGCCAGTCAACAGCCCCAACTTCGGTCAAACGAGAGCCCATCATAGAGCACGGCCCCCTATCCCTTCCTCTGGGCTATCCCTCTCATTCCATCCTGAGTCTGAGCACCATCACCCAAGCGACTCACCATCCCTCCGGATGGGCTTGAGTCTCGTTTCACTTAAACCGAAGCTTACAGCACCAGCTCTACGCGCAATGACTGGCTGACCGCCCTTCCCCGTAACAAGGCAGGAAACCAATTTGGGCTTTGCTCCAGTGCCCGCTTGAGCTGAGCCAACTTGTGGTCGGGTGCCGACAAGATGGTCATATCGCTGATGCTGCCATCGGCCTCGATCATCAACCGCACTTCGACGGGCTCAGGCTGGTCCCCACGAAATTGGCTCAAATGCTGCTCCCAACTGGTTGGCGGCCGGGGAGTTGAGCGGATCTGCTGATATCGGGTGCTGCCCCCCTCACGCACGGACCAGCCGACAACAAATTCACCGAGTTCATAGAGTTCACGATACAAAATCCGGCCATCTTCGGCATACTGGGTCCATTCACCGTGACGTTGGCCATCCCTGTATTGTCCGCTTTGTATGCGTACGCCAAGATCGTTATGACTCTCGTATCGTCCTGTGCCCTGGCTCAACCATAAGTGCCCATCCGGTCCCCAGAAATTTTCGATCACAAATCGTTCTCTGGACTTGCCTTGCTTGTCAGTGAAGCGTTGCCAACGCCCCTCCTCCTTCAGTTGACCGTCTTCATACCACCACTGCCAGAGGCCCACCTTAAGATCAGCATCGAAATACTTAACGCCCTTACGTGCCCCCGAAGGGAAATAGTAGGTAAACAGCCCTTCCTGCTTGCCGTCGACGAGGCGTCCTTCCCGTAGCAACACATGGTCGAGATCGTACTCTCGACCATAACCGGTATCGTCTTCCACACGGATGATCCGGGCTTGGGCCGGGTCCAAGAGCGTTTTGCCATCAGCATCCAGATAACTCAGGATCCCATCACCTGAGGTTGGTGTTAGCAGTGCCAAAAGTAGAGGCCACATATTTCAAAACACAGAAAAAAAATTTGTCGCTACGATAAAATATCGATTGGCATTCACCAAGTCCTAACCACAGAACTGTGCATTGGATTGACCTTCAGCGCTCACAACTGAGCAAAAATCATCCAGGCTTGACCTATGTCTTGCGATCCCTGATCCGTCCCCTGTGACGAAAAAACCTGAGACACAGAGCAGGAGCAGGCGTGGCACAGCATAGCTAACGAAGAAATTCTGCCCGAGTACTGGGATCGGTACGAAAGACCCCGCCCAAGGCCGTCGTCGTGGTATGGGAGTTGGTATCCATGATCCCTCTGGCCTTGACGCAATAATGGGTGGCGTCGATGGAGACTGCGACATTATCCGTCCCCAAGAGGGTTTGAAACGACACAAGAACCTGCCTTGTGAGTCGCTCCTGAACTTGAGGACGCTGGGCAAAAAAACGGACAATACGGTTAATCTTAGAAAGGCCTATCAATTTTTCCTTGGGTAAGTAGGCAACCTTAGCTCTGCCATCGATGGTAATAAAGTGATGTTCACAGGTACTGGTCACATCAATATCCGAGACGGTGATCATCTCATCGACGCGCATCTTGTTATCGATCAAGGCCACTGTTGGAAAGCCGCCATAATCCAGGCCTCGAAAGATCTCATCCACATACATTTTCGCTATCCGTTTGGGCGTCTCCGACAGACTATCGTCTGCCCGATCCAGGCCCAAAACATCCATGATCGCTGCCATATGCTGAGCAATAGCCTGTCTCTTTTGGTCATCCGTCATTGAGGATCCCAGCATGGGCGTTTCTAGCCCGGCCGCCTCAAGGGCGCTGCGGACTTCGATCGCGTGTGGTGACAGCATACGAGTCTCCTGTTTCGTCGAGATCAGGACAGCATCGGATGAGTGTAGTAGAAATGAGCATGGCCCCAACAAAGCGACGCTTTAACATCAAACAATTAACTTAGTTGTTCCTTTAAACCAGGTTGCCCGACCGCCATCGAAGCCATTCCATCAACCGAGCGGATCCGCTCTGTGATCTGGCATAGGGCTCAGACGCCATAGGCCAGGAAGGCGGAGATCCCTCGACTGGCCCCTAAACGGGGAGCCTTCCCGCATACACCTCAGTTATTGTTGCTCTCTCGACCCAACGCACCCAGCATTACCAAACCAATCACCAGGATCCCAAGGATCACGTAGGGCCAATTTGTGATCCCGTCAGCCTTGATGGACAAGTAGACAGCCAGTCCAACGGCTATGGTGATCAGGATTGCGACAATATCTTTTATATTCATTCTGTTACCCCTAAGTTTACAGCTTTGCCAACCACAGATTGTGTCGAGCGGCGTCATCAACTCCGGCGCACCCCTTGAGCCACCCTCAAGCCCGTTCTTCCGCGATGCCTCAGAGGAAGGTTGCGCGCGCGTTAATAAAAGGTTAGCCACATTGATTGAGTTGCACAACCACACAATCACCAGAGGAACGACTCTAACTCGCTGCACTGTAAAAGAAATCCACCACCTTTACAGAAACAGTAGTGGCTCCTTCATCCTCGACAGTCCGACATGACAAGATCCTGTCGCCATACGCCTCGGGGCCGCAGGATCCTCTGCTTGGCAAAGAAAGGTCAATTTGCTTGTCATCCCATGATCTGGGCTCTACTCACCTCAAGTGATACAGGCAAGCGTTTGAGAGGAAGCCCCTTTCTCATCATAAAAAGACCGAGTTCGAACGCATCAACTTACACGGATCGTGGTCCGCAAGGCCAAGCGACGAGTCACGATGAAATATTCTTTCATTCTGTGCTTCCTTTACTCAAACCGCCTGTAGGGTCACAAATGTCCGGCCCGCAAAAAATACATTTTCATTTATTTCCCTGATGTTCGAAAAAATATTTAAACCACTGGCCATTAATTGAGACACGAGCAACAACAGCGAGACGACAAGCGATAAAACTCGCATGCGGTCACAGATTTCATCAAAAAAGACGAGCCGATCCAGTTGCTTACACCAATAGCGCGAGACCTTTTAGATCAATGAGCTGCGTCACTCTTTTTCAATGAATAAAGGGTTACTAATACTGGCAGAGCGGGTTAATTAAAAAGGAAGTAACTATGAGTACTATGGGGTTCTCCATTCCACGCAATATCTATTACGGTGAAGGTTCTCTGACTGAATTGAGTAAGTTAAAAGGGAATAAAGCTGCCATCGTGACCGGCGGCAATTCGATGAAACGATTTGGCTTCCTCGATCAGGCCGCCAAACTGTTGAAGCAGGCCGGGATCGAATCCATCTTGATCGACGGCGTTGAGCCCAACCCATCGGTGGAAACCGTCTTGCGCGGCGCCAAGGCGATGCAGGCGTTCGAACCTGATTGGATTGTCGCGATCGGTGGTGGGTCGGCGCTGGATGCCGCCAAGGTGATGTGGTGCTTCTATGAGCACCCGGAATTGAAGTTTGAAGAGATCATCGAAGTGGGCGCCATGCCCCCCCTAAGGAACAAAGCCCGGTTTGTTGCCATCCCCTCCACCAGTGGCACTGCCTCCGAGATCACCGCTTTTTCCGTGATCACCGACGTAGAAAATCACATCAAATACCCCATTGTTGCGGCCGACATGGTGCCCGACATCGCCATCTTGGATCCGGCCCTACCGGCCAAAATGCCGCCACACATCACCGCCCACACCGGCATGGATGTGATGTGCCACGCCATCGAAGCCCTGGCTTCCACCGCCGCCACCAGCTTTACCGATCCCTACGCCACCGAAGCGATCAAGCTGGTGCTGACCTATCTGCCCAAGGCCTTTGAACAGGGCGATGACATGGATGCTCGGACTCAGATGCACAACGCCTCTGCCCTCGCCGGCATGGCCTTTACCAATGCCTCCCTGGGACTGGTCCACTCCCTGGCCCATAAGATCGGGGGCGAATTCGGTGTCACCCATGGCCTGGCAAACGCCATCCTGATGCCCTACATCATCGACTTCAATCGCCAATTCAGCGACAAGTACAGCCAATTGGAAGCCACACTAGGGATTAAGGACATCGCCCAGGCGATCCGCGATCTCAATGCGCAACTTGACATCCCGGCCACCTTCCAGCAATGCGATGAAGTCAACTTCTGTTCAGATCATTTCGAATCCGTACTCGATCGCATGAGTCAGAACGCCTTCGACGATCCTTGTACCCTCACCAACCCAGGCCAACCCAAGGTTGCCGATGTTAAGGCGATCTACCGCCAAGCCTTCTACGGCCCGCTGGCCCAACAGGTAGCTTGAATCCAGATAGCAAAAACCCGCACTCAAGTGCGGGTTTTTTCCTGTTCTATCCCGGATCCCTCAGCCGTTGGGATCCCTTATTTGCGCACTAAGCGCTCACGAGCCAAGCGATCCAGGCAGATCATCACCTCGTCGGACGCATTCTCCATGGCGACAAACAGCTCTGTCGCCGCATCGTCCTCTTCACGTGTCGCTTGCAGGGCCGCCAGCCCATTGGTATGGACGGCTTTATGGGGCGCTTCGAGTTCACGAAAAACTCGACTCTCCCCATGACGTTGCGCGCCCTCCCCCTGGTAATACCACTGACCGAGGCGGCACAGGGTGTGATCGGCAAACTCATCGAGGCGCCCCTCACCGGAAACCGCCGCCTTATAGATGCTCGCCTTCCAGGCCAGGTGATCCATCTTCACCGTCTCGATAAACCCCAGTTCGGCATTATTGCTGATGCTACTGTGCATCGCCTTTGACAGGAGCAGAGCATCTTTGACCGCCTGCAATCCTTCATCGGCTTCCCGGCAGAGTTGAGCACAGATGGCGTGGGTATCAGCCAAGTGGAGATCGGTCGATTGCGTTTCCTGTTCGATCCGCCCCACCAGAGTGGCGATCTCACTGCTGGCCTCATGAGCTCGCTCCGCCAAGACCCGCACTTCCCCGGCGACCACCGCAAAACCCCGTCCCTGCTCTCCAGCACGGGCCGCTTCGATGGCCGCATTGAGGGCCAGTAAATTAGTCTGCTCCGAGATATTGCCGATGATGGCAACAAATTGAGCAATCTGTGCCGCGACCTCTTTGAGCTGACTGAGGCTATCCAGGCTTTCCTGGGCATGAGCGGCCACCCTTTGTACCTCTTCACCGATATGAACCAACACCTGGGTCGATTGATCATACAACCCTGCCGATTCGGTCACTTGATCTCTCTGCCCGATCATACTTGAAGAGAGCTCGGCCACCGTTTGCCTCACAGCTCCTATCCCGGCAAAGCTGCGCAACAACAGCGCCAGGCGGGAGCGATTCTCACTCTCGTCGCGATCATGCTGCATCGAGTGGGCCGCTTTTGCCTGTTCCAGCTGGCGATACAGTGATTTCAATTCCTGCTGTTGAGCAAGATATTCATCCTGAAGCTGACGGTGCCGTTGCCCAAGCGCTTCAAGCTCTCTTTTACTCTTAGAAAACATACAATTATTCGTTCGACCAGGGCATTTCAATATAACCATGCAACCGGAAGTGCGGTTAAACGAAAGAAAAAAGTGAGAGTCCCGTCATGACGCCCGCTCAATTATCCGGCGTCTTTCCCAGAGTTTCAGCCCCAAGGCCACTGGGTAGGGTGCCGTGACCCTGATCACCCGCAGCGTCAGCCTTCCCTTGTCCAGTTCACAGTTTCACCACACGGACACATACAAAGCCTGCAATTGGACCTCCTTCACAGCAAACGTGGCGAAAAAAAAGACAATGACGCCTTTTGCCTCGCCGAGACCCTGTGATGACCGATACATTGTTCCTGTTTGCCCAGCTCCTGGGGATCGTCTCCATGGCTGTGGGCTGGTGGGCAAACGGTCAAAAGGAGGATCATCGGCTGATGCGTGGCAACCTGATCGCCGCGAGCCTGACCGCCCTCCATCTGGGAATGCTCGGCAGTGCCCTGGGGATGAGTAACCAACTGGTCAATGCAGGACGGTTCGCGCTGGCCAGCCGCTATCGCCAAGGTGCGGTGAGCCTTGCCCTGCTCTTCGCCCTGATCGCCTTGCTGCAAGGCCTATTCCTCGCTCAGCACTGGGCCGAGTGGTGCGTCGTGCTCGCGGCCATGCTGTCCAGTTATCTGCTCTTTCTGGTTAAGGGAGATCAGCTTCGCCTGGGCTTGATCGTCACGAACCTGCTCAACCTTACCCTGTCAATCACCCTGCTCTCCTGGTCCGGGATCCTGTATCAACTGGTTACCCTGGCCATGTTGCTTTCTACCCTCATCCAGCCAGGTACAAAGCCGTCTACACAGGTCACACACGGGGCATAAGATTCTGTTTATGAGTCATTTGTAGTGATAACGTTAAGGGTCAACTCAAAATAATCACAAAAGGATCTTGGAATGCAGTTAAAGACCCTTGCCCTACTGGCTAGCGTTACCTTCACGAATCTCGCTTGTGCTCAAACCGCACCCTACCCGGCCAACCATGACTGGGATCTCACCCCACTGTATGCCAACTCCGATGCCTGGCAGCAGGATAAACACAATCTGGAAACCCAACTCGACCGACTCGCTCAATTCCAAGGACAACTGGCACAGCCCGGTGTCTTGGCTCAGGTTTTACCGCTCTGGTATGAGCAACGTAAGGCCCTGGCACGCCTGGCGATCTACGCCAACCTCAATGCCGATACCGATCTGCGCCATGGTGCCAATACGGCGCGCCGCAGCGAGATGAGGATCCTCAGTGCGCATTTTAATCAGGTCAGCGCCTACATCCGCCCAGAAATCATTGCCTTGGGAGACACACGCGTCCAAGCCTTGCTCAAAAACGAGCCAACCTTGGTGGACTATCAGTTTGCCCTTGAGCGGATCCTGGCCGACCAGCCCCATACCCTGAGCCAGGAAGGAGAATCCCTGCTGGCCGGCAGTGCCGTACTCAGTGCCGGGCCCTTTGCCAGCTTCTCAACCCTGACTAACGCGGACCTGCCCTGGGACAAGATCCGCATCGAAGGGGAAGAGATCGTCCTCAATCCCTCGGCTTACAGCCGTTATCGTGCCAGCGATGATCGTGTCACGCGGCAACGCACCTTCGATACCTTCTTCGGCTCTCTGGAAGGTTATAAACGGACCCTGGCTTCGCTGCTCAATACCCAGATCAGCGGTCATGTTTTCGAAGCTCGGGCACGCCACCATGACTCGGCGCTGCAGGCGGCCCTGGCCGATAACAAGATCCCGGTTCGGGTCTACCACCAGTTGGTCGAAACCACCAACGCAAACCTGGAAACCTTCCAGCGCTACCTGTCGCTTCGGGCCCGAATGCTGCAGCTTGATGATCAGTCCTATGTGGATATCTATGCCCCGGTGGTCAGCACCGAATTAACCTTTCCCATTGAGACCGGGATCGATCTGATGATGGCATCCCTGGCCCCCATGGGCAGCGATTACCAGTCCCGTATCGCTACCGGATTGGCCGATCGTTGGATGGATACCTATCCCAAGGACGGCAAGCGTGCGGGTGCCTACATGAGTGGCCGGGCCTACGATGTCCACCCCTATGTACTGATGAACTACAACGACGATTTCGGCTCCGTCTCCACCCTCACCCACGAATGGGGACACGCCATCCACTCGGTTTACAGCAATGAGACCCAGCCCTACCCGACCTCGGGCTACGCCACCTTCGTCGCCGAGATCGCCTCGACCTTTCAGGAACATCTGTTAACCGAATATGTGCTGGCCAATGCCCAGAGTGACAATGAACGCCTGTTTTACCTCGGCCAAGCCCTGGATCGGATCCGTGGCACCTACTTCCGTCAGACCCTGTTTGCCGAGTTCGAGTTGGCCATTCACCAGGCGGTTGAATCCGGCAAGCCCCTATCCGAAGATCTGCTTAACAATACCTTTTTGGATCTGCAGCGGCGCTATCACGGCCACGATTCAGGCGTCATGACCATCGAGGAGAAGTACGGCGTGGAGTGGTCCTACATTCCCCACTTTTATTACAACTTCTACGTCTACCAATATGCGACTTCCATCGCCGCTTCGGCCCAGTTTGCCGAGCAGGTGCTCAGTGGTGACCAAGCCGCCTATGATCGTTACCTGACGCTGCTCAAGGCAGGCAGTAAGGACTACCCCTATGAACTGGTCCGCGCCGCCGGGGTCGATCTGGCCACTCCAGCTCCCTACGAAGCCCTGATCCGGCGAATGGAAAGCTTAATGGACCGGATGGAAACGATCCTGGATCGCCAGTAATCTCAAGCCATGACCAACGCGGCCGTACACACGGGACGGCCGCGACACGGCTACACTTACAGCAAAGCGCTGGCATGGAGGATCCGTTGTATGTCCATGCGTTATTATCTGGTCAGCCTGGGCCCACTGCAATTCGAGGGCTCTCTGAGCCACGACGGTCCCCACATCAAACAGGTGGGGGGGGCGGGTATCGCCATCGGTGACGCCGAGCTTCATTATGGCGATCCCATCAGTCCGGGCTGGAGACTCTACGGTCCGCATCAAAGCATCCCGCTAAGCGCCCTGGACGAAGAGCAGATCCTGCAGCTCGCCGCCCATTTTGGCTTGCCGATGCGCACCTCACCAAGCGAAGTCAGTTCGGGGGGAGACTTCCTCGGCAGTCCCGCCTTTGCCGGCCTGTGTCAGTGGGTCCGACATCATCCGGGTAAGGCCAAATCTCTCTACAAAAACAGCCACCAGCGTACTCCGGGCTGGCTCGATGTCTGCCTTGCCGCCAATGCCCTGGAGGACGATCCAAACGGCTGAGCGAAACCGTTTCATCCGCGTAAGGAGGGTTACCAGTTTGTTGGCGAGGTTGATTTGGTGGTAAAACACGGAAATGTCTGAGTAAATTTGAACATCCTTACTCAGAAATTACGGGCCATCATGTCAAGGGTCTGGCATATTGGCGTCATGGATTTGACTCGAACTACTCTCTGCAGTGTCGGCACCGGATGCCTGATGATCATGACCGCAAGCCTGTATGCCCATAACAAGGCATACATACCTGTGCGTACATCCCTCGAACTGCCGCCATTTGATGCCAGCACGGTTAAGTTTCAGGACGAAGTCCGGGACTATGCCCACCGGTTACAGGAAGCCTATCGCCTCACCGATGGTACCGCTTATCGGTTCAGTGCGTACATCCTGGAATCAGCCTCTTATGCCAATGTGCCCAAGGAACTCCTCGCAGCATTGATCCATACGGAAAGTCATTTCCGCGACGATGTGGTCTCCGTTGTGGGGGCCGTAGGCCCGGCACAGATCATGCCCCGGGTATGGGAAGAGTCCTGTGGGGATGTCCATGAGCCGCGCACCAATGTGCTATGCGCCGGACTGGTTTTAAAACACTATAAAAACCGTTTCTGCGCGCAGGATACCGCCCCCTACGCCTGTGCCCTGTCCAATTACAACGTTGGCCCAGGCACCTTGCGGCGAAATCCAAGACATGGACAGGCAGCAGCGAGCCGTTATCTGGCCAAGATGTCCAACGCCCTGTCGGTCTACGACAATGTGCTGGCCGATCCCAACCAGGATCTCAACGAGATCTACCTGGCCGATCTGTGGTGATCGGCTTGTCACGCTGCGAGCAATGAACCCACCTCAGTCATAAAAGACAGCCAGCCAAAGGGTTTTCATATCAGGGTGGGTCCAGGCCACCCTGTGCCGACAACCGGCGGGAATATTGAGGTGCTCTCCCGCTGCCAGGCGACACTCCCGGCCATCCTCAAAGGCCAGCACCGCTTCCCCTTTGAGAACCACCACCCATTCGTGCTGCTCCTGCTCATACCAGCCCTCATCGGGAGAAGACTGTCCGTGAGAAACGATGCGCTCGATCCGGATCCCATCTTGCTCCAGCAAAGGTTCGATCACCTCGTGTTCCAGATCGTCCTCGGCGCCCTGCCACAGGTTGGCCAACCAATGCATCGCTCCCCCTCAGGCACTACAGATAAGATATGGGCTGCTCCAGTAACCTGCGCAGCGCGGCGGCGTGTTCACCGTCCAACCCCTCATACAGCTCCTGCCGATCGGCTCGAAGCTCTGGCTGCAGCAGATCAAGTTGCTGCCGGATCATATCCAGCGGCATCGGGTTTTGCTCCAACAAGCTGAAGATCACCGTGCAATGCTCGACGACCGCCTGTTGCGCGCCATTGAGCTGTTCGATTCGCCGGGCGTGAGCCTGGGCCGACTCGAAGGCCCGGTGGCCGGAAAACAGCGCCTCTCCCCCCTCGGCCACCGTGCGAGCCATACGGCCATTCCCAAGGACCGTCGATAACTGGCTGACCGCCGCACTGTGGGTCGAACGTCGACCGGGCAAAGACACCCCAAGGGAGCGAGCCAGGCCCAGCATGCCCCCGATCTTCGGGTGCATGGACAGCACGCCGGTGAGCAGTCCTGCGACCTCTTCAACCACATAATAGGCATGACTTTTCGGAGACTGCATCAGTTGGCGAACCAGCTCATTGAGTTGATACTTCAACACGCCGACAGGATCGGTATTGGGGTCAGGGCAAAGGGGCCATCCGGCCTGACTCAGCTCAAGACGGGCCCTTGCCTCGGCCTGCTTTAACTTGGGCTCTACCGCCTTAAGGGTCGGCTTGAGCGTTTCGATCAGCCCCTCCTCCATCACGCCATTGCGAAGGATCTCACTCAACCGTTTCGGGTTCCACCCCATCTCTCTATCCCAGTCATTGATACTGTCCCAAGTATCGCGGATCTGCAGCATGAGGCAAACCCTGACCCACGGATCCGGGGAGGCCGATCACGACAATCCACAGATCGCCCACTAACAGTCCATTTCCTGTTTGATCGCTGATTTTGCCCAACACACCATCCCGCTCGCGCGTCCCTTTACGCTATGATCCCCCCGCATCAAAGAGGAAGTCCCATGACGTTAGAGATCTTGTATCAGGATGAACACCTGGTCGCCATCAACAAGCCCGCAGGCAGGCTGGTCCACAAGGGAGAGCGCACCAGTCATGGGCGAGAGCCCATCCTGCAAGCCCTGCGTGATCAACTCGGCCAGCATGTCTACCCCGTGCACCGCCTAGATAAAGCCACTTCCGGGGTCCTGCTCATGGCCCTGTCCCCCCAGGTGGCATCGAAAATGGTCAAGCAATGGCATCAGGTGGAGAAACACTACCTGGCCGTCGTTCGTGGCCACCTGCAAGATACGCGATTGGATCTGCCCCTGGCACCGCCGCGAGACCGGTTCGATCCCAACTGGGTCCCAAAACCCGAGAAGCCGGCACAAACCCATTTCCGGGCCCTGGCCACCGCCGAGTTGCCCCTTGCCATCGATAAGTACCCCAGCTCCCGCTACGCCCTGGTGCTGTGCCAACCACTCACTGGGCGAAAGCATCAGATCCGGCGGCATCTGCGTCACCTGGGACACCCCATCCTCTGTGATACCCGCTATGGGAAAAACCGCCACTACCATTACTTTCGCGATCACTTTGGTGTGAACCGAATGTTGCTGCACTGCCAGTCGCTGAACCTTTCCCACCCCATCCATCACACCCAGCTCCGGCTAAACGCCTCCCTGGACGAGGTCTTTACCCAGGTCCTGTCCCACCTCGGATGGGCCGAGTCCAATTGGGAAGCGTCAGCCCGTATGGGTCATGGTGCAGCCGCAGACGGCGCAATTGGGTAAAAACAGGACGATGGCATGATCGTCCTCATCACTGCGCTCCAGGATCTTCAAGGTCATGGAGTGCACGCCATCACCCGCCGCCGTTCTTTTGCCATAAGCATCCAGATGACGCATATGCTGGGGTAGAGGCTGATCCGTTTCAAAAAGCTGTAAGCCACTCTGGCGCAGATTGAGCTGGTAAACCGAGTCCGCCTGCTCAATCGCCAGGATCTCCCCGTTCATGGCGATCTCACCCAGTGCCTGACCTTGTTGACTAAAGTAGCGATAACTCAAGCTGGCTCGATTACCCTGCAACAGGAAATCCGCCAAGACATAGAACTGGGTCGGTGCGATCCCGCTCCCCGCCAGTTCCACCAGCTCCCCCTTGCAGGACATCACCAGATCGGCATCCGGCTGCCGGGGCCAACGCCAGGTCGCTAATGCAATGCAGGCCAGTAACACCAAGGCCATTAGGCATGCCCATATCACTTTACGACTCACAGAGACCCGCCTCCTCAATCCATTCTGGTGCCAGGAAGTTTTGCTCCATTCTCTGATCACTGATCTTAATGTTGCGCAAGAGAGGGATCCCCTGTACTTCGCCCCTGAGCGTCAGATTCAACACCTGCCCATCGATGGATCTCGCCAGGTACAAGGTATGCCAAGGAGGATCGACACACTCGGCAATGGTTGCCGCCAACTCAGTACCCAAGCGCTCCAGCAACAACCGGTCACGCTCACTCGCTCGCACTTGAACCACCGTCATCTGTTGACCATTGGAAAATGTCACCCGACTCGGATAAAGCTGGGAGGAAGGGGCAGCACCCCAGGGGCTTGTCCAAAGTCCGGCCAGAAGCGCCAAGATCACCAGAATCAACAGAATCATCGGCCAGATCCCTAAAGACCAGCGTGAGGTCGTTGCCTTTGATAACTCGGTCTCTCGTCGCCACAAATAGCCCTGCCCGGGAACCGTGACGATGGGGCCATCATCGCCGCCTCCGATAAAACGACGTAAGGTAAAGACCGCCTTTACAACGGCCGACTCACTCATCACCGGCTCGGCTTCGCCCCCACAGCTAAGCCGCGCCTTGCTCAGGGGGATATTGGGGTGATCGATCAACTGGGTCAGCACCAAGAACTCGGCCCGGGGCAGATTCCAGCACTCATTTCGCTGCCGATGACGAAGCTCCGCCTTTTCCCGCTCAAACTCGATAGAGCCCCACTTCATCCTGTCGTTCACCCCCATGCTTTATTAACAAGTACTTTACCAAGTTACCCTCATTCAAGGCAGGTGCAGATCGCCTTGGCGAACCAACGATTGGGCAAAACCTTGTTCCAGATCAAGTCGGTTGCACGGTAATACTGGGGAATAATCAGCAGTAATATCGATTACTCATCCGGTTTGCGCAATATTCCACCAAATAAGCCCAAAGTGAATCGAACTCACACCAAATGCACTGGCCTCGGATCCTTCATCCCCTTCGCCCGATCTTATCGTCAGATTACTGTGATCCTCTTCACGTTCGCTCCCAGGCCTGGGGTCAACACTGACATCAAGCCCGGCATGAGCCGGAATCTGTAGAAAAACCTAAGGTGACCACCATGGACAGAAGACAAGCCATCACCAAGATCATCGGGATCACTGGCGCCTCCGCAGGCACCCTGATGCTAAGCCAACCCGCAATGGCCCTGGTCAATGACGAAGGTAGCTGGAAACTTTCCGTTGGCGAACGGCTTCCCTATACCAAACTTGACCCAATGGAAGTGGCGAAGAATGCCTATGAAGCCGGCAATGGCTGCATGTACCAGGTGTTCCACGGCCTGATCTCCACCTTAGCGGCCCGTCATCCCGACGCAGAGGTCGCCGCCAAGTACGCCCAGATCCCCACCGCCCTATCCCACTATGGCTATGCCGGGATCCTGGGGGAGGGTTCGGTCTGCGGTAACGTCAACGCCACCGGCATGCTGTTTAACCTACTGAGCATCAATGGCGCACCCGCCAACCCCTTCGTTACCAAGATACTGCGCTTCTACGAGCAGGAAACCCTGCCCTACCGTGACGAAGCGTTCCTCAACGGGATCGGCGCCAACACAGACGAGAAAAAGGCCAAAGTGGGTCAACCCTCTCAGGCCAACAGCGTACTGTGCCACTCCTCCATCACCAACTGGGCAAGGACCAACAACAAAAACGCTTCCGACAAAGGGGAACGTTGTTCCGAATTGTCCGCATCCGTGGCCTACAAGATCGCCGAGATCCTGAACATGGCAATGGATGCCGAGGATCTCAGCGCCGTCTACCCCATTACCGATAGCGTTTCAGACTGTAAGTCCTGTCACACCAAGGCTGACAGCTTCGGCCCAAGTGTAATGAGCAACATGGAATGCGATACCTGCCACGGTGGCCATTTCTAACCACAAGGAGGCAATCATGAGACATTGCAACGTCCTGATCCCGCTCGGGTTGTGCGCATTGGTCGCCGCCTGTGGTGGCAGTGACAATGATGGCGCAACTGCAGTGGACAGCATTACTGCGGATGAAACCAACACCATGAACCTGACGATTGACCAGTTTGACGGTCCCAGCGGCTCGGTGCTCCTGACACTCACCGGGGACGATGCCCTCCCGGTCACCGGAGCGGAGCGGGTCCGGGTTTTATACCTGGGGTACCCCGACGCTGGGCCGTCTTCCACCAAATACGGTTTGGCATGGCATCAAACCGAAAAATACGATTGCTTAGAGGCCGACGTTGACTGTGATCTGGTCTTAAACGAACTCAAGCCAGGAAGCTATGAGATCCTGCCCTCAGGACTCGACTGGCAGGTGGGCGTCAGTGACTACAAGATCTCTGTCGAGGTCGCCGGAGCCCTGGCCAGTGCACCGCCGCAACTGAACTGATCGCTACCCTAACCCTTGCCCTCATCGACACCCCTGACTGTCGGTGAGGGCTTTTTTGGGCTGTGTACCAACGAATTGTTGCGCATTTTATTGTCATTCTGGGTTCATGGACTCCAGTGCCACTCGCGTTGGCGTGGTGCCGTGCAGGACGCACTAATGCCGCGCCAGCAGGGATGCCTAGGAGCGGCCAAGCAAAGAGGGCAAGCCCTCTTTGCACTCTCCCTTTGCTGACCTTCGTCGCCCTCTCTTTCAGGGATAGATCCTGCGGCATGATTTTGCGGAGAGCATCGCGAATCGCCTTTATGACTGCGCAGTCCATGCTCTGTCATTAAGTCCGGCTGCGGCATCCCGGCCTGCGCGTTCACCCTGGCCTCCGGCCTTGTCTCAATCCTTTTCGTTCGGGCGACTCAAAGTCGGCGTAAAAGCAGGTGGTACACCATCTTTAGTTTGTAAAACAATGTTATCGGCACGTTCAACCGTTAACTCAGACACAGGGCTTTTTTGTGGTGGTTTGCAAACCTGGGGTAAAGCCTCCCGTCCACTGCCCCATTTTCTGGCACGGCTTTGCCGGTGAAGGGCCAAACTCATCGGGTTCCCCAGCGTGTGGGAACATGTTTATCGTTTTGCCAGCACCGGCTAAAGCCAAAAAAGATCAATGATCTCTGGCTCCAGCAAAGGGTGCACAGGTGTGTTGTTCACCTTCTTCATTCTCATAAGGTTTCGTATACGGCTCTGAACTTAACCAACTCCCGTTAAGGCGGCGCCCGCCCCTTTTCTCTGGCGTATCACAGAAACGCGACTGGGTCGGCATAAGCGAGCTTGAGGGACGGAACAATAAAGAACTGGCGACGTGGCGGTGACATCGCTACATCAGAAAACAGGAGTTGGAAAGGCGTTAAATTCGTGCCGTGCACGAGCATCGAACCGATAACCCTGGGCCGAGCGCGCTTCGCTCCGACTCGGTAACACTAAGTAGCACAGGAGGTAACAAGCTAAGACGAAGGGTATTATTGACAGCCGGGTTGATTGGCCCTGGGCCAGGCATCATCGTAACTCCGCCTAGGCGCCAAAGCATCTTGGCTAATGGTTTTCGAGCGATAGATCTTACTCGACATGCCGGTAAACACGGGAACCTCGCATTCCACTCCTACCCAGAGTCGACGCAAACCAAGCTTGGTTCGGACTTTGACTCGATACTGGCCATTGCGCATCGCCTTACGTTCATCCTTGGTCAGTATCTGGCGTGCAGTGACATCGCCATTGAGCAAGTAGATATGATCCGCAAAACTCGGTTTGCCACCTACACGTAAAGAAGGCAGTTTGGTCAGAGATTGCTCATCCGGGAAGAAGGTCGCATCGAAGAAGGGACTTTCCGTATTGACCGTTTGGTAGTAGATCTCCAACTGCCCCGATACCACCGTCGTGCCCCAGAACTGCATCCCGCCCTCGGTATCCTCAAGGACCATTTGCGAGTCTTCAGGGATCTGCAGATGGAAGAACTTGGCCACAGCGGGATCCGCTTCAGCCGACAAGGGCCAGGCCAAACACCAAAGGCACAACATCATCACCTGCTTCATTCCCGCTTCCACGATCTGTATTTACTCTTGTCCTAAGAAACTTTACCTTACCATTTAGAAATCGAAAAAACACAGTGCGCAGGCTCGGAAACTGTACGTTCGGTCACGCTTCGCAGGGTCCAGGTACACTTCCCCCTCCTTTATTGCACTACTTGGATCTCTACTTGGATCAACCCCTTACTTGGGTCACCCAAAAGCATAAAGCCGCGTTTAGTGAGATCAATCACCCGCCCACGGACAAAGGGGCCTCGATCATTGATCCGGACCCTGATGCTCTTCCCCGTATCCAGCGAGGTCACACGAACCCAAGTCCCAAACGGTAAGGTTTTATGCGCCGCCGTCATCGCTTGCTGATCAAAGCGCTCACCATTGGCCGTCAGTCGCCCTTGGTATTTATCCGCATAAAAGGAAGCAATCCCTTTCTCTGTGTAACCCACACGCCCCTCCAGTGCTCCCTTCGGCACCGTGCTGCACCCGGCCATCAGGGCGCTCACAACGATAAACCAACCTACTCGCACACATTTCATCTTTTTCAGCCTGCCTTCTGTCGCATCAATTCCCCTAGTGTGGCTGACTCAGTGCCAAACTCCGAATCCGTATGGCCACAAAGGCTAAAATTACAACGCCTAACAAAAATGTTCTGAGAATTTTGCTGCGAGAGAGGGTGATGAAGCCGCTCGCCTAAAGAGACTGTGAAGGACCACCTCTCCAAAGACGCAAGTGTCTATTTTAAAAGCTTTTCAGCCCTAAAGGAGACGACATTTGCACCACTTTTGTGGATTTTAAAGCTAACACCCAGGTCTCACCGAAGCCCTTGAAAGCGCGATTTCCCAGAACCTTGCCCCCCAAATCCGCGGCTTGGAACCCATATTGAGTCAGTAAACCGCAGATTGCCCATAACAATGAGCCAAAAATCTTGTATACTTGCGCGGAATTTTGGCGCTGATTTTTTATAGAGTGAAAAATGGCTGACTTATCCAAGTACCGTAACATTGGTATCTTCGCACACGTAGATGCCGGTAAAACCACTACCACCGAACGTATCCTGAAACTGACCGGTAAGATCCACAAAACCGGTGAAGTACACGATGGCGCTGCCACCACTGACTTCATGGAGCAGGAAGCTGAGCGTGGTATTACCATTCAGTCCGCTGCGACCACCTGTTTCTGGAACGACCACCGTCTGAACATCATCGACACCCCTGGGCACGTTGACTTCACCGTTGAAGTTTACCGCTCCCTGAAGGTTCTCGATGGTGGTATCGGCGTATTCTGTGGTTCCGGTGGTGTTGAGCCTCAGTCCGAAACCAACTGGCGCTACGCGAACGAATCCGGCGTTGCACGTCTGATCCTGGTAAACAAGCTGGACCGTATGGGTGCAGACTTCTTCCGCGTAACCGAGCAGGTGAAGAAAGTACTGGGTGCACGCCCACTGATCATGACCCTGCCTATCGGCCGCGAAGATGACTTCGTCGGTGTGGTAGACGTACTGAGCCAGAAGGCTTACGTATGGGACGACACTGGCCGCCCAGAAAACTTCGAGATCACCGACATCCCAGCCGACATGGTTGACGATGCCGCTGCCTACCGCGAAGAGCTGATCGAAACCGCTCTGGAAGCGGACGAAGACCTGCTGATGGAGTACCTGGAAGAAGGTACCGAGCCAGCACTGGAAGAGATCAAGCGCTGTATCCGTAAGGGTACCAAAGAGCTGCTGTTCTTCCCGACCTACTGTGGTTCTGCCTTTAAGAACAAAGGTATTCAGCTGGTTCTGGATGCGGTAACCGATTACCTGCCATCCCCAACCGACGTTGATCCTCAGCCTCTGACTGACGCTGCTGGTGAGCCTAACGGTGAATTTGCACTGGTTTCCGAAGAAGAGCCTCTGCGTGCCCTGGCATTTAAGATCATGGACGACCGTTTCGGCGCCCTGACCTTCGTACGTATCTACTCCGGTAAGCTGAACAAGGGTGACACCATCCTGAACTCCTTTACCGGCAAGACCGAGCGTATCGGTCGTATGGTAGAGATGCACGCCGATGAGCGTAACGAGATCTCCACTGCGCAAGCCGGTGACATCATCGCCATCGTTGGCATGAAGAACGTGCAAACCGGTCACACCCTGTGTGATCCTAAGCACGAGTGCACCCTGGAGCCAATGATCTTCCCAGAGCCAGTGATCTCCATCGCTGTATCTCCGAAGGACAAAGGCGGTTCTGAGAAGATGGGCGTTGCGATCGGTAAGATGGTTGCAGAAGATCCAACTTTCTGTGTTGAAACTGATGAAGATTCCGGTGAAACCATCCTGAAAGGTATGGGCGAACTGCACCTGGACATCAAAGTAGACATCCTGAAGCGTACCTACGGCGTAGAGCTGGTAGTTGGTCAGCCACAGGTTGCTTACCGCGAAACCATCAACAACGCAATCGAAGACAGCTACACCCACAAGAAGCAGTCTGGTGGTTCCGGTCAGTTCGGTAAGATCGATTACCGCATCAAGCCAGGCGAGCAGAACTCCGGCTTCAAGTTTACCTCTTCTGTTGTTGGCGGTAACGTTCCTAAGGAATTCTGGCCTGCCATTGAGAAGGGCTTCGCTGGCATGATGGAAACCGGTCCTCTGGCTGGCTTCCCTGTGCTGGACGTTGAAGTTGAGCTGTTCGACGGTGGCTTCCACGCCGTTGACTCCTCTGCTGTTGCCTTCGAAATCGCTGCGAAAGGCGCTTTCCGTCAGTCCATGCCTAAGGCCGGCCCACAGCTGCTGGAGCCGATCATGAACGTTGACGTGTTCACCCCAGAAGATCACGTTGGTGATGTTATCGGTGACTTGAACCGTCGTCGCGGCATGATCAAAGACCAAGAAGCTGGTGTTACTGGTGTTCGCATCAAAGCAGACGTACCTCTGTCCGAAATGTTCGGTTACATCGGTCACCTGCGTACCATCACTTCCGGTCGTGGTCAGTTCTCCATGGAGTTCAGCCACTACTCTGCTTGTCCGCAAAACGTTGCTGAAGCAGTTATCGCGGAAGCCAAAGAGCGCGCTGCTAACAAGTAATTTTTACTTGAGCTAAGCCTCTAAAGCCCCCGCTGGTTCGCCAGCGGGGGCTTTTTCTTTGGCTGTGTACCAGATAACTGTTGCACTGAACTACCTTAATCTGTTCATAGACTTAGCCACCAGCATCCTTGTCGCGCTGGCGACAGCCATCTCTGTGAGTCAGAGCATGAGGACTCGTCCCGGCTGCGCTCCCCGTTTGCCTCGCCAAATCTGCATTGGGGCCGAGGCTAGATACGGATTTCTGTCTTTTTTCGCCTCTCGTGTCTTCGCACTCCGTAGCGATTACCCGCAGGCATCGTCCTCGAAGTCGGCGAAGATACCTGGAGGGGCATCGAGTTTTGGCTTTCTTTTCAGAAACTTTTAGCCGCAACAGCTAATTGGGATATAGCTTTTTCTTTTCCCGCATCATCCCTTCTATCGCACGCAACACTTGCGTAACATCAGTAAGCCTCAGCCCTCCTCATACGAGCCATACGACAGGGATAGTGAAACTCGATGATGCTCCACACCATGACCACGCTGGTATCGCTGCTTGCGTCCACATCGTTACAGACCTACTGCAACCCGGTGGATCTTCCTTACCAATACAACGAGGAGATCCCGGCCAATCGCGTCTATTTCAAAGGTGAGCGCCTGACCGCACGCAGCAGCGGTGCCCCCGTGATGCTCAATCACACCGAACAGGGCCTCCACCAGGGTTACTATCTGTTTGCCTCCCATGGCTATGGCTACTGGCGATCGGACGATCTCATACGCTGGCATCATGTGCAGCCCAAGGGAGACTGGCCGGTCAGTTACTTCCGCAATCAGGGCCCCCAGTTCCACCGGGAGTTAGAGGACGGCGTTGAGGTCAACTACCGGGACATGATCGCGCCCGCCGCCCTCTCCACCCAGGACCGTTTGTTTGTCATGCCCTCCTCCCACACCCATAAGGCGCCCATCTTTGCCAGTGTCGATCCCAAAAACGGATTGTTCGAGCGCTTTGATGACAGCATTGCGTTTCCCCGCTTCGGGGACAACAACCTGTGGGATGTGGGGCTGTATCATGAGCCGGACGACGATCAGTGGTACCTCTATTGGGGCTCCTCAAATCTTCACCCCGTGGTCGGCAGCAAGCTTTTCAGCCACTCGAAGGAAACCCTGGATCCCGCCCGTAAATACCTGATCAACCTCTACCCGGAGCGCCATGGCTGGGAGCGATTCGGCGTCGAGCACCGCTCCGCGGCGGCGCCCTATATCGAAGGCGGCGAGATCACCAAGCATAAGGGCAAATATTACCTGCAATACGGGGCGCCCGGCGGGATCGGCAGCGTGTTCAGCAACGGCGTCTATGTCGGCGATACCCCCCTGGGTCCGTTTCGCTACATGGCCAGTAACCCCATGGCCTATAAGCCCGGCGGCTTTGTCCATGGGGTCGGCCATGGCAACACCTTTGCCGACAAGTACGGCAACTACTGGAACACGGGAACCTCCTCCCTCCGCATCAACTGGAACTTTGAACGCCGCGTCACCCTGCTGCCGGCTGGCTTTGACGACGATGGCCTGATGTACACCCAGACACGGTTTGCCGATTTTCCCCATAGGATCCCGGATCAGGCCAGCGCCCCAGGGGAAAGTCTGTTCACCGGCTGGATGCTGCTCTCCTACAAAAAGCCGGTGGCGATCTCCTCACAACTTGAGCCGGACTACCCGGCCCACCACCTGACCGATGAAGATCCCAAGACCTTCTGGGTCGCCGCCAGCAACGCCAAGGGAGAGCACGCCACGGTCGATCTCGGTCAGCCCTACCGAGTCAACGCCATTCAGCTCAACTACACGGATTATCTGGTCCGAAACCTGGCGTTGATCCCGCCGATGCCGGTCCGTGAGTCTCAGGATGCGTACTACCGCGAGCTCTACACCCACTTCAAATTGCTGGCTTCCGAAGACGGCCAGCAGTGGCAAACGATCGCCCATAATCTGGAGGAGCGGGACAATCGGGCCAACCCCTATATTGCCCTAGAGCAGCCCGTCCATGCCCGCTACATACGGTTCGAAAACCACCATGTGCCCACGGCTCACCTGGCACTGAGTGATATCCGCGTCTTTGGGATCGGCGACGGCAAACTACCGCCGACACCGGCCAGCCTGAGTGCAACGAGGGATCCCAAGGATGGCCGCAATGCCCACATCCAGTGGCGGGGAAGTGACGATATGGTGGGCTACAACCTGCGCTGGGGGATCGCCCCGGATAAACTCTATCAAACCTACCAGGTGTGGGCCGACCAACCCAATCAGATTGAACTGCGGGCGCTGACCAAGGGGCAGGACTACTACTTGGCCATCGAGGCATTTAATGAACATGGCGTTTCAACGCTGTCAGCGCCCATCGCCCTGCCGGCCCTTGAGTCGGAGCCGACGATCAATCCGCGCTACCGCGAAGCGAGCAAAGCGAGTCTCGCTCAACGCTAGCAAAACAAAAAAGCCCACTCCCCTGTCAGGGAGTGGGCTTTGTCCAACCTCGCGGCTTAAGCCATCTTGGCGATCTCGCCGCGCCAGAAGGCCGGTCCGCTTTCGTGCACATTGTTGCCATCGGAATCGACGGCGACGGTCACCGGCATATCCTGCACATCAAACTCGTAGATCGCCTCCATGCCGAGATCCTCGAACGCCACCACGCGGGAATGCTTAATGGCCTTGGCCACCAGATAGGCCGCCCCGCCCACCGCCATCAGGTACACGGACTGGTGCTTGGCAATGCTATCGACCGTGGCCGGGCCCCGCTCCGCCTTGCCAATCATGCCCATCAGGCCGGTTTCGGACAGCATCTGCTCGGTAAACTTGTCCATCCGGGTCGCCGTGGTTGGTCCCGCCGGACCAACCACCTCGTCGCCCACCGCATCCACCGGGCCCACGTAATAGATGAAGCGCCCGTTGAAATCCACGCCCTCCGGCAGCCCTTCACCCGAGTCCAGCAGATCTTTGATCCGCTTGTGGGCCGCATCCCGCCCGGTCAGGATCTTGCCATTGAGTAGCAAGACATCGCCGGCCTTCCAGCTACGCTGCTCCTCCGCCGTCAGGGTATCCAGGTTGACCCGCTTAACCTTGTCACCGATCTCCTGAGTCACCTCAGGCCAGTCGGACAGGCTGGGCACCGGCAGCTCTGCAGGGCCGCTGCCATCGAGGTGGAAATGGACATGACGGGTCGCGGCACAGTTAGGGATCATCACCACAGGCTTGGAGGCGGCATGGGTCGGCGCCGACTTGATCTTCACATCCAATACCGTGGTCACGCCGCCCAGCCCCTGGGCACCGATCCCCAGGTTGTTGGACCGTTCGAAGATCTCCAACCGCAGCTGCTCTTCGGCGGTTTGAGCTCCACGGGCCTGCAGCTCGTGGATATCGATATGCTCCATCAGGGACTCTTTCGCCATCACCGCCGCCTTCTCAGCGGTGCCGCCGATCCCGATCCCCAGCATACCCGGTGGACACCAGCCTGCCCCCATGGTGGGCAGGGTCTTCTCCACCCAGTCCGCCACACTGTCGGAAGGATTGAGCATCACCATCTTGGACTTGTTTTCCGAGCCGCCCCCCTTGGCCGCGATCATCACTTCCACCTCACCGCCGGGAACCATCTCCACATGCACCACGGACGGGGTATTGTCCCGAGTATTCTTCCGGGCACCGGCGGGATCCGCCACGATGGAGGCGCGCAGCGGGTTATCCGGATTGGTGTAGGCACGACGGACGCCCTCATCCACCATCTGCTGCACAGTCAGATCACTGTCCCACTGCACCTGCATGCCAATCTTCACGAAACAGGTCACGATCCCCGTATCCTGACACAGGGGGCGGTGGCCCTCGGCACTCATTCGAGAGTTGATCAGGATCTGCGCCATCGCATCCTTGGCGGCAGGATTAAGCTCCCGCTCGTAGGCCTGGGACAGGGCTTGGATAAAATCTTTTGGGTGATAGTAGGAAATGTATTGCAGCGCATCAGCCACGGAACTGATGAAGTGCTCTTTTTGGATCACAGCCATTGCTCACTCCAGGGGTGTCCTACCCCAACATCTCAGGGTAACCGGTTGGAACCCGGTCGGTTTTGGTTTGCCCTATGATACCGCTCCCGACCTGTGACGGCCAGCTTTCGTGACCTTGGTCACACTTGCATCTCAAAGGGATAACGCATTGATACAACACGCTAACCCAGACCCTTTGGGCATCATGTTACACTCAAAACATCCCGAATTTTGGAGATAAATGGCATGTCGAATCTGTTCAAGGCCCTCATCGGCACCGCAGTGCTGATGTTGAGTCTGTCGGCCCACGCCAATTTCCCGCCCATCGCAGGCGGTCAACCCGATCGATACCATGCCGGCAAGGCGGTCTGGCATGATCTGTTCAGCGCCGATCCCCGAGCCAGCGCCGAATTCTACCAGACCGTTTTCGGTTGGCAGATCGTCGCCAGTGACAGCGAGCCTTACTGGTTGTTCTACAATCAGGGGCTGCCAGTCGCCGGCTTGGTGATGCGCCAGGAAAACGATAAAGAGCGCGCCGGTGCCATGTGGATCCCTCACTTTTCCCTGCCCTCACTCAATGAAAAGACGCCCATCGCGCCTTCGGCCCGCTGGCTGATGCCGCCCCGGCCCATGGGTCAACGAGGCGTTCAAGCCATCGCCGCCGATCCTCAGGGCGCGATCTATGGGCTGCTGGCCAGTGATGCCGGCGATCCCGATGACTATCGCAGTGAGATCGGGACCTTCGGCTGGCATCTGCTGTTCACCCCGAAACCCGAGGCGGCTGCCGCCTTCTATCAGTCGTTACTCTCGACCGAGCGGGTGCCCGCGGGTGAAGGCTGGCTACTCAGCTCCGATGGATTCAACCGAGCAGGGATCAGCCCCAGCCAACAACAGGAGGATCGTGCTCCCGCAGTCTGGATCGCCGCCATTACCGTGGCCAATCCCGGTGAATCCGCCCGCCAGTCCATTGCCGCCGGAGCCCAGTACCTGCAAGAGCCCACCCCGGATGCAAGCATCATCCTGATGGTGGATCCCGTTGGCGCGCTGTTCGGACTTATCGCCCAGCACGACACTGAGGAGCCAGTGAAATGACCCTGTCCAGACGTCCCTGGTTAATGCTAATCACTGCGGCACTGCTGCTCACCGGGTGTTCCAATACACCAAGAACCGCCTATACGACCACCTGGCACTCCAGCTACTACGTCGGCTCCTACTGGTACGATCCCTGGTACTACCATTACTGGTATTATCGCCCCATCTACTGGCGCCCCTATCCGCCGATCCGGCCGCCCAAGCCGCCGGTGAAACCCATGCCGCCCATCGAGCGTCCACCGGTCCACCTGCCGGAGGGCCCAGGAGTGCAGCGCCCTATCCAGCTGCCCAAAGACGCCACGCCCGTGCTGCCCGCCCAGTTACCGGCGAATCCAGGTAAGCCCTCGGTGCGTCCAACCTTGCCCACGGTGACACCGGAGCAACTGCCCAGCAGACCGGCCCAGCCGGTACAGAGGCCGAGCCATGCGCCTGAAGGGATGCCGGTACAGAGGCCGCAAACACGGCCATCAGTACGTCCGGAACCCCGCCCACGCAGAGACCCGGTTCGTCCAAGCATTCAGCAGCCCAGGCATTCGCAACCGGCCATCCGGCCCATGCCCCGCCCGGTCACCCGCCCCATGCCTGCGCCGCGCCCAGCCCCCATGCCCAGAACCCGTATCCAGCCGTGAGTCACAGGCCCGCCCACCGGGCGGGCCTCATTCCTTTCTCGAGGGGACATTGGCTGCCAATCCCTGATAAGCATCCCGGATCTGCATCAACGCCTCGTCCTCAGCCGCCAGGCGTCCGGCGATCTGCGCCAGAACCCGCTCATAATCGCCCTGCTCTATCCCTTGCCCCTTGGCCTTATAGTGAAACTCGTGGGTGATGTCGCCCCAGGCATCCTGCAACTTGGTGCGGATCTGGATCTCACAGAGCATCTGCGCCGCCTCGATCCCGACGCTCTCATCCCCACCACGAACGCAGTCATACCCCACCTTCGCCAACAGATGTATCGCCCGATAGCCCGAAGGTTTCGGCTGAGTAATGTAATCCTCGATCCCGGCATCAAAATTCAGATGCTTGGAGTGAGAAATAAAACGCATCATGCCGTCACAGTCATCGACAAACCAGCACACCAGGCGCGCACCGATCAGATCCTGGATCACATCCGTGATCTGCTCAAAGGGAGGCCACCCCTTGCGCGCTAACTTGGCCAACACGCTGTTGATCGTTTTCACCCTTGTCCGAACCAACACCGCTTCCGGTGGCAACCGATGACGTCGACAATACGCCTGTGCCAGCTGATCCAGGCGGATCTGCAGCAAGGCTCGGATCTGCCCCAACTGCTCCTCATAGCGTGCAAAGTAAGCCACCACACGTTCACGTCCCGCCGCCATCACGGCATCCTGCTCTCCCGCCACCCCAGCCTCCTTAACCGGTTCGCCTGCTGGCAGCTTAGAAGTTCACATTCCACAACGCGAATTGACTCGTTCTCCCTCGCCAAGATCTCGATACATTTACATGACTCCTAGCACCCGCCACGATGGCCAAATCACTGGGATCAGTACCTCACCTCCCGCCCCGACATCGCCCATACCGTAACTGAACTGCACTCCAGCGGGCTCACCACCGACAAGGGTATTGAGCTGGGTCTGTACCCCAACAAACCGCAGCTGGCCGCCATGATGCAGACGGTACCGCCTCCGGCATCACCAACGTCGGTACCCGAGTGGCACCTCGACAAAAGCCAACTACGCCCAGGTGCGTAAACCGCCCAACCTCTAGGCACTCAGTCGCCAGCAGGCTATCTGGCAACACGCCTGGGACAGCTTGCGTGCCACCACCTGGGCTGGGTCATCAGCGTCATTTCTTCCTCATGACCCTCGAAAAGTTCGACAACCACAGCAACCTGAGGAAAAACCACAACGGGTTGATGGCCGGCATCGATGATGCGCTGGGCAGCTTCTCTGCCTCCCATGCCGGTGAAGGGCTCACCGACAAGGCCTCGCCTTTACCCTGTCCGACTTTGGCCCCACCATCGAAAACGCCAATCAAGGTACGGATAGCGGCAGGACCAGCAACCCGTTGATGATCGGTGGCGGGCTCAAAGAGGGCAGAGCCTACGGCCACGATCCAGAATTTAACCCGGATGATGCCGATGCCAGCGCCAATAATGTGACCCCAGCCAGGCCCATGAACCGATTGCCGCCAACAGCGGCCCCGGGTTCGGCCTCACTGACAACTCGGTGGACCAACTATTCCCCATACAGCAACAGGGCAATACCAACCCCATCTCCAACCGGTAATTCGGAGTCCACTCCAGCACTGACCCCCAAAGCTTGTCAGTCAGCGAGGACGCCCAGGTTCCCGGAGGCGAACACGCCAACAAGGTCTATGCCACCGCCACAAACCTGACCATCAAAAACGCCAGTATCCATCAAACTCGCCATCTGTTGCGTAAACATGATGTAAGCGCCCTGGTAAGGCCCGTCCAAATGCTGCCTTGCGGCTCCATGTCACCAGTACAAAGGCCGCGATTTCGCGCACCGCCACAGCGTACCGGGCCGACAGCAGCGACTGGCGCGAAAACAGCGTCACCGGGAACACCCAGCCTGCCCCGGCAGTCGCTGATAACAGCTTCGAAATAACCACTGCCGACGTCGATCGCTGGCTGGAGATTGCCGCGAGTGATCTTGTACTGAACCAAAGCGGCCTGTTAACCCTGGTACTGATCACCACCAGCCCCAGGGAGAGAAGATCCCACTACAACATTGCCAGCAAGGAGTACGGTAGCGAGTTTGCCGTCCAACTAATGCTGCTTAGCAAAGAGACTCCAGGAGCCCTTAACGCAAAGAGCCCGTCCATCGGGACGGGCTCTCTTTCAGGCAAAGAAGTAATGGACCACTAAGGCCCATTTCATATAAACGAAACGCGCTGGTGCATTTCACCTAGGGTCGCTCCTGAGACCCAAGGCCGCAGTGCATATCAACCTAAGTTTCCGGGTGTGCTCAGGCTCTCTTTACAAACTTGGCTGTCACCATCATCTCGCCAGCCCCTTCCACTTTGCAGTCAAGCTGGTGATCTTTCCCTTCGAAAATGCGCCTGATCACCGCTTTGGTCCCTATTTTCAGTACCTGAGAACTTCCCTTCACCTTCAGATCTTTAGCCAAGGTGATCTTATCGCCCTCTTCCAACGGCGTGCCATTGGCATCTTTTATCACCAGAGTATCCGTTTCCGTGGCGACTTCTGCAGGGTTCCACTCATGCGCACATTCGGGGCAGATCAGATGGGTTTGATCTTGGTATACAAATTCAGACTGACACTTAGGACAAGGAGGAAAAGACATACACACTTACTTGATAAATTGAGACTGGCGTAAAGGGTAATGCCTCTATCCAGGCTTAGCGAGTCGAACCGCTCTGGAACTTGAGATAACTCGCTGTTCTGCGTTGCCACTGCCGGCTAGTCGTTGTCCCGTCGTGGCACCACGGCTTACTAAACAGCGTCCACCCAAACATTACATCAGAGAGGTGAGGCGATGAGGAGATGAGAGCCACCTCAGTAGCCGCTCAATGCCCCCTGATCACGCCGGTTATGGTCTTGGGGCGCGGTGCACTACTTTCTTATTCTGTGGACTCGCAGATGGCTTACCGAACTTCCGCAATGCCTTGTAGTAGGCAGATGCTGTAAAGTTGGAAACGCCATCCTCCTTGCAAATATCTTTAAATAATTGGTCCGCAGCCTTTCTATGCGTTCGTGCACTAAGCTCCTCATTTCGCATCAATTGATACAAAGCATCATGAATCAATGAGGCGCGCATGTTTTCTTCTGTATCAATTACCGGTCCGGAGGGACCATCCCAAGCATACCCACTCTTAATGAGCAGATTCCCTTCGGTGTCCAAACCAATAAACTCCGTCTCAATATCTGACTTAGGTAAAATACAAATAGTAATTTTGTAGTCATTCGCCAATTGATATTTATACTTGGCTCTGTACCTGATATATCCTTCCGTAGCCATTACGATACCTCTTGATGCTTCATGCCCCGCTCAGCGGAAGCAGTTTGGCTGGCTAAAATCCGCGAGGCACGAGCGATAGCCAACCAAACGATTGCGATCCGCCTGTAGCGCTTTGTTATGTTTCACTATTGCTGACAAGGTGCATGGTTCTAACTCTATAATTTTCTTCAATTGCAACTGTTGCTGCCATTAATCCAGAGAGAAACAGAATTCCTAAGCATATTGGGATAATGGCTAGGCTACTTGTCATAGCCATGAAGCCAGATGAGAAAACCATAATGAGAACAAATATTAGTGATAAAGCACTAAGTGCAATGCCAAAAACGGCCGTAAGTCTTGCAAGAAAGAGCAACAAGCCAAGATTCTCAGATTTAATATTTTTATAAGGTTTCATCAAAACTCCTTCTTTATGATGAACTACAGAAACATAACGCCTGGTTCAGCCGCCGCCGAAGGCGGTCGGGTGGAGGGGCGAAGCCCCGGAACGAACTGGAACCATTTGTTATGGGGCGTGGTTAGCTTCTGACTCGTAGTGTTGGTGATGATCAAATGTATAAAACCAACTGTTGTAATTTGTAAGCTCTACAAGCCTATCCTCAAAGTTAAGTTGATTTATAAATAATGGCTGAAAAACAATATTTACTTTTTCGTTTTCTTCCGTGAAGATGTGCGGGTTAATGATTAATTCTTTTGAATGTACGCAGAAGATACCAATTATGTCATGTGGAAATAATCCAGATTTTAATGTTTCTTCTCGTTGTTGTTTATAAATTGCGTTTCCAGATTTTAAAGTTGGGACATAATTTCTTTCAATTCTTTTTCGTAAATTGGATTTTTGTCTGTGATCATTTCTTGATATGGCAATTATTACATATTTACGGTTGCAGTTTTCTGTTGAAAATTTTGAAGCTTGATCAAAGCTATATGATGTCGATAGTGATATTGATCTGCCCACTGTACCGATATAACCAGCTGTATGGAGTATTGCCCAAAAATAATCTCTAGCTTCAACACCTACAGAATCAATCATTTCTATGAAAGTTTGTTTATTATCTTTGTTGGAGAAAAAATCAAAGAAGTCGTCATTGTCTTTTATGAATTCTTTTATTTCATCTTTTTTTGATTTTCTTAACCCATTCATTCTGTCAAATATTTTACTTGAAGTTTTATTGCTCACATCTGCAATGTCAACAAGCCATTTTCTATCAACATTGTCATTTCTAAAGTGCTGAGCCTTTTCTCCAAAGTAAAAAAGCCTTTGAGCAAGCTCAGTATCATTTAAATCTTGATCTAATCCATTTAGCCTGTCTGATAAATATTCATAATCAAGACCTCTGTAAATCAATTTACTTGAGAGTCTATTTGAAGAATTCAATGAAAACAGTACTTGAAGTATTTTTTCTAACTGTTTCTGAGTGAGATCTTCACGCCTGTAATCTGAAATTGTATAAATTTCTTTATAGTTAATCATATTTTGTTATTTACTCGTAGCACCATAACGTCCCGCTCAGCGGAAGCAGTTTGGTTGGCTAAAATCTGCGAGGCACGAGCGACAGCCAACCAAACGATCGCGATCCGCCTGTAGCGTCTTGTTATCTCTCGTCACCACGGCTCACAATGCCCTTTTTCGTAGAGCTCAGATAAAGTTTCGTCAACCCTACGCTTCAAATACTGATCGTAATCAATACGAAGATCACCTTCAGAGTTAGCATGCCGAGTTAGGTTTCTATCGTGCCTTTGTAACAATTCACACAAGGAAGAGAAAACTGCATCAGTCTCATTGTTTTTTAATCTATCCACATTATCCAATCCAATCAGAATGGAAATGTGTGACTCTCCCCTCGATTGTTGAAGGGTCAACTTAGCATCTTCTCCAACTTGCCACATTACTGTCTGTAACACATAACCTGAGCCAAAAAGCGCACAAAGAACTCCGAGAACCAATGAAACTATATATATGATGACTGCCTTCTTCACAGCACCTCCGAGAGATAACGCCCCCAACAGGGGACGAGCGCAGCGAGATCCCGCGCACGCAGTGCGCAAACTGATTGGCCTTGTTATACATCAGTACTTGATTTTGCAACCTGAGGAGTCCTTAAATTCACCGAAAGCGATGATAATAAAGTCTACAAATGCCCAGATACCCAAACCACCTAGCGTAAGAACCTGTGCTACGGCTGATAGGTAGCGACCTGCGTAGAAACGATGAGCCCCAAAAACACCAACAAAAAAAGCGAGGGCCAACATAAGAAAAATGTTCAAGTCGCTCACTTGTTCAGTTTGGCTATGTACAATAGTTTGATTATTCATATTACTTCCTTGTTCCCACTATCTGGGACTGATGTATAACGCTCCGCTCAGCGGAAGCAGTTTGGTTGGCCAAAATCTGCGAGGCACGAGCAGTAGCCAACCAAACGATTGCGATCCGCCTGTAGCGGCTTGTTAAGTGCGCTCTGGAAGCGGGTACTTCAGCCGCACATCTTTAGTTTGAATTTCTCTTGGTCCCTTAGTTGGGTCATGAAAATACCAAATGTTGAACTTTCGCTCGTTTGGTCTTGTGTCATGTCGTAAAGATTCCCAGCCAAGGTGACTAGCAACATTGGATGCTACTTTAAGTTTCGCAGGCGAGCTAGCTTTCCCCTGGAATGCACTCATCACAGAGCCGAGCAGAAAATCAGCAATTTGGATTTGCTCAGACTCTTTCGAATCCTTGGTTACAACAGCTCTGATAGGGACATTACCATTGAACTTGTTTTTGAGCATGCTGTTTGCAATCTTGTGAAAGGCTTCATCAGCCTTTTTGTATCTCGAGGGCAATGGATCGACTTCAATCCTAAACTCACAGTCACGATTGGGGTGAGCTTTATTAATTGCATTGATTTTTGTCTGTATCAACTTGGTAAAATGCTTCCTCATGGCTAAATCATAATCACCGCCATGATATTTCTTATCAACTACACCCTTGCGAACGACGATACAGTGAAAAGCTAGCCACTGGTGCTTGAAGAACATATCAATTAAGTCTTCATAGAAATTGGCATAAAACTTCTTATGTGCTTTTTGCCACTTTATTTCACTGTCATAGTTGTGCTGCTCTCTTAGCTCCCTTATCAATCGAGCAAAATCTCCCCTTCGTTGGTATTTCATCCAAAGGGAACCAAACCCGTAGTACGCCTGGCCATCGACGCCTGACTCATCGCAGGCAACATGCCAAATCAGTTTTCCATTCTGCATTCAACCTCCGAATTGTTGGGCCAACTTGGGCACTTAACGCTCCGCTCAGCGGGAGCAGTTTGGTTGGCTAAAATCTGCGAGGCACGAGCAATAGCCAATCAAACGATTGCGATCCGCCTGCAGCGTCTTGTTAGAAGCTCATACCTACCAGCCCTCTAGGTAGGAGCCAACCTCTTTTCCCTTGTCTTGGTCATTTTTTGACATATATCCCAAACGATTGTTTTCATCTCCAAGGCTAACCCTATGAAATACAAAGCATGCCAAGAGATAAACAGACCAGAAAAACAAAATCAAGCCAATAAACAGCAAAGACTTTGAATATAGGCCCAATCCATCTCTAAAAAACACAATGGGCACGCCAATAAGCGCTACTAGCCATGAAATGTGTAGAAAGGAGACTTTCGCAGCCGTTTTGATAATCCCTGAGTTATAGTACGACACCATCAATTCCCTCTGATGCTTCTAACAGTATATTATGCGGAATTTCCATTTATCCCGCTGTTGTAAAATTCTGGCAGTTCAACTAAGTGCCTACACTGCCTATCAAAATGTCACCATCAGCGCTTATGGTCCTTGGTGAAAGCGAGAATCGTGTTGAAAACACGCCAGTTTCGTTAGCAATCACCAACCTGCAACCTAATGATATTAAAAGGTTATATCGTTCAAAGTTTGATTCGTACGGCGCGTTAACACTCTGACTGTCGCCACCCAGTTGCTTGATCCTCGCTAGATTACACCTATAACTGTATATACATACAGTGCAATTACATCTGCGAGGTTGAACATGAGTGCCAGTCCATTTATCCGTCAGGTTAGGGAAGCACTGCGGGTGCGACACTATGCCTTGCAGACGGAAAAAACTTACCTATTTTGGGTTAGACAGTTTATACGTTTCAATAACTTACGACATCCCTCTGAGCTAAGCAACCCGGAGATAGAGGGATTTTTGAACTATCTGGCCAATGTGCGACAGGTCAGTGCCTCGACACAAAATCAGGCCTTGTGTGCGCTGATCTTTATGTACCGTCATGTCATTGAGAAGCCCATTGAGGGATTGCAGTTTGGCCTGTCTAAGCGCCCCAAGAACCTTCCTACAGTCCTTTCTGCACACGAGGTCAATCAGATCATGGCGCATCAGAGCGGCGAGTATTGGCTGATTACCGCCTTGCTTTACGGAAGTGGCCTCAGGATCCACGAAGCGCTTAGGCTTCGACTCAAGGATATTGATATTGAAGGTCGCTCTCTCTTTATCTTTCGCAGTAAACACCAAAAGGATCGGTACTCTCTCCTGCCGGAATGTGCGGTTGGTCCTATTCAATCACAGATTGAGTACGTTGAAGCCCTGCACCGGGCCGATCTGGAAAAGGGTGAAGGCCGGAGTTCGGTGCCACCTGCCTTGTATCGGAAATATCGACACAGCCTGAACAGCCCAGCATGGCAATACCTGTTTCCCTCATCGACGATCTGTGTCCATCCCTATGACGGTTATCGCTGCCGCCACCATAAACATCGCAGTGCGTACGCCAAACGGCTTCGCCAGGCGGTTATCGCAGCGGGCACTCGGAAACGCGTCACCGCGCATACCTTTCGCCACTCCTTTGCCACGCACCTATTACAGAACGGTACCGACATTCGCACGGTCCAGACGTTGTTGGGACACAGTGATCTTCGCACTACGGAGATCTATACCCATGTCACCGGTCAAAGGCATGCGGGAACCCTAAGTCCGGCCGACCGACTCGCCTCTGGAGGCAATCCCAATGGCAGGGATGTCTTAACTGGGCTTTAGCCGGAACAGGGCTAAGCACCTTGGACTTCCTGAGCTATCCATATCCCCATATTCGTTGCGAGCCAGAGGCTCGTCAGCCCATAGCGCTCTACTCCTCAAACCTTCACTGCAAAGGGACAGGCAATGAAGATTACAGCTCGGTGACATGCTCGCCGAAATACCAGACCTTGCGAAACTGGCCTTTATCTTTGTGTGAGATCAGTTTGATGTTCTCTATCAACACATCGTCCGACAAGATCGTCCGGCCGACGTTGTAGATCAACAAATCAACCGGCTCAGACACTGCGTAGCGTTTCTTTATTTTTCTTCGATAGGTCGCCGAGGTGTAATCCTTCACCTGCTCTATATCCGGGACTTGGGTATTGCGCGCTGCGGACAGTGCTTTTGCCACATCCTCGGAGCAGGCCTCAGTCAGCTCGAAATAGACCCATTCACCATTAATGTGGCACTTAAGATCTGGCTTGCCTTCATGGGGGGACTGCTTGGAGACCTGGGTACACAACAAACCGGCCGCTTCGGCGAACCGCCGGAAGATCCCGATCTCCACCTCACCTTTCTCAGATTCAGATGCCATTCGCCCTCTCCGCAGGCTTGTCCAACGATGATCCGCGACCAAAACTCTTCAATCCAGTTTGGCCCTGTTTCTTGAAAACAGGCAAAACCGGAAAAACAGAAAAAACAGGCAAAAGCCCGACCGCTGTACCGATCGCCGTTGCGGGAATCAGCCCGGATTAGGAGAGCTGGGATGGGGAGAGCTGGTATGGGGAAAGTTAGTGAGACGCCAGTGCCCGTTCAACGGTAAGCCGGAAGATAAAGCCCGGCAGATCCATTGTCCGCCGGGCTGTGACCCAACACTCTCGGGAATATTGAGCGAGTTTAACCCGAATAGGCCCTGTCCCAGTCCTTCCACACGGGTTGCAGTCCGCTGGCCATGATGGCACCCGCCACCGATTGAGGTGATCGGTCATCGTCGATGGAGAACTGCTCCAGATCGTCCGAGGGCTCGGCGTAACCGCCGGGTCGAGTGCTGGAGGCCGCCGAGACCGTGGTGATCCCAAGGGGAAAGACGTTATCGCGAAAGTGCTCGGATTCCCGGGTCGACAGGGAGAGATCGATCTCCGGGCCAAACAGGCGCAGTGCGGCGATCAACTGCAACAGTTGCCGCTCGCCCACCGGCGAAACCGGATCCCGCTCCCCCGGCATCGCGCCCTGCCCTTCGCTGGTGCAGGGACGGATCCGCGGGAAGGAGACCGAGTAACGGCTGCGCCAATAAGTACGCTGCAGATAGTCAAGATGGAGCGCCACCATGGCCGCCTCGACCCGCCAGTTGGCGAGCCCCAGCAAAGCGCCAATGCCGATCTTGTCGACGCCGGCCTGGCCCAGGCGATCCGGGGTTTCCAGACGATAGCGAAAGTCGGTCTTATTGCCACGCAAGTGGTGCTTGGCATAGGTGCGCTGATGGTAGGTTTCCTGATACACCATGACCGCATCCAGGCCCAGGGTTTTCAGCTCGGCGTATTGTTCGCTGTCCAGCGGCTGTACTTCCATCTGCAGGTAGGTGAACTGCTTCTTAACCCTGGGCAGCATACGGCGGAAGTACTCCATGCCCACCTTGCGCTCGTGTTCGCCGGTGACCAGCAGGATATTGTCGAATCCCATGGTTTTGATGGCGGTCAATTCGGCTTCCAGCTCATTCTCGTCCAGGGTGTGGCGCTTGATGCGGTTACTCATGGTAAAGCCGCAGTAGTCACACTCATTGGCACAGAGGTTGGAGAGGTAGAGCGGCACATAGAGGCCGATGTTGTTGCCAAAACGCTGCCGGGTCAGCCGCTGGGACTCCCCCACCATCGGCTCCAGGAAGCCATCGGCGGCCGGGGAGATCAGCGCCAGGAAATCCTGCCAGTCTCGCTTGGGCTTGGACAGCGCCCGCTGGACATCGGCGGGCGTCTTGCTGTTGATGGTCAGCGCCAGGCCATCCCAGTCCTGTTGCTGCCAGAGATCATAAAAGCTCATCACTGTTCCTAATTTTCGTGACGTTCCACCGGGACCGCCTCGCGCTTCGTTTCGTAGGTCAGATCAGCCCGCGTAGCGGGTGTGATCTGACGCTTCGTTTCATGCCATCTAACCTACGGAGCGAGCCGTCAGCTTACGCGACTGCGTCGCTAAGCTAACCTACGGAGCGCTAACCTACAGAGCGAGCCGTCAGCTTACGCGACGGCGTCGCTAAGCTAACCTACGGAGCGCTAACCTACGGAGCGAGCCGTCAGCTTACGCGACTGCGTCGCTAAGCTAACCTACAGAGCGAGCCGTCAGCTTACGCGACTGCGTCGCTAAGCTAACCTACGGAGCGCTAACCTACAGAGCGAGCCGTCAGCTTACACGACGGCGTCGCTAAGCTAACCTACGGAGCGCTAACCTACAGAGCGAGCCGTCAGCTTACGCGACGGCGTCGCTAAGCTAACCTACGGAGCCTTACGCTCTTCCCTAGCGCCTAGCAGGGCGAAGCCCGCCCTAGTACCTAGGCTCTCTCCTAGGCTTCTCGTCACCTACCTAGGGAGCGATCCGTCAGCTTACGCGACTGCGTCGCTAAGCTAACCTACGGAGCAGGCGGTCGCTAAGCTGACCTACGGAGCGTGGTGAAGCCCGTCCAAGGAGCCGCTGCTAAGACAAAAAGCCGGTCAGGGGGCTGGAGGCTTCGGCCTGGGTCAGCACCTGACCCAGGCCCGACTCGTAGGCGGTGCGGCCTGCTTCCACCGCCTGCTTAAAGGCCCGGCCCATGGCGATGGGATCCCCCGCCACCGCCATGGCGGTATTCACCAGTACGGCGTCGGCACCCAGCTCCATCGCCCAGGCGGCGTGGGATGGCGCGCCAATGCCGGCATCCACCACCACGGGCACGCTGGCCTGTTCGATGATGATCTTAAGGAACGCTTCGGTCTTGAGTCCCTGGTTGGAGCCAATCGGCGCACCCAGCGGCATCACTGCGGCACAGCCCACCTCCTCCAGACGCTTGCACAGCACGGGATCGGCATGGCAGTAGGGCAACACCACGAAGCCGTCGGCGCACAGGGCTTCGGCGGCCTTGAGGGTTTCAATGGGATCCGGCAACAGGTAGCGGGGATCCGGGTGGATCTCCAGTTTGAGCCAATTGGTCCCCAGCGCTTCACGAGCCAAATTAGCGGCGTAGATCGCCTCCTCGGCCGTCTTGGCACCCGAGGTATTGGGCAGCAGATCCACCCCGAGTGCTTTGAGGGGCGAGAAGATATCCCCCTGGGCACCGGAGAGATCGACCCGCTTGAGCGCCAGGGTCACCAGCCGGGAGCCGGAGGCGGCGATGGTTTCCTGCATCAAGGCATTACTGGCAAACTTGCCGGTACCGGTGAACAGGCGGGAATCAAAGGTTTTGTCCGCGATGGTTAACATAAGTCGTCCCTACCCTCCCGCGATCACGGAGAAGATATCGAGGGTGTCGCCCTCGGCGATGGGCGTGTCGGCCCAGACGGTGCGGCGCACCACGGCACCATTGCGCGCCACAGCCACACCGGGCTTGTCCTGGCCCAGCTCGGCCAGCAGTTGGCCGACGGTGACCGCCGCCACGGTTTTGCTTTCCTGATTCAGGGTGATATTCATACTCTTTCCTTCACGCCGCTGCCACACACGGGGCAGTCATCGGCTTTGGCCAGCCCGAAGGCCTGCCAGTGAACAGTCAGTCCGTCGAAACGGTGCAGCTTGTGCTCCGGTGGTAACCCCAGCAACAGTCGCAGCGCCATCAGGGCCTGCAGGGTCCCGACCGCGCCGACCACGGGGCCGACCACGCCAGCCTCGCGGCAGGAGCCGGCATCGGCCGACTCATTGGGATCGCTGAAGCAGGCGAAGCAGGGGGCGTCGACCGCGCCGGGCTCGATCACCATCAGCTGGCCCTGCCAGCCGATGGCGGCCCCGCTCACCAGGGGCACCCCAGCCCGGACACAGGCCCGATTGATGGCATGACGACTGGCGAGGTTGTCGGTACAGTCGAGCACCAGATCGATCCCCGCCAGACGCTTAGGTAACCCCTCGGCACTGGCCATCTGGGCCAGTGCCTCCACCCGGATCCCGGGATTGTGCTGCTTGGCCCAGGCTTTGGCCGCCTGTGCCTTGCTCTGCCCGATCTGATCGGCCCGGTAGAGCGTCTGACGGGGCAGATTGGACAGGGAGATCCGATCGCCATCCATCAACACCAGCGCTCCGCGCTCGCCTGCGCCCTGCGCTTCGCCAATGCCGGCGCCAATGCCAGCACCAATCCCGGCGCCAACGAGGTACTGCACTGCGGGACAACCCAGCCCGCCCAGACCTATCACCAGTACCCGCTTGTCGGCGAGGCGCTGCTGTCCCGCCTCGCCCCATTCGGGCAGCAGGAGCTGACGGCCGAAACGCAGGTACGCCTCATCCCTAAGCATGGGTCGCACCCTCCGGGCTCAGCGGTCGCGTCGGCAGGGTTGGCGCCGAGTCGAAGGCCTGCTGCAGTGCCGTCAGCGCGGCGCCCAGATCCTCCGCCTGGGTCACGGCCCGCACCACGGCGATGCTGCCGACGCCGCTTTTGGCCACCTCGAAGGCGCGGGGGATATCGATCCCACCGATCGCCACCGCCGGCCGGTGGGGCTGGACCAGGGCGACATACTTGCTGAGCCGCTCCAGACCCTGAGGCGCCGAGGGCATGGCCTTAGTCGGCGTCGGGAAGATATGGCCCATGGCGATATAGCTGGGCTGTAAGGCGTGGGCCCGCAGGATCTCGTAATAGCCATGGGTGGAGAGACCCAGCTTAAGGCCGGCGCGGCGGATCGCGGCCAGATCGGCCACGGCCATATCTTCCTGCCCCAGGTGCACGCCGTAGGCGCCGTGCTTGAGGGCCAGCTGCCAGTAGTCGTTAATAAAGAGGCGGGCTTCGAAGGCATGACCCAGGGTGATGGCCCGGGCAATCTCTGCCTCCACCTCATCCGCCGCCTTGTCCTTGATCCTCAGCTGGAGGGTTTTCACCCCCTGCTTTAACAGCTGCTCGACCCAGTCGACGCTGTCGACAACGGGATAGATACCCAGCTGTGCCACCTCACAGTCGGCGAATGCGCCCGCTTGCTCCTCGGCATTAGGTATGTAGGCATCATCACTGCCGAATGAACGATGGTGTACGCCGTCGGCAAGGGTGTCGTCCAGACCATAGGCCCTGTGCAGCGCGCTTCCCGGCAGGGGAATGCGGGGAAAGCTCTCCAATTGCGTCGGCCAGCCGGTACGGGCCAGGGGCCCGGGTCCATCGCCGTATTGCTGTGACGCCAACAGGCCGTTATGCAGGTAGGCCCGCACCACGCAGAAGGCGTCCTCCAGCACATAGTCCTGGGCGAGCACCGTGGCCAGGGCCGACGACAGGGTACAGCCACTGCCGTGGGTGTTGTCAGTCTCAATGCGCGGCCCGTCAAACAGGGCCTTGAGCCCGCTGCTGTAGAGCAGATCCACACAGCGTGGCGCATCCTTGTCGCCGTGGCGATGCTCGCCTTGGACAAACAGGTGGCCGCCCTTGGCCAGCACCGCCCGGGCACCCCGCGCCAACAACTGCTCACAGGCTTGGACCACCGCCTGGGGTGAATCGATCACCACGCCGGTCAGGGCCGCCAGCTCATCGCCGTTGGGGGTAATGAGATCGACATAAGGCAGCAGGGCGTCAAATTGATCCGACGCCTCCACGGTATTGAGCATGGCGCCGGAGCTGGCCACCAGCACGGGATCCAGCACGATGGGCGGCAGTTCATCCTTACGATCCGCAAACCAGTCCGCCAGCAACTTCACCTGGGCCGGACCGGTCAGCAGGCCGATCTTGATCGCGCTGGGTTTCAGATCCGCCCACAGGGTGTCGAGCTGAGCAATAAAGCCGATGTCAGAGACAGGCTCGACGTGATCCACCGCCACCGAGCTTTGCGCGGTCAAGGCGGTGATCACGCTACAGCCGTGACCGCCCAGATCCTGGATGGTCAGCAGATCGGCCTGAATGCCGGCGCCACCGCCGGAATCACTTCCGGCGATGGTCCAGACGATCGGCCTTTGGGCTGGAGCGGAACGCTTTGGCTTGTCTGCCGAGCTCATGCGCGCTCCTCGGCGTTCACCTCGGCGTAGAGCTGGGCACCGCTCTCACGGAACTCCTTGGCCTTGGCCGCCATGCCGGCTTGCGCCACATGCTCGGTGGCGGGGCCGTCGGTGACGTCCTCCACCTCGATCAAACACTCAGGATTGGCCGCGGCATAGTCGCGCACCTCCTGGGTGATCTTCATAGAGCAGAACTTAGGACCACACATGGAGCAGAAGTGCGCCACCTTGGCGCTCTCCTGGGGCAGGGTTGCGTCGTGATAGGCCTTGGCGGTTTCCGGATCCAGCGACAGGTTGAACTGATCCTCCCAGCGGAATTCGAAGCGGGCCAGGGACAGGGCGTTATCACGGATCTGCGCGCCCGGGTGGCCCTTGGCCACGTCGGCGGCGTGGGCGGCGATCTTGTAGGCGATCAAGCCCTCTTTGACGTCCTGCTTGTCCGGCAGACCCAGGTGCTCCTTGGGCGTCACATAACAGAGCATGGCGCAGCCGTACCAGCCGATCATCGCCGCGCCAATGCCGGAAGTGAAGTGATCGTAACCCGGTGCCACGTCGGTGATCTGCGGACCCAGGGTATAAAACGGCGCTTCCATGCAGTCTTCCAACTGCTTCTCCATGTTGATCTTCACCAGGTGCATCGGCACATGGCCCGGGCCTTCGATGATGGTCTGCACATCGTACTGCCAGGCCACCTTGGTCAGCTCACCCAGGGTCTCCAGCTCGGCGAACTGGGCGCGGTCGTTGGCGTCAACAATGCCGCCGGGGCGCATGCCGTCCCCCAGGGACAGGGAGACGTCGTACTGGGCACAGATCTGGCAGATCTCCTCGAAGTGCTCATAGAGGAAGTTTTCCTTGTGGTGGAACAGGCACCACTTGGCCATGATGGAGCCGCCACGGGACACCATGCCCACCACCCGGTTGGCCGTCATGGGCACATAACGCAGCAGCACACCGGCGTGGATGGTGAAGTAATCCACCCCCTGCTCGGCCTGCTCGATCAGGGTGTCACGGAACACTTCCCAGGTGAGATCTTCAGCGACACCGTTGACTTTCTCCAGCGCCTGGTAGATGGGCACGGTACCGATAGGAACCGGCGAGTTACGAATGATCCACTCCCGGGTCTCGTGGATATGCCGGCCAGTGGACAAGTCCATCACGGTATCGGCACCCCAGCGGCAGGACCACACCAGCTTCTCCACCTCCTCTTCGATGGAGGAGCTGACGGAGGAGTTGCCGATATTGGCGTTGACCTTCACCAGGAAGTTACGGCCGATGATCATCGGCTCCGCTTCCGGGTGGTTGATGTTGGCCGGGATAATGGCGCGGCCCCGGGCGATCTCCTCGCGGACAAATTCCGGCGTAATGTCTTCGGGCAGGTTGGCGCCGAAGTTTTGGCCCGGATGGGCCCTTTTCAAGATCTCATTGCGCACCCGATCGCGCCCCAGGTTTTCCCGAATGGCGACGTACTCCATCTCCGGGGTAACAATACCGGCGCGGGCGTAGTGCAGCTGGGAGACGTTCTTACCCGGCTTGGCCCGGCGAGGCTTGGGCAGGTGCTCGAAACGCAGGTGATCGAAGCCTCCATCGGCCAGACGCTGCTGGGTAAAGTGGGAGCTGACGCCCGGCAGTTCCTCGGTATCGTCCCGCTCCAGTACCCAGTCACGGCGCAGGGGTGCCAGCCCCTTGCGCACATCCAGCTCGCTGGCCGCGTCGCTGTACGGACCGGCGGTGTCATACACAGGGATCGACTCGTTATCCCGGGTGATGGGATTGTCTTTGTCGCCGCCGATCACCGACGGCGTCAGGTGAATTTCCCGCATGCCGACGCGAAGGTCGTCACGGGAGCCCGTCAGGTACAGTTTCTCTGAATTGGGGAAGGGGTGACCTTTGAGGTTATCCAGGTATTGCTGGGCCTCGGCGCGCACCTCGCGGCTGTTCTTACGTGACGGTGCCTTTGGGGTGGCGTTTTGTTGCATGCTCGACATAACAATCTCCGGAAAATCCATTGGGAAATTGCCTGTCGGACGTGAGCCTGTTGGCGAACAAATTCTGCGCCCCCGACCGGGGATGGGAGTCCGATCTCACACTGACACCGGGGGCGTTGCTTGTTTTCCTACGCCGGTATTACCCGGTTCAGGTTCCACGGATCCCGCTTTCGCGATCTCAGCCCGGCTGCTTTGCAGCATCAGGCACTCCGACAAGACCCGAGCAGTATGGCAACAGCATGAAAAGATCACAATAGGTCCGCCTTCACGAACTATAATTTTTCCTTTCTTTTACAAACCGATACCTCTTGTATTCCGTGCCGGACATCGTACCTGCCCCAATATCGTCAGCCACCAAGTCCGTTGGAAGGTCCAACACCCCACTCTTCTCTCTGGCCAGCGCCCCCTTTTTACAGGCCGCCCCCTCAGTCATGGCGCTGGCAGTTGCCAAGGGGGATGCCAGGCAAAGTAACACTCACTGGATGTATGCCTTTCGGCAGAAGGTGATCCGCGCCGTCGCCAAGGCCATCACAGGGATCGCCTCCGGCTCCAGAGTCTCGGCTCCCTCCTCCGGTGCCAGTTCAGGCTCCGGATGGATCTGGCCGTTGTCACAGTTCAACTCCACCCGGATATGATGCCAGGCTCCCGAGGACGAACGACTCAACTGCAGCGCGATCTCCGGCGGTTGCGCCGACAGCACTCGGGCATACCAGTCACTGTTGGCCCCTTCGCCGATCGCTTCACTGTAGAGGTAGATGGGGACGGCCTGGGCAGGCAGGCTCAGCACACACAGCACCTTGACCAGTGCCCTCCCTAACCTGTTTATGCTAACTATCTGTTTCACCAAGCACTCCTTGAGTTCACCGGTCGAAAAAATGAGTGAAACGCGACCCTATACCTAAGGCGACCAAAATCGACACCGGCTGTGCTTCGAAGGCGTGTTTTGACCACCGAAGCAAAGCGGTTCCGGGCAAAGGCCCCAGCAGGGCATTAAGGGAAACAGAGGGATCCCGGATACCGGAGAAGCTTGTTTTCCGGCCTCAAACGGGGTGGGCGGCCTGTAACCGTTCGAGCAGGGTGGTGATCTTCAGGGAGAGATGGCGATTTTGCGGATAGAGGGCCCAGATCCCCTCGGCGGCGGGACGATAAGCGGGCAGGAGTTCGATCAACGCACCGCTGCTCAAATGCTCCTTCACATAGAGATCCGGTAACTGAACCACTCCCACGCCCTTGAGCGCGGCATCCAACAGGGCGCGTCCGCTGTTGCAGCGCAGCCGCCCCTGTACCCGCACACTGCGTGCCTTTCCTCCCTCCTGAAAACGCCAATGATCCAGGGTGCCGATCAGACAGTTGTGCCCCTCCAGCTCAGACACCGTATGAGGCTCGCCGTGGTGCTGAAGATAGGCTGGTGCCGCGCAGAGGTGGAGGGTACGGCTGCCCAGTCGCCGGGCCATCATACTGGAATCCTCCAGTTGGCCCAGACGGATCGCCAGATCGATCCCCTCCTCCACCAGATCGACCCGCTGATTGGTCAGGATCAACTCGGCATCGATCTCAGGGTACTCGGTACAGTAGTCGTTCAGCACCGGAGCAACATACTGTTCACCGTAGATCACCGGCGCCGTCAACTTCAGCTTGCCCCGAGGTGTGCTGTGCAGATCGGTAACCGCCCGCTCCGCCTCCTCCAATCCTTCCAGCAGGGGACGACAGTGACGGTAATAGATCTGTCCCAATTCCGTCACCGAAACGCGACGTGTGGTGCGGTAAAACAGCTTGGTGGCCAAGCGGGTTTCCAGTGCGGTGATCTGGCGGCTGACCTGGGCGGTGGAGATCCCCAGCCGTTTGCCCGCGGCAGTAAAGGATTGGGTTTCCACCACGGCCACAAATTCGCTGATCCCTTCCCAGTGGAACATGGCTGACTCCTTCGATTATTACAAAACTGCAAAGGTAATTTGCATATTAGCCTGATTATCACAGAAAAGGGGGGAGATAAAATGGTCGAACGTTCGATATTTCCCAAAGATGGCACTGCCCTAAAGGAGCACACCATGAGTCTGATCACACGCCTGTCCCAGCACTTGGATGAATTGCAGCACCTGAGCAAGAGTGGCGGGATCGCCCTGGCCCTGCTGGCCGTGCTGACGGTTGCAGGGGGTGGTGCCTATTGGCTGGCCAACACCCTGCTGATTGCCGGACTCTTGCTGCTGGCGACCAATCTGATCCTGACGATACTGATCTGGATCCAGGCATTTCTGCCCCAACCCGCCTACCAGCAAGAAGCGCCCGATGACTGGCGCCAAGATCAGCGCCCGCCTCTCCTCCATGAGGTGCCCGACAACCGGGAAGTGGCTCACTCCCAAGCCTGTTGCTGCTAAGCCCAATCCCTACCTCCTCCCCACCTGCTGCAGGGACCGTCGATACGGTCCCTGTTTTCGTTGTGTACTCATAAATGCTGCGGTTTGAAACGGCCGGAGGCTTGGGCTCACTGGCGTGTCACTCGCTTTGTCGCGCCAACGACGGCAGCCAAGGGGGCCACGATGCACAGCGGCGAGCGATAGGCAACAGGCCGCCGCTTACGGTTTCAGGTTTTCGGCCCGAGGCTTACTTCTGCCCTTGAGCCGGGCCGCCATCCCCTGATTATTACCGTATTGCAAAAGTCATTTGCACTCTAGGCGGATTATCATCTTTCCAGCTCTCAATATAATGGCCCCCATCGAGACGGTGACGCCCCCCTGCGACACCGCACCTTTTCTTAGTGAAACTCCAAGGAGAGTGACATGACTGCACAAACCCTCAAGTCCAAAGCCGCCGTTGCCTGGGGTCCGGGTCAACCTCTGTCCATCGAAACCGTGGACGTGGCACCGCCCAAGGCCGGTGAAGTGCGTGTGAAGATGGTTGCCACCGGCGTCTGCCACACCGACGCCTTCACCCTCTCTGGCGACGATCCGGAAGGGATCTTCCCCGCCATCCTGGGCCACGAAGGCGGTGGCATCGTCGAATCTGTCGGCGAAGGCGTCACCAGCGTGAAAGTGGGCGATCACGTGATCCCTCTGTACACCCCGGAATGTGGCGAGTGTAAGTTCTGTAAGTCGGGCAAAACCAACCTGTGTCAGAAGATCCGGGAGACCCAAGGCAAAGGCCTGATGCCAGATGGCACCACCCGCTTCTCCAAAGATGGTGAGCCGATCTACCACTACATGGGCACCTCCACCTTCTCCGAGTACACCGTACTGCCGGAAATTGCCGTGGCGAAAGTGAACCCGGAAGCGCCATTGGAAGAGGTGTGCCTGCTGGGTTGTGGCGTCACCACTGGCATGGGCGCCGTGGCCAACACCGCCAACGTTCAGCCCGGTGACACCGTGGCCGTCTTCGGCCTGGGTGGCATTGGTCTGTCCGCCATCATAGGGGCGGCCATGGCCAAAGCCGGTCGGATCATCGCCATCGACATCAACGAGAGCAAGTTCGATCTGGCCCGCAAACTGGGTGCCACCGACTGTGTCAACCCGAAAGACTATGACAAGCCAATCCAGGAAGTGATCGTTGAGATGACCGACGGCGGCGTGGACTACTCCTTCGAGTGCATCGGTAATGTGCACGTGATGCGCAGTGCCCTGGAGTGCTGCCACAAAGGTTGGGGTGAGTCCGTGATCATCGGGGTGGCCGGGGCCGGTCAGGAGATCAGCACCCGTCCCTTCCAACTGGTCACTGGCCGCGTCTGGAAAGGCTCCGCCTTCGGTGGCGTGAAGGGTCGCTCCCAGTTGCCGGACTATGTCGAGCGCTACATGGCCGGCGAATTCAAGCTGGATGACTTTATCACCCATACCATGGGTCTGGATCAGGTCAACGACGCCTTCGATCTCATGCACGAAGGCAAGAGCATCCGCACCGTGATCCACTTCGACAAGTAAGACTCCACCGAACCTGTCTGTTCGACGGCAAGGCCCAGGCCTTGCCGTCTCATTTTTCGATCCCCCTCGTTTTACTACAAGGGAGGGAGCCAAAACCATGCAACTGAATTCCTACGCAGGCCTTGAGCCGCTGGGCTGCAACAAAAGCTTTGGTGGCTGGCACAAGCAATATCGCCACCGTAGCGAAGTGCTCAACTGTGACATGCGCTTCGCCATCTACCTGCCGCCCCAGGCCAGTGCCGTCAATCCGGTACCTGTACTCTACTGGCTGTCGGGCCTTACCTGTACCGACGAAAACTTCATGCAGAAAGCCGGTGCCCAGCGCATTGCCGCTGAGCTTGGCATTGCCATCGTGGCCCCGGACACCAGTCCCCGTGGCGAAACGGTCGCCAACGACGACGGCTACGATCTCGGCCAGGGTGCAGGCTTCTATGTCAATGCCACCCAGGCGCCTTGGAACCGCCACTTTCACATGGATGACTATGTGATGCAGGAGTTGCCCAAACTGATTGAAGCCACCTTTCCGGTGACCCAAACTAAGGCGATCTCCGGCCACTCCATGGGCGGCCATGGTGCCCTGACGCTGGCGTTGCGCAACCCGGGGGTCTTTTCCTCGGTCTCGGCATTTAGCCCCATCAGTAATCCGGTCAACGTGCCCTGGGGTCAAAAGGCCCTCGCCAGCTACCTGGGGAACAATCCCAAACAGTGGGCCCAATACGATGCCAGCTTGCTGATCCGCGCAGCCGAGCCCGAGCAGTTTGTGCCAACCCTGGTGAGCCAAGGTAACAAGGATGAATTTTTGCAAAGCCAGCTGCAGCCGGAGAAACTCTCCGCCGCCGCCAGTGCCAGTGGTTACCCCCTGACTCTGGAGCGACACGATGGCTTCGATCACAGCTACTACTTTATCGCCAGCTTTATCGAGCAGCACCTGCGCTTCCACGCCCGGCATCTGGCTGGCTGATGAAGGCTTCCTCGACAAGAAAAGGCACGCCCGTTAACGGAGCGTGCCTTAGTCGTACCCGGTACCGGATCATTAACGCGATATCGACCACCATGACAGCAAACGAACGTCTGCGCCTAACCCAAGCCTACGAAGGCGAAATCTATGGGCTCGCCTTTTTCCAGACCCTGCTTGACGCCAGCCAGGATCCCACTCATCGGGCCCTGTGGCGCACCCTGCTTACCGTGGAGCAAACCACCGCCAATAGGCTCTACCCCACTCTCCATCGCTCCGGCGCCCTCGTTTCACTGGATCTCGGTCAATTAGCAGCCCGGGGCCAAAAAGACGCACAACAATGGCAGTCGCTGCCCTGGCTGGAGCTGATGACCACCTTGGCACACTGGGCCTGCCCCTATGAATCTCGCTACCGTCGATGGGCCGAGCAAAGCAGTGAGTCCCACGCCCTGTTTCAACTCCTGGCGGATCATGAGAGCGCTATACTGGCGGCCTTTGAAGCGGCTGCACGACGGCAGGATCCGCTGCCCCCACTGCACGCATTTCTTAACCACTATTCTCAATAAGCCATTCCGGGACCCGGAACAGGGACAACCCGGCACGGAGACATTCCCCAAGAGCTTGAGCCAAAGTCGTTATTGGAGCGACATTTCAAAGACCAACCGCTCCGCCGCACTGGGGAACTCCAGTGTGGCCTCCAAGCAGCACTGCGCCCCGTCCCACTTGGCCTGGCCCACCACCGCCTTGTTTTGCCCTTGAGCCTGCTGCAGCAGCAACTGGTACTGGGCATCCGCAGTCTGGGCATTTTTCGCCTCGATCCGCAGACCCATCACCCTGTCCTGCTCCTGGATCACCGCCCCGATCTCGACATGGCCATCATCACTGTCAGAGGTGGTGTTCTTATCGATGTTTTCCATGAGTTCGCCTCACTTCGCGCCGGTTAAAAACACCCAGTATAGATCCTGAGATCTGGCCTCAAACAATTTGGGGTCAGAGTAAAAACTCCCCACACCCAATTAACTGCCCCCGACCCCATCCCCATAGTTTTTACTCTGACCCCAAACTCCACTGTCTGGGCGAACGTCCCATCGCTTTCTTAAACATGGTGATAAAGGCGCTGACCGAGTCATACCCCAACTGACCGGCGATCACCTGCACACTGTCTCCTGAATTCAACCCCGCCAAGGCATGGTGTAGTTGGCGACGCTGACGCCACTGTCCAAAGGTCAGCCCCGTTCGGATCCGGATCCGACGGGCCAGGGTACGTTCGCTCATGGACAAGCGGCTGGCCCATTGCGCCAGGGTGCGGCGATCAGCGGGATCCTCCAGCCAGTGGGTGGCGAGCTGCGCCAGCAGCGGATCGGACGGTATGGTGAAATCCATCGGGGCCGGTGGCAACTGCATCAGCAGATCAAGCAACACCCGGATCTGTCTGGCCGTGGCGGGTTCCGGCCGCCCCTGCTGAGGTTGTTGTACCAAGTGCAACACCAGCTCTCGGACCAAAGGAGTCATCATCAAGGTCCCCGGCTGGGCAGGCAAGCCTGCCAGTCCAGGCTTAAGGAAGAGGAAGCAAAAACGACTGTGCGCCGAAGCACAATTGCTGTGGGGCAGATCCGGCGGGATCCACATGGCACAGTGGGTCGGGACCATCCAAAGGCTCTCCGCCACTTCACAGGTCATCGATCCCTCCAGAGGGATCACCCACTGGCCGCTGGGATGCTGATGCGTCAGCGATCTCCGGCTTTGCTGCTCGGCCTGTTCACAAAACGCAAACAGGGGACGCAAAGAGAAATCGGTGGGATTCAACAGAGACAATCAGATTGACCGATTTTAGTGATTTTTTGTCATGTTAGCGAAATCATTACCCACCAACAAGGCGTAGGATCGCCCTACCCTACTTCGACTTTCCACCGCTATGCCGTCCATTATTCAACGCCACCCTGTGTGGGCAATTTCAGGGATCATACTCCTGGCCGCCAGCTTGCGTGCCCCCATCACCGCCATTGGTCCCCTGCTTGAACCCCTTGGCGCCATGCACGCCCTCTCCGCCAGCACCGCTGGCCTGCTGGCCAGCCTGCCCCTCCTGGCTTTTGCCCTGCTGTCACCCTTAGCGCCCCCGGTAGCACGCGGGCTTGGGATCGAGCCCACACTGCTATTGGCGTTGTTGATCATGCTCTTTGGGATCGCACTGCGCTCCAGCGGAAGTGCCGCCGCCCTGTTTGCTGGCACGGCACTGCTCGGTAGCGGTATCGCCTTGGGCAACGTCCTGCTTCCCGCCCTGCTAAAACTGCAATACCCAGGCCGGATCCCGTTGATCACCGCTGGCTATACATTGGTCATGGGGCTCAGTGCCACCCTGGCATCGATCGTGATCATCCCCCTGGCCGAGTCCAGCACACCGACCCATGCCCTGCTGTTCCTGGGCGCACTGCCCCTGATGGCTGTGCTGATCTGGTGGCCAAGGATCTGGCAGCCTGACAATAGCCAGCTCCAACTGAGCCCAGCCGTCAGTAAAACGATATCGGTTTGGCGCTCTGCCACCGCCTGGTACCTCGCCCTGTTTATGGCGCTGGGCTCCGTCACCTTTCACGTGATCAATACCTGGCTACCGGCCCTTTTGTTCGAGCAGGGCCTCTCTGCCTCGCAGGCAGGCGAACTGCATGGCCTGCTGCACCTATGCGGTGCCGTAGCGGGCGTGGCACTGCCTATCCTGCTCAGCCGTGGCTATACACAGGGTTGGCTGATCCTGGCGGCCAACTTGCTGGTGCTCATTGGTCTGGGGGGCTTGTGGCTGAATACAAACAGCGCCGGGCTTTGGATCATGCTGATCGGTGCCGGGACCGGTATGAACCTGGTCCTAGGCCTCTCCTTTATCGCCCTTCGTGCCAACGGACCGATGCACGCCGCCGCCCTGTCCGGTATGACACAGTTCATTAGCTACCTATTGGCAGCCTCAGGACCTGTGATCTTTGGTTGGCTATTCGAGATCACTCTGAGCTGGCACAACTTGCTGCCGCTGCTTATGGCCCTGATTCTCTTCGCTGCACTGTTCGGACTGCTCTCCTGCAACACCGCCCAACCCGCGGTTGACTGCCCCGCTAAAAGCAATTTGGGGTCAGAGTAAAAACTCCCCACACCAAATCGGCTTACGCCGACCCCATCCCCATAGTTTTTACTCTGACCCCAAACTCTACAAAAAAGCCGAGTCCTTATGGACTCGGCTGTCATGACTCTATGCCACTATCTCTGCAAGGGTTACTGGCTCAACAGGCCCAAGGACTGCAGGAACACAATAGTGATCGCGATCGGCGCCAGATAACGGACACAAGCCAACCAGATCTTGTGCACCAGCACATTGCCACCCAGCATATCGAGGGAGATCTGACGGGACACACACCAGCCTGCAAACACTGCGATGGCCAGGCCACCCAGAGGCAGCATCACTTTTTCGGTCAGTTGGTCCAGACCATCGAAGTAGCTCATGCCCAACCACTCGGGCGAGGCCCATTCGGCACCGGCAAAAGAGTAGATGGTCAGCAGGCTCATCAAGGCCAGCACGGTACCCACGATCAGCACACTGTTCACACGGCTCAGATTGGTGATCTCTCTAAATCGCACGACGGTGGACTCGATCAGGGAGATCCCGGAAGTGAACGCCGCCACAACCACCATCAGGAAGAACAGGCCACCGACGATCTGACCCATAGGCATGCTGCCGAAGGCGATCGGTACGGAGTGGAACAGCAGGCCAGGGCCGGCACCTGGCTCCAGGCCATTGGCAAACACAATCGGGAAGATCGCCAAGCCGGCCATCAGGGCTACCACGGTATCCAGCAAGGCGATCTGCACCGACGTCTTGGCGATGGAGGTGCCTTCCGGCAGGTAAGCGCCGTACATGATCACGATCCCGGACGCCAGAGACAGGGTGAAGAAGCTGTGGCCCACAGCAACCAGAACACTGGTCCAGGTTAACTTGGAGAAATCCGGGGCGAACATGAACTGTACCGCCTGGCCGAACTCACCGGTGATCGCCGCGTAGATCACCAGTATGGACAGGAGCACAAACAAAATCGGCATCATCTTGCTGACCGCCGCTTCCAGGCCATTGCGCAGACCACGAGATACCACGAAAGTGATCGCGCCGATCATCACGAAGCTCACCAGCAGCAGGCTGGAGGGCGAGGAGAGCAAACCACCAAACATCTCACCGATCTGCTCGGCGTCTTTGCCTGTAAACTGACCAGTGAAGCCAAACCAGGTATAGGCCACGGCCCAACCGGCGATCACCACGTAAAAGGAGAGGATCAAAAAGCCCGCCAGGGATCCCGTGGTCCCAACAATGGACCACAACTTGTTCCCGCCGGACGCCTCGGCGATGGCCGCAACCGACTTGGCCGGAGATCGACGACCAAACTTACCGATCAGCGCTTCGGACATCAGCACTGGCAGGCCGATCAAGGCAATACACAGCAGGTATACCAAAACAAAGGCACCACCACCGTGCTCTCCCATGATGTAGGGAAAACGCCAAATGTTGCCCAATCCCACGGCAGAGCCGGTCATCGCCAATACATATACCATGCGGCTGGACCACTGGCTTTCCGCCGCCTGTCCCGCCTTTCTTCCCAGACTTATAGTCGCTTCTGACATCTTATATTCCTGTTTTATAAGTAGTTCTTTTCAGGTTGTGGACAGGAATACCACCGAGTGACCCACCTGGCAAATGACATATCGCTGCGAAACCTGGGCGTAGACAGCACAATCCTCTGCACAACAAGGCCATGTACTGGCTGACCATTACACCGATACAGCGTGACAGCGTGATCCGCCAGGGATCCTTCCCTTCGTGGCAGATGTCACTTTCTCTGCGAATTGAGACGTTTGCTTGCTTTTTCCTCGGCCTGACCACATCAATCACTGCGGAGTCGCGATTCTCTATGCCTTTGTCTCGCCTGCGGCTGAATACAAAAGGGATATCCCTTTGCCGAGAAGCCCAATTGGTGTTCAGAGCTTAATGCCCCCGTTCGGCTTAACCAGCATTGTTACTACTGAGTAAAGGTAATTTGCAATTTTGCAGGATTATCATTTTTAGCGTGTGCAATAAAATACGGCCCATCAATTACGAATGAGGTGTTCACAATGAGCTGGCTGTTTCTCTTCCTTGGTGTGGTGGCCGAGGCCCTGTCCCACGTCGCGCTCAAGGCAACCGACGGCTTCAGTCGGCCACTCCCGGCAGCACTGGTGCTGCTGGGCCATCTCTCGGCGTTCCTGTTCCTTGGACAGGCCATGAAGGGGCTGCCCGTGGGGGTGGTGCATGCGCTATGGGCGGGACTGGCTATCCTGGTGGTCACCCTACTTTCGACCTTTATCTATCGCCAACACCTGGACACGTCAGTCTGGCTGGGCATGGTGCTGATCGCCATCGGGGTCATGATCGTCAACCTGTCCCAAGGCCACAGCCACTGAGATCCGGGGCACTTGCGGTCACCACGTTCTACCCTTTGCAACACAGGTGACTGTCCCGACAAACCGTTTCTGTGCCGCCGAAGCCTTCGACGGCCCACTAAAAATACATTTTATCGGAGGTTTTCGATGAGTAAGATCCTAGTGATCGGCGGCGGCGCCGGCGGGATGGAGTTGCTGAAGAAATTGAGCAAACTGGGCAAGCGTGGCAAGGCCGAGATCACCCTGGTGGACGTGGCGGATCACCATATCTGGAAACCACTGCTGCATGAGCTGGCCACCGGGAGCCTGGATGAAGGCATGAACGCCGTCGACTATCGCGTTCATGGCAGCCTCAACGGCTATCGCTTTGAACAGGGCGCACTGGCGGGGATCGACCGCGTCGCCCGCAAGGTATTCCTGGCACCACTGCGCGACGACCAGGGCGTTGAAGTCCTGCCCGAGCGCACCCTGGATTACGACTACCTGGTGATCGGGATCGGAGCCGTGACCAATGACTTCGGCATTCCTGGAGTGAGAGAGCACGCCTATTCCCTGGATCTGACCAGCCAGGCGATGATCCTGCGTGAGCGGATCCAGCAGACCTTCCTCAAATACACCCATGGTGTGGCGGAGAAACCACAGTTTAATATGGCCATTGTCGGCGCCGGGGCAACCGGTGTGGAGATGGCCGCCGAGATGCATCACATGGTGGAGACTCTGCGCGACTATGGTTACGAGTTGGACGAGTCCATTCTCAACATTACAGTGATCGAAGCCGCCGAATCGGTCATGCCAGCGCTGGATAAGGGCCACCTGCGTCGGGCCGTGGGCGATCAGCTGGCGGCATTGGGCGTGAACGTACGCACCGAAACCCGCATCACCGAAGTGACCGCCGACGGCCTGAAAACCGCCGAGGGGGAGGTTATCCCATCGGATCTGACCCTATGGGCAGCGGGCGTAAAAGCGCCGGAAGTTCTGGCCACCTTAGGTCTGGAGAATCATCCCAGCAATCAGCTGGTGATCGAAGCGAATGGCCGCACCAGTGACGATCCTCGGATCTTCTCCTTTGGCGACTGTGCACCAACCCCACAGGCCGACGGCAGCTGGACCCCACCCCGCGGCCAGGTTGCTCGCCAGATGGCGCTGCTGATCGGCGACAATCTTATCCGTCTTTTGAAGGACGATAAGGCGACACTGAAAGAGTATGTCTACAAAGATCTGGGATCCTTTGTGAACCTGTCCCGCTTCCACACCGTGGGCAACATGTTCTCTTTCCTGCGCGGAGGCCTGGCAGTGGCCGGCTGCCCGGCCCGCTTTGTCTATGCCTCCCTGTATCGGCGGCACCTGATCGCCCTGCATGGGCCGATTAAAGGCAGCTTATTGCTGATGCTTAACGGCTTGCAACGCCTGGTTCGGCCTCAGCTCAAGCTTTGGTAGCGTCGCGACTGGCCGTCGCCTCATCAGCCCCTACGGACTCCGTTTCCGACTGGGGCTGAGTTGCTTCGCTATCTTGGCCCTCGACCTGTGCCCCCGCACTATGGATCCCGTCAACCGCAAGATAATTAAGGAGTTGGCCGATCCCCTCCTTATCTTGGACGGCCACGCCGAGGACCAGATAGCCGGTACCCGTAGAGGTTTGCTTTTTGATCTCACCAGCCATCTCGATCGCCTTCTCGTTGCTCGTGGGCAAACTGACGGTAATGGTGATCTTGTCCAGGTGAAGGGGGGCCTTGGGATCCGGCCAGGGAGTCTTGAGACGCAGGCCACCATCGGACACATCAATGATCAAGGCACCGTAACTTTGCGCGGGCTCCCCACCCTCTGCCCCGGATCCACTGCTTTGACAGAAATTGGCGGGAATGCTGGTGCTGATCCGCTGAGTCTGGCGCAGGGCGAAACGCTGAACCTCCTTGGGATAACTGAGGAACACCAGGGTTTTGGGCGTCGTGGTGATCACCTTAATGATACTTCGAAAGGCGATGCACTGGCCCGCCTCCCCCTCGATGATCGCACGCACAATACAGGGCATCCCACTGGCCAGCACATCCCCATGGGATTGCTTGACCTGAGCCGAGACGGAGATGATCAAAAAACTGCCTTCATCCACCCCGATCAATCGGCATTTGATCCGGGAGCGGGAGACATGAACAAATTGGAGATCAACGATGTCACCACAACGCATTTGGCGGATCGCCACCTTGGCGTCATGCAGGAGATCGGTACTGGGATCAGATTGAGATTTCGCATCCATTCGGGAACAGGCTCCATGCTCGGTCAATGCATCCATCTATGATAAAGAGTAGACAGAACATTGAAAACATTTCAAAGAAAAGTCATTACCCAGGACAAGTTGGCCGGTAAAGCGATGCTCCGGCTTATGGCCATAACCCCAATCGGAGCCGGAGGATAGATCATGGCAGGAGGGTTTAGTAAAGACGGTGCCGTTCAGGAACAGATCGACGCTTCCATCGACGATGCCATTGAGCAGATCCGCGCCCGAAATGTGCGTCAGGCACAAGCCAGTGCCCTGGAATGTGACGAGTGCCAGGAGCCCATCCCGGAAGCACGACGAACCGCCCTGCCCGGGGTTCGCCTATGCGTTCATTGCCAGGCACAAGAGGATGAGGCGCAGGCATTAACCCGGCTATACAACCGGCGGGGAAGCAAAGACAGCCAGCTTCGCTGAGCCATAGGGCACAATTTCCTCTATGGTTTATCTACCCACCACAACCGTAAGAGAATCCGCTATGACCGACAAGTTCATCAAGTCTCGCGCCGCCATCGCCTGGGGTCCCAAGCAACCCCTATCCGTGGAAGAAGTGGATGTCATGCTGCCACGAAAAGGGGAGGTTTTGGTGCGGATCCTCGCCACCGGCGTGTGCCACACAGACGCCTTTACCCTGTCTGGGGAGGATCCGGAAGGGATCTTCCCGGCCATCCTAGGCCATGAAGGGGGCGGGATTGTCGAGCAGGTGGGCGAAGGGGTTACCGGTCTCGCCGTCGGCGACCATGTGATCCCCCTCTACACCCCGGAGTGCGGTGAATGCAAATTCTGCCTTTCCGGCAAAACCAACCTGTGTCAGAAGATCCGGGAGACCCAGGGCAAAGGCCTGATGCCCGACGGCACCACCCGCTTCTATAAAGACGGCAAACCCATCTTCCACTACATGGGTTGCTCCACTTTCTCCGAATACACAGTGTTACCGGAGATCTCACTGGCCAAGGTAAACAAGAGTGCCCCGCTGGAGGAGGTCTGCCTGCTGGGCTGTGGCGTGACCACCGGAATGGGAGCCGTGCTGAAGACCGCTAAGGTGCAACCGGGCGATACCGTGGCCGTCTTCGGCCTGGGGGGAATTGGCCTCTCTGCCATCATTGGCGCCACCATGGCCAAGGCCGGCCGGATCATCGGCATCGATCTGAACGAAAGTAAGTTTGAATTGGCCCGCAAGCTGGGCGCGACCGACTGCATTAACCCGAGCAAATACGATAAGCCGATCCAGGAGGTGATCGTCGAACTCACCGACGGCGGCGTGGACTACTCCTTCGAGTGCATCGGTAATGTGCACGTCATGCGCAGTGCCCTGGAGTGCTGCCACAAAGGTTGGGGTGAGTCCGTGATCATCGGGGTGGCCGGGGCCGGTCAGGAGATCAGCACCCGCCCCTTCCAACTGGTCACAGGGCGCGTCTGGAAAGGCTCCGCCTTCGGTGGCGTGAAGGGTCGCTCCGAGTTACCCGAACTGGTCGAAGACTATCTCGATGGTAAGTTCAAACTGGATGACTTTATCACCCATACCATGGGCCTGGACCAGATCAACCATGCGTTTGATTTGATGCACAAAGGGGAAAGTATCCGTTCAGTGATCCATTACGACCGATAAACACCGTGCAGGCAGAAACCGTCAGGTTTCTGCCTGCCCCTTTCTCATCACCGGCTCATCGAGACAACCTGTGGCAAAAGGAAGCGCTGAAGAAGCTTGATGCCCCTTCCCTGCGTCCAACGGCCAATGTTTGCGAAACCCGCTAACCTAGTAATACCCGATGCAACAGCAAGGCGGCGACCATGGCGAAAGGCGCTTTTATCCTGCGTAGTCCCTATCCCCCGGGAGGCGATCAACCCGAAGCGATCGCTCGCCTGGTTGCCAACATCAACTCCGGGGCAAGCCATCAGATCCTCAAAGGGGTTACCGGCTCCGGCAAAACCTTTACCATGGCCAGCGTCATTGCCCGCCTCCAGCGCCCGACCTTGCTGCTTGCCCACAACAAGACCCTGGCGGCTCAACTCTACAGCGAAATGCAGGGATTCTTTCCCGACAACGCCGTGGAGTACTTCGTCTCCTATTACGACTACTACCAACCAGAGAGCTATCTTCCTGCCAGCGACACCTTTATCCGAAAAGACGCCTCGGTCAATGAACAGATCGAACGCCAGAGGCTGGCAACCACCAAAGCCTTGATTGAGCGCCGCGACGTGATCGTTGTGGCGTCTGTGTCGTCGATCTATGGCCTGGGCGATCCCGACAGCTACCGCAACTTACAGATCCCTCTGCGTCAGGGGGCTCAACTCTCTCAACGCCAACTGCTGACCCGGCTTGCCCTGCTGCACTACACTCGATGCGAGAAGACGATTGAACGCGCCACGTTTCGCGTACGCGGGGAGGTGATCGATGTGTTTCCCGCCGATTCGGCCCATGATGCGATCCGGATCGAACTGTTTGACGACGAGATTGAACGCCTGACACGGATCGATCCCATCACAGGTGCCATTCTCGGTCCGCTGGAACACTATTCGATCTCGCCCAAAACCCTCTACGCGACCCCGCAAGACACCATCGCCCTGGCAATCCAAGCCATCGAAACCGAACTCAACACCCGGATCCGGGAACTGACGCTCCAGAACAAGGGACTCGAAGCCGCGCGATTGGAGGAGCGTACCCGGCTGGATCTGGAGATGCTGGCACAACTGGGCTACTGCTCGGGCATAGAAAACTATGCGTCTTACCTTAATGAACGGGATCCCGCCAAACCCCCGACGACCCTGCTCGATTACCTGCCAAAAGATGCCCTGCTGTTTATCGATGAATCCCATGTGATGGTGCCGCAGATCGCCGCCATGCACAGCGGCGACCAAGCACGTAAGAAGACCCTGATCGACTATGGTTTTCGCCTACCCTCGGCGGCCAATAACCGGCCCTTGTCGTTCAAGGAGTTTGAAACGATCAAACCCCAAACCATCTTTGTCTCGGCCACACCGGGAGCGTATGAACTGAGCCGCTGCCCGGGCAGAACAGTCGAGCAGACCATCCGTCCGACCGGCCTGCTCGATCCTATCATCGAGATCCGTGGTCGAAACAATCAGATGGACGATCTCCTGGCAGAGATCCAGCAAAGGAGGGCACAACAGCAGCGGGTACTGATCACCACCCTCACCAAGGCCAGCGCCGAGAGCCTGACGGCACAGCTCTCGAAGCAGGGGGTCCAGGTTCGCTACCTGCACTCGGACATTGCGACCCCGGAACGGATCGCCATCATTCGCGATCTGCGACTGGGGAAATTTGATGTGCTTATCGGGATCAACCTGTTGCGTGAAGGCCTGGACCTGCCCGAAGTCTCGCTGGTGGCCATCCTGGATGCCGACAACACGGGATTCCTGCGCAGTGAAGCCGCCCTGATCCAGACCATCGGCCGAGCTGCCCGTAACGCCCAGGGCAAAGCGATTTTATATGCCGACCGCATGACCGAGGCGATGAAATCGGCCATCGCTCAAACCGAATCACGCCGCGCCCGACAACAAGCCTACAATCAGGAGCAGGGGATCATCCCGAAAACCCCACACCGTGCCATCGCCGACACGGATCATGCTCAGTTCCCCAATCCCTTGACCCAAAACGTCTTATCCCACCCTCAATGCGACGAACTCAAGTCCCTGTGTCACAGGCTCGATGACCTCGAGTCCAAGATGATCGCCGCATTCGATGCCGGCGATCAGGCCCAGGCTAAAAGGATCCGATCGGAGATCCTGGCCTGCTATCAGGCCATCATTCATCTCTAACGCCATCGTTGCACCGGCCCGGCTTAGCTTGGACTGATGGATTTAATCTAAAATTTGCCGGGTCGCCCTGTTCTAACAGAACAGGGGGAACCAGGCCCACGAAAAAGCCCAAAATGACCCAGTGCAGAGAGTCAAAAGAGGATGTCGAGTAAGAATTCTTCCTTTTGATGGCAATTAAGTGCCATTGAGTCGACACTTTTCCCAAACAAAGGTAGAAAGACGCTGGAGAGTTGGTAAAGTCGGCGCCATTGAACTCCCAGACAAGGCACTCTTTCATGTCCATTGCGATTTTTGCCCTAAGCACGATCTTTTCGCTGTTGGCAGGCTCGGCTTTCGTGCTGATCACCCTGCTCAAGGAGCGTGCCCTGTCAGAGATCATTTTGGGTACCCTGCTGACCATGTCGACCGTAGGCGGTTCCACACTGGCCCTGCTCTGGAGCAAATTGCTCGCTTAATCCTCGGACATTTTCTTGCCCGGATCCTGTGCTTGCTCCAAAGGCTGTTCCGGCCCCGATGCCTGACGCCAAAGCTCACCAATCTTATCGCCCTCCAGGGGCTGTGTATCCCCCTCCCAGGCATAACGCTGACGAGCTGGCATGGGATCATCGCGCCAAAACCACAGGGCGGAGATCACCCCACCGACCGCCCCCAGCAGATGGGATTCGAATGAGATCCCGGGCTCCCGTGGCAAGATCCCATAAATCATTCCGCCGAACATGAAGAAGGCAACCATCATCAGGGCAATTGAGCGGGGATCTCGGCGTAACAAGCTGACCAGAAGTAAAAAAAAGAAGATCCCATGGGTCACCCCACTGGCACCAAAATGAAAACTGGTCCTGCCCACCAGCCAGACCCCGGTCCCCGCCACGAGCCAGACCAATAACACGACCTTGAACCAGGATCTCGGATAGCCATACAAGAGCGCACTTCCCAGGATCAACAGTCCTGTGCTGTTGGCCGCCAGGTGGGACAGGGAGCCGTGGATCAGGGGTGCCATCACGATACCCCAAGCCCCTCCAGCAGTCCGGGGCAAGACACCGTACTGGGGTAAATACCAAGCGAAGATCTGATCCAACAACCAGATCCCCCAAAGCAGCACGACAAACAAAACACAAAGACCGATAGCCCGCTTCAACCGACCAAGCTCTGAAGGAATGGGCATACTTATGTCTCCCCTGTCTAAAATAAACGGGGCGGTACAAAAACTGTACCGCCCCAGTATAAATGACATGGTGGCAACTTGACCCAATTCAAGTCCTCGAACTTATCTCATTCCGATTTCACCAGATCCGGCAGTTCCAGTCCCTCTTGCTCCATCTGCTGGCGCAATCGCTTCAACGCCATCACCTGCAACTGCCGTACCCGTTCGCGGGTCAAGCCGATCTCCTGACCTATGGCCTCCAATGTCATGCAATCGTAACCCATCAAGCCAAAGCGTCTTGCCAGGATCTCTCCCTGCCGTTCCGGCAACTGACCTATCCAGGATTCAAGCACCGTCCGGATCTCTCCCTGCTGAAGGTCCTCTTCCGGGCTGGAAAAGTGGACATCTTCGATGACATCAACCAAAGCGCGGTGACCATCCTCTTTGAGCCGTACATCCAGTGACGAGGTCCTCTCATTGAGCTTAAGGATCTTGCTGACCTTTTCCACCGGTGCATCCACCGTGGCAGCAATGGTTTCCGCCGTGGGCTCACCGACGCCGCTTTGCGCCAACTCCCGGGCCGTACGCAAATAGAGATTCAGTTCCTTGGCTACATGGACCGGGAGTCGAATGGTGCGGGTCTGATTCATAATGGCCCGTTCGATGGTCTGTCTGATCCACCAGGTCGCGTAGGTCGAAAAACGAAACCCCTTATCGGGATCAAACTTCTCCACCGCACGGAACAAACCCAGGTTACCCTCCTCGATCAGATCCAGCAGGGCCAATCCCCGATTGTTATAACGCCGTGCGATCTTCACCACCAAGCGCAAGTTACTTTCCAACATTCGATTGCGGGACTTCATGCAACCAGCGTGACTGCGTCGAGTGTAATACGCTTCCTCCTCGGCATTGAGCAAAGGAGAAAAACCGATTTCGCTCAGGTACAGGCCGGTGGGTTCCAGCGATTTTTCACCCGGCTCCAGAGGGCTATCTTCCGGGATCTCCAACGCCAGTTGTCCAGATACATCCGCACCCAACATCCCCTTATTACTGTTCTCAGTCATCGGTGATCTCCCTATTTCAAATTGCCATCGTCCTGATGCCGCTCGCTGATCTTCACCCCTATGTACAAAGCTCCGTCTACCGCCTCCCTTAAAACACTCAAAAATAAACCGATAGGGGGAGTACTTCATACTGCTACAGCTTTGCTCCGGGCTCTAGTACCCAGAAAGTGGATACCACTTTTAGAACAAGCTGATTTATACGTATTTTTTAACAAGGTGTAGAGGCAATCAGTGTATGACCAGTGTTCGAACAACCCACTAGGCAATTAGTATTAGATAGGCAGTCTGGCAGTTGGCTGGCCGACACAGTCAACACCGGCGTCCACCCAACGCCCTTTATCCATACCCGAGGCCGTATTCAATCTCAGGGAAATTGCCGACAGGATAGAAAGACATTTTCTGTCACTGGCCAGAGAAGTCCCCCTAGCCAGGAATGGTGATAAACCCTCTACCGGCGCTCGGAGCTTTACCGCCACCAAGGCTGAATATCTCGATTCGAGTAACCGTGGATCCCGGACCAGGCAAAACCAGGACGGCTTGCCGGCCATCACCATTACAGAATGTGTCCAACACCCAAGTAGACCAGGATTAAAGCATTCAATATAAAGCTGGTCGTTGACGAGGAATATCGGTATTCGTTCACCTGAGCAAATAGTGGCAAACGTGCTTAAAAGAGCGTGAATAAATACATCAGGGGAACACAGAGGTTCCCGGAAAAGGTAGATACGTCCCGTTGCCAATCAACGCCAATGATTGCCGCGCAGATCGACTGGCGCCTCAAGATTTGACTTGAAGCGCTTGCCATCGCCAACTGAGTCGATCAGGCGCGTCGACCGATCACCAGGCCATGATTGCTGCTGCCCAGCAGGCTCGGCTCATCACACACGGACAGGTGGTAAGTTAACCAGTCCTGGTACTGGCGTTCATCCAGGCCATTGATGGCCGACTGAAGATAGCGACCGTAGCCATCGGTGGCCAGATGACGCAACAGTGAAAAACCGGACTGGCTGCATAGACTCGCCATCTCATTAGGCGTGGCAAAATATCCCAGGCGGAAGAAGGGCTCGGGACGAGGATCACTGATCAAGCCCGTCGCTCTTAGCTGGCTGAGCACCTCGGGCGTCACCACCCCTTCACGGGCCATCATGCCAGCCACGAAGAAACGGCTGATGTAGGCCACCGCCACCACCCCTCCCGGGCGCAGGATACGGTGCGCCTCTGCCATCACCTGGTGCCGTTGCGCGGCTTGTTGCAGGTGGTACATAGGCCCCAGGATCAGCACCAGATCCTGCGAGCCATCGGCAATAAAGGGTACGGACTCGGCAGAGCCCTGGTGAGCCTCGACCTTCAGCCCTCGCATCCGTGCCTGCGTGTTGAGCTGGGCCAACTGCTCGGCGACCGGTTCCACCGCCGTCACCCTGGCACCCCGAGCGGCCAGATCCAGGGAATAACGGCCCGTGGCCGCCCCCAACTCAGTGATCGCACTGCCGGACTGCCAATATGGGGCCAGGGCATGCTGGCTGGTATCCCACTCCAGCCGGGCGATCTGCTGGCGCACCAGCCGACGCTCCTCTGAGCCGTCGGCATACAGCCCCCTCAGATCTTCCACCTCAGCCACGGCGGGCACTTCTCCGATCCCCATGTATCTCTCTCTACATCAACTTGCTGTTATTTCGTTTTATATCAGTTAATTGGATTTGAGGTAAAGGGTGAGGGCCGTTACTTTGTAAAGAAGTGTCGTGCCGATCGCAAACCGCCCCCTTGCTCCCTGTTATTCTCAATGGTCCTTTTGCCCCTGCCGGCTTAGCAGGCCCACCCGGTTGATCCGGGCAATTGTGTGAGCCCCAGCCCATTCTCAGCACTTTTGCCACACCCAACCGGGCCGAGCACGTTAATCTTGGTTAACTTTTGTGAATACTCAGCACCAAACCTCACTATGACTACCGATTCTTCACAGACCACTCCCCTCGATCTTGAACCGACGCTCTCTATCGAGCTTGACCATGTTCCCCATCTGGCCCCTCGTGGTGCACGCCTGTTGGACTGGTTGAATAGCCAGGGGATCACGGTTCCCAGCCTATGCCAACAAAATCGGCATGGTGCCAAGATCCCCTGTGATCTTTGTGTGGTCGAGGTCGATCGGACCCTGGTACGCAGCTGTGAGATCACCCTGGAACACCCCATTCGGGTGATCACCGCTTCGGAGGCGATCACCGCCCGCCGCCGTGATGCCCTCAAGCGGATCCTCAGCGAACACACCGCCGATTGTGACGCCCCCTGCCAAACCGCCTGCCCCGCTAACGTGGACGTACAGAGCTATCTGCACCATATCGCAGCCGGAGAGCCGGGTCTGGCCAATCGGGTGGTCAAACAGACCCTGCCCATGCCTCTGTCCATCGGCCGGGTCTGCCCCGCCTTTTGCGAAAACGACTGCCGCCGCCATAAAGTGGACGAGCCCCTGGCCATTCGCCAACTCAAACGCCATGCCGCCGATTGGGATCTGGCCCAGGAGGAGCCCGAACTGGCGCCCATCGCTCCCCCTTTAAACAAACGGGTGGCGATCATCGGGGCAGGGCCCGCCGGCCTCAGTGCCGGCTATTTCCTTAGCCACGGCGGGGTCGAGGTGGACCTGTTTGAAGCCGCTGCTGAGCCCGGTGGCTGGCTCAGATACGGCATACCGGAATACCGGCTGCCCAAGGCGATCCTGGCTCAGGAGATCGCACTGATGTGTCGTGCCGGCATGCGGATCCACACCTCGGTGGCCCTGGGAAGGGATATCCAACTGGCGAGCCTCAAACAGCAATACGATGCCGTGTGCCTGGCCGTCGGCGTTCAAAAAGCCGCCCCATTGACCTACCCCGGCTCGGATCTCGACGGCATGTTACTCGGGGTGGATTACCTGCGTGCCGTCAACAGTGGCCAGAAACCGGCCTTGGGCCAAAAGGTGGCGGTGATAGGTGGCGGTAACACCGCCATCGATTGCGCCCGTACCGCCCTGCGCCAAGGCGCCGAGGTCACCCTGATCTACCGCCGCACCAAGGACCAGATGCCGGCAGAAGAGTTTGAGATCCACGAGGCCGAGGTGGAGGGCGTCCAGTTCATGTTCCTCTCCAACCCGGTGGAGAACCGTGCCGACCCCCAGGGACGGATCTGCCAGGTAGCGGTGGAGCAGCTGCGCCAGGGCGAACCGGACGGCGCCGGACGGCAACGCCTTGAGTCCACGGGTCGGCAACAGTGGCATGAGTTCGATACGGTGATCGCCGCCGTGAGCCAGAAACCGGATCTCAGTTTTATCCCGGAGGGCGCCATCCCCCTCACCCGCTGGCAAACCGCCGATGCCTGCCCGGATACCCTGCAGGTAGGGAACGACAACCTGTTCGCCATCGGCGATTTTCGCCTGGGACCTGCGACCGCCGTGGAAGCGATCGGCGAGGGACAACGCAGCGCCGAGGCGATGCTGACCTACTTTCGTAGCGGGGCCTTCGCCCCGCGAAAGCCCCAATACAATGCCCGCAAGGCACAGAGTCTCAACGAGGTGGAGGCCCGCTTTTTCGACGCCGTTGAGCGCCGGCCTCGCAGTGTCATGCCGGAGTTGCCCGTGGCAGCCAGATCGGCAGGTTTTGCCGAAGTCGAGCTGGGGCTCAGCCAGGAGCAGGCGATCTCCGAGGCCGCCCGCTGCCTGGCCTGCGGTTGCCAGAAAAGCCACGATTGCGAGCTCAGAGATCAGGCGACGATCTACCAGATCGACGATGCCGATCTGGCCAAGCCCTGGTCATCACAAAAAGCCATTGATGAGTCCAGCCCCTTTATCCGCTTTGATCCCAACCGCTGCATCCGTTGTGGCCAGTGCGTCCAGGCCTGCCAGGAGCAGGGGGTTCACAATGTGCTCAATTTCCCCAATAACGACCCGCTTTCCCCGGTTCAGATCGGCGACGGTCAATTGATGGCAAACTCCAAGTGCGTGCAGTGCGGATTGTGCGTCCAAGCCTGTCCCGTAGGCGCCCTGACGGAAAAACAACCCCATCAGCATGGCTCGAAACCCACCCACAAACAGGTCAACACCCTGTGCACCTATTGCGGCGTAGGCTGTGGCCTCGTCCTGCATGTGGATGAGGCAAACAACCGCGTCGTCAAGATCAGCGGCAATCCGGACTCGCCCGTGAACCAGGGGATGCTCTGCGTCAAGGGGCGGTTCGGCTTCGATTTCCTTCACTCGAAGGAGCGACTGACCCGTCCGCTGATCCGCAAACAGGGTCAACTGGTGCCGGTCACCTGGCCCGAGGCGATCGATCATGTGGCCAGCCGCCTTGCTGAGATCAAACAGCGGCATGGCGGCAGCGCCCTGGCGGGCCTCTCCTCGGCGAAAACCACCAATGAAGACAACTATCTGTTCCAGAAGTTTGTTCGTACGACGTTGGCCAGCAACAACGTCGATCACTGTGCTCGCCTGTGTCACGCCACGACGGTCACCGGGCTGGAGCCGGCCATCGGCAGCGGCGCCATGACCAATGATATCGCCAGCATCGATCAGTCCGATCTGATCCTGCTGATCGGCACCGACACCAGCAACGCCCACCCCATCATCGCCTCCCGCATCAAGCAGGCCGTCCGCGCCGGGACGGCTCGCCTGGTGGTGATCGATCCCCGTCGCATCGATATGGCGGATTACGCCCAGCTCTACATCAGCCAGCGACCGGGCACCGACGTCATGCTGCTCAATGCCGTGATGCAGCAGATCCTGCTGCATGACTGGCACGATAAAGCCTACATCGACGCCCGGACCGAGGGGTTCGCCGTGTTGAAAAATGAGGTAATGCGCCCCGAGTACGCCCTGGCCAATGCGACGGCGATCACAGGTGTCCCGGCCAAGGAGATCGCACAGTTGGCCAGGCTGATCGGCACCGCCGGACATACCGCCGTCTACTACGCCATGGGGATCACCCAGCACAGCAACGGCACCAACAATGTCCGCTCCCTGGCCAACCTGCAGCTGTTGTGTGGCAATATCGGGATCACCGGCGGGGGTCTCAACCCCCTCCGGGGTCAGAGCAATGTTCAGGGGGCCTGTGATATGGGTGCCCTGCCCGATTACCTGCCGGGCTATCAGAAGATCACCGATCCCGCCCTGCGGGCCCAATTTGAACAACATTGGGACACGCCGCTGGTGGCCCAGCCCGGCCTCAAGTTGACCGAGATGATCGAAGCGATGGCCAACGGCCAGCTCAAGGCCCTCTACGTGGTTGGGGAAAACCCGGTGTTATCCGATCCGGATCAGAAGCATGTATTGGAAGCCCTGGCCCAGCTGGACTTCCTGGTGGTGCAGGATCTCTTCCTGACAGAGACCGCGCAGATGGCCGATGTGGTCCTGCCGGCCACCGCCTTTGCCGAGAAATCCGGTCACTTCACCAATACGGAGCGACGGGTACAACGACTCAACCCGGCCCTCAAGCCGCCGGGGGAAGCCCGCCACGACTGGGCCATCATTCAGGCCATCGCCCAGGCGATGGGCACGCCCTGGCGTTACCGGGAGGAACGTCAGATCACCGACGAGATCTGTCGGGTCGCCCCCGCCTACCGGGGGATCACCTGGGAGCGCGCTCAGCAAGGTCTGCTGCAGTGGCCCTGTCCGTCGGCGCAGCACCCGGGGACCACAGTGTTACACCGGACCCGTTTCGCCCGTATGGAGAAAGCCCAGTTCTCGCCCATCCCCTATCGGCTGGCAGCGGAACTGCCCTGTGAAAGCTACCCCTTGATCCTCAGTACCGGGCGTCAGTTAGCGCAGTTCCACACCGGGACCCTGACGCGCAAAACGGCGGGACTGGACACCCTGGCTCAGCCCATGGTGATGGTCTCGGTGGCCGATGCCGAGCGCCTAAAACTGGTCAATGGTACTCGAGTCGAGGTCAGCACCCGGCGTGGTAGCCTGGTCCTTGAGGCGTACATCACCCGGCGGGTTCCCCAGGGGATGCTGTTCCTGCCGTTCCACTTTGCCGAAGCGGCGGCCAATGTGCTGACCCACGCCGCCCTGGATCCCGATGCCAAGATCCCCGAATTCAAGGTGTGTGCCGCGCGGATCCAGGCAGCCTGAATCAAAGGGAGTGGTATCGGATACCACTCCCTTCCTTCGCGCCTTGCCAAGGGTATCGCTCAGAAGATCTTGCCGTACGCGGCCCCCAACTCGACCCCAAATAGAAACAGAGACAGGCTCCAGATCAGTCCCAGCAGGACAATCAGGCCCGGCTTCTCAGTAACGGATAAACGTGACCACCAACGGACCAAACCAAACATACCGCTTCCTCCCTCGATCCAATCCCGCGTACCCCACGTTCCATGTGAGGCATCGGCTTGCTTGCCACCAAGCTTAAGGAGTTTGAGGACGGTAACTGTGACTGAACGGGTGAGCACCATTACTCATGTTGCAACAATGTGACGAGCGCCCTAAACCCTGGGCAAAACGTTCGCTTGAATAACCAAGCCGGCTGCCGCCGGCGGTTTGCTGTGATGATTCACTCGGCACGTGGGATCCCGTACTGGTGACCATAATTGGCCACCACGAAATCGATATCTTTATCGCCTCGCCCGGAGAGGTTGACCAGGATCTGGCTGCCCGGTTTTTCCCTGGCCAGTTTCAGTGCGTAGGCCAAGGCATGGGCCGATTCAATCGCCGGGATGATCCCTTCACTGCGGGAGAGGGTGAAAAACGCATCGATCGCTTCCTCATCACTGATCGCCACATAGTGTGCCCTGCCAATGTCTTTCAGGTAGGCATGTTGCGGGCCCACCGAGGGGTAATCCAGACCACTGGCAACGGAGTAGACAGGCTGAGGCTCGCCATCGGCGTCTTTGAGCATATAGGACTTAAAACCATGCATCACACCCGGCTCGCCCAGTGACAGGGTCGCCGCGTGTTCTCCCGCCTGTTCCAGGCTTCGGCCTGCCGGCTCGACACCATGGATCACCACTGACTTATCGTCGAGAAACGCGGAAAACAAACCCATGGCGTTGGAGCCACCGCCCACGCAGGCCACCAGGTGATCCGGCAGGGCACCGGTCATCTCCAACAACTGCTCACGGGCCTCGATGCCAATAATCGACTGAAAATCCCTTACCATCATGGGAAAGGGATGAGGCCCCACGACAGAGCCTATGGCATACAACTGGGTGTGGGGATCTTCAAGGTAAGCGCCAAACGCTGCATCCACGGCTTCCTTCAGGGTTTTTCGCCCCTCGCTAACCGGTATCACCTTGGCCCCCAGGATCTGCATCCGCACCACATTGGGGTGCTCCTTGGCGATGTCCACCTCGCCCATATAGATGTCGCACTCGAGGCCGACCAGGGCCGCTGCGGTAGCCAGAGCAACCCCGTGCTGACCGGCACCGGTTTCGGCTATCAGTTTGCGCTTACCCATGCGTTTCGCCAACAGGGCTTCACCCAGGCAGTGGTTGATCTTGTGCGCCCCGGTATGGTTGAGGTCTTCCCGCTTGAGGAAGATCTGTGCACCCAATTGGGCGGACAGGTTCTGAGCATGGAAAATGGGGCTGGGCCGGCCAACAAAATGCTTGTACAGGCGAGCCAACTCATTGAGAAAAGTGGGGTCTTCCCGGCATGTCTGATAAGCCTGGGTGATCTCATCCATGACCTCCTGTAACGGTTGGGGAATAAAACTCCCGCCATACTCACCGAAATACCCCTCAATATCGGGTAAGGGATGGTGAAACTGCTCCTTCATAACACCGACCTCCATGGTTCTCCGTCTTCCCTTCAAAAGCCTTTGTTCAGGCTTGGTTTTTTCCATCATAAGCAGGCAGACAACACTCCGCAACGACTAGAACCGCTTAACGGTCCTAAATGGAGTCGTTCGCCGTGGCAGGAGATCCTTCACACATTTGCTGAATTCGCCGGTGTGGCGCAAAGCGGGATCCAAGCCTTTGAAAAAATTCGCTTTGGAGGCGCCCACAACACCCAGAAAAGGAGGCCACTCCCCCTCTTCAACGCAGTCAGGAAAGGGGTTCGTAGGGACTCTCCCCTACCAATGAGCCAATCCAGTCATTCCGACAAACGAACACAACTTAACCTCGAACTCCGCCCAGAGTGACCGAATGAAGAGACCCGGAGGCAAGGCCAAAGGCCCGTTAAGCCTGCCCAACACGGTTCAAGCGTTCCAACGCCAAGCTTATATAGCCATATCAATTAAGACATAAGCCATTGACTATAAACTACATATACCTTAATTCTGACGGGGTCACATCCGTCAATCAGGGCCTATCACGTCTCATGCTGTCACTGCTCCGCCAATGTATTCACCTCGGTACCCAGGCTGGACCAGAAGCCGAAGCAGCCCCCACCAAGGTATGTAACCTGCTGGCTGTGATCGCGATGCCCATCAGCCTGGCCAACGGTTTCTTCCATATCCATCTGCTGCCCATCAATGATCTGGTGATCTACCTGTATCACGTCCTGGTTATAACCTCCTATGGCATTGTTCTGTGGCTAAACCAGGCCAATCGTCCCGTACTGGCCCGCTATGGGCTGATCACCATCTTTGCCTGTGACATCGTCTACTTTACCACCCAGCAATATGGGATCGATTCGGGCACCCATTGGCACCTGTTGATCCTCTACCCTGTCGTCTTTCTGCTGTGGCCCAATCGTCAGTTGGCCCACCAACTGGGCAAGGTGACACTGATCTCCCTCGCCTGGATGGCCTGCATCAAGGGGGGAAATGGCGACCACATCATCCTGACCAGCGTCCAGCAAAGGGAGATGCAGATCTCGGTCTTTATCAACAGCGTCATCGTGTTGGTCCTGTGTTCCTGGATCTTTGCCAATGAGAGCTATCGCCATAGAATGAAACTGGCCCAGTTGGCAGAAACCGATCAACTGACCGGAGCCTGGGGTCGTCGCCGAATCTTGCAGCAGTTTGAGCAGGCGCAAAGCCAGGGCGGCTCCTCCCTCACCTGCCTGATGTTGCTTGATATCGACAGTTTCAAGGCCATCAACGACACCCATGGGCATCACTTTGGCGATCGGGCACTGCAGAGGCTGGTTGCCCGGCTGAACGCCGCACAGGAGTCGGCCAGCCTGATTGGGCGGATAGGGGGAGACGAATTCTGTGTCCTGTGGGCCACTCAAGATCAGCACAGCGCCCAAATGTATGCCCAGCGTCTGTTGGCCGCAGCCAACGCCTCACAAACATCCAACTGTCCCGATGAGATCGCCCTCAGCTGCAGTGCTGGCCTGGCCTTCTCCCCCCCACATCACACCTTCAACCATCTCTATATGGCCGCCGATCAGGCCTTGTATCGTGCCAAACGCACCGGCAAGGCCCGGGTATGCGTCGAGGCGCCTAAGGAGTAAACACGAAAAAGGCACCGCATCGCGGTGCCTTAACCTACTACCGAGCATTACGACTTGGTTCGGTAGTGGCCGTTAAGCCAGCACTCTGGCAATCCTTCCCCGGATGGAAAGACCAGGGTCTGCTTGTCACACAATTCAGGATCCGCCAGATCCTGACCACACTGATATTGTACTTCGATCCGGTCGACGAAGGGATTGAGCAACGCATTGCTATCAATCACCTCCACCAGATCGCCCGAATGTTTATCCCGCAGCAACATAGTTTTGTCCCTCCCGACACGGCCAACAGGTTAAGTCTAGGCGATGATCCTACTGGCCATCGTCATTGTCGGAGCTTGTCGCCCCTTCACTCGTCCCTTCCAGGGCACCGACCCAACCACCGCCCAGTGCCCGAAACAGGGTGAGAAGATTGGCCTGCTGGCTCAACCCCAGGTTGATCAGCCCCTGCTGTGCCGTGTAGTAACTGCGCTGTGAATCCAACACGGAGAAGAAACTGTCCACGCCTTGACGAAACCTCAGCTCCGACAATTCAAAACTGTCCCCCGTCGCCGCAACCAACAACTGTTGCGCCCGGTACTGCTCGGCCAGATAGCGTCGCCCCGCCAGAGCATCGGAGACCTCTTGAAATGCCACCTGGATGGACTGTTCATACTGCGCCAGGGCGATCGCCGCATCGGCCTTGGCCACCTCGACATTGCCGCTGATCTGGCCCCAGTTAAAGATCGGTAGGTTGATGGCCGGGGAGAAACTCCAACTGCGTGCATCGCCGCTGAACAGCTCATCCAGATCGGCACTGAGCAAGCCTGCCGTCGCCGTCAAACTGATGCTCGGGAAATAGGCCGCTCGCGCCGCACCGATGCTGGCATTGGCGGAGATGAGGCGATACTCGGCTTGCATAATGTCCGGCCTCTGCGTCATCAGCAACGAGGGCATGCCGACCTGCACCTGTGCCAGGACCCCCAGCTCGCCCGCCGCAGGCAGCAGGTTTCGGTCAAACTCCGTGCCGACCAAAACCGCCAGGGCATTGATGTCCAACGCAACCCGGTTAGAGAAGTTCGCCAGATCCACCCGAGAGGTCGCCACGGTGACCTGTGCCTGGGCCACATCCAGTCCGGACACCACGCCATTGTCAAAACTCTGCTCGGTCAATGCCAGAGAGGCTAGCTGGCTGTCCAGGGTCTCCTGGGCCAGGGCCAGCAGAGCACGGTCCGCCGCCAAGGTCAGATAGGTTGAGGCGATCTGATTGATCAGTACGATCTCGGTATTGCGCCGTCCCTGTTCACTGGCCAGGTAGTTGTTGAGTGCCTGGCGTTCCAGGCTGGCGATCCGTCCCCAGAAGTCCATCTCATAACTGAGGATCCCCAGATCCACACTGTGCTGTCGGCTGACGGTAGCCGAGGCGCCGGTGACCGCTTCCGGCAGCCTCTGGTTTACCGATCCGGCACGCAGATCCACATTGGGGAAGCGCTCTGAGCGCTGGATCCCATACAGGGCCTGGGTTCGGCGAAGAGTCTGTACCGCCACCTGCAGATCCCGGTTATGGGCCAAACCCAGCTCGATCAAACGCTGCAGCTTGGGGTCAATAATAAACTGGCGCCAATCCTGCAGTGCGCTGTTGCCGTCAAGCACCACCTGGGTATTCTCCGGCCAGATCTCCGGTACGGGTGACGACGGCCGTTCATAGTCGGGAGCCAAATTCATACAGCCAGACAGGAAGACAGAGCCGAACAAGATTAGCGGCTTCATTGGCTGTTCTCCTCTGCAGGCTGCTTTCGTCCGCTGAACAGGTTCAGCACAAAGACAAAGAACAGCGGCACGAAATAGATCCCAACAAAGGTCGCCGTCAATACACCGCCGACCACGCCAGTCCCCACGGCATTCTGCGCACCCGAGCCCGCTCCTGACGACAGGGCTAACGGCAAAACCCCAAAGCCAAACGCCAGAGACGTCATCAGGATGGGACGCAGTCGCACCCGCGCCGCATGCAGTGCCGCCTCCAGGATCCCCTGCCCCTCATCGTGATACTGCTTGGCAAACTCGACAATCATGATGGCATTTTTGGAGGACAACCCCACTGTGGTCAGCAACCCCACCTGAAAATACACATCATTTTCCAGGCCGCGGATCCCGGTCGCCAATACCGCCCCCAACACCCCGAGGGGGACAATAAGGATCACCGAAAACGGCACACTCCAGCTCTCATACAAGGCCGCCAAGCACAGAAAAACGATCAAGATCGAGAGCGCGTAGAGCACCCCAGCCTGATTGCCCGACTGACGCTCCTCGTAGGAGAGTCCGGTCCACTCCACCGACACACCGCCGGGTAGAGAGGCTACGATCTCCTCCATCGCTTGCATCGCCGCCCCGGTACTCACCCCGGAACGGGGCTCCCCCTGGATCTGCATTGCGGCGATACCGTTATAACGCTCAAGGCGGGGGGAGCCATAATCCCAGCGAGAGCTGCTGAAGGATTTCAACGGAACCATCTGGCCGCTGGCGTTGCGCACATACCATTGATCCAGGTGCTCCGGGGTCATTCGAAACGGTGCATCCGCCTGGACGTAGACCTGCTTCACTCGACCCCGATCGATAAAGTCGTTCACATAGGCACTGCCGAAGGCGGTGATCAGGGTGTTATTGATGTCTGCGATCGCAACGCCCAGGGCTTCCGCTTTCAGGCTGTCGATGTCGATAACAAACTGAGGCGTGTCCTCCAGGCCATTGGGGCGCACGTTTTGCAATTGCGGGTGCTGACTGGCCTGGCCCAACAGCATATTGCGCGCCTGGGTTAACGCCGCGTGCCCCTGGGCACTGCGATCCTGCAGATACATATCGAAGCCAGAGGCCGTACCCAGCTCAATGATGGCCGGCGGAACAAAGGCAAATGCCATCGCTTCCTGGATCGAGAACATAAAGCCCTGTAGCCGACCCATAACCGCGGTCACATGCGCTTCATCTGCGCTACGCTCGCTCCAGTCCTTCATATTGAAAAACAGCATCCCGGCATTGGAGCCGGCGCCGGCGAAGGAGAACCCGGCCACGGAGAACACAGAGTTGACGTACTCCATCTCATTATTGAGCACATAGTTCTCCACCTTCTTAAGCACCGCCACGGTCTGCTCCTGCGTGGCGCCGGCGGGCAGCAGCACCATCCCCATCATGACGCCCTGATCCTCATCGGGCAGGAATGAGCTGGGCAAGCGACTGAGCTGGAATCCCGCTGCGGCGGTGATCAGCAGGAACGCCAGGGCCACGGCCCCCATATGCTTGGCCATCCAGGCAATGCCTTTGACATAACCTTCGGTGGCACGATGAAAGGTGCGGTTAAACCAGCCAAAGAAGCCGGTGGTGGTGCTTTCCGCTGTGTGACCCGGCTTCATCAACTGGATACAGAGCGTTGGGGTCAGGATCATGGCCACCAGTACCGACAGGGCAACGGCGGTCACAATGGTGATGGAGAACTGACGGTAGATGATCCCGGTCGTACCGCCAAAGAAGGCCATGGGAACAAACACCGCCGACAGCACCATGCCGATCCCCACCAGGGCGCCGGAGAGCTGCTTCATCGATTTGCGGGTGGCTTCAAGGGGCGAGAGTTTCTCCTCCTCCATCACCCGCTCGACGCCTTCCACCACCACGATGGCGTCGTCCACCAGCAGTCCGATGGCCAACACCATGGCAAACATGGTCAGGGTATTGATGCTGTACCCCAGCGAAAACAGCACCGCGGCCGTACCCAGCACGACCACGGGGATCGCCAATGTGGGGATCAGGGTCGCACGGAAGCTTTGCAGGAACAGGAACATCACCAGGAAGACCAGCACCACGGCTTCGATCAGGGTATGCACCACATTCTCAACCGAGATCCGGACAAAGGGCGTAGTGTCATAGGGCACGGCCATGGCGACACCGTCCGGAAAGTAGGGTTTGAGTTCATCCAGCTTGGCCTGTACCGCCGCCATGGTATCGAGGGCATTGGCTCCGGTCGCCAGGCTGATGGCCATGCCCGATGCCGGTTTACCGTTGTAGCGGGCAAGCGCCCCATAGCTGGTGGCACCCAGCTCAACCCTTGCCACATCCTTGATCCGCACCCGAGAGCCATCCGTGTTGACCTTGAGCAGGATCTGCTCGAACTCATCCACCGTGGTCAACAATGACTGGGCGGAGATGGTGGCATTGAGCTGCTGGCCGGAAACCAGTGGCGCCGCGCCCAGTTGTCCAGCCGATACCTGGGTATTCTGGGCCGAGATCGCCGCATTGATGTCGCCGGGCAGCAGGCCATAGCCTTCCAGCTTGTTGGGATCGAGCCAGATCCGCATGGCATAGGGCGCCCCGAACAACTGCACCGAGCCGACGCCGTTGACCCGGCTGAGGGGATCTTGCAGGTTACTGGCGATGTAATCGGACAGATCCTCAAAGGTCATCTTGCCATCTTCAGAGATCAGCGACAGCACCATCAAAAAGCCGGCACTGGCCTTTTGCACCGTCACCCCCTGGCGTTGGACGGCATCGGGGAGTTGTGCCGTGGCCGCCGATACCTTGTTTTGTACCTGCACCTGGGCAATATCCGGATCGGTCCCCGCCAGGAAGGTCAAACGTATGCTGACACCACCGAACGAATCCGAAGTGGAAGAGATGTAGAGCAGATTATCCAGTCCGGTCAGCTGCTGCTCGATCACCTGGGTGACCGTCTCCTCCGCCGTTTTTGCCGAAGCCCCGGGATAGGTCGCCGTCACTTCGATCGACGGCGGGGCAATATCCGGATACTGGGCGACCGGCAGCTGCATCAGCGCCAGCACGCCACCGAGCATCAGCAGGATCCCCAACACCCAGGCAAACACCGGACGATCAATAAAGAATTGAGCCATGACGGGTTACTCCGGGGCCAGTTCGTTGACGGTTCCTATCGTGACGCCGGGACGAAGGGACTGAAGCCCTTCCAGCACTACGCGTTCACCTTCTGCCAGGCCCTGGGTAATGAGCCAGGACTGGCCGATCATCTGGTCCGCCTCGACGGGCCTCACCTCGGCCGTATTGTCCGGACCCACCACCACCACAGTGGCCTCCCCCTTGGCGTTGCGGCTGACTCCCCGGGCAGGGACCAACGCCCCATCGGGCAGGACCCCGCGCACCAGGGTGGCGCGGACAAACATCCCTGGCAGCAGGACATTATCCGGATTGGGAAAGGTCGTACGTATGGTAAAGGTGCCCGTGCCAACGTCCACATTGATGTCGGCAAACTTAAACTCCCCCGGATGTTCATACTCGGAACCATCATCAAACAACAGATGGACCTGCGCCGCTTCGCCCTCCTGTTTGACGATGGCACCACTGGCCCAGGCACGACGTAGCGTATTGAGCTCACGGCTCGACTCGGTCACGTCAACAAACATGGGATCAAACTGTTGCACCGTCACCAGGGCCTGCGCCTGATTCGCACTGACCAGGGCCCCTGCGGTGACGTTTGAACGCCCGGCCAGGCCCGAGATCGGCGCATAGACCTTGGTGTAGTCGAGGTTGATCTTGGCGGTGTCTACCGACGCCTTGGCCGTTTCCACGGCCGCCAGGGCCTGCTGATATTGGGCCTGGGCATCGTCGAAGTCCTGCCGAGACACGGCTCGGGAGTCCACCAGGATCTGGTACCGCTGCGCCTTCGCCCTGGCGGCTTTTAGGTTGGCACGACTCTGGGATAACTCTGCATTAGCCTGCTGCAGCTGTGCCTCAAACGGCGCCGGATCGATCTGATACAACTGTTGGCCCTGGGTGACGAGGGCTCCTTCGCGAAAATCCTGCGCAAGCACAATACCGCTGATCTGAGGGCGCACTTCCGCTTCCAGCGAGGCCTTGGTCCTCCCCGCCAGCGTGGTGGTTAGGGTCACAGGTTGCAATCGAACGGTCATCGCACCGACCGTGGCAGGAGGGAGACCGCCCTGTTGTGCTGGCTCTTTGCTGCACCCAAACAGCACAGCCATTGCCATGACTGTGCTCACTAACACTCGGATCGGGCTGGCCATAATTTCCTCGTTCATCACAGGCAAAAACCGCACAATAGTGAAAAACGTAGCAAATCACGGCCATTTAGCCCGCCTATCGGCCAATTATTCGACGAATCCTTGCGCCTGCTGCCGACCTTGATCGATAGGCAGCAGCAAGATCAGCAGTGCGCCAGCCAGGAAAAACGCGAGGATCACCAACAGTGCCTGCTGTACGGAGACCAGATCCGCCACGATGGCAAAGGAGACACTGCCCAAGATGGCGGCTACACGACCGAACAGACCCCAAAAACCAAACATCATGGCGCTGTAGCTGCTGGGCGTCAGCAACCCCACCAGGGTTCGGCTGGCACTCTGGGTGGAACCCAGACCGGCACCGGCGATCACCGCCGACACCATAAACAACAGGTTCTCCTCCATGATCAGCCACAGGGCCAAGGGCTCAAGGAAATAGATCGAGAGTACGCCCATCACCCACCAGATGAGCGTCAGGAAAATGGTGGCTTTGGGACCGATGCGGATCTCCAGCACCCCAAATGCCACGGCGCCAACAAATGCCGACAGTTGCAGCGCCAGAAAGACTCCGGTTTTCTCCGTGGCGGTCAGGGTCAACTCGGAGTCCACATAGATCCCGAAGAACTTGATCACAATCGCCATGCCAGCGCTGTACAGAGTGAAGATCAGAAAGAACTGCAGAAGTACCGGCAGGCGGCGGCTCAGTTGCCAACTATGGGTTAAACGTTCCAGGGTATGGTGCCAAACACTGCGCCAGTGGGTGTCAATCGGGTTGCCGACAGGCCGGTCTTTCAACCACAACATGGTCGGAATGGAAACCAGCACAAAAAACGCCGCGACCACCAACATCGCCTGTTGATTTTGAGCAATATAGAGACTCAGATCCTGATCTGCGCTGGTGGTGATCACGCCAAACAGTACCAACACCAGACTCACCAGGCCTCCGAGATAGCCCACACCCCAGCCGATGCCGGACAGCAACCCCATGTTGTCCGGCGTAGCCAGATCCGTCAGGAACGAGGCGCAAAACACCTCAGAGAGCATCCAGGTGGTATTACTGATCACGATCAGGCCAATCGCCCAATAGATCCCGCCCGGGCCAACAAAGAAGAGCAGGCCGGTTGCCAGGGCGCACAGCAGCATGTTGCCAATGAGGAAACGTTTCTTTCGCCCGGTCAGATCGCACAGGGTACCCAGTAACGGCGCTAACAGCATGGCCGCCAGATTCGACAGCACCATGGCCAGCCCCCAGTAGCTGTTGCCCCATTGCGAGTCTTCGGGTACCAGGTGATCGACAAAAAATGCACTGAATACGATGGTGATCACCACGGTGGTATAAGCGGAATTGGCCACATCAAACATCGCCCAGCCAAAGATCTCGCGCTTGCTGGTGTGCCGCCCAACCAGGGTCACTGCCATAAGAACAACCTGATAAAAAAGAAAAAAATAGGGTACACCATTTTGCCCTTGTACAGGAGTTCACCCCCGGTGCAACACAAACAGGCAGCACATTCTGCTTTATCGATTAAACCACTTGGAAAAAATCGTCAAGCTTACGGCTTACAGGGTCTAGGGTTACAAGGAGCCCTGTTGTTTGAGCGCGGAGGTCATCATGTCTCTTAAAGGGTCACAAACCGAACAGAACCTCAAAGACGCCTTTGCGGGCGAATCCCAAGCCAACCGACGCTACCTCTACTTTGCCGGTAAGGCGGATATCGAAGGGTACAACGACGTCGCCGCGGTATTCCGCTCCACGGCAGAGGGCGAAACCGGCCACGCCCACGGCCATTTGGAATACCTGGAGGCGGTGGGTGATCCCGCCACCGGCCTGCCCATAGGAAACACCGAGCAAAACCTCGAAGCGGCGATCGCCGGCGAAACTCACGAGTATACCGACATGTATCCAGGCATGGCCAAAACCGCCCGGGACGAGGGTTTCGATGAGATCGCCGACTGGTTCGAAACCCTGGCCAAGGCGGAGCGCTCCCACGCCAATCGTTTCCAAAAGGCCCTGTTTAACCTGGATAAATAACAAAGCAATGAAGCACAAAGAGGGCAGTCTTGGCGCTCCGGTGCGCCACCCCATCCGGTGGCGCAGTCCGGACTATTACGACACCGACAAGCTTCTGGATGAAATGACTCGGGTGTTTGATGTGTGTCACGGCTGTCGTCGCTGTGTCAGCCTGTGCCAGGCCTTCCCTGCCCTGTTTGATCTGATCGATGGATCCGACACCCTGGAGTTGGACGGCGTAGACCGGGCTGACTTTAAGCAGGTGGTGGATCACTGCTACTTGTGCGATCTCTGCTTTATGACCAAATGCCCCTACGTACCGCCCCACGAGTGGGCCATCGACTTCCCCCACCTGATGCTCCAGGCCAAGGCCAATCGGTTTAAACAGCAGGGCAGTCGATTTCGCGACACCCTGCTGAGCAGCACCGAACAAACCGGACGCTGGGCCAGCCTGCCCGGCATCTCGCACACCTACAACGCCAGCCGCAACGTTCAAGTATTTCGGGTCATATTGGAGAAAGGTCTGGGGATCCATCGAGATGCCAACCTGCCCCAATATCAGCGCCCCACCCTGAAGCAACAGGTCATGACGCAATCGACAACGGCCAATAGTGGAACCGCCGTGGCCATAGGAAGGACCCGAGGCAAGGTTGCCCTCTTTACCACCTGCTTTGCCAACTATGCCGCGACGTCATTGGCCACTGACTTCGTCAAAGTCTTTGAACACAACGGGATCCGCATAACCGCGGTTCAAGGCGAGCTCTGCTGCGGCATGCCGAAGTTGGAGTTGGGCGATCTGGACAGCGTGGATGCCTTTAAACGGCATAACCTTCCCCTGCTGCTCACCCTGGTGCAGCAGGGCTGGGATCTGATCGCCCCCATTCCTTCATGCGTGCTGATGTTTAAACAGGAGCTACCCCTGATGTATCCGGACGATAGCGCCGTCGCGCAAGTCGCCGAGGCCTTCTTCGATCCCTTCGAGTACCTCTGGCTCAGGCACAGAGAAGGGGCCCTGAATACCGAGTTTCGCCAGCCCCTGGGCAAAATCAGCTATCAACCTGCGTGTCATCAGCGGGTGCAAAACTTTGGACCCCGTACTCGGGATCTGCTGGCCCTGATCCCGGAAACGGAGATCACCACCATCGAGCGCTGCTCGGGCCACAACGGCACCTACGCCGTCAAGAGCGAAACCCGCCAGGCCTCGGTCAAGATCGCCCGGCCCGTGGTACGTCAGATCGAAGCGGCAAAACCTCAACTGCACACCAGTGACTGTCCCATGGCGGCGGGTCATATTGCCGGACTGACCACTCCGGCCATGACGGCCCTCCACCCCATAACGCTGCTGCGACGCGCCTACGGTCTGTAATGAGGGACATTTCAATGAACAAATTGCAACGCTCAGATCTGCTCTCCCTGGAAGCCTATGCGGCCCAGCGCGACGCTTTTCGCACTCAGGTGATGCAGCACAAGCGGGCACGCCAATTGCCTTTAGGCCCCCATCTGCGGCTGTTGTTTGAAGATCGGCTGACGGTGCAGTACCAGATCCAGGAGATGCTGCGCATTGAAAAACTGTTTGAAGCCGACGAGATCCAGCAGGAGCTCGATGCCTACAACCCTCTGATCCCCGACGGTGACAATTGGAAAGCCACCCTGATGATCGAATACACAGATCGCGATGAGCGGCGCCTCGCCCTTACCCGCCTGGTTGGCATAGAAAACCAGATCTTACTCTGTATTGGCAATGAGCCCCCCATCGCCCCCATCGCCGATGAAGATCTTCCCCGCAGCGAGCCGGACAAGACCTCGAGTGTCCATTTCCTGCGATGGCAACTGACCCCTGCCAACCGAGCAGCGCTTCTTGGTGGTGCGCCCGTCGCCTTCGCCGTCCAGCACCCGGCATTGAGCTTGAACACCTCCCCTATCCCCAGCCCCCTGCGCCAGGCCTTGTGCGATGCCCTGACGGCCGTTCCGCCTCACTAGGTCACCCCTCAGTGCCATCAAATAACGCCATCACTGCAACGGACATAAAGCGGATCAGCACGCTCATCGCCGCCCTGGCTCTGTTGGCAATTCAGCCGTGTCGAGTCAGTTCAAGTCCCCTCGAAGAGCGGCTGCTGACCAGCCTCGTGGGTCGATGGCATGGTGAGCTAACCCTTGATCCAGGACACAGCGCCGGCCTCAAACCCTACCCGGTCAAACTGATCATCACCTTCGCCGCCGATCGGCGCACCTTAGTCTTTACCCGCTTCGCCCAACGTTCCGGAGTAAGACTCGATGTCCGACACCTGTGCATCGACGCCGCTCCGGTGGCGATCCCTCCGCAGCGCCCGGTGCAAGGCGGGTGCCCGCCACAACGCCTCTCTGCCCTGCAACTGCTCAGCGACAGGGTCTGGACCCTGGTGCTGGAGCATCGTACGACCCATGGCGGACGGCCGGTGGCCGTCCAGCACACCCTGTCGCGCCAGGGCAAACAGCTACACGAACACCAGGCCATAGACTATCTCGATGACAAGTACCCACACTGGTCAATGCGCCACCGAGCAACCTACCTGCCGAGCGATCCCCTTCCCCACCAGTAAAGACTTCTCATTCTAAGGACTTGTTGCGATCCAATTGCACAAACACCCCTCGCATATCCCCTGATCCAGGGGTTGCGCTGCGCTGGCCCCCTATGGAGGCCACAAACTTCCGTGTCAACGTGACTAAAGGCCCCGATCCCGAGTGTTCTATGGTAAACTCTGTCGCCAATACATGCCCTAATAACCCATTGTCGTAGAAGGTCTTTCATGAACGACAACAAACGCCCACTTTATATCCATTATGCAGGCCCGGTCCTGCTGGAAGCCCCACTGCTGAACAAAGGCTCCGCCTTCACCCTGGAGGAACGCCACAGTTTCAACCTGCACGGTCTCCTGCCTGCCGCAGTGGAGACCATTGAGGAACAGGTTGCCCGCGCTTACCAGCAATACTCCGCATTCACCAATGACATGGACCGCCATGTCTACCTGCGTAACATCCAGGATACCAACGAAACCCTGTTCTACAGCCTGGTGCAGGAACACATCAGCGAGATGATGCCGATCATCTACACCCCGACTGTAGGTGCAGCCTGCCAGCAGTTCTCCAACATCTACCGCCGCTCCCGTGGCCTGTTTATCTCCTACGCCGACCGCGATTGTATCGATGATCTGCTGGCCAACACGGTCAACCACCACGCCAAGGTGATTGTGATCACCGACGGTGAGCGGATCCTGGGTCTTGGCGATCAGGGGATCGGCGGCATGGGGATCCCCATCGGCAAGCTGGCCCTGTACACCGCCTGTGGCGGGATCAGCCCGGCCTACACCCTGCCCATCGTCCTGGACGTCGGTACCGACAACGCCCAACTGCTGGACGATCCCATGTACATGGGACTGCGTCAGCCACGGGTTACCGGCGAGGAGTACGATGCCTTCGTCGAGCAGGTTATGCAGGCAATCCAGCGCCGCTGGCCCGATTCTCTGGTGCAGTTCGAAGACTTCGCCCAGAGAAACGCCATGCCCCTGCTCAACCGCTATAAAGATCGTTTGTGCTGCTTCAACGACGACATTCAGGGCACGGCCGCCGTGACCGTCGGCTCCCTGCTGGCGGCCTGTAAGGCTCAAGGCAGTGAATTGAAAGATCAAACCATCGCCTTCCTGGGCGCAGGCTCTGCCGGTTGTGGTATCGCCGAAGCGATCATCGCCGAGATGATCGCCCAGGGTTTGAGTGAAAAAGCCGCGCGTGCCCGTGTCTACATGGTGGATCGCTGGGGCCTGCTACAGGAAGGCATGGTCAACCTGCTCGATTTCCAGAAAGATCTGGTACAAGCCCCAAAAGCCGTCGCCGACTGGAAGGTGGAAGAGGCCAACATCTCCCTGCTGGATGTGATCAAAAACGGCAAGCCCAGTGTTTTGATCGGAGTTTCCGGCCAGCCAGGACTCTTCACCGAAGAGGTGATCCGCTCCATGGCGGACAACCACGAGCACCCCATAGTGTTCCCCCTGTCCAACCCCACCAGCCGAGTGGAAGCGACGCCGGAAAATATCCTGCGCTGGTCCGATGGCCGAGCCCTGGTCGCCACCGGAAGTCCCTTCACTCCGGTACATCTCAACGATGTGGTGTACCCCATCGCCCAATGTAACAACAGCTACATCTTCCCAGGCGTGGGGCTTGGTGCCTTGGCCAGTGGTGCGAACCGCATCACTGACAGCATGCTGATGGCTTCCAGCCGTGCCCTGGCCGAGTGTTCTCCACTGGGTCAGAAAGGAGAAGGACCGCTGCTCCCTCCCCTGGAGCAGATCCAGGAAGTGAGCAAGCAGATCGCCTTTGCCGTGGGCAAGGCCGCCATGGCGGATGGTGTGGCGATGAAGGTGAAGCAGGATGATCTGCGCGCCGCCATCGATAACGTCTACTGGCAGCCGGAATATCGCACCTACAAACGCTCTGCGTTCTGAATCGATGATCTTAATAACGCCACTGAGGGGTGGCGTTATTATCATCCAAGCCTAACAAAATGCCCCAGCCGGGAAGCCGGCTGGGGCATTTTATTGCCGTTAAAGGCGGCGTCACTCCGCGTAATCGAGCGTGCCTTCCACCAGAGGCTTACCCGCATCATTGACCATACGGATGGCAGTCGCATCTTGCTCAACCTTCGCATCAACCGGCATCGCCGCAGGACGCTTGAAATCGAAGCTTGCCCCCGTCAGAGGTTGCTCCACTTCAGCCAGGAGGCGAGCCACCATGTACATGCCGTGGGCAATGGGAGCCTTGAAACCAAAAGGCTTCGCCGTCAGGGGGTGCAGATGGATCGGGTTATAATCGGACGACACCCGGGCATAGCCTCGGGCATGCTGAGCATCCAGCTTGATGTCACTGAGGCTGTGCCATTGTCGTACCACCTTGGGCTCGCGCGCTTTACGGCGACGACGACGCTCACCTTCGGCAGGCAAGCGCAACAGGCAACGACTGCGGTAACCTGCCACCTGTTCGCCAGCCTTGAAGAAACGCCCTAACAACTCAAATTCCAGACCGGCTTCAGTGCGTTCCTGGTGACCGACTTTCAACTCGAAATCGTATTCGGTATCCAGATCCAGGGGGCTGAACTGCTCAAAACTCACCCCCATATGGATCATCCCCAGGGGCTTTACCGGGACCTCGGCATGGGTCATCAACATCATCTGCAGGGGTTGGGTTGCCACGAACGGGTAGCACAATGGCAGTTGATCCAGCTCAAACCCACAATACTGGTTGTAACGGCGCAGCTTCAGCAGATCGAAACGAAATTTGTCGACGCGAATGACCGCCTCGGGCAGCTCCCCATTCTCACAACGCTTGGTGAAGCATTTCCAAAGCAAGTGAACATTGGATGGGATCTGGTCGGCGTGGATCGACAGCTGCATGGTTATTCCTATTCTTACGTCTTATCGCAGCGCAATAGGATACTCGCCTTTGCCTGACACTGAGGCCCGACCACGGGCCTCAACTGTTAAATTTCAACCGGTTTCGCTGCAGTTCACGCTGCTTGATGCTCTCTTCGGCATGACTCGACAGCCAGTCAAACATCGCCTTGATCGCCGGCACCTCTCGACGATCCGGATGACACACCAGAAGATAACGCTGGGCCGCGCGAACAAACGCATCAAAGGGCACCACCAGATTACCGGCAGCCAACTGCGGTGCAACCATGTGCCAGCGCCCCATGGCTACCCCCTGGCCCGACATGGCCGCTCGATATGCCAAATCCGCCCGGTTGAAGACAAAACCGCGCTCCACATCCAGATGGGCGAGCTGTGCATCCCGGGCCCAGTACACCCATTCGGTATAAAACCCTGTGCCCTGCCAAGCCGTCTCATCGTGCAGCAACAGGCAATCTTGCAAGCCATCCGGGTTTTGCCACAGGTTGTGCTGATCCGCATAATCCGCGCTGCATACGGGTACCAGGAACTCATCGAACAACTCATGCTCATGGAGGTTGTGTCGGCCAGGGAGATCGTAATACACCGCCACATCCACCTTCTCATGCTGGAAATCCGTCGAACGACTCTGGGCCCGCACCTGCAGGGTCAATTTCGGATACTGGCTGTGCAAGTCCCCCAATCGCTCGGCCAACCAACAGCGGGCGAAACTGTGAGGTACCGCAATACTGAGCGTCGAAGTGAACTCCTGCTGTTTCAGATCACGGATCGCATCATCCAGATCGCCCAGTGAGTTCTCCAGGACCGCCAGCAGTCCCTGTCCCTGGTCCGTCAGTTGAAGCCGACGGTTAAATCGTAAAAAGAGCTTAAAACCCAGTTGTTCTTCAAGTTTTTTAATGCGATGGCTCACCGCACTCTGAGTTAAGTGCAACTCCTCTGCGGCTTTGGTAAAGCTCAGGTGGCGTGCAGCACTGGAGAAACAGTACATGGAGGAGAGGATGGTGCTACTCAGCATAGGTCGCTCGCATTATCTTAAGTCATTCGAGAATCATAATAAGTCGCTGTCGACGATTCGCAACCCTCCCTATACTACGCCACATCGACAACGGGACGGTACTCACACTACCAGGTGAGGGGAGTTAGCAGTCCAGACCGTACCTTGTCCGCGAAATACCGTTTCCTCAGTAATTTTATCGGTTTCGCAGCAAGCAACTCATTGTCCTTTTTACCGCGTGGCCGGATCGCCACGCGGTTTTTTTTTGCCTCGGGAAAATCAACAGCGTTTGTCAGCCGACCGCCATCCACTGGCGAGCTCGGTCACGACCCTTTCCCTTGACGCCACCGTCTTGGTGATCTCCCTCCTCAAGCCCTCCCCCATCATCAACACGCACTCCACGAATATTTAACAAGCTTTACGTCCAAGGCCTTGTTACAAACCTCTGCTTTAGTTGAAAATTTCAACTAACAGTCAAAATAGCAGAGCAGAAAATGAACAATGTTACGCAAATAAGCGGCTCTCTGATCGCCGCTACCTTAGCTATGGGGGTTACTGCTCCGGTGGTTGCCAAACCCGTTGAGAAACCCAATGTCATTGTGATCTACACCGATGATCAGGGTATGGGTGACGTGGGTTACCATGGCTATGACGACATCAAGACCCCCAACATTGACAAGCTCGCCGCCGGCGGTGTTCATTTTCCTCAGGCCTACGTCTCGGCGTCTGTCTGTGGCCCCTCTCGCGCCGGATTGCTAACCGGCGTCTATCAGCAGCGTTTCGGTGTCTACGGCAACTTCAAGGACAATTTGATCCCCCATGATCAACCTATGATGATGGAGATGATGAAGGGGTTTGGCTATAAAACCGCCGTGATCGGCAAATGGCATATGGGCGAACCCACCGGCACCCCAAACGAGCGCGGCGCCGACTTTTTCTATGGCTTTAAAGCGGGCTCCCACGATTACTACAAATCCGACGCCAAGGAGGGAGGCAAGCCCTGGCTATCGCCCATCTACCGCAATGAGACCCCTGAGCCCCCCATTCAGGATAAAAACGGTTACCTGACCGAGCTCTTTACCGAAGAAGCGGTGGACTTTATTGATCGCAACGCCGATCAGCCCTTCTTTATCCACCTGGCTCACTTTGCGGTTCACCACCCCTGGAGCGTCCCCCAAAGCTACATCGATCGGGTTCAGGATCTCGATACCCACGATGAACGTAAACTGTTTGCCGGCATGGCCCTGGCCATGGACGATGGCGTTGGTGAAGTGGTGGAAGCACTGAAGAAGCATGGCCTGTACGAAAATACCCTGATCTTCTTTATGAGTGATAACGGCACCCCATCCGGCCAGGGGATCAAGAAACCCCGTAAGAAAAAGCGGGGGGAAACCACCATGTCCAACCCAGGGATCTACAACGGCTTCAAGGGCGATACCTATGAGGGCGGGATCCGTGTGCCCTTCATCATGCACTGGCCTGCCGTCCTGCCCGCCGGTGGGCAATATGAGCATCCTGTGATGAATTTGGACATCATGGCTACCATCAACGCCGTGCTGGGCGGCAAAGCGGGGGGCGACGGCCCGATGAAATTCGATGGTGTCAACCTGCTTCCCTACCTACTGGAGGCCAAGCAGGATACCGAGATCCCGCACGAAACCCTGTACTGGCGCCGTGATGAAGACTATGCCATCCGTGATGGCGACTGGAAGCTGACCTGGAACGACGCCAACGGGCCAAAAACCATTCAGCTCTTCAACATTGCGGATGATCCCGGCGAGTGGAAAGATCTGGCCTTTAAGATGCCGGAAAAGACCCAGCAACTGAAAGACAAGTTTGACGCCTGGGAAGCCACCCTGCCGGTGAACAAGCTCAGCGCCAAGCCCACCAACCGCAACAAGAAGTTCGATAAAGGGCACCGAGTCAATGTGATGCGCTTTAACAACAAGATGGCCGACAAGTAACGGACGCCGAGCCGATCAAAAAGGCCAAAGCATCCGCTTTGGCCTTTGTGATCCCCGGCTAACCCCTGGCGTCAGGCCAGCCCCCTTCCCGGCGATGCCTACTGCCCGCCATCCTCCAGACCCAGCACACACCAGCGGCCGTTAAGCTCGATGCCATACTCCCTGCCACGCTGCTCGGCCTGCTGCGCCAGGCGGTAATAGAGATTACGACTCAGGCGAGCCTCATTACCGTGCCATAAGCCGATACAGGGCAAGCCCTGATCCAGAGTCCAGGGGTGCGCTTCATCCAGTGGGCAGGCCAGATCAAACGGGCCAAGCAACCACCATTGCCCCTCCCGCTCGACCAGTTCGGTCATCACAAAGGGTTTATCCTTCACCTGGATCCGCCACTTCTCCACCGGCGTCACCAGATAGTACTCCCCATCCACCTCCCGGCGCAGAACGCTGGCAAACAGGCGGACCAGGCGCTCCCGGGCTATGGGGCTTCCCTGACTGTGCCACTGACCCTGGCCATCGATCTCAATATCAATATCGCCACACAGCGCAGGATCCCAGCTATCAAGCTTGGGATGGGCCCCCACCTCGGCACTGAGTTGACTGCTCAGCCGCTCCAACATCAGGACTCTCCCCGTCGCACCTGCTCCACTGACTGTAGCAAGGCTTGCAGCGGGTGACGCATGGGCCGCCCAGCCAGTCGTTTGGCCTGGCTGCGACAGGAGTAGCCGCTGATCAGTGGCTCGGGGGCCTCGGCGTCAATGGCATCGGCCCAGTGCATCTGATACAGCGCCTTGGAGCGCGCCAGGTTGGCAGTCTCGTGACCGTAAGTACCCGCCATGCCACAGCAACCGACACTGGTCGGATCCAGTTGCAGACCAAAGTGAGCAAACAGACGTTGCCATTCACCGACACCCTGTGGCCGCACACTGTTCTCGGTACAGTGGCCCATTAAGCGGAAATGACCCAGGGCTTGGCTTGTCGCCGGCCAGCGATCCAGTTGAGTCAGCAGGTATTCAGGGAGCATTCGCACGGTGAAACGCACCCCCTCCTCCCCCAGAGCCTCCACATACTCATCGCTGTAGGTCAGCACCAGAGCGGGATCAAAGCCCACCATGGGCACCCCATACGCGGCCAGGCGGTTGAGCACCTCGGTCGTGCCTTGGGCCGTTCGTTTAAACTTGTCGAGGAACCCCTTGATGTGCTCCGGTTTACCATTTTTCAGATAGGGCACCAGCAGAGGCGAGAGCCCCAGGTGGTGGAGCAGACGCATCCCCTGCTCCACCACGGCTGCATCATAGTGACTGTTGAAGGGATCTTGCACCACCAGCACCATATCACGGCGCTGCGCTTCACTGGCATTGGCCAGACGCTGCTCCAACTGTTGCAGCGTCAGTACCTGTTGTGGCCCCACCCGCTCTCGCAAGGTGGGTACCGACAACGCAGGGGCATCCACATAGCCCAGCAGCTTCTCAACCAGGTAGCGACTGAGCGCGTTCTGGCTCAGGGCATTCACCACTTTGGGAAAGCGGGCCTGCAGGGGCAGAGTGTCTTCCAAGCCCGCCACCAGATAGTCCTTCATCGGCCTTAGATAGCGGCCATAGTAGTGATGAAGAAACTCGGTCCTCAGGGTTGGAATGTCCACCTTCACCGGACAGGCACCGGAGCAGGCCTTGCAGGCCAGGCAGGACTGCATGCCTGCATACACTTCGTGGGAAAAGTCCGCCTCGCCAGAGCGGCTGTTGCGCCACCGCTGCCACCAGGAAGCCGGTTTGGGGGGATACTGGCTCAGATCGATCCCTTCCCGGGCCAGCAGGCGCAGCCAGGCCCGGATCAGCTCGGCCCGCCCCTTGGGGCTCTCCACCCGATCGCCGCTGATCTTGAAACTCGGACACATGGGGGTTTCTTTCTGGTAGGTAAAGCACAAACCATTGCCGTTACAACGGATGGAGCGCTCATACTGCTCCCGACTCAGCGGGCTGATCTGACGATTGAAGGCCCCTCGGGTTTCACTGTCCAAAGGCAGTAACTCGTCCTCGCTGCCCCAGGGCGTACAGATCTTGCCGGGATTGAGCTTGTTGGCCGGATCGAACCAAGCCTTGATCCGCCTCAGATCGTCAAACAGCTCGCCAAACACCTGGGGGCCATACTTGGAGCGAATGCCCCGTCCATGCTCCCCCCACATCAGGCCGCCATACTTTTCCGTCAGCGCCGCCACCTTGTCAGAAAGTTCAAGCAGCAATCGCTCATCGGCGGGATCACACAGATCCAGTGCCGGGCGCACATGCAGCACGCCCGCATCCACGTGACCAAACATGCCATACTGCAGGCCTTCGCTGTCGAGCAGGGCGCGAAACTCGGCAATAAAGTCCGCCAGCGTTTCCGGAGGTACCGCGGTATCTTCGGCAAAGGCCAAGGGTTTACGCGCCCCCTTGGCATTGGCCAGCAAGCCTACCGCCTTCTTCCGCATGCCATAGATCCGAGCTACATCACCGGGATCCCGACAGATCTTGTAACCGATCACGCCCGCTCCGCCGTTGTCCAGGCGGGCACACAGGGCCAGCACCCGGGCTTCCACCGTCTCGGGCTCACCGGCAAACTCCACCATGTTGATCCCGTCAAAACGTGCCGACGCACCGGGATCCGCCGGCTCCACCAGATCGGCCACCGTATGCCAGATAATGTCCTCTCGGGCCAACCCCAGCACATTGGAGTCAATGGTTTCCACCACGTTGGCCTCGGCCGCCACCAGGGCCGGCGCATCGCGCAACGCCGAATCGAAGCTGTCATACTGGACATTGACCAGAACCCTGCGCTCGGGAAGGGGAGTCAGATCCAGCGTGGCCTCGACGACAAAGGCCAGGGTCCCCTCGCTGCCACACAGCAGTCGGGTGAGATCCAGTGTATCGGTGGCGGGATCGTAGGCGTGTTTAAGATCGTAACCCGTCAGGAAGCGGTTGAGCTTGGGAAAGCGCTGCTCAATTAAGGCCTGCCTGTCACGACACAGAGTCAACACCGCCTCCGCCAGTTCGGCGATGCGGCCACGCAACGCACTGCGTGCCTGGGCGTCCCAGGGGGCCGTCTGCACCACAGAGCCATCATCCAGTACCGCCGTGATCCCTACGACATGATCCGAGGTCTTACCGTACACCAGTGAACCGGCCCCGGACGCATCCGTGTTGATCATCCCCCCCAGAGTCGCCCGGTTCGAGGTGGACAGGTCCGGCGCAAAAAACAGGCCGTGGGGCTTAAGCGTATCGTTGAGGGCGTCCTTGATCACCCCGCACTGCACCGTGGCGGTGCGCGCCAGGGGATCCACCGCCAACACTTCGGTCAGATGACGACTGGTGTCGACGATGATCCCTGTATTGAGGGCCTGACCATTGGTTCCCGTGCCGCCCCCCCGGGCAGAGAAGGTCAGTCCATCAAACTCTCCGTTGCGCGCCAGACGCAGGGCGATCTGCAGATCCGCCACTGAGGTGGGACAGATGGCCGCCTGGGGCAGCATCTGGTAGATGCTGTTGTCGGTGGCGTAGGCCAGACGATGACCGTAGCGGGTTTCTATCTCCCCCTGAAAGCCAGCCCCTTTAAGGGCCAACAGATATCCTTGGTACTGGGGATCCAGCGTTGCCTGGGGATCCAGTGCGGGCAGCATAACGGCTTCCTTGTTACAACTTTTCGGTTTATGCGCCTAGGATAAAAAAAAGAAGCCGCCTTGTCGGCGGCTTCGGGTTTTCGCTGGGGGCAGGAGTTATGATCTTATCCCCCGAGCTTATTTCCTGCGATCATTACGACATTTTATTGCCTAAATACAACCAGGTATCCACCACTGTGTCCGGGTTGAGGGAGACGGAATCGATCCCCTCCTCCACCAACCACTGGGCGAAGTCTTCATGATCCGACGGCCCCTGACCACAGATCCCCACGTAACGGCCTCGCGCCTTACAGGTTTTAATGGCCATGGAGAGCAACGCCTTGATCGCCTCGTTACGCTCATCAAACAGGTGGCTGATGATCCCCGAATCCCGATCCAGGCCCAGGGTCAGCTGAGTCATGTCGTTAGAGCCGATGGAGAAACCATCGAAGTGATCAAGGAACTGATCCGCCAGCAGCGCGTTGGAGGGCAGCTCGCACATCATCTGCACCTGCAACCCGTCCTGGCCCCGCTCCAGGCCATTCTCCTTGAGACGCATCATCACGCCCTCGGCTTCGCCCACGGTACGAACGAAGGGGATCATGATCTCCACATTGGTCAGACCCATCTCGCCACGCACCCGCTTGATCGCTTCACACTCCAGGGCAAAGCAGTCACGGAACTCCTCGGAAATGTAACGGGAGGCCCCGCGGAAGCCCAGCATCGGGTTCTCCTCCTCGGGCTCGTAGCGATCGCCACCCACCAGGTTGGCGTATTCGTTGGACTTGAAATCCGACATCCGCACGATGATCCGCTTCGGATAGACCGAGGCGGCCAGGGTCGCAACCCCTTCACACAGACGGCTGATGTAAAACTCGCGAGGATCATCGTATCCGGCCATCATCTCGTCGATCTCAGCACGGGTCGTGGGATCCTGATCGTCCAGATTCAGCAAAGCCTTGGGGTGAACACCGATCATCCGATTGATGATGAACTCCAAACGGGCCAGGCCGATCCCCGCATTAGGGAGACGGGCGAAATCAAACGCCCGATCCGGGTTACCAACGTTCATCATGATCTTCATCGGCAAGTCCGGCAGAGCATCCACCCGAGACTGGGTGACTTCAAACTCCAGCTCGCCCTGATAGATAAAGCCGGTATCCCCTTCGGCACAGGACACTGTGATGGCATCGCCATTACTGATCTTGGCCGTGGCATCACCACAACCCACCACCGCCGGGATCCCCAACTCACGGGCGATGATCGCCGCGTGACAGGTACGCCCGCCACGGTTGGTCACAATGGCCGCCGCCCGCTTCATGATCGGCTCCCAATCGGGATCCGTCATATCGGTCACCAGCACGTCGCCAGGCTTGATCTTGTCCATATCGTCGATGGAATCCAATACCTTGGCCGTACCCGCGCCGATCTTATGGCCGATGGCACGTCCCTCGGACAGGACCGCAGAGCGGCCACTCAGGGAGAAACGTTCGATCACCTGGGAATCTTCGTTAGAGCGGACGGTTTCCGGACGGGCCTGAACGATATAGAGCTTGCCATCCAGGGCGTCCTTGGCCCATTCGATATCCATGGGGCGACCATAGTGCTGCTCGATGATCACCGCCTGCTTAGCCAACTCCTCCACCTCGGCGTCGGTAATGGAGAAACGGTTACGCTGCTCAACCGGCACATCGACAATCTCGACCTGCTTACCGTGGGACTCATCGTTCGAGTAGACCATCTGGATCAGCTTGGAGCCCAGATTGCGACGGACAATCGCCTTGTGGCCCTGGGCCAGGATCGGCTTATGCACGTAAAACTCATCGGGGTTCACCGCGCCCTGCACCACCATCTCACCCAGGCCATAGGCCGAGGTAACAAACACCACGTCTTCGAAGCCGGACTCGGTGTCGATGGAGAACATCACGCCGGAGGAGGCCTGATCGGAGCGCACCATGCGCTGCACACCCGCTGACAGGGCGACACCACGGTGATCATAGCCCTGGTGGACCCGGTAGGAGATGGCACGATCATTAAACAGGGAAGCAAAGACATGGTGGATCGCCAACTTCACTGCGGCAATCCCCTTGACGTTGAGGAAAGTCTCTTGCTGGCCCGCGAACGACGCATCGGGCATATCTTCGGCCGTCGCCGAGGAGCGTACCGCGAAGGAGGCTTCCTCACCGGCGTCCTTGGCCAGCTCGGCATACGCCTGCTCGACGGCAGCGTCCAGAGCCGGCGTAAAGGGCGTATCGATGATCCATTGACGAATGTTGGCACCGGCCTCGGTCAGTGCACTCACATCATCCACATCCAGGGTATCGAGCACCCCGTAGATCTTTTCATTCAGCCCGCTTTGTTCGAGAAACTCATTAAACGCATCGGAGGTGGTGGCAAAGCCACCGGGCACCTGCACGCCGGCATTGGCGAGATTACTGATCATCTCGCCCAGAGAAGCGTTTTTGCCGCCTACCCGATTCACATCGTGCATGCCAAGTTCCTGGTACCAGAGTACGTATTGGGTCACTGCTCTTTCCTCATCAACCACGGGTTTTCATTTGGCCCCTTCCGGTGGGGGCGCGGACATCTTACACTGCCCGCAACAAATGGGTAAATCCTTATATTTATTTGTAATTTAATTACAACATGAGGCGAAAGATGTCGCGAAAAGTCTTCTATATCTCCGACGGAACGGCCATTACGGCCGAGGTGTTTGGTCATGCGGTTTTGTCGCAATTTCCTATGGAATTTGAACAATCAACCATACCTTTCGTCGAAACATTAGAGAAAGCCGAAGAGGTTAAAGCCAAAATAAATGACTGTTTTATTACTACAGGCGAGCGCCCCTTGGTGTTTCACTCCATCGTCAATCCGGAAATCCGTGAGATCATCTACTCCTCCGAAGCCCGGGATTATGACTTCCTCAACACCTTCGTGACGCCCCTGGAGGAGCAACTCGGGGTCAAGGCTGAGCCCAAGGTCCACCGCACCCACTCCATTGACAACGAAGCCTATGCCGATCGGATCCATGCCATCCACTACGCCATGGATAACGATGATGGGATCACGCTGAAAAATCTGGAGTCGGCGGACATTATCCTGGTGGGCGTTTCTCGCTGTGGTAAAACCCCTTCCAGCCTCTACCTGTCGATGCAGTTTGGGATCAAGGCCGCGAACTATCCCTTTATCGCCGAGGATATGGACCACCTCAGGCTGCCGCCCGAGCTGAAAAAGTACAAACACAAGATCTTCGGGCTGACCATCGACCCCATGCGGCTGCGGGAGATCCGCAATCAACGCCTGGAGGGCAGCACCTACGCTTCGCTGCGCCAATGTCGCATGGAGGTCAAGGAGGTGGAACTGATGTACAAGAAGGAGCGGATCCCCTTTATTAATACCACCTTCCATTCCGTTGAAGAGATCGCCACCAAGATCCTGTCCCAAACCGGCCTCGAACGGAAGATGTTCTGATCCTCACCATCAAGCGGCGGGGACCCGTGTCGATGATCCCCGCAGCCAGGGTGAGAGTTCCCCCTATCCCCCGGCCGCACTTGGGTCAGACCCAGGTGCGGTAATATTCCCCACTTGCACCGACTCACCGATCAGCCCAGACGGAAATTCGGTATACTTGCCCCATTTCCGCTGCACCAGGCAGCGTTGTGCCTTGACTGAAATCCATGACCATAAAAACTGACGAACTCAGAACCACCTTACTTTCCAAGGTGATCACACCGGCCGAACTCGCTGCTCAGTTCCCCCTGAGTGATGCGGGCGCCGCGGCCCTGTTGCAGGCTCGCCGAGACGTCGAAGCGATCATCAGTGGCGAAGACGATCGCCTCCTGGTGATCATCGGCCCCTGCTCTATTCACGATACTGACGCTGCCGTGGCCTACGCCGAGCAACTGGCCAAGGCGCACCAGGAGTTTAAAGACGACCTGCTGATCGTGATGCGGGTCTACTTCGAAAAACCACGGACCATTGTTGGCTGGAAAGGCCTGATCTCCGATCCCGATCTCGACGGCAGCTTCAGCGCCAACAAGGGCCTGAGACTGGCCCGGGAGCTGTTGGTCAAGATCACCGAACTGCAGCTGCCCATCGCCACGGAGTTTTTGGATATGGTCAACGGCCAGTACATCTCCGATCTGATCACCTGGGGAGCCATTGGTGCCCGTACCACAGAGTCTCAGGTGCATCGTGAGATGGCCTCCGCCCTCTCCTGCCCCGTGGGGTTCAAAAATGGCACCGATGGCAATATTCAGATCGCCATCGATGCCGTACGGGCCGCCCGTGAACCACACATCTTCTACAGCCCGGACAAAGACGGTCAGATGAGCGTCTATCGGACCCATGGTAACCCCTTTGGTCACATCATCCTGCGAGGGGGCAAGAGCCCGAACTACCAATCCGAGCACATCATCGCCGCCCGCGACACCCTGGAAAACTTCGGTGTACTGCCACGGGTCGTCGTGGACTTCTCCCACGGCAACAGCCTCAAGCAGCACAAGCGTCAGCTCGATGTGGCCAAGGACATCGCCCAGCAGATGGTGTCCGATCATGGCCAGGCCATCGCCGGGGTGATGGCGGAAAGCTTCCTGGTGGAAGGCAGCCAGAAGGTCGAACCGGGCAAGGCCCTGACCTATGGCCAGAGCATTACCGATGCCTGCCTCTGCTGGGAGGACTCCAAGCAACTGCTGCTGACCCTTGCTCAAGCCAGCCGGGCCCGTCGCCAATACTTCAATAAGCCTGCAAATTCCTGATTTGACTTAGATCTCACTCCGACAATTTGTCGGAGTGACTTTTATCACACTGTATTTTCTCTTACAGTAGGAACATAAAAATCCAATCACGACACAGACTACAGGCCAAACACGACATGGACGCCACTCAACTGAGCATTGTCATCGCAGATGACCACCCGCTGTTTCGTAATGCCTTGCGTCAGGCCCTTACCGGGCGGATCGAGGCACATTGGCTGGAGGCTGACAGTGCCGCCAGCCTGGAAACCCTGCTGGACGATCATCAACCGGATCTGGTGCTGCTCGATCTCGAGATGCCAGGTAGCCACGGGTATTCCACCCTTATCCACCTGCGCAGCCACCATCCTGCGGTGCCCGTTGTCGTGATCTCCGCCCATGAGGATCCGCAAACCATCCTCAAGGCACTCTCCTATGACTGCCAGGGGTTTATCCCTAAATCCTCCGATCCGGATCAACTCGCCGAGGCGATCCAGGTGGTTTTGGAGGGGGACACCTACCTTCCCGCCCACATGGCGGCATTAGCGGATCAGGAAGCACCTGTGGATGACATCGGCAACAAACTTGCCGAGCTGACACCACAGCAGTATCGAGTGCTGCAGATGTTTGCCGAAGGGATGCTCAATAAACAGATCGCCTACGATCTCGGCGTATCCGAAGCCACCATCAAGGCCCACGCCACCGCCATCTTCCGCAAGCTTGGCGTGCGTAATCGGACCCAGGCGGTGATCGCCCTGCAGGGGCTAGAGATGGAGAAGAAAGCGCTGTAACCCGAATGATGAGTTAACAGCGCTCTTCAAGCAGGCATTCTCTTGATGAAGTGAGGGTCAAAACCCTTTTGCGCTCAATCGTGCGCCGGCTTTCCTCACTCAGTCTTCCCGGACTTGAACGGTAAATACGGGGACAGGGACGACAACGCTCTGGATCGCCTTATGCAACCAGACCAGCTCATGTTTGAAGCTGCCATCGGCGGAGAAGTACACCAACTCCAGCTCCATCTGCCCCCCGTGATAGCCACAGGTTACGATCTCCGTCGCGACCTCGGGGTGATCCACATAGGCCGACAACGCACGCTCTACCTGCGCCACCAGCTTGCTATCCAATTCAAACGACACATCGATACGCATCAGTGAAAATGGGGCCGGCTCGTTGCCGGCAAGATCTGGACTCATTTGGGCACCACTTAAGGGATAGACTGTGAACCTTAGTGTAACCAAAGACGGATCGAACCCAAGAGGCAAACGCCCAATTTCCGAGCAAACACACCAACTTTTTGCAACCCGACTGCGCAGCTCGTGAAGCAAAAAAAATCAATAAATTTACCTGAAAAAACTTGACTCGAATCCGCGTCATTTTTTTGTGGAAACTGCCTGAAGATGCCGTTAGTATTGCCCGCCGTTTGGCCCCACAGGCTACGGGATCTGAAGTGTGCGTTGCAAAGGTGAATGATGAAAGAACAGCAATTTGAACTGGTTGCGGTAGAAGGCAATATCGGTGTTGGAAAATCGACCCTGGTACCTAAACTGGTTGAGCACCTCAACGCCCTCGACGACCGTCCCTGGAAAATGATCCTGGAAGATGTCGATACCAACCCGGAGTTTCGTCGCCTGCTGGCCGAGTTCACTCAGGATCCAACACAGCGCATCAACTTTCAGCGATTTATTACCAACCATCGCGCTTCACTGTGCGCCGATCTGGATCCCGCCTACAACTATGTGTTGGAGCGTTCCCTCTACTCCGATCTGGTGTTTTGCCAAGCCAACCTGCAGGAAGCGTGCCGGCCCGATGGCGAAGATCTGACCTACTACTACGATATCTGGGACAAGTTGGACGACTACCCTAAGGTCACCTCCGTGCTGTACCTGCGATCCAGCCCGCAACTGGCCTACCAGCGTATGCTCAGCCGGGCTCGTAATGCCGAGGACGGCACGCCGTATGAGTACATCAAGCTGATCTCCGACTGCCACGATGCGTTCCTGCCCCATATCTGCAACCGCAAAAAAACCCTGTTGTTGACCGAGCAATGGGATAACTTCGGCTGCGCCGAGCGTCTGGCCCGACGCCTCAAGTTCCGCCTGTAAACCGACTGACACTAACCGTCAGCTTCGGAACAACGCCCCGGCCATCTGGAGATAGCCGGGGCGTTTTGTTTTAAGCCATTGTGTCAGGCGCCATCGTGGTGGCTCCAGGGCAAAGCCTGGTCGGGCCAAGTGTAGGCCACCAGGCAAACTGCCCAATCACGGCTTCCCGCTGGCATCGGCACACCGCACCTTTGGCCGCTACCGGATCGCCTTGGCCGTCAGTGCTGTACACCTACGCTCGACCCTCAAGCTCAAGGCGTTACGGGCTCGCGGTGAACACTCGCCAAATCACCTAGGCCGTCACCCGACTCAGGCCGAAGGCGGGACAGCACCTGCAGCAGCGAAGGCGCGATCTCATGCCCCAATGCCAGCGTCTGCGCACAGGGCTGCACCAGATCCGGGATCTGAAAGGCGATCATCTGCGCCATCACCGCCGAGCGCACCCCATTGTTGGAATCTTCAAAGGCCAAGCATGCCTTGGGATCCACGCCCAGACGAGCGGCCGCCAGAAGGTAGATCTCTGGGTCCGGCTTGCCGTTCTTCACCTCACACCCAGTGGTGACACAATCGAAGTAGGACGCCAGGCCGGCCAGACGCAACTTGGTCTGGGCGATCTCCTTTTGCGTGGAGGTGGCTACCGCGGTGGGGATCCCCTGCTTACGCAGCCAGGACAACAGTTCTATCACTCCGGCCTTAACCGGGATCGCCTGCTGCGTCACCACGCCGTGATAGCGCGCTCGCCACGCTTCATGCAATGCCGGATAGTCCTCCCCATACGCCCCACGAAAGATCTCCGCGATCCCCTGGGCGTTTCGACCAATGATCGACAGATAGACGCTCTCCATAAAGGGTAAGTCCAGTGAAGCACAGGCTTCCTTAAACACCTTCATGCATACCCGCTCGGTATCCAGTAGCAGTCCATCCATATCAAATATCGCAGCAGCAAAACGCATCTTTTTCACCCGAACCGGCCAGAAACAACAACGCCCTCCAGGATGGGGGCGCGGCAAGCTTAACACGCTCCTCCCTTTGCTTCATTGCCGCCTATGCTCAATGACAGGGCCATCACACGGGAGACTGCCATGGCGACGACTACGCCAAAAGTTCAGCAACTGATCAATATACTTCCGCAGACGGGTACCTTGGAGTGGATCGGCGTGCGCCCGGAGCGGGGCAAACCGATGCAGGATCTCGCCCGGGTCGAGGCAACCGAATGGGAAGGATTGGTTCCGGACCACTTTACCGGCAAGCACCAAAGCGCTCGCCAGATCACCCTGATCCAAGCCGAGCACCTGCCGGTGATTGCTGCCCTGGCCGCCCTCCCCCTGATCACCCCCCAAATGCTGCGCCGCAACCTGGTCATCGCCGGGATCAACCTGCTGGCGCTCAAAGGCAGACGTTTTCAGATCGGCGCGGTCGTCCTAGAGGGTACCGGCCCCTGCGCCCCCTGCAGCAAGATGGAAGCGGTCCTTGGCCCCGGTGGCTTTAACGCCATGCGGGGACACGGTGGCTTGTGCGCCCGGGTGGTTCAGGGGGGAACCCTGCAACTGGGGGATCCCGTCATTGCCCTATCCGATAAGCAAGACGACATGCCCCACGACTCGACGAACAAGCCAACCTCCCCCTAAGGGAATGCACCCTGTATCGGCAGCCCGACTCACTGAACATCCATACCCAGACGACCAGGATCGATACATCGAATGGCAAATATCGCTCGCAGTTTCCCCGGCCTCATTGCCACTAACCCAATGAGATTGAATGCATAATCGTCTGTACACTGACTTACACTTCGTGACTTTACCCCGAGACCAATTCCGACTAACAATGGGGTTATCAACAGTCATGTGAAGGATCACACATGTTGAAACGCCTGCTCCTACAAGCCGGGATTGGCCTGCTTGCGTTGTGTACGGTCGGCGCTGGATTTTTCACCCACGAATGGTTTGCCGAGAAACCCTGGCTGCTGCGCTCCTACCTGGATAGGGAGGTGCTCAAACTGGCCATGGCCCGCCCCGAGATCCTGAGCCGCAAGGGTTTTCTCCATACCCTTGGTTTGAATCAACATCATGGCTACCTGAACGAGGCCGATCCCGATGCACTGGAAGTCTTGTATCACCGGTTGGATCAGATCCATTCAGGGTTGTTGCGCTACGACGATGCAAACCTCAACCGAGAGGAGCGACTCTCCAAAAAGGTCGCACTCCACCTGCTGACAAGCCTGAAACACACTAGGCCCTATCGTTATCACTACTACCCGGTTAACCAGCTGCTGGGGTTCCAAAACTCCTTTCCCCCATTGATGGACAGCCAACACTCAATCGAAGATCACCACTCGGCCCGGCAATACCTGTCCCGTCTCGGTGCCGTGGACAGCAAGTTTTCCCGAGTACTGGAGGGCCTGCGTCTGAGGGAACAGCGCGGGCTCCTGCCGCCCCGAAGTGTCGTAGAGCGAGTGCTCAGGGAGATGCATCACTTTGTCGCCGCTCCGCCAAACGACAATGTCCTCTACCTCACCTTGGAGCACAAACTGTCTCGCCTCTCTTCATTGACCAAAGAGCAGAAAGCCCACCTGCTGCAACAGGCCGAGATCCAGATAGCGACTCGGGTCTACCCGGCCTACCAAAGCCTTATCAACTACTTCACAACGCTCAACCGTCAACCATTGCACGATGGAGGGATCTGCTACCTGCCCAATGGCGATCAAGCCTACCAGGCGCTCCTCGATTTCCATACCGGTGCCGGGCTCACTGCCGATGAGATCCATCAGATAGGACTGGCCGAAGTAAAGCGGCTGCAGGGAATTTTGCTTAACCGGCTTGAGCAACAAGGCTACGACGTTACTCAGGGCTTTACCTTAGCCATGGAAGCCCTGATCAACGATCCACGCTTCTACTATGAAGACAGCGATGCCGGACGCCATGAGTTCCTTAAAGACTTTCAGGAGACCTTGCACGATATCGATATCGGCTTGGAAGAAGTCTTCAGACTTCATCCTAAGACACCGCTGAAGATCGCTAGGATCCCGCGTTTCAGAGAAGATGACGCCCTCCTGGCGTATTATGAACCGCCGCCCTTCGATGGCTCCCGGCCGGGCCAAATCTTTACCAACTTGAGCGATCTCGGCACCCTGCCCAAATACGCCATACGTACCTTGGCATATCATGAGGGGATCCCCGGGCACCATTTCCAACAGGCCCTGAGTATTGAACAAAGGGCCCTGCCCCTGTTTCGCCGGATCGCACCCTTCACTGCTTATATCGAAGGATGGGCCCTCTATGCCGAACACCTTGCCTGGGAGCAGGGCTTTCACTTCGATCCTTTTGACAACATCGGCCGCCTGCAGGCGGAACTGCTACGCGCCGCCCGCCTGGTTGTGGACACCGGGCTCCATGCCAAACGTTGGAGTCCGGCTGAGGCGATCGATTATGTTCGGGCCAACACCGGCCTGAGCCGAGAAACGGCGGTTGCCGAAATTGAGCGTTACCTGGTGTTTCCGGGACGGGCTACCGCCTATAAGGTCGGCATGATGAAGATCCTGGCGCTCAGGGAAAAAGCTCGAGCCCGGTTAGGGGTGCGTTTCGATCTGCGTGACTTTCACGATGTCGTATTGAGAAACGGTGCCGTGCCTCTACCCATTCTGGACGAATTAGTCGAGGAGTACATTGCACAAGCTAACCCGGTCTAAATCTGTTTTCACATCTGCCCCAAGGGCAAGTCGCGGGCTTTGACCATCACACTGTACTTTAGGAGTATGGATCCGCTCCGATCCCTGGTGCCAAATACTGGATAACTCGCTGACAAGGATGTTTGTTATGAAGCGCCTGCTCTTTGCCACACTGCTGCTTGCCCCTCAGGCCCTGGCCAAGCTCCCCCCATTGCCCGAGCTGGGGGCTGAGCTCCAACACAGTTCGGTTTCCGGGATCTCCTCCGGCGCCTACATGGCGTCCCAACTCTATATGGCCCATGCCGACATCATGGTGGGAATGGCGTCCATCGCCGGTGGCCCCTATCTGTGTGCCCAGTCCAACCCCTGGCTGGCCCCCATGGCCGTTGCTGGCACCACCTGTATGAATCCCACCTTGAGCTTTAGCCGCCCTCCCAATGGCAAAACCCTCGCCAATAAGGCCAGACGACTGGCCGATGAAAAGAAGATCGCCCCCCTGGATGCCCTCAACGGCGACCGCTTCTACCTGTTCAGCGGCGAGAAGGATCCAGTGGTGGCCACTTCCGTGGTCCAGGCCGGGGTCAGTTTTTTTCAAGCGCTGGACGTACCGGCCGATGCCATCCTGTTTAACCAATCGGTACCCGCAGGACACGCCATCCTTACCAACGATCCCGACGATACGCCCTGCAGCGAGACTTCGGCTCCCTTTATCAATAATTGCCAGTTCGAGCAATCCCACCAGTTGCTCAACCATCTGTACCCGAGTCTCAACCCACCCGGTGAGGCCAAACAGGGACAACTGCTGACGTTCGATCAGTTACCGTTCGCCGGCAGTGCCGCCACAGGATTGAGCCCCAAAGGCTTTCTCTACGTCCCCGATGCCTGCCGGGCCGGTGGCTGCAAGGTGCACATTGCACTGCATGGCTGCCTGCAAAGCAGCGAATTGGTCGGTACAGACTTCGTCGCCCACACCGGCTACAACGAACTGGCGGCCAGCAATAGGATGCTGGTGCTCTATCCTCAGATCTCCCCCTCCACCCTATTCCCCGTCAACCCCGGTGGCTGCTGGGACTTCTGGGGCTACAGCCAGCCCGGCAACCTGGTCACACCGGATTATTACAGCCGCAACGCCCCACAAATTAAGGCGATCAAGGCGATGCTCGACACCTTGGGGCAACCGGGCCAGCTGGCAAGCAACCAGGACGCCGAAGACAGCAAGCTTTGATCTTGTCGCTTTCCTAGCGCCCATTAAAAAAGCCGGCTTGTTTCCAAGCCGGCTTTGTTTGATTACTCAGTAGTGCTTAGTGGCGACGACGGCGCAGACCCAAGAGGCTCAGCAATGCCAGGGTGCCAAAGCCCAGGCTGCCACCATCCCTCTTATCGTGCGGGGTCTTACCCACCTTAATCACCACAGTGGTATCCGTCGAGCGGCCAGTCGTGTCGGTCGCACGGACGCTAAACTTGTGGAGTCGGCACTTGGGTGCTTCCTCACCACCGATCATCGGCGGTTGTTTGCATACCTGTACCGGTGGGACACCAGACAGGGTGCCGTCCGACGCGATGTTCAGCCAATCTGGCCCATCGATCTTGGTAAATGCCGCGATGTAATCGTCACGATCCATGTCATAGGCGTCGTCGGCCAGGCTTCCCTTATACTGGGTCTCCTCATAAGCCGAATACTTGACGACCTCACCATCCTCGTTGTCACGCCAGATAGGATCACGCTCTTCAGCCCGGGCCACTTCAATCACCAGCTCGGCTTCCACCGTGTCATAACTGTCGGTCACGGAGACAGTAAAGCGCTGCGTCCCTTCATGCTCATCCAGCGGTAAGCCTGACAAAGTGCCATCCCGATCCACCGTCAGCCAGGTCGACTCGCTGACCAGGGCAAACGTCAGGGTATCGTTGATATCGGGATCGGTTGCTTCCAGCAGTCCGTTAAAGATCTCTACCGCCTGACCCGTTTGGCTTAAGGTCTCCGTGACAAACTCGGGCAAACGATTTTGATCTCCGACGAACACCAGGAGTTCAGCCTCGTCCGTCAGTCCCTTCGCGTTTTGGACTTCCACCACCAGCGTGTTCATGCCTTTGTGGCTGTCATCCGGAGTCCCGGTCAGCATGCCCGTCTCACCATCCAGGGTCAGCCAGTCGGAGCTACCCACCAGCTTAAAGGTCAGTTCACTGCCATTGGCATCCTTCGCGACACTGTTGAGATTGAAGGAGTAAGGTCCGTTGGCCTTGGCGTCCTTGATGCGCACCACGTCCCCCTCAAAGGCTGGCGGTTCGTTCTCGTCAATGGCTATACCACTGATCGAGATATTGTCGATCAGCAACTGCGTGGTGTGCTTTTTATTCGGCGACGCACTGGTAAAGCGAATGCCCAACTCAGGGATGTTTTTCGCCTCCTCAGGCAGGTAAAACACCTTGACCGCAACGTCCTTGACCTTAACCTGTTTATCATAGGAAGGGCCCAGGCGCTCCAGTTCAAACCAGGGGCCGTTTTCCGGATCGGCTGACCATTCAACCGTTCCGCGAGTACTGGCCACTGTCAGATCACTGTCGTCTGTGACCTGCCACTGGCGCGCGTATTGCAGGCGGATATCCCGGTAGCCTCGGGTATCGACCACCCGGGTTACCGAGTTGCTCACATTCCGCAGGACCATGGCGATCTCGCCGGTCATCCCTCCCAGATATCGAATGTGACCGTCGGCATCCCGCTCGATGCTCGTCCATCCCTCCCCGGCAGTCAGACCGGCGGCAACATTTTGGTTTAGCGCATAGCCTTTGCCCTCGAAGGTTTCATTATCCAGCATGGTATAGCCGTGAAGATCGGCCACATTGATGCTGACCGTGGCCTGGTACTTCTCAAAGGTGGCGTTGTCGGTCACTTCGTAGGCGAAGCGATCCTGCCCCTCGAAGAAGATATTTGGCTTGTAGGTAAAGCTACCATCGGTGTTGAGCATCAGGCTACCACTCTGGGGGCCGCTGCCCTCGACGAGGCGAGCACTCAGACTGGTCCCCTCGGGGCGCTGATCGTTCGCCAACAGCCCTTTTTCGGCAGAGACGGTCAACGTTTCACCAAACGCCGTGTTGTAGTAGTCGTTCTGCACGAAGATGGTGGGCGACTTGGCGGTACGCCTCATCTCGCTCACATTGCGCGCAGTCGCCTCGTTGGAGCGCTCGAAATGGAAGTTCGCCAGCCAGGCGGGATCCTGAATATTCTGCAGCGCGGTCAAGGCAGGATCATGGGTATCGACCATCACCTGCGCCATTTTATCCCGCATCGCCTCGATGACTGCCAATTGAGGCTGCTCCGCGTCACCCTCTGCCGAGATCAAATTATTACGCTCTGCCGGATCCGTGCTCAGGTTATATAACTCCTGGGTGATCCGTTCACGGTAAAACAGCTGGTCCGCCTCCGCCATCTCGGCAAAGACCTTGGCATCGCCAACCGGATTGCCATCACTATCCGAGGAGAGGTAACCGGTCATCTCATCTGAGCCAGACCAGGGATTGATCACATAGCTATATTCAACTCCCTCAATCTCACTCTGCAGCGATCGCATGCTGCGACTGTGGAAGGTATTATTTTCCGTGTGTACCTTGTAGACACCTTGGCGATGCGTTTCGTTATAGCCAATTTCGACCAGCGTCTTGAGCGAACTGCCCTGGGCATACTCCGGCACAGGTAGCCCGGCGAACTCCAACACGGTAGGGAAGATATCCAGGGTCGACACCTGGTCGTCAAAGGATTGCTGACCCGCGATGCTGGGCCCTGTAATCACCAGGGGCGTGTGGGTGCTGCCATTCCAGACGCTGGAGTCTCCGTAGGGCATTGCCCACGCCTGGGTGGAATAGAAGATCACAACAGTATCGTTCAAAGCCGCATTGGCTTCCCCAGCCGCAGACAACTCGCCGAGGATCTGACCCAGTGCCAGATCAGCCCGGGACAAGGTGCTCAAGTAAAGCTGAATATCCCGCTCGGTCTCCGGACCATTGACCAACGGCAGGACAGGAGCGGGGATCGTCGGCGAGCCCAGAGTATAATCATTACCAGGACTGGGAGCAGACGCATTGTCCGGATCCCAGAACGCGCGCTGCGGATCGGCGATATTAACGACGTAAAAGAAAGGGGTATCTAACAGCTCACTCTGTGAGAAAGCTTCCGCAGCCCAGTTGCCGTAAATGTTCGGATCCCGGTTGGAGTCACCCTGGCCCAGCGTGGTTCGATAATTCCAGTGGGCGTATGGGTGATAGGGGGTCAGCAGGGTTTCGTCCCCAATCACCCCGGTGTAATAGCCCTGTTGCTGCAACAATTCAGGCAAGGCTGTCGCCCAGGTTTGCCATACCTGGCTCACACCTTCAACACCGCTTTGGTAGGGATAAACACCGGTCAATGTGGCATTCACCGCAGGGGCCAAGTTCGTGGCCGCATTATGGGCACGCGTGAACACACTACCGCTGTCCATCAGCGTGGTCAGGTTGGTCACCGGGGACGGCGAAACAGAATCAAGATAAGCAGGATTAACACCATCCATGCTGATCATCAAAATATTTGGACCTTGGGCAAATGCAGCTGCACTCAGAGAGCCCAATGCCAAAGCAGAAGCAATTTTAGAAACCTTAAATGTCGCCATTATCGTATTTTACTCGCAATCAAAATATGCTGGCTTAAATACGACCCCGACTTTTATTCCCGATACCAAACAACGCACTCATCGGGTCCGGACACTAACTTCCGTGTCATTATGTTTCAACCCACCCCTCGCAAATTTACACTTAATTACACCCTGTGTTCAATATTCCATCAACACACCAATTACCCGATTGATGTTCACGCAGGAAACAGCGCCTTTCACTAAAAATTAGAGCCACATAGCAAATTTGCGTAAACAAATGAGCATTCGACGCTACATCTAACCCCTCCCAGAATGTAACTCAATTACAAAACCAGATGGCAGACACAAATGTCACAGCCACTAACAGGGGAAACCACCACTAATGCCTCACTGAACGTCATTTTGTTCCGTAAGATGTTGAAACCCAGCTTGTGTCACAAATATTTTCTAAGTATTTCCATCCACCACCGTTGCTTGACATGACCTGAACAAATACAAATTATGGCGGTGCACAAACGACTCTATGACTTTTAACGCGACCCAAACACACATCATTCATCATTGATGATCACCTTTTGCCCGCGACGTAAAAGGGATCAATTTATTTAAAGTGGCGCAAATAATTACATCACGCGGGTTAATCACAGTGATGTATTTATCAAGGAAGTAAAAGATCGCGATGAACACGACGAATAAGGTTTACAAGATAGCCCCGGTTGCAGCCGCCGTAGCGCTGCTCCTCTCCGGCTCCCCTGTCGCTTACGCAGCCGAAAATGACAACGATATAGCTGAGATCCAAGCAGACGATGTAGAAGTGATCCGGGTAACCGGCACGCGAGCCAGTATGAGCGCCTCGTTGAACGAAAAGCGCTTCAACGATGCCATTGTCGATGTCATCTCCGCCGATGATATCGGGATCTTCCCTGATGATGATATCGGTGACGCCCTGGAGCGGATCAGCGGGGTTCAGGTCACCCGGGACGAGGATGGTACCGTTCGCGAGTCCAACATTCGCGGCCTGCCGGGTCAGTACACCAACACCCTGCTCAACGGCCGTCCCATCACCACGGCCGCCTCAAACGATCGGAAATTCTCCACTTCCATCATGCCCTCGGCCTTTATCTCCTCCGTGGCGGTACAAAAATCCACCTCCGCCGACTTGGGTGAAGGGGGCATTGCGGGGACCATCAATATGCGCAGCCACCGCGCTTTCGACAAGCGTGGTCGCCATGCCAGCCTGAGGGTGAACACCAAGGTTCAGGACAACACCGGCGAGCCGGGCCTGAGCACCTCCTTCATCTTCTCCGATAAGTTTGCCGACGACACCCTCGGCTTCAGCTTTGGCCTGGATTACGTCAACTCAAAGAACCATACCCAAAAAGCCGTCACGTCCGGCAACGTGCAACGAAAATATGCGGCAGGCGCCATCGGCCTGGAGGGGCTGGATCCGGAAACCGAAGTCGGGAGCATTGGCCGGGTACAGTATGAGTACAACCAAGCCGAGCGTGAGCGTAAAGCCATCTTCTCCAACCTCGAGTGGCGCCCCACCGACTCCCTCTCCTTCCTCTATGAAACCTTTGCTACCCATCAGCAAAACTCTGGCTTTGCTGACATGTACCAGATGAACGTCGCCGCCGAGGGGGGGATCCAGGCCATCGACAACAGCTATGTGGTCGGTAACGACGGAACGATCATGCTGGATCAGTTCCGTGTTACCAACGGCAAGTCTTTCGTAGAGAACAAGTACCGAAACAACGAAAACTACGTCTTTGCCAATACCTTAGAAGCCAAGTACGAGGCACTGGACTGGAAACTGGAGGGGGGCATCACCTATGCCCACTCCAAGTCAGACACCACCAACGTCAATTTCAAACAAGAACTCTTCAACGTCGAGAACGGTGAGTGGGATGGCATGGACGTCTCCTTCTACAACCAGGGCAAACACAGCCCCTGGGGAATTGTCTACAACGACCCCAATGCGGCAGAGTTCCTGCTAAGCGAGAGCAACTACTACAACCAGTCCCTGACCGGTAGCGATTACGGCACCACACGGGAGAACAATTCCCTGGCCACCAACCTGGACTTCACCTACTTGCTCTATGGCTTTATCGGTGACGATCTCGAGGTGCAGTCCATTCGCTCCGGCATCAGCTACAGCCGAAGTGACCGTCGTGAGACCAAACAACGCCTTCGCATGTCCAACGCCGAATACGCTGCCTTTATGGGGGCTTATGGCGCCGACTACAACATGCATTTCACCCCCGTCGCCCTGGCCCGGGGCAACTGGTTCGACAGCCGATACGGCGGCAGCCAGCGTCCCTACAGCTGGCTGGCACCGGACATGGAGGGTTTCCTGAGCTTCTGGGGCGAGGATGGCTTGCGAGATCTGGTGCTCGGTGGCCCCAATGGCGAGCTCACTGATACCGGCGATTACAAGACCGACTATGGCCGCTGGCTGGACGCCTGGGACGACGAACTGCAAGAAGATAACTTCGCCTTCTACGTCCGTTCCGACTTCAACTATGCCGGATTCGTCAACGGCAACCTGGGTCTGCGTTATGTCCGCACCAACCAGTCCTCCAGCGGTCGTGGCGGAGACTGGACAAAAGGGATGATCTGTACGGAGTTCGATAATGACAACGTATGCTCCGATGCTGAGTTGCTGGATTTCGAGGACGGTTACGGCCAGGAGAAAACCTACGACTACTGGCTGCCCAGCCTGACCATGAACTTCAGCCTTGGCCCGGAGCAGGCATTGCGCTTCGCCGCTGGCCGCGCCCTGACCCGCGCCAGTATCAGTGGCCTGTCTGCCAAGACAGAAGCCAGCTACCGCGCGAGCGACGAGACGGCCAATATTACGGCACCGGATCCAGATCTGAACCCCACCCTGGCCACCACCGTCGATCTGAGCTGGGAGTGGTACTACACTCCGGAGTCTTTGTTTGCCATCGCAGGCTTCTACAAGGATCTGGACTCCCTTAACCTCCGGCATACCGTCGAAGACCAGATCACCTTGTACCATCGGACCGAAGATGATGAACTCGTCGAGTTGCAAACCATTGATGCCGAGATCAACGCCTACCGTAACAGTGACGGCGTGGTATTGAAAGGCGTGGAGTTCAGCCTGCAGCAGCCCTTTGGCTTCCTGCCTGGCTTCCTCAGCAACACAGGTATGCGGGCCAACTACACCTTTATGGATAACTCCCGGCCGGACCTGCTCAAGTCCTCGTCGAAGCACAACTACAATGCGACCCTGTACTACAGCACGCGTAAGTTCGATCTGCGGGCGAACTACAGCTTCCGCGACGACTACCTGCAGAACCTGGCCAGCGAAATTCAGACGGAACAGTATGTTGGTATGTCCAAGCGACTGGGGATCAGTGCCTCCTATCGCCCGATCAACAACATGCGCCTGACCGCTTCGGTCAGCAACGTCATGGACATCGCCGGTTACCAGTATCATGAAGGCGGGATCAACCGCACTTATACCGATGCCGGCCCGACCTACACCTTCGGCGTCAGCTACAACTTCTAAGCTGATCTCCCCGTATGGGAGAGGGTTAATCCCTTCGCCCTTGCTGAATAACCAACCCCGCACTCGTTGCGGGGTTTTCTTTGGGGTCAACAACGCCCGTTGTCCCGGTTCGAGCGGCCCTCCTATCGGTCGCTAATCAACGCATGTATGTATGCACTTGTTTTTATAAGACTTGTTTCCCTAGGCCCCTAGCCATCGTTCGATAAATAGAATCAATCCTTCCCGCAGATAAGAGTTGCCAAGCCCGGCCACTTTGGTTTAGCGTAGAGACCAAGTTAACGAATATTGAACTTTTTGGACTTATCATGACCCTTCGCAGCGGCGCCACCCATCACCATCATCATCACGTGAACCGGTAGCCTAGCGCGAACGCTGGTGGCTGCCGTTACGGTGCCGCCAGTGGAGTCCTGAGACATGACAAAACCCCTGGCCAAGCGCCGGGGGTTTTTCGTTTTACACATTAAAGGATTTAGTAACCATGACTACTCAGAGACTTAGAATCGCAATGCAAAAATCCGGTCGTCTTTCGACCGAAACCCAAGCCCTGTTGAAAGCCTGTGGCATGAAGATCAACCTGCGTGAGCAGCGCCTGATCAGTCACGTGGAAAACATGCCGGTGGATATCCTGCGGGTCCGTGACGACGACATTCCGGGTCTGGTGATGGATGGCGTGGTGGATCTGGGTTTCGTCGGTGAAAACGTCCTGGTGGAAACCCAACTGGAGCGCGAGTCCAAGGGACAGGACGCCAACTTCAGCACTCTGCGTCGCATGGACTTTGGCGGCTGCCGTCTGTCACTGGCGGTGCCGGACGAGTTCGATTACGCCGCCGCCGATTCCCTGGAGGGGATGCGCCTGGCCACCTCCTACCCCTACCTGTTGCAGCGCTACATGGATGAGAAGGGCGTCAACATCTCCAGCTGCATGCTCAAAGGCTCCGTCGAAGTCGCCCCCCGTGCCGGACTGGCCGATGCCATCTGCGATCTGGTGAGCACAGGCGCCACCCTAGAGGCCAATGGCCTTAAAGAGGTGGAGGTGATCTTCCGCTCCAAAGCCACCCTCATTCAGGGCACCCGCGAACTGGCGCCAGAGCAGCAGCAATTGATCGACAAGCTGATGGTCCGCATCAACGGCGTCATTCAAGCCAAAGAGTCCAAGTACATCATGCTGCACGCCCCCAAGGACAAGGTGGAAGAGGTGATCGCCCTGCTGCCCGGTGCCGAGCGTCCCACCATTTTGCCTCTGGCCGAAGACAACAGCCGTGTTGCCCTGCACTCCGTCAGCACCGAGACCCTGTTCTGGGACACCATGGAGGAGCTCAAGGCCCTGGGCGCCAGCTCCATCCTGGTCCTGCCGATTGAAAAGATGCTGGGGTAAACGATGCAACGACTGATCTGGCAACAACTGGACGCTGCCGGCAGACAAGCCGCCCTGGAGCGTTCCGACATCGTCACCGACAGCAAACTGGCTGACACCGTGGCTGGGATCCTGGCCCAAGTGAAAGAGGGCGGCGATCAAGCCCTGATCGCCCTGACCGAGCAGTTCGACGGCGCCATGCCGGAGAACTGGCAGTTGGGTCGCGAGGAGATGGCCGCCGCCGAGCAGAGGCTCTCGCCTGAGCTGAAGGGGGCCATCGATGCCGCCATCGACAACATTCGTCGCTTCCACAGCGCCCAGCAACCCCAGGTACTCCGTCAACAGGTGGCGCCAGGCGTCGTCTGTGAGCTGCGCAGTGAAGCGATTGAAAAGGTGGGTCTGTACGTCCCCGGCGGCAGCGCTCCGCTGATCAGCACAGTGCTGATGCTGGCCCTGCCCGCCGACATCGCCGGCTGTCCGCTGAAAGTGATGGTTACACCACCACCGGTTAACGACGCCATCCTCTATGCGGCTGACCGCTGTGGTGTCGACACCATCTTTACCCTGGGGGGCGCCCAGGCGGTGGCTGCCCTGGCCTACGGCACCGAGAGTGTACCCAAGATCGACAAGATCTTCGGCCCGGGCAACCGCTTCGTCACCGAAGCCAAGACCCAGGTCAGCCAGCAAGGTACCGCCATCGATATGCCTGCCGGTCCCTCCGAAGTTCTGGTGATCGCCGATGCGCAGGCCAACCCGGCCTTCATCGCCGCCGATCTGCTGTCTCAGGCCGAACACGGTGAGGACTCCCAGGCAATCCTGGTGACCGACAGTGCATCCCAGGCCGATGCCGTCGAGGCGGAAGTGGCCAAACAACTGGCCACCCTGCCCCGCGCCGGGATCGCCGAGGTCGCCCTGGCCCAAAGCCGCATCATCATTGCCGAAGATCTTGCCCAGGCCTGTGAGATCAGCAACGCCTATGCGCCGGAGCACCTGATCGTTCAGACCCAGAATGCGCGGGATCTGCTGCCGCAACTGCGTGCCGCCGGCTCCATCTTCCTCGGCGCCTGGACGCCGGAGTCCGTTGGCGATTACGCCAGTGGCACCAACCACGTACTGCCCACCTATGGCAGTGCCAAGACGGTGTCCAGCCTCTCCCTGGCGGACTTTCAGCGCCGCTTCACCGTCCAGGAGCTGTCCCGGGGCGGTCTGGTCGGTCTTGGCCAGACTGTGATCACCCTGGCCGAGGCGGAAGGGCTGCAGGCCCACGCCAATGCCGTGGCCCTGCGACTGGAGGCACAACAATGAACAAACCCACCGCGCAACAAGTTGCCCAGCGGCTGGTGCGGCCGGAGATCGCCGCGCTGATCCCCTATGCCTCAGCCCGCCGTGAAGTCAGTGGCGGCACCGTTTGGCTCAATGCCAACGAGTCCCCCTGGAATAACACGGGTGTGCCCGGCGTCAATCGCTACCCGGATTGTCAACCAGACTCCGTGCGCAACGCCTATGCGACTTACGCCTGGGTGCGTAACAAGCAGGTACTGATCACCCGCGGAGCCGATGAGGGGATCGACCTGCTGTTTCGCGCCTTCTGTCGTCCTGGTGTCGACAGCGTCGCCACCTGTGGCCCCAGCTACGGCATGTACGCCATCAGCGCGGCCACCAACGCGGTCGAATGCCGTACCCTGGATTGGGCCCAAGGCCACCAGTTGCCGGAAGACTTTGTCCAGCAGGTCAAAGACTGCAAGCTGGTGTTTGTCTGCAACCCCAACAACCCCAGCGGCACGGTGATCGATCCGCAAACCCTGATAGATCTGGCCGGCCAACTGCCAGACAGCCTGCTGGTGGTGGATGAGGCCTACATCGAGTTTTGTCCGGAGTTAACCGTCGCCGGCGCCCTGGCGCAGTGCCCAAATCTTGTCGTGCTGCGCACCCTGTCCAAGGCCTTTGCCCTGGCCGGCGCCCGCTGTGGTTTCACCCTGGCCAATGAAGCGATCATCGAGGTACTGGAGAAGGTGATCGCCCCCTACCCGGTCCCCGAGCCGGTGGCACAGCTGGCCGCCGAGGCGCTTAGCCCGGAAGGGGTGAAACGGATGCAAAGCCAGGTTGCCCAGCTCAATGCCCGTCGAGATGCCCTGGCGCTGCGCCTCTCCTGCTTTAACAGCGTCCAACAGGTGATCCCCTCCCGGGCCAACTTTATCCTGTTCCGGATCGATCAGGCCCGGGCCTGTTACGACGCACTGGTTCAGCAAGGCCTGCTGATCCGCGCCTACAGCAAGCCGGAGCTGGCCGACTGGCTGCGGATCAGCATTGGTGCCGACAGCGAAATGAGCAAAGTGGAAACCGCCCTGAAGGACATCAGCAAACAACTGGCCAACTCGGCCAATCGCCAGATCGACAGAGAATCCGACCGGATCCGTCAAGCCCAATTAGCCAAGGAGACTCAGCAATGAGACAGCCCATCCTCTTTATCGACCGGGACGGTACCCTGGTGGAAGAGCCACCCGTCGACAAGCAGCTGGACCGCCTCGACAAGCTCAAGTTTGAGCCCCAGGTCATTCCTGTCTTGCTTGAGCTGCAGGCCGCTGGCTACCGCCTGGTGATGGTCTCCAACCAGGACGGCCTGGGCACCGACAGCTTCCCCCAGGCGGATTTCGACGCGCCCCACGACATGATGATGGCCATCTTCCGCAGCCAGGGGGTGGTGTTCGACGACGTCCTCATCTGCCCCCACTTCGATGAGGATAACTGCAGCTGCCGTAAACCCAAGCTGGGCCTGGTGCAAGAATATCTGGTCGCTGGTAAAGTCGACTTCGAACGCTCCTTTGTGATTGGTGATCGGGCAACGGATCTCGGCCTGGCCTCCGCCATGGGCATTCGCGGCCTGCAATACCACCCGGAAACCCTGAATTGGCCCGCCATCGCCAAGCAGCTGACCGGGGCCAACCGCACCGCCGCCGTGCGCCGCACCACCCGCGAGACGGACATCAACGTCAAGGTGGATCTGGACAGCAAGGGACCGGTCAAGATCGACACAGGGATCGGCTTCTTCGACCACATGCTCGACCAAATTGCCACCCACGGCGGCTTCGCCATGGAGCTGACCATGACCGGCGATCTGGAGATTGACGATCACCACAGCGTCGAAGACGCCGCCCTGGCACTGGGCCAGGCCCTGCGCGAAGCCATCGGTGACAAGCGCGGCATTGGCCGCTTCGGCTTCTCCCTGCCCATGGATGAAACCGAGGCTCACTGCCTGCTGGATCTGTCCGGTCGTGCCTACCTGCAGTTTGACGCCCAATTCGAGCGCGACAGCGTCGGCGGCATGGCCACCGAGATGGTGCCGCACTTCTTCCGCAGCTTCGCCGACGGCCTGGCCTGCACCCTAAACCTCAAAGTGGCGGGTGACAATGAGCACCACAAGGTGGAAGCCCTGTTCAAGGCACTGGGCCGAACCCTGCGTCAAGCCGTGAAGAAGGAAGGCAACGATCTGCCCTCCTCCAAAGGCGTGCTCTAATTCAGCGGTAGTTAAGGAAACCAACCATGACCGTCATTATCGATACCGGCTGTGCCAACCTCTCCTCGGTACGTTTCGCCCTGGAAAGACTCGGAGCCACGCCCGTGGTAAGTCAGGACGCCAGCACCATCCTCAGCGCCGATCGGGTGATCCTGCCCGGCGTGGGCAGTGCCCAGGCCGCCATGGTGCAGCTTGAGCAGCGAGGACTGCTGGCCGTGCTGCCTAAGATTGAACAGCCGCTGCTGGGGATCTGCCTCGGTATGCAGCTCCTGGGCGAAGCCTCGCAAGAAGGCACTGTCGATCAAAAGATCACTCGCCTTCCCGGCCTGTTGCCCTTCACCACGGAAAAACTGCGGGTCGGCGATCAACCCCTGCCCCATATGGGCTGGAACACCCTGGAGCCCACGGATCACCCGCTGTTCGCTGGCGTGAGCAAAGGTGACTACGTCTACTTCGTCCACAGCTACGGCGTGGCGGAGTCCGAGCTGACCCTGGCCGCCAGCGAATACGGTCAGCGCTTTTCCGCCTCCGTCGGCCGCGGCAACATCATGGGGGTGCAGTTCCACCCCGAGCGCAGCGGTGCCGTCGGCGCACGTATTTTGAAAAATTTCTTGGAGATCCCGGCATGATCATCCCGGCTATTGATCTTATCGACGGCAAGGTTGTCCGTCTGGAGAAGGGCGACTTTAACGCCGTCACCCAATTTGATTACTCCCCCCTGGCCCAGCTCAAGGCCTATCAGGATGCGGGCAGCGAGCTGCTGCACCTGGTGGATCTGGACGGGGCGAAAAACCCGGAAAACCGCCAATTGGATACCATCCAAAACCTGGTGGAAAACCTCAGTGCGCCCATCCAGGTCGGCGGCGGAGTCCGCAGCGAGGCCGACGTTCAGGCCCTGCTCGACATTGGTGTGGCCAAGGTGGTGATCGGCTCCCTCTCCGTCAGCCAGCCCGAGCTGGTTGCCAGCTGGATGCAGAAATACGGCGCGGAAAAGATCACCGTCGCGCTGGACGTGCGCTTAGATGAAGCCGGTGAGCCGGAAGTGCTGACCCACGGCTGGCAGAAAGGCTCCGGCAAGCAATTGGCCGAGGTGATCGCACCGCTGTTGGAAGCGGGCCTGACCGACGTGCTCTGCACCGATGTGGACCGAGACGGCATGCTGACCGGCCCCAATGTCGAGCTCTATAAACGCCTGATCGCCACCTACCCCACGGTGCGCTGGCAAGCCTCCGGTGGCATTGCCGAGTTAAACGACTTGCGTGAACTCAAAGCGATCAATATCGGCGGGATCATCATAGGCAAAGCCCTGCTGGCCGGTCGCTTTAACATCGAGGAGGCCCTGGCATGTTGGCAAAACGGATAATCCCCTGCCTGGACGTCAAAGACGGTCAGGTGGTCAAGGGCGTCCAGTTCCGCAACCACGAGATCGTCGGTGAGATCGTCGATCTCGCCGCCCGCTACGCCGCCGAAGGCGCCGATGAGCTGGTGTTCTACGACATCACCGCCAGCGCCGACGGCCGCACCGTCGACAAGAGCTGGGTCGCCCGAGTGGCCGAGCAGCTGGATATCCCCTTCTGTGTCGCCGGTGGCATTAAGACCATCGAGGACGCCCAGAAAATTCTCGCCGACGGCGCCGATAAGATCTCCGTCAACAGCCCGGCCCTGTCCGATCCGTCCCTCGTCAACCGCCTTAACGATCGCTTCGGTCGTCAGTGTGTGGTCGTCGGCGTCGACTCCTGGTTTGATGAAGCTACCGGCCGCTACAAGGTGAAGCAGTTCACCGGCTCCGAAGCCGCCACCCGCGACACCGCCTGGGACACCCTGGACTGGATCCAAGAGGTGATCAAACGCGGTGCCGGGGAGATCGTGCTCAACGTGATGAACCAGGATGGCGTACGCCAGGGCTATGATATCAAGCAGTTGGCCGCCGTTCGTGAGGTGTGCAGCGTACCGCTAATCGCCTCCGGCGGCGCCGGCACCATGGCGCACTTCGCCGAGGTGTTTAAACAGGCCCGCGTCGACGGCGCCCTCGCCGCCTCCGTGTTTCACAAGGGGATCATCCCCATTCCAGAGCTCAAACAATACCTATTAGAACAACAAGTGGTGGTACGCCCATGAGCGACGTAAGCATTCCTAAAATCGATTGGGACAAGATGGACAACCTGGTGCCCGCCGTGGTGCAAAACCACCTCACCGGCCGGGTACTGATGCTGGGCTATATGAACGCGGCGGCCCTGGCCACCACGGTGGAAACCGGCAAGGTCACCTTCTACAGCCGCTCCAAGAACCGCCTGTGGACCAAGGGCGAAGAGTCCGGCAACGTGCTGGAGCTGGTGACCCTGGGCACCGACTGCGACAACGACGCCATCCTGGTGCAGGCCCGCCCGGTCGGCCCTACCTGTCACCTGGGCTCCGAAAGTTGCTTTGATGACAGCGCCAACCAGCCGTTTTTGAACAAGCTGGCTGCCGTGGTCGCCGCGCGCCGCGATGCCCCCGCCGATTCCAGCTACACCGCGTCCCTGCTGCAGGGTAACCCGCGCCGGGTGGCCCAGAAAGTGGGCGAGGAAGGCGTTGAAGTCGCCCTGGCCGCCGCCACCAACGACCGCGAAAACCTGATCGACGAAACCGCCGATCTGCTCTACCACCTCACCGTCTTGCTGGAGCAGCAGCAGGTGCCGATGGAAGAAGTGATCGCCAAGCTGGCGCAAAGGCACAAGTAAGGCGCACAAGTGCTCTAACGAAGCGAATAAAGCAAGATGCCGACATGCCTGTCGGCATTTTTACAGCAAGGCTACGAGCACTGGATAACAAAAAGGGCCTGGATCACTCCAGGCCCTTTTTCTAGACGGACTCAATGCAATGAGTCGACGTCGTTTACTTGTAGAAGGCTTCTACTTCGCCTTTGCGCGTGATCAGCATTGGCTGACCGTAGCGATCCAGCGCTTTGCCCGCCGGGACCTTCACCCAACCTTCGCTGATGCAGTACTCCTCGACATCGAAGCGCTCCTTGCCATTGAGACGGATCCCGATCTCATGCTCGAAACACTCAGCCACATGGTGCGGGCTGCGAGGGTTGCCAGACAGGTGATCCGGAAGCTCCGGACGGGTATTTGCATCGCTCATGTTCTTGCCTATCAAAAAAGAAAACACGACAGTTTAGTCATAACCCACGTGGCACTCAAGCCATTCCGCCGACTCAGAAGCGGGCGCAAATCGAAACGTGCGCTGCGAGGCACCGGCGCGAAAGTCAGCTTACTGGGCCCATCTCCCCCGGCCCTACTGTCTACAATCTCGCTAACAGGCGAACCTTTCAGAAAAAAGAAGGCTTCTTTCATTCCGGGGCGGCCTGTTTGAGCCTCTGCACCCCTCGGCGCAGGTCGAGTTGAGCGCAGCCAAGCTCAACATTGTAGGAAATGCCTGCGCGGGCTGGTTTCGCCCCTGAGCGGCCCGTTTGAACCGGTGCACAGCCCCTCGGCGTAGGTCAGGTTAGGCGCGCACTTATTTGGCCATGACCATAAACCTTGATACGCCGTAACCTGACATATCGGCTTCTCTATTGGCACGGGCTTATTGGTTCGATGGGAGAGCTCTGTTAAATGGCTCCTGACGCCCCCTTGCGGTCATCACTCTCTATGTGGTGGATGCCTGCGGCATGTGCCTTCTGTGCTTCACCAACCTGGGTTGTCGCGCTGGCGACGGCAGGCCAGGGGGCTTCGCCCCCTGACAACCCCCTTTGCCTCCCTGCGGCGGCGCTGCTCGCGGTTTTGTTTCGATTGGCGTTAACGCACGAGCACAGAGTTCCGTGCGCAGCGCCGTCCTCGAAGTCGGCGAAAAGCTGATGGGGCATCCAGCTCTGGGGGCTCCTTCCGCCACAAAGGAGTCACTGGGGATTTTAATGACTCTGACCCCTTGAACCGCTGAAGATTTCAATGACTCTGACCCCTTGAACCCTCAATACTCTAAACTCAACTCTACCTCCTTGTGAACTTAACGCCCCCAACAGGGGCCGAGCGTAGCGAGATCCCGCGCACGCAGTGCGCATTTCTGATTGGGCTTGTTATGTTGCTTATCGCAGGCGATGATAACTAACCTCTCTGTTTATAAGGAGGTTTTTGGTATTAGATTCTATTGTTACCGATCTGATTTTCGTTTTACTGTAGTGACAATCCTCTTCCACCCAGTCTTCAAAAATTGTTTTCCCATTTACCTGAATATGTATATACCAGGGAAACACAGATCCGCAGCGGCCAAGGATATTCCTTTCTATTTTAGGTTGCTTAAGTAGCTCATACTTATTTTCATTTAAAACACAGTTAGCTTGAGTCTTTTCTTCAAGATTGCTTATCATTTCCTTGCCTTCGTCATTGTATCCACCACGATATTCAACTTTGAATATCCCGTTGGACGGATCACAAGTGGCAAAAAGCATATCATGCCACTCGTCAGCTGAAGCTACCCCAGAAAGTAACATGAGCGATAATAGAAGATACCTAAACATTGTTAATGTTTCCCATTTATGTTGTGTGGAAGCAATAGGTTATAGAGCAAATAATGCGGATAATATTGGTGAATTAAGTTTTCATTATTTTCTCCTGATAACAATGGATGCCTCACGGGTGGCACTGCAACATAACAGTGTTATTAAGCGGAATTTCCACTTATGCAGGATAATGTTGCCGCAACATTATCTCAGGCAACCAAACTCCCAAGCTAGCAAATAAGTCATTGCCAATCAACACCTTAGCGTTACGTGGCGGACTGTTCTTCTCGTGAAACAGAGAATCCATTCGGTGAAAGTGAGCCTGAGGCAACGAACGACCACTTTTGACCCCCAAGCGGTCCTTCGCTCTAGCTCTTCCTAGAACCTTGCAGCAAGCGCTCCTAGGAACTTGCTGCTGCTCTTGGCCACTCACCCTTCGTTCTTGCTTTTCCTTACGCATCGCTGCGCAGCGTTCTCAGGGGATTGCAGTATGCCTTGCTTATGCTCAGGATCCTGCTGAGGCATTTACCGGTGCCACGTTCTCAGGGGGGATCGACGCTATGCATAACGGTTTGGGGGTGTAAAACCTAAGCGTTACGAATGAAGTAAGGAAAAAGCAGTGATAAGGTTCAAGCCGGAGCCCGCCTAAAACTCAATGGCTGAGCACCGAACTTCGTCTGTCCCTGATAGGCAAGGCGCACGCTTGCGCCAAGCCAGTCTGATCTAATCCATCTGCTCAGTTATTACTCGCTCTGTTTTGCGGCGATCTCCCGCAGCGCCTGCTCAAACACTGCCACCGGCTGACCGCCGGTGATCCCGTATTTGTCGTTAACAATGAAGGTCGGTACCGAAGTCACCCCCATATTACGATAGTGTGCCTGCTGTGCCCGCACATGCTCGGCATACAAACCGGACTCCAGCACTTCACTGGCCACCTCCTTGTCCAACCCAACAGAGCCGGCCAGGTCAATCAACTGCCCTTCATCACTGGGATCGCCGCCTTCGACGAAATACAGCGCAAACAGCGCCTCCTTCAGTTCGGTCTGCTTGCCCATCTCTCCGGCCCAGTGCAACAAACGGTGCGCGTCGAAGGTATTGTATTTCTTCATGCCATCGAAAAAGCGGATTGGCAGGCCCAGCGCCTGGGCCCGTTGCTCAATAGTGGCTTGATTCTGCTTGAGCTGAGCCAAAGAGAAGCCGTACTTATTGAGCAAGTGCTCAGCCAGATCCTCCCCTTCGCGAGCCATCTCCGGCGCGAGTTCAAACGGCTGCCAGTGCAGCTGTGCGTCCACCTCGCCCTCAAGGTTCTCCAGCGCCTGCTTCAGCGCCCGGTAGCCAATCGCACACCAAGGGCACATCACGTCCGAGACAATATCGATCTTCAAGGTTTTCATTGGCACTCCCACCGGCACTGCGTATCCCATAAACGTGGGGCCAGGAGGCATGGAAAACAAGTCAGCCTCACTGCCAGGTGCGCGCGGTATGGTGAATAAGATAAACGAAGCCACGCGCAAAGATCGGCTGCGACTCGCCCTGACCGGCCTTTCTTGGACGCACCTCCACGGGCGCCAATGAGGATCGATCAAAAATCCGATCTTCCCCCCAATTTGGCAACAAAATTCACCCCGTTCAAGTCGTTAGCTTTCTCTCCCCTTCTCTGTCTTTGAGTGTTCCTCTACAATCCCGCGCCGCACTTTTAGCAAAAGCGCTTTGCCCTTTTGATCCACAGCGCCATCAATGCAGTAGGAGCCCCTTTTGAGCCAGCCACGCCATAGCACCCGAGAAGATCTGATCGCCATCCTCACCGGTACCTTTATCGTGGCCCAGGGGGTGTTTTTTCTGCAGCAGGGTGGCCTGCTGACCGGCGGCACCACGGGACTTGCGCTGCTCGTCAGCCACCATGTGGCGCTCTCCTTCGGCACCCTGTATCTGCTGATCAACCTGCCCTTCTACCTGATGGCCTGGTTTCGCATGGGCCGTGGCTTCGCCCTGAGCAGCGTGGCTTCTGGTGGTCTGGTGGCCGTGATCACCGATCATCTTCACCACGTCATCGCCTTGAATTGGCTCTCACCCATCTATAGTGGACTGATCGGCGGTTTGCTGATGGGCCTGGGGATGTTGATCCTGTTTCGCCACAACACCAGCCTGGGCGGCTTCAACGTGCTGGTGCTCTACTGTCAGCAACGCTTTGGCATCGCCGCCGGTAAGATGCAGATGGGGATCGACGTCAGTATTCTCATCGCCTCCGCCTTCTTTATGAGCCCCATGGTACTGGCCTGCTCGGTGCTCGGCGCCATCATGCTCAACCTGGTGCTGGCGATGAACCACCGCAGCGATCGTTACTATGCGTTGCCCAGCTATGCCGGGCGCTGAGTCCCGGAGCACGAATTAAAACACCAACGGCCGCTTCGATAGGAAGCGGCCGTTTCTGTCTGCAGGTAAGAGAGCGTATCCTGTGCCAGCGACGACGCCTCCGGCCATTGGGCTGCAACTTTGCGTGCTCCCCTTTGTTCTCTCGCTTCATTGCAACGACACATCTCAGCGCCACATCCCCCTTGCAGAAATGAAAAAACGCCGACGGATGTCGGCGTTTTGGTTTTTCCGTTCAAGTGAGCCGTTCGTTTAGAACGCCTGACTGGCGGCGATCACCGCCATCAACAAAAAGAACACACCACTGCCCCAACGCAGCCAACTGCCGCTCAATCGGGCCAGCCACTTTCGACCCGCATAGACACCCAGCACCGTGGTGGTGGCCAAGGCCAGGGTGGAACCCAGATACACCGCCAGCGGCGGGTGCGTGGTGCCCATGGCTGCCACCGCCAACTGGGTTTTGTCGCCCAGCTCGGCGACGAAGATCATCATAAAGGTGGTGAGTACCAGGCTGCGACTGCCGCTCTTAAAGCTAAAGCCTTCCTCTTCGTCCTCTTCACCGCGCAGCGCCTGGATCCCAAACAGGGCAAACAGGGCCGCCGCCCCCCAGGCCAGGTATTCCATGGGGATCCACTGGGCCAGACCCACGCCAAGAGTAACGGCCAAGCCGTTCAACAGGGCAAAGGCCGCAATGGCTCCCAACAGCACAGGCCTGGCACGATGACGGGCCGCCAAGGTCATGCAGACTAGCTGGCTTTTATCCCCCATCTCGGCCAGGGCGATCACGCCATAGGAAAGCAGGGCGACACTGGCAAAACCGTCAGCGGTCATAAAAAACTCCGAAAGGAATGTTTAAACTTACGTTTTTTGTGGCGCCGGATCCTAACAGAAATTGAAATCGCGGTGTGGGGCTATTTGGTTTCGCCTCCGGGCAAGGCGCAGAGAGGGTTTGGAGCCCTAGGGCGGCACGGCCAGCCTTACCCCGCCTCCCAAGCTATAGCCTCAGGCGGTACGGCGGCTCATCGTTTCTCAACAAAATGGCCGTCGGGATCGTTGGACCATGACAAAGCGATGAGTAATGAAGGTTTAAGGCATCGGACGCCATGACATGGCCATTGAGCCAGGAGAGACATTGAGCCTATCTGCCCACAAAAAACACCCGTTACATCCGTTGATCCCCAGTTTTGCACCGTCGTTTCACGTTTGAGCTTCGCGACTCATACCTTGACCCGGAATAACGGCTGAACCGGCTCCAAAAGATCAGTGACGCCCCCATCAAGCCCCTTAACCCTCAAGACAGCCCACCTTAGTTTTTCTCCCCTTAATAACCATTAACCCTTATCTCTTCGACACTTACCCCTACAAACCAAAAGGTTAATATTTTGTAAAGTTGTTGCACAAATGTAACCGCCAGGGTTCTCGCTGACCCATTTTCTTTGTATAGTCGCCCACATAAAACCGTCAAAAATGTGACTTGCGTCAATTTTTGCCCGGTGCCATGAAACGAAAGGAATCGAAGTCATGCAAAACAGGAAGGTTTGGGGCCGGTTAGGCGTCTGCGCATTACCATGCTTGTTCATCAGTCACTCACTGTTTGCCGCAGAGATTGTGCTCAACGGCCCCTCTTCCCAGTGGCAAAGCGTACTCCAGGGAAGCAACTTCGATCCCATCGATGATGAACAGGCACAGACCTCAGGGCTGGATCTGGTGGGCGATGCGCAGCACCCACAGTTCTATACCCTCTATGATGATAAGCAGACTTCGGATGAGAGCGACGACGAGATCGCCTTTCGTTTTCGCATCGGCACCAACAGTGACGCCAATACCTATCTGATCGGGATCGACGCCAACGAAGATAGTGTGCTGGATCTCTTTATCAGCGCCAGTGGCAAATCCGGCAAGTTGGAACTTTGGGCCTCAGATACAGGTAAGACTCCGCCAGCGGGTCGCCAGTGGAACGATGGCCCCAGTACCACCACCATCGCCTCAAAAGCCAGCCATGACGAGAACACCACGGCCACGAACTACCACTTCGGCCCCGTCACGACGATAGATACCGATATCCTCGACGCCGACATCGGCGATTTCGAAGGGGAAGACCACTTCGTCAGCTTCAAGCTCAGTTTTCAAACCGTCAAAGATACCCTCAATAGCGTCAGTGGCCTTACCATCAACCGCACCTCGGCGTTGCGCTACGTGGTCTTCTCACTGAACCAGACCAACAGCATCAACGGCGATTTTTCCGGGATCAATGATAAGTCCAGCGACTACACCAAAAGCTATGAAGAGCTGGGACTGTTTACCCCGCCTTTGAGCCCGGACTACATTCCACCCTTGGTGTGTAACGACGATGCTTATATTGCCTACAAATACAAAGATACGGCTGGTACTACCCGTTATAACCTCGGCCGTATCAAAGCCGATGCTGGCCTTTACCATTATGAAACCCTGGTTGCGGATCTTGAACTTGACGCTCTGGGATACAACAGTCTCGACAACTACCTCTATGGATTTGATGCGTCAGATTACTCTCTGCTTCGCATTGGCCAAGGCGGTAAGACACAAAACCTAGGAACATTTACTGAGATCACAACCCCGCATAAAGCTGCCTTTGGTCCAGAAGGCAACTTCTATGTCCTGGACAAAAGCAAAAACAATGAAGTTTATCTAGTCAATATCGATGATATGACTGCGGCTGCGGTAGCTAACTCAGCAAACGCCATAAGCGGGGCCGATGTCGCCTATCACAAACGCACAGATCGCCTTTGGGGGGCTCAGGGCGACGGGTTATCCCTCTTCGATCTCGCATCGAACACTAACGACAGTGTCGCAAATCCCAGGCTTGACGGGGACAGTGGCGTCTATGGTGCGATCTGGTTCGATGCCGCCGACCGGCTGATGCTGATCAACAACGCGGCGGGCAACCTCTACCGAATTGACGATATCACCGATCCGGCCTTCACCCAGCTCTTCACCTTTGACCTGGAGCAGCAAACCCCTGCCGGATCCAGTTTCAAACCTCTGGATGGTGCCAGCTGTGGTGCGGCCCGCACCAACACGATTGCTGGCCATGTCTATGAAGACGCCAACGGCAACGACAGCTTTGATGCAGGCGAAGGGATCGCCGGTATTACCCTGAGCCTCAACGGTTCGGTCACCACGCTGACCGATGCACAGGGATATTATGCGTTCACCGCCCTGGGCAACGGTACCTACACCCTGACGGAGACCGATCCCGCCGGTGCCATCCTGGCCGAGGGCAGCCCCAACAGCGTCACCGACATAATCCTGGGGGGTTACCAGAGTGAAACGGTGAATTTTCGCGATGATTTCAATGCCGCGCCCCCGGTAAACAGCCTGCCGACGGCAACACCAGCCAACGCCACTGGGGATGAGGATGCGGCCAGCATCGCCATAACCCTGTCGGGCAGCGACAGCGACGGTCAAATCGACTCATTCCGTCTCGCCAACCTGCCCCTCGACGGCACCCTCTACCTGGACGACACGCTCAACACCCCAGCGCAGATCAACGTCGACCACGCCGCGACCGGCCAGCAGCTGATCCTCTACTATGTCCCCCAGGCCAACGCCTTTGGCACGCGCACTTTCCAGTTCACCGTCAAAGATGATGCCGGGGATGAGAGTGCCAGCAGTGCCACCGCCACCCTCACCATCAGCGAGATCAACGATCTCCCGAGCGCCCAGGCTGGCAGTGCCAGCGGCGCTGAAGATGGTGGCGCCATCGCTGTTATCCTGTCGGGCAGCGATCCCGACGGCCAGATCGCCCACTTTACCCTGAGCGCCCTGCCTCAAGGGGGAACGCTCTATACCGATGAAGCGCTCACAACGGCGGCCAAGGCGGACACCGACTACACCGCTGCGAATGACACGCTCACCCTCTACTACCTGCCGGGGCCCAACTGGAACGGCGCAACCACTCTCAACTACTTCGCGACGGACAATGACGGAGCCGACAGCCTGACGGCGGCCTTCTCCCTGACCGTCACCGCCGTGGACGATGCCCCGATCATTGGCACAGGCACCGGCTCCGTGGTCGAGACCAGCCAGCCCGGCACCAGCGGCACCCTGAGCGCCACCGACGCCGACAACCCCGCTCTGGCCTTCGTCGCCGAGACACAAAGCGGCAGTTACGGCAACCTCACGCTCCAGACCAACGGCAGCTGGGGCTATGCCCTGGACAGCCGGGCCGATGCCCTGAGTCAGGGCCAACAGGTGAGCGACGCCTTTACCGTCTCCCTGAACGATTCCAGCACCACCACGGTCACCATCGCCATTACCGGCACCGACACCCTGCCCCAGATCGGCACCGACACCGGCACCGTGGTCGAAACCAGCCAGCCCGGCACCAGCGGCACCCTGACCGCCACCGACGCCGACAACCCCGCGCTGGCCTTCGTCGCCGAAACACAAAGCGGCAGTTACGGGAACCTCACGCTCCAAACCAACGGCAGCTGGAGCTATGCCCTGGACAGCCGGGCCGATGCCCTGAGTCAGGGCCAACAGGTGAGCGACGCCTTTACCGTCTCCCTGAACGATTCCAGCACCACCACGGTCACCATTAACATTACCGGCACCGACACCCTGCCCCAGATCGGCACCGACACCGGCAGCGTGGTCGAAACCAGCCAGCCCAGCGCCAGCGGCACCCTGACCGCCACCGACGCCGACAACCCCGCGCTGGCCTTCGTCGCCGAAACACAAAGCGGCAGTTACGGGAACCTCACGCTCCAAACCAACGGCAGCTGGAGCTATGCCCTGGACAGCCGGGCCGATGCCCTGAGTCAGGGCCAACAGGTGAGCGACGCCTTTACCGTCTCCCTGAACGACACCAGCACCACCACCATCACCATCGCCATTACCGGCACCGATGGCCTGCCCCAGATCGGCACAGGCAGCGGCAGCGTAATTGAAGACACCTCGCCGACAACCGGCGGCACAATCACTGCCATTGATCAGGACAACCCGGGATTAGCCTTTATTCCCGGGGAGCAGAGCGGTCACTACGGAACCCTGAGCCTTGAGGCCAACGGCAACTGGCAGTACAGCCTAAACACCAATGCCGACGCCCTGACCGAGGGACAGCAGGTTTCCGACGGTTTTACCGTGTACCTCAATGATGAAAACAGTACCCAGATCAGCATCGCCATCACGGGTCGCAATGACGCGCCCATGGCCATGGCAGACAGCGGCAGCCTCTCAGAGGGAGGGAGTGTTGTTCTGGACCTGCTCGCCAATGATCGGGATCCCGATGGCCCGGGCCTGAGTGTCAATGTTGTCACACCGCCCGCCAACGGCGCTCTGCAAAGCAATCTCGACGGCACCCTCACCTATACCCATGATGGCGGTGAGACCACCGACGACAGCTTCACCTACAAGGTGAATGACGGCAGCGCCGACTCCAACCTGGTTACCGTCTCCCTCACCATCACCGGCGACAACGACGCCCCGGTCGCTGTCGCCGACAGCGCCGAAACGCAGGAGGAGGAAGCGGTACAGATCGCCGTGCTCGACAACGACAGCGATCCGGAAGGCAAGCTCAACGTCGCCAGCCTTCGTCTGTCCGGTGATGGTCCGGCCAACGGCCAGATCGCCATCAATACCGGCACCGGCGTCATCACCTACACCCCCAACACAAACTTTTTCGGCAACGACGGCTTCTCCTACCAGGTGGACGATCAGCAGGGCCTGAGCTCGGCCGTCACCCCTGTCGCCATCACAGTCATTGGGGTTAACGATGCCCCCGAAGCGGCGCACGACCAGGCCCGTACCGATGAAGATGTCGCCATCGATATTGATGTGCTGGTTAACGACAGCGATCCGGACGGAGAGAACCAACTGGATCCCGCCAGCCTGCGTCTTATCAGTCCGCCAGAATCGGGCAGTGTCTCCGTGGTTGAGGGTAAGCTGCGCTTCGAGCCTGCCCCCAACCAGGTTGAAACCGTCACCTTTACCTATGCCATCTCCGATCACACGGGTGCCGAATCACTGCCGGCCACGGTGACTGTCGCCTTCACCGCCATCAACGATGGCCCGGTGGCCAGGGATGACAGCTTTACCCTGCAGGAAGATCTGGGGGCAACACTGGATCTGCTGGCCAACGATGAGGATGTCGACAGCACCCTGAGCAATGCCCATATCCAGATCCTGACGCAACCGGAGCAAGGCAGCGTGTCTCTCAATGACGACAACGCCTGGTACTACACTCCGGCCAAGGATCATTTCGGTACGGTCAGCTTCACCTACCTGCTCGAAGACGAGCACGAACTGACGTCCGAGCCGGCCACCGTTACCCTCACCATCGAATCGGTCAACGACGCCCCGATCGCCAACGCCGACACCGTCGAGCTGGCCGAAGATGGCGTGTTGCCCATCAATGTCCTGGGTAATGACGAGGACATCGACGGTGAGCTGGTGCCTGCCAGCATCGAAGCGGTGACCCAACCAACCCATGGCAGCCTGGCTTTCGACAGCGAAAAGGGCCTGTTGACCTATCGCGCCGCTCCCCACTACTTTGGTGCGGACAGCTTCGAGTACCGGGTGCAGGACAATGACGGTGCTTGGTCGGCGCCCGCCCTGGTCACCCTGTCCGTCACCCCAGTGGACGACGCCCCCCTGGCCAACGATGACGCCGCCACTGTCCAAGAGGACGCCAGCGTCACCATTGCTGTGCTTAACAACGACAGCGACATCGACGGCGAGCTCGATCCCACCAGCCTGGCGATCACAGAGGCGCCCAGTCATGGCGAAGTGACGATCGATCCCAATGGCGGCCTGATCTACACACCCAAGGCCAACTACCATGGCATGGACAGCTTGTCCTATCGAGTCCAGGACGATGCCGGCAACCCGTCCGAACCGGCACAGGTCAGCCTGACGATCACACCGGTCAACGATGCCCCCCTGGCTCAGGCTGACGGTTACCAGCTCGCCGAAGGGGCACTGCTGTCGGCCGATACGGATCTGCTCGGCAACGACAATGATGTGGATGGGGACTCGCTGACTGTGCGCCTCGTTTCCCAGCCACAATATGGCACCCTAGAGCTCAACGAAGATGGCTCCTTCAGCTATCTGCATGATGGCTCGGAGAACCATGCGGACCGCTTCAGCTATGTCGCGTTCGACGGGACACTCTCCTCCGAGGAGACCGAGGTGTCGCTCACCATCACTGCGGTCAACGATCCCCCGGTTGCCCATCCCGATCTGGCCAGCCTCAATGAGGGCGGACGGATCACCCTGGCGCTGCTGGACAACGACACGGATCTCGACGGCGATCCGCTGAGTGTGGTGGTCTTGACCCAGCCCGAGCACGGCTCCCTTGAGCTTGGGGACGACGGCCGCCTTATCTACCAGCACGATGGCAGCGAAACCCTCAATGACCAGTTCCGCTACCACGCCTACGACGGCGCACTGAACTCAGAGCCGGTTACCGTCTCTTTGAGCATCACCCCGGTCAATGACGTTCCGGTGGCCAACAACGACGCGATCACGACTGCGGAAGACACGCCGGTCTTCATTGCTGTCCTGGCCAATGATCTCGACGGTGACGGCGATCCCCTGGGGCTGGCCCTGCAAGATCTGCCCTCCTTGGGACAGGCCAGCGTTGTGGAGGATCGGATCCACTATGTGCCGGCGGCCAATCATCACGGTGCCGTGGAGTTTGGCTACCGGATCAGCGATGGCCAGGGCGGCATCGCCCATGCCAGGATCACCGTCACCATCACCCCGCTCAACGATGCACCAGAGGCCCGGGATGATCACGCCTCGACCGATGTGCGCCAGAGCGTGACCATCGCCGTACTGAGCAACGACTCGGATCCCGACGGCGAGACGGACAGCCTGACCGTCGTCCGGGCCCAGGCGGATCATGGCCAGGTCGTTATCGAGCCGAATGGCACCCTGAGCTACACCCCGAGTCCAGACTGGGCCGAGCCGACCCGGATCCGCTACTGGATTAGCGACGAACAGGGGGCCGAAGACAGCGCCACGGTGTGGATGACGATCACCGCCAATAACCGGGCCCCCCAAGCCACGGATGACGAAGTGATCCTGGCGCAGGACCAAACCCAGGTTGTGATCGATGTACTGAGCAACGACACCGACGCCGATGGGGATCCCCTGACGTTGCTGGGTGCCGCCAGCCGCAGCGGTACCGTGGAGATCGTCGACAACAACCTGAGGTTTACCCTGACCGAGGCGTTTTCCGGCACCGCCAGCATCGAATACCGCATTGGTGATGGCTTCGGCGGTGAGGACAGTGCCCTAGTGCTGATCCTGGATCAGGATGCCCTCAAGCCGGTGATCACCGTACCCGAGCCGGTCTGGGTCGATGCCCAAGGCCTGTTTACCAAGGTAGATCTGGGCACAGCTACAGCCCTCGACCGCTTCGGTAATCCTTTGCCGGTCAGCCTGGTGGATGGTGTTCCCTTCTTCCAGCCCGGTGAAAACACCGCCCTGTGGGAAGCCTGTGACGAAGCGCAGCGCTGCGCCATTGCGCCACAGAAGGTCTATGTCCGTCCCCTCATCTCCCTGGCCAAAGACCAACAGGTGGTGGAAGGCAACCGGGTGGAGGTTGAAGTGGTGATGAACGGGGCCCACTTCCAGTATCCGGTCACCATCCCCTTCAGCCTCGGTGGCAGTGCCGACGGTGATGATCATGATCTGAGCCAGGGTGAGTTCCTGATCGAAAGCGGCTCCTCCGCCACCCTGAGCTTTACCGTAGCCGACGATCAGATGGAAGAGATGGACGAAACTCTGGTGCTCACCCTGGATCACAGCGTCAATACCGGCGTGAAATCCAGCCACACCATCACCATCACAGAGCAAAACCTTCCCCCTGAGGTGCACCTGTCGGCCTTCCAAGACGGTCAGGCCCGGCTGCTTATTGTGCCCGACGGCGGCGAGGTCACCGTCCTGGCACAGATCGAAGATCCCAACGTCGGCGACAGCCATCTGCGGCTCTGGCACCATGATGCCGCCCTGGCCGATCTGGATGTCGACGACACTCGCTTTGTCTTCGATCCCCGGGATCTGACGCCCGGCCTCTATACCCTGGAGCTGGAGGTGTATGACGATGGCGGACTGAAAGATATCGCCAGCCTGGTGCTGGATCTGAGAGCCAGCCTGGAGCCGCTGATCCCCGGTGTCGACAGCGATGGGGATCTGATCCCGGATACCGAGGAGGGCTATACCGACTCCGACTTCGACGGGATCCCGGATTACCGTGATCAGATGGTGGACGAGTGTAACGTGCTCCCGGAAACCGGCAGCGAGTGGGATGGCTACATCGTCGAGGGCGATCCGGCCGTGTGTCTGCGAACCGGCAGCTACAGCACCGCGGGCGTCACCGGTGGCGCCCAGATCGTCGATGAGGACATCGCCAAGGAGTCCGATGAGCTGGTCGAGGATACCCAGGCACGCAACGTCGGCGGGATCTTCGACTTTATCGCCTACAACCTGCCCCAGGCGGGCCAGCAGTTGCAGGTGGTGATGCCCCAGCGTCAGGCGATCCCGGCGTTGGCGGTCTACCGTAAGTTCCTGCCGAATGAAGGCTGGATCACCCTGGTCGAAGACGGCGGTAACCGGGTGCACTCAAGCGCCGGTGAGCCCGGCTTCTGTCCGCCGCCCGGTGGCGACCACTGGAGCCCGGGTCTGACCGAAGGCCACTGGTGTGTTCAGCTGACTCTGGAAGATGGTGGCCGCTACGATGCCGATGGCCAGATCAATGGCTCGGTGATCGATCCCGGTGGCGTCGGCGTCATGCTCAGTGCCAACCGGGACCCCATCGCCGAACGGGACCAATACCGGATCCGCGCCGGCAAGACCCAGGTATTGAACGTGCTGACCAATGACAGGGATCCGGATCAAGACCCCCTCACCCTGGTGGCCGCCAGCGCCGCCCTGGGACAGGTCGAGATCAACGCTGACGGCACCCTGAGCTATACCGCTCCGCAGAACTTCCTGGGCAGCGACCAACTCAGCTACAGCGTCAGTGATGGCATGGGAGGCAGTGCCAACACCCAGGTTGATCTGGCGATCTACCTCAATCGGGCTCCCGTCGCCATGGACGATAGCGCCCAGACCCATAACAACAAGGCGGTAACTGTGGACGTACTGGCTAACGACAGCGACGCCGATCACGATACCTTGACCCTGGTCTCGGCGACGGTGGAACAGGGCTCGCTCAGCGTCCTGGATGACGGCCAGCTCTACTATGAGCCGCCCCGGGACTGGATCGGCAGCACCAGGATCCACTACCAGATCTCCGATGGCGAAGGTGGCCTGGCCGATGCACAGGTTCAGATCGATGTCCGGGGGGATCAGATCGTCAAGACCGAAGGGGGCAGCTCAGGCGGCCTGGGCCTGGCTTGGCTGACCGCCCTGCTCACCCTGCTGCTGAGCCGTCGCCTGGCACAGGGGTCCGTGATGACGCTGGCGCTCCGGCGGCGGGGCCTGAAGACCTTGCCATCCTTGGCCATGCTCTCCTTGGCAGTCGTGCCGACCGCATCGGCCGAGCAAAGCCCTTTGGCTCCCTGGTATCTCAGCGGCCAGGGAAACTGGGCCACCAGCGACGCCAGCCGGGGCGATCTCAACCGTGACTTTGCCGATGCCGGACTGGATGCCGAGGTGTTAAGCCTGGACAAGGACCGGCCGGCCTGGGGATTGGGGCTGGGTTATCGCCTCACCGACTCCTGGTTTGTCGAGGCGGGCTATCTGGATCTCGACGAGGTGGATCTCACCCTGCAGGGGCGCTTCGACGATCCTCAGGCGTTTTACGATGAGATTGAGCATATCTATCCCGAGTCGGGCCGTGGTCCCTATGCCCAAGTCGGCTATCGTCATCGTTTCACCGAACGTTGGTCCGCCTCGGCGACCCTGGGCGCCTTCTTCTGGCGCGGCGATTACTCCAGTACCCCCCTCGACAGCACCAACGGTGGCGGCAGTGATCGCCCCGACGGTACCGATCTGCTCTACGGGGTGAGCCTGGATCACCGCTTGGGCCAACGCTGGCTGCTCTCACTGCAGGCCCAGCGGATCGAGTTCGACAACTACCCCTCGACCCTCTTTGGCCTTAACCTGCGCTATCACTTTGGCGGCCGCAAGGACGACAACGTGACACAGGCGCTGGCAACACAAACCCAAGTGGCCAGCATTCAAGACTGGGATCAGGACGGCGTACCGGATCCCCAGGATGCCTGTGCGGAGACCCCGATGCAGCATGCCGTCGATGCCACCGGCTGCACCCGCTGGCTCAGCGTCACGGAGCAGTTCCACCTCGAGGTGCTGTTCGCCAACGACAGCAGCGAGATCCAGCGCCGCGACTACCCACGCCTGACTGAGCTGGCTGATCGGATCCAGGCCCATGGACTGGCGCCGGTGATCCTCACAGGCCACGCCTCGGCACCGGCCTCGGATCGCTACAACCAGGCCCTGTCCCTGCGCCGGGCCGAGGCGGTTCGGGACCACCTGGTGACCGTGCATCATATTCCTTCCGACACTCTGAAGGCGATCGGCGTGGGCGAAAGCCAACTGAAGATCCAGGGCCGAGGGGAAGCGATCGATGCGCAAAACCGTCGGGTCACCGCTACCCTCTCCTACCCGGTGAAAGAAGCGATCCCTCGCTAGTTCCCCGCTCCCACCGAAGCAACGGACCCATTACGGGTCCGTTGCTTCATTTCAAATGCTCGAACCCTTTCCTAACGTCCTCATTTCCAACTAGGATGAAAAAGCTGGATCAATGACGAAGGAACGTCTTATGTATTTCATGGAATCCCAACTACTTAGCCCTCCTGTAACGCGAGCGGCCTATAGTGACCGAACCGCCTACCTGATGGCCGAACTCGCCCGTCTGGCCTACTTCCGATTTGAAGGCCATGAGGAGCTCGAAACCCTGGCGCTGCGGCTGGCAACGGAAACCGATGCGGTCACTGTGCAGGAGGCGCTCAGTGCCCTGCTGGCTCAACGCGATCTCGGTGCCGACGAAGCCCGGGCGCAGCTGTCTCAATACCTGACGGTAGCCCACTTCACCCTTGAGGGGGTGTTTAACCACCAGGGGACCCAGGCATTCCTCTGTAGCAGCGCCAGCCTGGGAATGAACGTCCTGGCCTTTCGCGGTACCGAGATGGCCATCGAGGATATCCAGGCCGATCTCGATGCGGTGCAGGTCCAACGTAATGGGATCGGGATCCACAAGGGGTTTCTTGAAGCCTTTGAGGCGATCCAACCCGAACTGGAAGCGGCCCTGACACGGGTTCGGCAAAACCGCCTGCCCCTCTATATCACGGGTCACTCTCTTGGCGGCGCCCTGGCGCTGATCGCCACCCACTTCCTGGCCAGCAACAGCGTCGGTGCCTGCTACACCTTTGGCGGGCCGCGTGTTGCCACCGCCAACTTTGCCGAGCAGATCCGAACCCCCATCTATCGCATCGTCAACGCTGCCGATCTGGTGCCCCGCCTGCCACCGGCCTACCTGCAATACGGCCTGATCGCCCTGTTCGAGTTTATCCGCATCCCCTATCTCAGCGACTGGATCATCCAACAGCTCAACCAAATGCAGGGCTATCGCCACATCGGTGACATGCGCTTTCTGACCCACAGCGTGGGCAGCGGGGAGCCGGTGCAACTGCTGCAAAATCCCAATATCATCGATCGCAGCGTGCGTCTGCTGCGCCGCTTGCTGGCCACCCGATTCAAGGCCGGGGTCGAAGATCATGGGATCGCCAACTACTGCGACAAACTGGCCAGCTATGCCAAGGCTCGGCAACAGACGCACAGCCGTCACGCGTCGCCTCAAATCGAAGCTTCTAGCACACAAATCCTTCAGCCCAGCAGCCCAGCTACGCCGGATCTAACACCGAGCCCCTCCGGGCCAAAAGGCGGGGAGATCCCAGTGCACACCCCTACCGCTAAATCCCCCTCGGCCAAGCGGCCCCCCCCCGAGATGCGATCCTGAGATCCAGAGCCGGGCTGTTCGCTGTTGCCAGCGACAGCCCGACGATCCCGCTCACAGTTTCAATCGAACCGTTCGAAGATCTCTGCCCACTCCATCCGCTCACTACTACAATCCATTACCATTTTTTTGAGCGTATTTTCTGTGCGGATCCCTTTCCTCTCTCTCTTCTTCCTGCTGCTGACCGCCTGTGAATCGTCGGAGCCCTCCATGGAGGGACGGACCGTGACCGTCACGCCGCAACTGGACGTTGGCGAAATTGCGGTGATGCGGGAAACGCCTCAACCGCAGGTCCCCCAGTACGACCCTCATCGGGGACGGGTACTGACCGACTACAGCCTGACAATCCAGGATCAACTGGGCGAACGTACCCTGACCGAACTGGACGTCAGCCAGCCCCTCACTTTGACCCTCTATGGTGCGGCCAAGCTCATCCTGCGCCACCCCAAACTGGCCGAGCAAACCGTTCCGGGCACTCACTATGCCCTGCAAGGACAGGCATGGGTCGCCGCCGAAGCAAAGCACTTCACCATCACCCTGAGCAACGCACGCTGGGGGCATATCGTGGTGGACGATCACCCTGCCCAGAGCGAACAACCACAGCTGGATAAGGTCGTGTTCGAGCCGGGAGAGGGGCATCACTGGATCTACGCGCCCCAGTCTGTGATGCCCTACCTGCTGACCGTGCCCACCTATGCGGGGATCGCCTACGCCGATGTCTTCCCCCGGCCTGGCGTGGTGCAGCGTTTTGAGATCCAGATTGATGACTCCGACGGCAGCATCATTCTGGATGACGAGTGGGTCATTGAGGATGGCGGAGATCTCACCCCGGGAGACTGGCTGGATCGCCTGATCGTCAAATATCAGCTGGCCCCCACCCTGACCCGCCAACTGTGCGCCTCAAGCACAGTACAGTGTGGCTATCACACGGCCACCGGCCCCGATCTGGCCGATGAGCTGTTCATGCTGTGGGACACAGGTGAAGACACGATCCGGATAGGACTCGCTTACGGCGATACTCAAGGCAACCAGAGTGTCCGCCTCTATGCCAGCCAAACGGTGCGCAGCTCCCCCCTGGGTTGGTTACAGTATGGCCAGGAGAGGCTCCCCCTCCACCGAAACAGGGAAGCGGGCACGGAGTCCACTTACCTAGCTGAGCTTGACAGGGATCCTGAACCGACCGCCCTCGCCTGCTCGGTACAACCCATCTGCCAGTTAACCTTTGCCAATCACACGACCCAGGTGGGCGAGCCCCTGGCTCAAATCGCTCATTATCTGACTGAGAGTGCCACCCCCTCTTCCCAGGCCGATGGCAGGCTGCCCTGACGAGTGGACCAATCCCTGGCCTAGGCGTCTCGGCCCACTGGCATAAGCAACTGAATAATAATATTTTGCATGGTTTCCAAACGACACGTCGGCTAGACTCAGGCTCTCGTCACCGACCCAAAACAGAGCATGTCGATCCCCCTCGTTGGCTTTAAGCACCGCAAGACGATGGACGCCGAGTTTGAGATCTTCGAACTGGCCTCCCTGTCGCGACGCCGGTTTCACGATCACCGTCCGGATCAACCCCACAGGGTTGGCTTCTTCACCTTCGTCTATATCGCTCGAGGCGAAGGACGCCATATGGTGGATTTTCACCACTTCCCCTTTGCCAGCGGAAGTTTCATTCTGGTGCAGCGAGAGCAGGTCCACGCCTTCGATCTCAGTCAATCCCCCGAAGGCAAGGTGATGGTCTTCACCCAGGCCTTTCTCGATCGGGTTCACGCCAACATGCACCTGCCCAATTACACCCCGACTCACCTCAACCAGCATTACTCTCCGCTGATCAGACTGGATCCGACCAACCAGGAACGCTGCCAGGCTCTGCTTGCGCAACTGAGCATCGAGGTGGCACTCACGGAGCCCGATCCCTTGGTGGTCATGCACCTGTTTTGCGCCCTGGCCCTTTTGCTCAACCGCCAGCAACCACAGATCCAGCACCAAAAGCTGTCGGAGGGGCAAAGTCGACAATTCGCCCGATTCTTCGATCTGCTGCAGGGGGAGTTTCGCCGGATCCGCGACGCCCACTGGTACGCCAGCCAGTTAGGTACTACCTACAAAACCCTAAACCTCTTATGCAAACAGGCAACGGAGCAAACCGCCAAACAACTGATTGATGCCTATACCCTGGTGGAGATCAAGCGTCGTCTGGTCCTCGGCCAGCAAAGCTCCCAGCATCTGGCGTACGAATTCGGGTTTGACGATCCTAGCAATTTTGTAAAGTACTTCAAAAAGTTAACTGGATTTACGCCGAGTCAATTCCGTAATTCTCAAGGTTGAACCTGCTCAAAGGGTTCGACATTCACCATTTTCCGACCCACTTCCACTCTGCCTGGTATAGCGCGAGATCACTACCATGGGCCCCATCGTTATCGGGAGGACCCAAAGCATGATCACCTTGACCCAAGCCATGAAACCAACCCTTTTTGCCGCCAGCCTGCTGACGCTGTCGACTGGCGCCGCCCTGTCCAAGGAGAGTGATACCATGACCATTCAAGATAAAGCCGTTGCCCTGATCCAGAGCATCGAGACCGGAGCCCAGGAGCCGGTTGGCTACATCAACGCCGCACAATACACCCAGCACAACCTGGCCGTCGCCGACGGGCTGGCCGGTTTCGGCGCAGTACTGGCCCAGTTGCCCGAAGGCAGCGCCCGGGCCAATGTGCAGCGAGCCTTTACCGACGGTGACTATGTGGTGCTGCACACCGAGTACAACTTCTTCGGGCCCAAAGCCGGGTTTGACGTATTTCGTTTCGAGGACGAGAAGATCGTCGAACACTGGGACAACCTTCAGCCCATCGCCGAGCCCAACCCCAGTGGCCGAACCCAGTTTGACGGCCCCACGAAGGTCGCCGATCTCGACCTGACAGAAGCCAACAAGGCACTGGTGAGCGACTTCGTCGACGCCATCCTGATCAAGGGCCAGATGGATCGCATTGCCGACTTTATCGGTCCGAATGAACAGGACTATCTGCAACACAACCCGGGTGTCGCCGACGGCCTCAGTGGCCTGGGTGCCGCCCTGGCTGCCCTCGCCGAAGCGGGCACCCCCATGGTGTTTGAGCGAAACCATAAGATCCTGGGACAGGGCAACTTTGTCTTGGCCATCAGCGAAGGGCAGTTTATCGGTGAACATGTGGCCTTCTACGATCTGTTCCGTGTCGATGGAGGTAAGATCGTCGAACACTGGGACACCATCGAAGCCATCCCACCCCGTAGCGAATGGCAAAACGATAACGGCAAGTTCGGTTTCCATTAAGCCAATAGAACAGTCCGAGCGAGTGTCCTTCAGTGGGACACTCGCGCCTGATCACGGCACAATCCCCCACCCTAACAATTCCCGATCACCCTCCCAGGATCACTGTGAATACCGTCACATCCCATCCCCCTGGTCGCACGCCCAACTTGACTCCCTATTGCTTCTCTATCCACCATTGCCGCTGGCGCGAAACCGTCTCGCCTTGCAGCAACGACAAAGACAATAAGCAGGAAAATCAATGAAGTTCCCTCGACTATTGGCCAGCTCCCTGGCCATGCTCAGCCTGGGCTACGGCAGTGCACTCGCCCAGGAGCGCCCTAACATCATCGTGATCATGGCCGACGATCTCGGTATGGGTGACGTCAGTTACAACCCTCAGGGTGAGGGAGATCTCGAGACCCCGAACATCGATCGCATCGCCACTCAGGGCGTTTCTTTCACCAATGGCTACGCCATGAACATGGTGTGCGGCCCCTCCCGCGCCGGCTTCGTGACCGGCCGTTACCAGCAAAGTTTCGGCTACTACGACAACACGGGGCCCCGTGTGCGTGAGCACGGGATCCAGCAAGGCCTGCCGCTGGAGCTCAACACCATCGGTGATTACCTGAGCGATGCGGGCTACATCACCGGCTTGATCGGCAAATGGCACGATGGCGACGAGCAGGAGTTCTGGCCCTACAACCGGGGATTCCAGGAGTTCTACGGCTTTAACAACGGCGCCGCTGACTACTTTGTCCTGCATGAAAACCAGCAGCAGAAAAACGTCTGGCAGGGGATCTTCCGTGAAGACGCCAAGCGCGTCCCCAATACCCCACTCTACATGACCGACGCTTTCGGCCTGGAGTCGGTGGCATTCGTTGAACGCCACAAAGAGGATCCCTTCTTCCTGTTCCTGGCCTACAACGCCCCCCATGGTCCATTCCAGGCAACGGAGGAGGATCTGGCCAAGTTTGCCCATATCGAGGATGAACTGCGTCAGACCAACAACGCCATGGTCCATAACATGGACAAGAACATCGGCTTACTGCTGGACAAGCTGGAAGCGGAAGATCTGCTGGATAACACCCTGATCTTCCTTACCAGTGACAACGGCGGCGAAGGCTACCCGGCTTCCAGTAACAAGCCGTACTCCGGCACCAAGGGCACCACCCTGGAGGGTGGCATTCGCGTACCTTACCTGGTGATGTGGAAGGGCGTAGTCATGGAAGGGGTGACGCTGGAGGAGCCGGCCAACGGCATCGACATCACCGCTACCCTGCTTAAGGCCGCCACCGGCGAACTCAAGCCAGAATGGCAGCTCGATGGCGTCGATCTGCTGCCCTACGCCAGCGGTAAAGCCAAGGCCCTGGAGGATCGCTACCTCTACTGGGACAACAACGTCAATGCCGCCATTCGCAACAATGAATGGAAGTACGTTGAATCTTCCAACAAGCGCGAACGGGGACAAAAGCGCCCTGGCCGGATCCAGGCCCTGTACCGGATCAGCGACGATCCCGCCGAGACCACAGATGTTAGCCGCCAGTACCCGGAGATGGCGGAGACCATGCGCCAGGAGCTGGAGAAGTGGCGCGCACAAAATGCACCACAGCTGTTTGGCTGGGGCCCCCACGTCGGACCCAAAGTCGGTTACCGGGGTAAACACAAGGACTGATCCCGTCATTCCTTCGACCCCCGTTGCGCACTCGCAACGGGGGTCGTTTCGAACTAAGCCTACCACACGTGCAAGCTCTCCCCAGCCCCGGCTCACGCCTTTACGGCACGCTCCACGCAAGCCCGCTCTAATCAAAAGGCGCGATGTCAGCTCGCTCTCCCCTGCCCAACGCTGCCCGCCGGAATGCGCTCCGAGTCCATGTTTTGTGCCACAACGCCACTTTCCGCGCAAAATGGCCGCGCCGCGCCCGTTATAATCCCCCGCCTTATGACCGTGCCAGAGATCCAAACAATGATGAACAGTGCCGACCGGGATCTGGTGATCACCCTAACGCAAGCGAAGGCGATCCTGGCGAATCGAGGCGCCCAGGTGGCGCTGATCGAGGTGATCTGCGAGGACTATCCCGGGACGCCACCGTCCTGCAAGGCACACCGTCAGATCAGCACCCAAGAGCTGGAATGCGGCCCCCTGTGGAACCTCAACTCCCCGCAAAAAATGCGTCACGCGCTGGCACAACAGGGTCTGGTGCCCGAGTCACAAGCTCAGATCCTGCTGTTTGATCGGATCCAGGTGCGGTGCGGCAGCGCCACCTCCCGCTTCGATGCCTCCGCCCGGGTCGCCTTTGCACTGCGATGGCTCGGCTTTACTCGTGTCGCCATCGTCATGGACCCCGATCTCGACGCCCTCGAACAGGCGGCACGCCTGGCCTCTGCACAGCGAAGCGCCGCACCGAGTCCCGTCCCCTTCGGCGGCAAAGCCTCCTGGCCATCTCCGGCAGCTCACCCACGGGTGGATCACGCCGGTCTGCTCCGTGACCTGGCCGCGCCCAGCGAGCCGCTCTGGCTGCTGGATTGCCGCAGCGAGCCAGAGTTTACCGGGCAGGTAACCGGCTATGACTATATTCCCGTGGCGGGCCGGATCCCCGGTGCGCTCAACATCATCAACGGCGAGTTCCAGCTGTCGCAACAGACGGATCTCAACACCCTGCTGGCCCGACTGGACGAAGCCCTAAGGGCACGGGGGATCAACAGAGCCGACCGCATCATCTGGTATTGCGGCACAGGCTGGCGCGCATCACGGATGTGGGCCCTGAGCCTGGCCCTGGGCTATCACAGGGCAGCCCTCTACGACGGTGGCTGGAACGAATGGGTTCGGCGTCACTCTCAAGATCAGCAACCTGCTCCTGAGTGCGAGGCTCCAGAGTCAAGCTCCAAGGTTCTAGATCCTAGCTCCTGGGTTTCAGGTTCCCTGAGCCCGCCCCTGGGAGGCTCTAAGCCCTTGGCGAAATAGAACTCAAGGCGCGAGAGTACTCTCTGGTGATCACTCGATTGGGGGACAAACGGCAAAGCTCCATTGCTTATTCACTTTCCGCTCTTGGCTCAGGCTATCCCCGCCTCCCTGGCCCATTGGTTGACCCCCCCTCAGCAGGGACACGGATCACAAAAACAGAGTTTGCCGAACCCGTTGAAAACCCCGATCGGCTCCTATCGGGATCCGCCCCTTGTCGTTAACGGCAAAGCCCCCTAATGTGCTCCCTTTTTTGGCAATAACAGCTTTCACAGGAAACAGCGATGGACCGTAATACTGCACTCGGCCAAGCCGGACAGTCACAACGCGCACTACTGTACCGCATCGGTATGATCTCAGTGCTGATGGCAGCCTTCCTGCTCTTCCCCGAGTACAGCGTCGGCCTGGTGGCCGAGCTCACCCAGTTCTGTATCGAACAGTTTGGCCTGGGCTTTATCCTGCTCTCCAGCCTTATGGTGATTGTTACCCTGGGGATCAGCCTCAGCCCGATAGGTCGGCAACGTCTGGGTGGCGAGCAGGCCAAGACCGAGTTTGGCACCCTGAGCTGGCTGGCGATGCTGTTTACCGCCGGCATGGGCTCAGGCCTGATCTTCTGGGGGATCGCCGAGCCGGTGTTCCACTTCGCCAATCCTCCGGCCTTTGCCCAGGGCAGCCCCATGCCCAAGGACACGGCCCTGGCCCTGACCTACTTCCACTGGGGCGTGCACGCCTGGAGTATCTACGCCCTGGCCGGGCTGGCCATCGCCTGGTTCAGCTTTAACCGCGGCCGCTCCTTGCAGATCTCCGCCAGCTTCACCGCCCGGCCCCAGCCCGGCGGCTTTGCCCTGATGGACTACCTGGCGATCCTGGCCATCCTGTTTGGCGTCGCGGGCACCTTCGCCAACACCATCGCCCTGGTACAGACCGGACTGCAGCAGCTGCTCTCGCCCGAGATCGGCTCCGTCGCCTTTCGCTACGGCCTGCTGCTGACCATCGCCCTGCTGTTCACCGTCTCCTCCATCCTTGGCCTGACCCGGGGGATCAAACGCCTCAGCCAATTCAACACCGCCCTGATGCTGGTGATGATCCTGATTGTGATCGCCCTGCTGGATCCCCTGGCCACCCTGAAGGATCTGCTCACCTCCACCGGTGCCTACGTGGCCATATTGCCCGGCATCTCCTTCAGCATCGATCCCGATTCCCGCCCCTGGAGCCTGGGCTGGAGCGTGATCTATCTGGTGTGGTGGATCGCCTGGGCCCCCTTCGTCGGCCCTTTTATCGCGCGGATCAGCCGAGGCCGCACCGTACGCCAGTTCCTGCTGTGCGTCGTGCTGGTGCCCACCGCCGCCTCCCTGCTCTGGTTCAGTGCCTTTGGCGGCGCCGCGCTGGATCAACCCTTTGCCAGCGAGGTGATCGACGCGGTCAACCAGGATTACACCCAGGGCCTGTTCAGCTTCTTCCACCATCTGCCCATGGGCCAGTTGTTGTCATTTGCGGCGATCCTGCTGCTGATCACCTTTATCATCACCAGTGCCGACTCGGCCCTGCTGGTGTGCGGCATGCTCACAGGCAACGAAAGCCAGCGATACAAGCTGCTCTGGGCTGGCCTGCTGATCACCCTCTCCATGGCACTGCTGTTTATCAACGACGTCGATCTCAACAAACAGGTGGCGATCGCCGGTGCCCTGCCCTTCACCCTAGTGCTGATCGCCCAGATCGGCGCCATGGCCTATGACATGGTCAAGGGCCAACGCCGCTGATCGGCCTTATCATCTGATCCCATCAAGCTGGCCCGGCAATACTGTCGTCGGGGCCAGCTTGATGCCTGGAGCGGCGCACCTTAGGTCGACGCCATCGTCTCAGATCCAGAGATAGACCCACAAATAGACCCCGGCCTTAGACCTGTCTACGGCTTCATGGTTTACGCTGCCGCCCATCACCGACTCATCTGGAGCAAATCGTGCAACTCTCACGCGACTCACTCACCGATCCGGCACCGATCCGGCAACTCTTCACCGACACCTTCACTCACTCCGAGGGCGAAGTAGAAGGCAAAGTTATTGGCCAACTGGCCCAGGATCTGGCCACCACCACACCGCCACAAGAACGGCACATCTTTGTCGCTGAGGGCGATCAGGGGCTGATCGGCGCTATCCTCTTTACCCGGCTCAGCTTCGAGACACAGGTCAACGCCTTTATCCTCTCTCCGGTGGCGGTTCACCCCGACCATCAAGGAAAAGGGATCGGTCAGCAGCTTATTCGCTATGGCCTGGAACAGCTCAAAGCGATGGGCGCCCAACTGGCCGTAACCTATGGCGATCCCAACTTCTATGCCAAAGTCGGATTTGAGCCGGTGACGACGGCCCAACTGCCTTCGCCACAGCCCCTCTCTCATCCCCACGGATGGCTGGCGCAATCACTGACTGGGGACGAACTGCCCAAACCGGGCGAACTGGGTGAGCAGTGCCACTGCGCGACGGCGTTGGATAAGCCCGAATACTGGTAACAATGGGGCAGCAGGCTGGACAGGCAGAAGAGCAACCGGGACGAGATCCAGGCTAAGCGAAACCCGCTCAACCGGGCGAGTGCCTTGCCGACACATGATCGGATCCTGTCTTATGGCGTCAGGATCCGGTATAACTGCGTGTTTTGATTGACCTATCAAGCCGTTGCCATGAAGTTTCTGTCCCTCAAACCAGTCCGGATCCTCGCTGCGCCCCTGTTAGCCGTGATGCTGTTAGCCCAGTCGCCCGTCGTCCACGCCGCCGAGATCCAGCCCCTGTTCGAGACCCGGGCCAATACCCTTACCCGCTCCCTGGACAGCCTGTTGTCGGTGTTCGGTGCCGAAGAGGAGTACGATGAGTCCAAGGGGATGAACGCCAGCTACATTCCGGCCCTGTTTTACAGCCCGGAGCAGGGGCTGGGGGTAGGCATGCTGTTTGTCGGCCTCTATGGTGAAACCGACGGTGGTACGCGGCAACCTTCCTCGCTGATCCTCAACCCCTACCTCTCCACCAACGGATCCATGGGATTGTCGCTCTACAACGACCACTTCTTCAACCAGGGCGATGACCGGGTTCACCTGGAGGCGAAGATCAAAGACGACACCTCCGTGTATTACGGCGTGGGCTACCAGGCAGGCCAGTTGGACGGCAACAAGGTGGACTACTCGTCTCGTCAACTCACCCTTCGACCCAGTTGGATCAACCGCCGCAGCGGTAACCTGTTTCTCGGTGCGGGTCTGGATCTCCATGTCGTTCGCCCCCATGATATCAAGCCCGCCGACGGCCAGCCGTTTTCGACACCGGAGCTTGGCCGGGATCCCGGCGTAGAGCTTACGGACAATACCAGTTACGGTGCCTTCGTCTCCGCCGTTTTTGATAGCCGCGACAACATCATCAGCGCCTCCGAGGGACTCTACGCCCGGGCCGATCTGGGAGGCTATTTCGATGCCAGCAGCGATAACGCCTTTGGCCGCTACGATCTCTCCGCCGCCCAGTACCTGTCACTGGATCCCCTGCCCGGCCTGCTGGCCTGGCAGGTACAGGCCAGCCTGACCTCCGGCGAGGTACCCTGGAACCGGCTGCCGGATCTCGGCGGTGACGAAGCGATGCGCGGCTACATTCAGGGGCGTTATCGCGACCGCCAGATGATGATGGCCCAGGCGGAATACCGCCTGCCCATCTACTGGCGCCTGGGGATGGTATTCTGGGGAGCCGCTGGCTCGGTCTCCGATGAGGTGTCCGGTCTGTGGGACGATACCCTCTACAGCGTCGGAACCGGCTTTCGTTTAAAGATCATGGACAAGGTTAACCTGCGTGCCGATCTTGGCTTTGGCGAACACGAAGCCGCCTTCTATTTCCACGTCAACGAAGTGTTCTGAGCCGAGCCCATACAAACGCCAGGGGCATCGAATCCGGGAACCGATAAACGATCACCCTGCTGATCTATGGCAGTGGCTCCCAGATGACTCCTATTGCCCCATTCCGGCCGGTTTGAACCTGGCCCCCCACGGCGTAGGTTAAGTTGAGCGCAGCGAAGCTCAACATTTTAGGCAATGCCTGCGCGGGCTAGTTTCGCCCTCATTCCGGCCGGTTTGAACCTGCCCCCCCCGGCGTAGGTTGAGTTGAGCGCAGCGAAGCTCAACGTTGTTGAACACGCCTGCGGAGGGCTGGTTTCGCCCTCATTCCGGCCGGTTTGAACCTGGCCCCCTCGGCGTAGGTTGAGTTGAGCGCAGCGAAGCTCAACGTTTTAGGCAGTGCCTGCGCGGGCTGGTTTCGCCACACACCGGCCAATTATCAGATGTCGCGCTTCGTAGGGTTGGTTAGCCGCGCTGCGGCGTAACCTGCCGGCTTCACCAAATGGGATCGTCGCCTATCGAAATACGCAGTATGGGCACGGGTAACGGTGGCTTACGCTTCGCTAAGCCCCCCTACGTAGGGGGCTGGTTTCGCCACAAAGGAGTCACTGGGGATTTCAATGACTCTGACCCCTTGAACCGCGATAGAACAACTGCGATAGCCAGGGCTACTTTCAACCACTTCGCCAAACGATACAGTTTCATCGCCTGCTTTATATCACTCTCTAAGAGTTGTTGATTTAGTTCTACCACACTTACTCCCTGTGACACTTAACGCCTAAATCAGCCGGAGCGAAGCGATCGGATGAATTTCCTTGTTAGGCATTTTGTTCCTCTACCTTTTTTAGAAAATCATTGAAAACTTCCTCCCCTCTATCCAAATTTGCAGAGAAAATCTCATAGTAGTCACTGAGTTCAATATCCAACCCAAGCTCATTGCGCACAGCTAGCACAGCGTTAGGCAAACATCTTGACACCTCGAAGTGCCTCGACATACAAACTCTAGAAAAAGACAGTTGCTCCCTATTTTGCTTTTCATAAAGCTCATCAATTTCTTGATTTAATTTGTCTCTTTGTTCACTTTCAAACTCAACACTACGATTTACAAAATCCCAGACTCTCTGGTTAATGTTACCTTCATAGTTTAAGTTCTTCATTATGGATAGGTATCTATCTATCTCTGACTGATGCTTATCCCGTTGCTGCTCAGCTGCATATATAGCGTGTTTTCGCTGCACCAATGAGCTACGTTCAAGCATTAAATCTAAGAATGCTGACGCCGTTTCGCCGACAAAGTAAGTAACAGCACGGACTGTTTCTTTATTACCAACTAGCTGAACTTTTGCAATCTTACCAGCATTTTCTGAAAACCTTGCTGATAAGTGCTCTTGGTCTATATTAATGTTAGATAAATTGCCAATAATACTGGAGCTACTTGAGATTGCTTCTACGGCTTCAAGGTACACCTCCTTCTTTAAGGATTTTTCTCGCTCGATTGCAGCAACCTTTATCTGATTGTTGCTCTTTATTTCCTCTAACACTTCAGCATAACTAACCTTAACAGACTCAACTCTATCAGTTATCTCTGTGATATCTTCTTTAGTCGCTAAATTTTTTCCTTTCTCTGACAAATATCCTGGCAGGAAGTGCTTAATAAGTAGAAATACAATTATGCCAGCTACTATCCCCTCAAAGCCATATCGGATAGTAAATTCCAGCATTGTTTTCAGCTCATCGATTGACATTACACCTCCATTTGTATGCCTAACGCCCCGCTCAGCGGAAGCAGTTTGGTTGGCTAAAATCTGCGAGGCACGAGCAACAGCCAGCCAAACGATTGCGATCCGCCTGCAGCGCCTTGTTATGTTCTCTCTATTCTAAATCTGCCAGTCAAATCTAGTGTCTTCCCAGACCTTGACTGGCTTACCATCAACTTTTGCTGGCCTAAATTTCCACCGCTTAACCGCGCCAACAGCTTCTTTATCAAAACGTCCACCAGGAGTTGAATCCAGTATTTTCACCTTCCCTACACTACCATTCTCTTTGATTAAGAACCTGACCTTCACAAATCCAGAGATACCATTATCTAGAGCAGATTCTGGATACCTTGGCTCAATTCTAACTATTGGAGTAGCCTTATCAGAAACTTCATCATTATGATAAAAGTCACTACCAAATGATGCGCAGCCACTAACTAGGATAAACGACAAAACTAGTACAACTCTATTCACTTCCCTCTCCTTTCGAGAACATAACGCCCCCAACAGGGGACGAGCGTAGCGAGATCCCGCCCACGTAGTGGGCATTTCTGATTGGGCTTGTTAGTGTTTATATTGTCCATGAATCGGGAAAGCTAACAATATCTAATTCATACTCTCGGGGAATGTATTCCCTTCCACACTCCTTTAAATATGCAACAGCCACATCACAGCCTAATATCGGTTTAATCTGAGACAAACAAATCAGCTGACTTTCTTTAAGATTATCTTTTTCTTTCTTAACTTCAACAAACAGTGTCGATCCATCATTTTTATAGAGAAACAGATCTGGCTCTCCAGATAGTAGGTCTCGCCGTACTGACTTTAAGATGCCCAACCTTTTAGGGTCTATATATCTCGTTATGAGCGCTCTTCCTTCGTCATACTTTGGGTTATTAGCTTCCCAGTCTCCTAAAGCATAGAACGCTGTCCCTTTCCACCCCTGTTCCATGAAGTGACGAAGAGCGTAATACTCGCCAAAATGATAGTTAGGTTGATTGTAAACATCACTAGGCATGTACAAAGAGTCTGGAACCCAATCCTTCCTTCCACTTTTCCAATCAATCAGCAGCTGCTTGTCGTACTCAATGATTGTTTCTCTAATTGTATGTTTCATGATAAAAGTATCCATGTTTGGCTGAACACTAACAGTGTTATTAAGCGGAATTTCCACTTATGCAGGATAATGTTGCCGCAACATTATCTCAGGCAACCATGCTCCCAAAATAGCAAATAAACCATTACCACTCAATATGTTAGCGTTTAATGGCGGACTGTTCTTCTCGTGAAACAGAGAATCCATCTGGTGAAAGTGAGCCTGAAGCAACGAACGGTCGGATTTGGCGTGTGAGTTCAAACGACACCCGCCTCAACGGGCACAGATCTCGACCAATGCACGCCCGTCATACTGTGATCAATCGTCCACAAGGCGTCGTGAGATCACATCGCACGGACACGCTTTTCTCCCTTTGCGTAAGCCAAGCGTCGGAACTGTCGCCTGGATCATGGTTTGATTGATAACAAATCGTTAGCATTTCGTAACTTGACGGGTATGACGGGTATCGTCACAAACACCCTTGGTGGGAAATCAAGCCAACGCGGTATTCGGCGTTTCAAGGGCCTTAACTTAACCGGCCCAAGGCTAGTAGCTATTTGGAGTAGAGATGAACAATAAAATTATTGGTGTTGCACTGATCATCGTCGGCGTGGCTTTGGCTTTCTGGGGTTACAACATATACGACTCAGCGAGCTCTCAAGTCACACGTGCACTGAGCGGCGACACCCCCATTGAAGCCTGGGCTGGCATGATTGGCGGAGCAATCTCGGTCGTGCTTGGGATCACCAGAATCAAATAACGAGCGATTTACTGCCCCATCTTGTCGGGCAGTAAAACGGATTCAAGCTGCGGGGAGAGCCTTTACCGACTCGAATGCCCCGCCTTGATTCAAGCCGGTTAACTTCAACAGGACTGCGCCTTCAACGTACATGGACGGTAAGAAAACTCCGATGAGAAAGGGTCTAAATATCGCAATCAGACCGAACTCGAGGCAGTTCCCTTCAAACCATTGAGACACTCTGTTGCCCTGCTTGCCCCCATGGTGACTGTCATTGCCCCAACCTGCAGGCGACACCTGGATGGCGTGACACAGCCGCCGCCTTTATCCCCAATCATCCTAGCCCTTCATCCAATCCCGAAGACTGCCGCGCTGATGGTGCAACGACCGCCACTGTGATCTCTGTGCCTCTCTCATATTTCGCTCTATCAAGCCCGCCGCAAAAAGTTCCCGCGCCTGTTGGCACCGATACACTTTGCGACAAAGCCGCACCGAGCCTGAATGGAAATGATTCTATGCTTTGCCTCGGCGGCACCGCTGCTAGAGTGGAGGCAACAGATAATCCGAGGATCCACGATGAAAAGAGCTCTTTTACTGGGGTGCATGATGATGACACCGCTGACCGCCTTTAACGCGAGTGCGGCCGATGCCAACGACAGCAAAGCACCCGGCTGGATGTTTGGCGAAAAGCCCGGCCTGGTCCGTCACCTGTTCCATTTCCCGCAAAGCCACGAGTCCTTCCACCAAGTCGAGATCCAGGCCTACAGCGTTGAGAGCCTGCCACCCTGTAACCAATACCGAGGCAAGGGGGCACTGAGCTGGGAAACCTTGGAGGGCTGGGGTTATGGCTATGCCGAGGTGAGCGGTTTCGAGCCCGGCGCCTATGCCAGCACTCTGGCGGCCTGTCCGGATCTGCCCGAAGCGCCCACCGAGGTGATGATCGGCCAGCGCCTGCAACGCCATAGCGGTCAATATCCCCTGGTGGTCTACGCCCCCGAGGGGGTCGAGATCCGCGCCCGCCGCTGGCAGCCTCAGGAGTGGAACCAGGGTGAACAGCTGCCCTGAGTTCCCGGCCTATGACCAAGCTATCACCTATGATCTGGGCGCGTTATCCAGTGCATCGCAGATCAGCGCCCGGCACTGGCGATGCAGCAGAGTCGCCGTTTGCTCGGCGCTCTCCAGGCCCTGTCCTCGGCGCCACTGGGTGAGATGACACAGGTAAAGCCCCGCCAGGATCTGAGCCAGGATCCGCACCGGCACCTGCCACGGTTTATCGCCAAATGCTGCCAATAGATGCTGCTCCAGGATCTGCGCCAGAGAGTGCTCAATACGCTTGGCGGCGGGCTCGCCATCGGCGCCGAGCGCATCCTGGATCGAGCGATGCAGGCCTCGCTGCCCGGCGAATCGTTCAAACAAAGCCACCAGAGCGTCCGGCGGCGTATCACTCTGCCAGGCCTCGGCCCGGTCCAGCCCATCCAGCAACAGAATAAAGGTTCGATCGTGCAAGGCGATCAGCAGATCCAGCTTGGTGCTGAAATAACGATAAAAGGTACTGCGGCCTATCTGGGCCGCGCCGATCAGTTCGTCCATGCCAACATCTAAGTAGCCCTTGCGACAGACCAGTTGCGCGAAGGCATCAAGGATCCGGACCCGTGTTTTGAGTTTTGTCATCGTAACGCGTTAAGCCATGGGGAGACGGCGATCTTGCGGGTTTGACCCACAGGGAACTGCCTGAGGGATCACAAAAAAACGGCGTGAACAAAGAAAATGAGACAAAACCTCAAGAATGTCTCTCAACCCTCAGAGCTGTTACCCTTACTATCACTGCATCACTGGCGATTATTTACCATGACGTTCCCGGCAAAAAGCATGTTTGAACAACACCCTATCGCCAAGCAGTTGTGTAATGGAGGCACCGCCCACACTATGATTTCCCCCAACTTACTCAACCTGGCCGCCCAAGCGGGCCGAACGTTTGGGCTGACGGCCGCATCTGTCTTGATGCTTGGCCTTGCTGGATGCTCCGAGCCCAGTGCGGTTAAGCCCGGCTACGACAGCGATGCCTGGCAGGAGATCTTTCCGACCCAGCATGAAAGCTGGTCCACCAGCATCGACACCAAAGAGAAAATCGATCTGCTGGCCGAGCGCCCGGACATGGTGGTGCTGTGGGCCGGTTACCCCTTCTCCCACGACTACAAAAGCGCCCGGGGCCACCAGTACGCGGTCACCGATGTGACCCAGACTCTGCGCACCGGCGGGCCTATCGGCATCGAGGGCGAGCATGATCTCTCCGCCAGCTGCTGGAGTTGCAAAACGCCGGACGCCCCAAGGCTGATGGAGAAGTACGGTCAGGAGGGCTTTGCCGCCAAGACTTTCAGCGAAGTGGGCCATGAGATCACCCATGGCGCCATCGGCTGTATCGACTGTCATGAAGAGGGCAAGGCGACACTGCACCTGGCACGCCCCTTCACTCAGGATGCCATGGCCAAGATCAAGCAGCCGTTTGAGGCCCAGAGCCCCGCCATGCAGGCCGCCCAGACCTGTGGCCAGTGCCACGTGGAGTACTACTTCCAACCGGAGAAGGAGAACAAGGTCAACATCCCCTGGATCTTCGGCAACACCCTGGAGGAGATCGAGAAGTACTACGACACCCGCCGCTTCCACGACTGGGTGCATCCGCTGTCCGGTGCGCCGATGCTCAAGGCTCAGCACCCGGAGTTTGAAACCTGGAGCCGGGGCCCCCATGCGGATCTTGAGGTCACCTGTATCACCTGTCATATGCCCACCAGGACCAACGCCCAGGGGCAAGGCTACACCGACCACAACGTCAGCAATGCCATGGACAACTTCGAGCTGTCCTGTGCCGGTTGCCACGACAGCAAGGCCGAGCTGATGCAGAGCCTGGTGGATGCCAAGGCCGCCATCAATGCCGCTCGGGATGAGTTGGAGCCCATGCTGGTCAAGGCTCATGTGGAAGCCCGTGCTGCCTGGAATGCCGGAGCCAACTGGCACCAGATGGAATCGATCCTGATGGATATTCGCCACTCTCAGTGGCGCTGGGACTTCGCCGTCGCTTCCCACGGCATTCATGCCCACAATCCACAGGAGGCACTGGATCTGATGGCCGTGGGCCTGCAACAGGCGAAGATGGCCCGGGCCAAGCTTGGGATCCTGCTGGCCGATCTGGGCGTCGAGTCCGTGAACTACCCGGACTACGCCGACAAGGCACAGGCCCAGGCCTTTGTCGGCCTGGATATGGCCGAGCTTGAAGCACGGAAACAGCGTTTCCTTGAGCAGGTGGTCAGCCAATGGTCGGAAGCGGCCCGGCGCTAGCCCCCTCCCGGTACAGGACGCCTTGAACGCCCTTTTAGGTTGAAGAGAAGCCCCGCGGATCTTTCCAGCGGGGTTTTTGTTACCCAACCCACAGTGACTGCCCCACGGCTCAGTCCTCACATGCATCCGCCCCCAAGGCCAACACGGCCGATCCCCCCTATGACAAAACTTTTTTTGTGCAGTGCACAATTTTCACTTGACGAATAATCCACCAGAGATCTACAGTGTGAACAAGTTCATTGTGCAGCGCACAAATTTCGCCAGTCATTGCATTGAAAGGAGCTCGTCATGTTTACCGAATTTCAAAAGACCCTCGAAGCCAACGTAGAACAAGCCATCAAGGCCCAGTCTCAACTGACCGAACTGCAACTGGATCTGGTCAAGAACCTGGCCACCAGCAACGCCGATTTCCTTAAGCAGGTTGCTCAGACCAGCACTGCCGCCTACCAGGGCACCACGCCCAAGGCCCCCAAAGAGGTACTGGACAAGCAAACCGAACTGGCCAACGAACTCAAGGCCCAGTCCGAAGCCTTTGTTAAAGCCCAAAGCGAAACCCTGAAGCAGTACTCTGAGACCGTGACCGAAGTGGTTAAGCCTCTGTTTGCCTTCCCAGCCAGTAAGTAACTCTCCCATTACTTACCCTTTGATGCCGCGGTGCTCTCCCGCGGCTTTTTTCTGAGAGTCCCTCCCCTTTTAAGGCAAAACGTTAAAGCAGATCCTTCGGCGAGCGCCGCGACAACGGCCAAAAGTGATCCACTCTCTAAAGGGCCTTCACTTCGCCCCGCAGTGCGATGCACGCCCCTCGCGACGTAAACTGAGTGCGGCCGCAGCATCAGTATTCCCAGGCACCCTGCCCCAAATTTCCGCCAGGCTTAATTCGATTTCAGCCTGACATACCACCTATGGCGTTTGTTTTACTCCTGAAACGAATGGATGCTCGACCTAGGGGCTAGGCTCCGGCGGACCACGAAGATCAACGGGCGATCCCGATGCCTTAGCCCCTGAAGCCTTATCCTTTGTCAGGCGCCCTAACGTTCAAAATCTTCTCCCATTGGTTATTGAGCCCCGGATCGCAGACCCTGCGTTCATTCTTGATATGGAAGAAAGGACGGCAACGCACAGGCGTTAACCAAGTGGATCACTTGTGCATTGTTAATGACAGCAACCAGATACGGGCGGCAAAGGCAACGGAGAGTCAGGCGATGAAGCAACGACGAATGGGCGAAGGCAATAGAAAAACGGCCAGCGATGGGCACGGATGGACGGGCGGCGAAGCAACGACAAACGGGCGGCGAAGGACCACTGCCCGGCGAAAGCATCGAAGCCGGGCTCTACAAGGCGTGAAGAGACCAATGCCTACGGGCGTAGGCATTGGAGGCCGCTTTACCGCCAGATCATGGCGAGGCGGGAGGCTTAATCCAGGGTAAGCAGGTACTCGGCCAGCGCCATGCGCTGCGCATTGGTTTCGATCTCGTCGGAATAGAGCACCATGTACTTGCCATTGATCACCAGGGTCGGTACGTATTGCAGCCCGATGGCAGCCATCTCACGGTGGGTCGCGGCAATCTCAACGGAGACAGCTTCACCCTCCGCGACGGCCATCAGTGCACTGAAGTCGACCCCATGCTCGGTGAAAAACCGTTCAAAGTCCGCCTCCTGCGGTGGAGTTTCCGCGCGACGCAGGGCGACATAGAACTCCTTGAGCGGCATCAACAGCTCATCATGACCACTGTGTTGCATGGCGTAGAAGATCCGCCCGTCCCGCTCCCAGGTGTCATTCTTCACCGAGTGACGGCGGATCAGGCTCATGCCATCGTGATCGGCCAAAAAGTCCTTGAGGTAAGGCTCGATGGCCACACAGTAGGGACAACCGATCCAGAGGTACTCCACCAGATAGGGGCGCTCGGCGGACACTTCAATACCACTGACCCGCTGATAGTGGATCCCTTCCACATACTCACCAGGGTTGAGTTGTTTGACCGGCGCCGACTCCGCCCCAACGCTTTGAGTGCAGGTGGAGAACAACGGGGCAGGTTCACCGGCTTGAGCCGGTGCATCACCACCACAGCCGCCTATCTCGGCCTGCACGCCCAAGGACGCCATCGCCAGAGCCAAAATTGCCAGGCCCTGTTTGGCCATTCGTGAGGAGTGTTTCAACATGGAGAGATCCCGTATCGATGCATTGAAGGCTGCCAGTACAGCCGGAGTGAGGGCCATGCTAAAGAACTCAATGGTGAGGTCAATCGAGCACTTTTTACTACGAGATCAACAACACATAAAGGTATCTCGGTTGACTGTCGCAACCCCAATAGTGCGCGATCTCAGATCTCGCCCCGAGTATCGTCTCATCGAGACGTATCGATGCGTTTATCTCAAAGGTGGGATGACACAGGGTTCAAGCGCCCGGTGATCCGGGTACGCCAAAGCAAAGGGGCGGCGTTTCACGCAGCCCCTTTGCATTTCGCCATACAGAGTTCACTCGTTGGCTTCGGCAATCCGCTGGCGTCGCTCTAGCTCCGCTTCTCTGGCGGCGTCGATCTCCTCCATGATCGCCTTGAGATCCGCGACCTTGCTGGTTTCCACAAAGCGGCCAGTCAATGCCACCTCGGGAGTCAGTTCCCCCTTCTCGTAGAGGGCCCAGATCTCCTCGCCATAGCGCGTTTTGGCCAACTCCGGGGCAAACTCGGCGTAGTAGGCGGTCATGTTGTTCACGTCCCGCAGCAACATCGCCTTAGCGTGGTTGTTGGCCGCCGCATCCACCGCCTGAGGCAGATCGATGATCACCGGACCGTAGTCGTCCACCAACACATTAAATTCCGACAGATCGCCATGCACCAGGCCGGCACACAGCATCCGCACCACATCCCGGATCACCAGGGCATGGTCTTCCCTTGCCTGCTCGGGTGACATCACCACGTCATTGAGCCGTGGTGCCACGTCCCCGTCATCGTCGGTGATAAGCTCCATCAAGAGCACGCCGTCGAAGCAGCCATAGGGTTGGGGCACTCGAACGCCAGCCTGAGCCAAGCGGTACAGAGCATCCACCTCGGCATTGTGCCAGGCCTGCTCCTGTTGCTCACGGCCAAACTTGGAGCCCTTCTCCATCGCCCGTTGACGTCGGCTGTTTCGGCCCTTACGCCCTTCGCGGTACTGTACCGCCTGTTTGAAGCTGCGTTTCTCCGCCTCCTTATAGATCTTGGCGCAGCGGATCTCCTCGCCACAGCGCACGATAAATACGTCGGCTTCTTTGCCGCTCATCAAAGGCCGGATCACTTCGTCCAGCAGTCCATCATCAACCAGAGGTTGGAGTCGTTTTGGGATCTTCACGGGGACCCTTATACCCTAGGTTGGTGACCAAATACATACGCCAATCGAGTTTCATCGCCCATGCACCGTTCAAGAGGCTATCAACTAAGCCCCTTTGCGCATACAAGGCGCGACAAGGGGCTTATAAAGGGCACATCAATCCCGCTGCAACGCCACGATGGGATCCAACTGGGCCGCCTTCTTTGCCGGGTAGAGGCCAAAGCCGATCCCCACCGACATGCAGACGCCCAGGGAAAGGAAGATGGCACTGGGTGACCAGCCGATGGGCCAGTCCGCCGCCGTGGCGATCAGCAGCGCCAGCAGCAGGCCGACGAAGATCCCGATCACCCCGCCGGTGCCCGAGATCACGATGCTCTCGATCAAAAACTGGTGCTCAATGTCCTTCTTGCGGGCCCCAATGGCGCGCAGCAGACCGATCTCCTGGGTGCGCTCCAGGATGGTGGCAAGCATGATGTTCATGATGCCGATCCCCCCCACCAGCAGGGAGATCCCGGCGACACAGGCCATAACGATATTGAAGATCTGCTGAGTCTGTTGATGCTGAGCCAGCAGCTGGGCAGGTACCACGATATCAAAGTCCTTCTCGCCCCCATGACGCCGCTCCAGCAGGTGTTCGAGACTTGCCGCAGCCTGGATCGGCGAGACCCCTTCGGCTAAGGCCAGTTTGATCTGATCCAGCTGATCTTCCAGCGGCTTGAAGTTCATCTTCTTCAGCGCGGTTTCCAGGGGAATAAACACCTGGTTGCGCTCCCCGCCCAAGCGTACGCCCTGGATCTTGGTGCGACCAGCATCTCCGGACGAAAGTACCCCGATCACGGTGAACCATTGATGGTTCAACTTCACCGATTGGCCGACTGCCCCGCCTTGAGGAAACAGACTGCGGGCGGCCTCCGTACCCAATACCACGACTTGTCGATAGTCCCGATTATCCTCGTCGGAAAAGCCAGCCCCGCTGTGAAACGCCAAACTGCTCATGTCGAAATGACTGGGCGTCACCGCCCGGATCTGGGCGTCGCTTCGTCCGTAAAAACTGAACAGGCTGTAGGTCTGCACGCGTTTTTGTGCGCTCCAGCGTTCGAACACCGGCAGCGTGGTCATGATGCTGTCAACATCACGCAGGTCCAAACCGACGGAGTGCTCCCGTATCGCGCGCAGGCTCTGGCCATCCACGCTGCGGGCATCCACCAGCACATTGCGCACCCCCATGGACTCAATCATCTTCAGGGCTTCCCGCTCAGCCCCCTCACCGACGCTGAGCATGGCAATCACGGCACCGACGCCGAAGATCATCCCCAGCAAAGTCAAAGCCGTGCGTAGCTTGTGGTGCCACATTTCATCAAACGCCTGGCCCATACCCGAGCGGATCCTTTGAAACATCATTACTTCCCTCGTTATGCCGTTACAGCAACAATCGATTACTCGGTTGGACCAAAGCCACCACATCACCCGCCTTCAGGCCCTCGGCGATCACCGTCTGTTCCAGGCTGCGTTGCGCCACGGTTACGGCTTGCATGGTAAAGCCATTGCCTTGTTGGACGTAGACCCAGTAGCGGCCATTCTCATTGAAGACGGCCTGATTGGGTACGGCCAGCACGCCGTCCTGCTGCGCCGCCATCACCTGGGCACGCAATTGACGACCCGGTTGCATGATCGCTGGCTGGGTTTCATCCAGGCAGACAACAAACTCAAAATACTTGACCGGGCTTCCCCGATCTTTCGGTTTGGCCAAGGAGTCCTGGCGGCAAACCTGCCCGCGAAACTGCCGGGTCGGGTAAGCATCCAGTGTCACACTGGCCGCCTGGCCGACCGCTAAACCGGCCGCGTCGGATTCCAGCACATACAGCCGCGCCTGCATCTCGGACAGGTCCGGCATGATCCCCAGCCGAGTCCCGGAATGGACGACATCACCCGGCATCGGCTGCAAGCCGCTGCTCCCCAGCTCCGCCACAAACATGCCGTCATGGGGTGCCTTGATCACCATCCGCTTGAGGTTCTCCTCGAAGCGGTCGATCGTGGTGGTAAAGCGCATCTGTTTTGCCTGAAGCAGATTTTGCTCGGCCTCCGCCTGGCTCTGATGTTCTGCCAGGCTGTAACGGAAATAATCCAGCTTGGCATCCAGATAGGACTGGTTGCGCATCAAGTCGATGATCTCAACCTTGGTATAGACCCGTTCATCGTCGCTAAAGAAAGCCTCCGCTAACGCCTCCTCCTCCTGGGTCACCCGGATCCCGACATCGATCTCGACGCTTTGTGTCTTGTCCTTATCGGACTGCATTTGCTGATCGAGTGCCAAGCGATCGTAGTCAAAACGCTCCCGCTTCAGTCCATACTTCGACCGGGTCGGATCCAGCAAAGCCACGACCTCTCCCGCCTTCACCTCGGTAAAATTGGGCAGCACCCAGGCGAGCGACTGACGTCCGTGCAGGCCGGAGGGCACCACCACGGGCATAGAGCGCCGAGCCTCCAGCTCCCCGGTTGCCGGGATCACCATACGAAAGTCCCCCAGGTCCACCGCATAGGTCAGTATCGACTCCTCGGCCTCCTCGCCGCAGCCGCTCAGCATCATCATGGCACTGAGCAGGATCGCAAACTTACCCTGCTTCATGGCATTACCACCTTATCACCCACACTCAGCCCCTCGGCAATGGCCACATATGACTCGCCGATCCCACCGATCTGCACCGGTACCACGCGATCGCCAAACCAACGCGATTGCAGCACATACGCCTGATCCCCTTCGAACCAAACGGCATCCTGTGGCAACAGGGGCTGCGCCTCACCCTCCGTCATCTCCAGGCTGATCTTGGCGGTCATGCCAGGACGCATCAGCTCAGGCATCACCGGAGTGATACTGGTGATCACATCAAACACCGCAAGGGGAAGATCCGGCGTTCGCTCCCGGAACACGGCGCCGATCTCCAGCACCTCACCGAAGAATTGACGATCCGGGTTGGCATCGAGACGAATGGCCACTCTCTGACCTACATGGACCCGGCTGGCCTCGACTTCGGGCACCGCCATATGCACCTGCATCTTAGACAGATCAGGCATGGTCAACAGGACATTCCCCACATAGGCAATGTCCCCCTGGCTCAGCTTGTTGCCACGGCTATCACTGCCATACACCACAATCCCGTCACGGGGGGCTCTCAGGGTCAGCGCCTCATACCCGTTCCTGAGCACCTCAAGTTCGCTCTCGAGCTTGCGTTGGTCCGTCTCCAGAATGGTATCGCGCTGTTTCGCCCGCTCCCGCTCCAGCTTAAGCTTCTCATCAACCATCGCTACCCTTTGGCGCTCAATACGATGGTCGAACTTGCGTTTTTCCTGCTCGATCTGTGCAATGGAATCATCGGACAGCTCCGCCTTGAGCTTGGCCTTTTCGTAGCGCATCCGAGCGTTGGCCAGATCCAACTTCAGCTTTTCGATCCGCTTCTCGTTACGCATCGCACTGGTGATCCTATCCTGCTTGGTCGCCTTAAGTCGGGATGCCCGCACCGAGATCGACTGCTTGACGTCAGAGGTATCCAACTGCACCAGTTGCTCGCCGGCCTGGACAAATTGACCTTCCGGCACCATCTCCTGGATCTGGTACTGCCACACCCGGCGAATGCTTGGCGGCATCACATTGACCGTATCGGCCGAATGCAGTTGACCGCTGATCTCTATCTTGTCCTGCAGATGCCCAGCCACCACCTCAATCTGCTCTGCGGGGCTACACCCGGTCAGTGCCAGTAACAAGGCACTCCATCCTAGCTGTCTCATTGCACCTCCGTGCTGAGCAATACACTCATGCCTGGCACGATATCGGCTTCCAACGCCCCATCGAACTGCACTTCCACTTCAAACCAGTTGCCAGAGCCCCAGCCCGGACGGAACGTAGCTCGGCGTCCGATGGCTGAGATGCTCGCACCATGAGCCTGCTGAAGCATGGCGTCCATCCTCACCTCGATGGGTTGTCCCAGGCTGAGACGGTCCACATCCACCTCGTTTACCCAGGCCCGAACCTGCAAGCGATCGGCGGAGGGAATGGCCCCCACCTGTCGGCCAACTTGAGCCGTATCACCGACCCCAAATTTGCGCTGCTGACGTTGATCAAAACCGTAGAGAACCGGCCCGGGGATCTGAGCCAGCAGGGTTAGCTGCTCAACCCCCTCCAATGCCAACTTCAGTTCCAGATCCGCTTTTTCCTGCTCCAGGGCAAGTTGCTCCAGGGTCAATTCATACCGAGCCTGCTGCTCCGACAGCTTCTGCTGGGCGACGACAAGGTCCTGCTCGGCCTTAAGCAAATTGAACTGATTTTCGGCGTGGCGTTTATTGGGGATATAGCCCTCGGGGATCGAAGCATCTAGCTCGGCTTTCTGCCGCTGAAGCTGCTTCTCAAGCACCTCAAACTCGGCCTGTACCACCTGGGCATCAAGCTCGACGATGCGACTCAGCTTTTGGGCTTCGACCCTTTCGACCTGAGCTTCTAGCTGCTCGATACGATCGGCAAGCTGGCTCTTATCGAAGATCACCACAGGCTGTCCCACCTCGGCGACAGCACCTTCGGGCAACATCCATTGGATCTGGTAGTGCCACCCTTCACCGGCCTTGGGCACCAACAAAGCCTGGGATTCCATGGATACCACCTGACCTGTGAGTAACAAGGGGGGGTGCTCAGCCATCGTGGCTGGGCTTACCAGGGCACAGAGCAAACCGGCACACAGACTAGGCCACCGCATTGTGACGCTCCTCAATCTTCTGGATCTGACCATCCCGCATCCGCACCACACGACGGGCATAGTCGGCGACCTCCTCTTCATGAGTCACGACGATGATGGTCTGGCCTTGCTGGTTTAGCTCGGTAAAGAGCGACATGATCTCATCGGTGGTCTTAGAATCGAGCGCCCCGGTAGGCTCATCCGCAAGCAGGATGGCCGGTTGGTTGATCAGGGAGCGAGCGATGGCGACCCGTTGACGCTGACCACCAGACAGCTGATTTGGCCTGTGCTTGTGGCGCTCGCCCAGGGCCACTCGCTGCAACAGCGCCTCGGCCCGTTGCCGATCCTCTGCACTGGGCTCGGCCTCGGCAAAACGCATGGGCAACAGGACATTATCCAGCGCTGTCAGCCTGGGTAGTAGGTGGAAGCTTTGAAAAATAAAGCCAATTTGACGATTTCGAATGGCGGAAAGCGCATCATCATCCAGACCGGAAACCGCTTCACCATCGAGATAAAAATCCCCACTGGTGGGACGATCCAGGCAACCGATCACGTTCATCAGGGTCGATTTTCCCGAGCCGGACGGCCCCATGATCGCAACAAAATCCCCTTGTTCGATCCGCAGATCGACCCCATTCAGGGCATATACCACTTCCTGACCCAGGGTATAGCGCTTGGTCAGGCCAACTATCTCTATCATATCCCGCGCATCCTGCAGTTTGGGCAGCCCGCAATGTATTACGACTGTCTGGACTCAATAGCGAGCCCTTAAGGTAAAGCAACTTACTAATAACGCTCGCAAACAGGCAAGTATGCTAATGAAAAGTTCGGTAAATCACTGATAACTCGTTAAATAAACGAACGAAAACCGACCTTTGGCACCACTTTCCCCCTCCCCCGTCATGCCCTGGCCGAGAGCAACTCCATACCGCCATCAACGCCGTACCGAGTACGCAGAGGCCATAGGCATCCCATACCATAAACAGCCGCTTACCCCGCCTGTGCTCACCCAAACCAAGCCCTGGCCCTGGCCCTGGCCCTGGCCCTGGCCCTGGCCAATAGGCCGAGCAATGGACAACCTAAAGATCAGCGGGACAAGGTCTCAACAGTCTCTTTAGCCCACGCCGTCATGCTTCTATTTCATGCCGTTGATAAAGAGGAAAAGAGGAAAAGAGGAAAAGAGGAAAAGAGGAAAAGAGGAAAAGAGGAAAAGAGAGAAAGAGGGAACATCGAAGATACAAACCGGCCGGCATGCATGCTCAGGCCAGACTCTGACGCGCAGCAACGACCAAGCCGAAGTAGATACGCCGGGACAGGGACGAAAACCCCAGGTTCAAACACTCAGCCAGGGAGCCCTTCGCCGGGCATTTTGCCCAGGCAGGGACTGCGCAGTCACAACACGCAGGAAGTGCGCAATCACAATAAAGGGGGACTCTCCGCATTTTCCTCAATCGCAGGATCCACATCAGAAAGTGAGGGCGATGGTTGACGGCACAGAGAGTGCCTGAGAGGGCCGCCCCTTTGCTCGCCACTCCCTAGGATCTCTGCCATCGCGACATTGATGTGTCCTACCCGGCAGTGTCGGCAAGGCGATTGGCACGATGAGCTAGTCACCCTTGATGACAGTTACAAACGCCATCGTCGGTTAACGCAATACAAAAAGCCCCGCCGACATGGGCGGGGCTTGGACCTGGAATCGACCGCGCTTAACGGCTCAGGAAGGTGTGCATAAACTCGGTGATCTTGGTCAGATCATCGATGGTGATGAACTCATCACAGGTATGCACCTTGGCCATGCCGGTGGACAGGTTGATGGTCTTGAGACCCTTGCCATTGAAGATGTTGGCATCGGAGCCACCGCCGGTGGAGGCGGTCAGCGGCGCAACACCATTGGCTTCAAAGGCCACCATGACACTTTGAACCAGGGGATCGCAATCGGCGATCTGGTAGGCGTTGTAGGCACGGCTGGACTGAATGTCGATCTGGGCGCCGTGCTTGTCTGCGGCAGCCTGGAAAGTCTCGGTCATGTGCGCCACCTGAGCAGCCAGCTTGTCGTCACACAGGGAGCGGGCTTCCGCTTCCAGAGAGAGGCTTGGCATCACGATATTGGTGGCCATACCGCCCTTCACCACACCGATGTTGGCGGTGGTTTCAGCGTCGATACGGGACAGCTTCATCTGGCTGATCGCATCGGAGGCCACGGTCAGGGCGTTGATCCCCTCCTCGGGGGCCAGACCGGCGTGGGCCGGACGACCGGTGATCTCAACTTTCAGGTTCTGCTGGCCCGGTGCCACTGTGATGATGGTGCCGATCTCACCGCCAGAGTCCAGCACCACACACTCGTTGGACTCCAGGTGGTCCATCTCGAACAGACGAGAGCCGTGCAAGCCGCCCTCTTCGTGAACGGTAAAGGCCAACTCGATGGTCTTGTGGGCAACGCCCTGCTCCTGCAGCGCGCGTACCGCTTCCATGATGGCGGCGATCCCGGACTTGTCGTCACCGCCAAGGATGGTGTCACCGGCAGAGCGGATCACGCCGTCTTCAATCACCGGCTCGATATCATTGCCCGGCGCCACGGTATCCATGTGGCAGCTCAGGGCAATGCTGCCCTCCAGGGTGCCAGCCAGTTTGGCGTACAGGTTGTGGCCGTTGGAGATCTCGGCCGGAACGGCCAGCTTCTTCACCTCGAAGCCCATCTGACCCAGCTGCTCGGCCAGGGTCTCGCTGATGGCTTTCTCGTTGATGGATTCGCTGTTGATCTTCACCAGTTCGATAAAGTGCTGGATCAGACGTTCTTGATTGATCTTTGACATAATTCACCTGCCGGACGCCGCCCGGTACCACAAGGAGTCATAAAAGGAGATATGGCCCACCATAGAGGATTGTGCGACGTCAGTTCAAACCCGCAGCAGAAGAAGTGGGATCCCGCGCAATCTGCCAGGCTTTCAACAGGGTAGATCGACCGGACTTGACCTCAAAGTGCAGCAAGAAGTCCTTTGGCCCCCCTGGCCACCAGTGAGTGCCGCAGCACAGCCAGTGCCCACCATAGCCCAGGCTCGGCTTCAGGGAACTCCCTGCCAGACAAGGGATCCGACTGCGCTTATTGGGCCCTAAGCGACTCCAGTCACGGCTTAAAGGCAGTAAGCCCTGGGCAAAACGTCACTCCAAGAATTTCCAGGTGTCTGCACCATCAAAAAGTCTCACTTTTACCTTGGAGGTCAATGAAACCGGGAACATGCGATAATTCACCGCAAGCCTTGGAGTTGCCGTGGAACTCGTTGACATATAATGCGTAATACAACCACACTCATTACACCGGTTAAAGTTGATCAACCTGTCGCCATGACAATAGGACGACAAACCCGGTTCCCCAACCACAACCTCCACATCGGATCCGGTGAAATAGCCCCAAATCGCCCCATATCGTGAGCAGATTGAACAATTACAACTCGTCGCCGTTTCAGTCAAATCGGGAATAGACAACTGAACATTACCGCAGTGACAACTTCCTTTAATCATATGCTTGCTCCATTACACCCAATCAAGGGATCCTACGTAGAACGTTCCTGCGGATGCAACGCGCTGAACGGCAACGCTCCGAACCAACACGCTCCGAACCAACACGCTCCGTAGGTTAGCTTAGCGGCAACGCCGCGTACGCTGACGGCTCTGAAAGCTCTGAAAGCTCTGAAAGCTCCGTAGGTTAGCTTAGCGGCAACGCCGCGTAAGCTGACGGCTCTGAAAGCTCTGAAAGCTCTGAAAGCTCCGTAGGTTAGCTTAGCGGCAACGCCGCGTAAGCTGACGGCTCTCTCCAACCAAACCCTGACCACCGAATATCACCGCCAAGCTCCGTAGGTTAGCTTAGCGGCAACGCCGCGTAAGCTGACGGCTCTCGCCAACCAAACCCTGACCACCGAATATCACCGCCAAGCTCCGCAGGTTCGCTTAGCGGCAACGCCGCGTAAGCTGACGGCTCTCGCTGTGTCCACGAAATCGGTTCAAAAGTAGCTCAGGGCACAAGCCACTCCCATGACGAGGGATGATGTCCCAAGCACGGATTGCGGTAAAAACTCAACGAACTGGGCATGATCCGACCCAAGGCTGCAGGGCACGGAGTAACCAGTTTCCCTGACTGGATCTGCCATGCACCTCATCGACAAGGAGTCAACCCAGTGGGTTGGCACCCCGCCATAGGTGAACTTGACTGGCGTCGCGCTGAAAAGGGACGAACACACCAACCGACTCGACTCCCGTCCGTCCTGGGTTACCGATGACTGTCTCGTGCCTCAACAGTCGCCGAAGCGCTGTTGACACCGGCAAAGCGCCGTGTAACCGAGCCCCTCTATGTGTTTGCGGCAAACGCTCGCTGAGACAGACGAAGCAGGGCTGCTCGGTTAACTCATTGCACTGACCTATTTGTCGGTGGGCGTTGCTTGTACCTCTTGACTCCGAGAAGACTCATATGTGTTATGTCAATTCAAGGCATAATTCCTGTAGACTTAGCACGCCCTTTGTTAACGCTTAGAACTTTTCCATCTTTTGCTAACTTAACAGTAATCACCTCAGACTTAACCAGCTCTAGTCCACTGGTTAATAGCTCTACTGAGTTTACCTTTGCAAAATCGACTTTCAAATGTTCTACAGGCGTTTTCTTGACGGCCTCTCTTACTTCTACCGTTACATCATCATAACCACTGACATTTTCAGAACCATATTTTTCTATGGCTGCTGAATAAGCTATTTTTATCGCTTGCTCCTTTTCCACATTGAAGAGCACCTGTTCAGAATTTACACATCCAAACAAAGCGATGAGTGTGCCTAGTCCAAAAATCAATCCTTTAACTTTCATTCGATGACCATTCCCTATGGTAGAAATAACGCCTAGCACAGCGGAAGCAGTTTGGTTGGCTAACGTATGCGAGGCACGAGCAACAGCCAACCAAATTTCGATCCATCTGAAGCGGCTTGTTAATGTTCATTCTATATCAACTGCTTAAGTCGCGTTAACAAAAATGTAGCAGCACTACCGTCATTAATAATTACAGGAGCAGCATTATCAACACTTAACGTATTAGAAGTTGTATCAAAGTAGAATCTTCCTTGATAAGACTCATCGGCATTAGTCTTGGAGATCTTCCTTACTATTGCTGAGTATATAGAGCCTTGCTTAATGACTGTGCCAAGCTTCACGTAGTAGTTACTTGTATTATCGTAAGCGACATACTCAAATGTTCCACCAGATATGTCAGTCCCTTGCCCGTTTTTCTTTTGTAGCACCCAACCATTTGCTTGCATGCAACTTGAATATATTTCGTTACGTGCACTCTTTGCGGCATTCACTCCAGAATAGTCACATTTCATTTGGGGTGTATGTGACTGACAGAATCCTAATGCAAACCCAGTTAGGCCCGTGCAATCCTGTCTAGGCGGTTGCACACAACTTGGTGACGGTACTGGCAATTTATATGCCTCGACATTACATTGCCCCTTTACTTTAGAGAATTCTAATTGAAAGTCGTTACTTTGTAGATGTGAAAGTTCCGCGTTAGTCCAATAATTTTGCCCCAAAGAATCTAGTTGGACTGTCTGATATGTCGTTACACAACCAGTCAATAGCCAAAACAATAGAGCAGACATCCATAGTCTCATTCCGTCCTCCTTGAACATTAACGCCCCCAACAGGGGACGAGCGTAGCGAGATCCCGCGCACACAGTGCGCATTTCTGATTGGGCTTGTTAGGCCTTGATGCTCCCATCAACTAGCCTTCAACACCTCTAGAAGCACAGCTACGAGAATCAGCAATATCATCCATACAATTGCTGGCCCGTAGTTTCCATTTTTTGCTTCAGACGCTAAGTAGGCATTGAATTCCTTTTTACTTTGCCTCCTACCGTGCTTTGATGCGAGATTATGATGGCCAAGCGAAGTTGAACCTGTGCTCACATACTCCTTTCCAGCAGCGAGAGTAGAAAGAGGCCCCATATCAACATCACCGTTCTCTTTTAGTACATACCAACTTGAACCTTCCTTGATGATGGTACGACCGTCAGATACTTGATATTGCCCGGCTTGAAGTCGTTTTACTGTAGTCATCCGTGTCCTATAGGCCTAACAGTGTTGTTATTGCGCCTGTGGCACCTTTATGGGCGCATTAACACCGGCGAAAGTGAATCCACGCTAACAAGCGAATCTAGCTCAATCAATGCCTTAAGTGCCTAACGGCACCGTTCTGTGGGTGAAACAGAGAAGCCGGATGGTGAAATGCAGCCAATCAGCCAATGACCGCATTTAACCCCTGGCGAACATTTAGGCTCCGCGACAGCGACATGCGCTTATGCCTCAAGGTCTACGTATCGCGGCGCGGGATCTGTACCTCGATACGTGGGTTGAATCGCACCCTGTGCGCCCGGCATCGTGGCTGCCGGCAAGTCCGATGCGAACTTGAATCCCCGTTGCACTGCGCCCGGCTTTCACAACCGGCTTTCACAGTCGACACTGACACTCTCCCACCGCTGGCACTCACTGCCGTATGCGGATCTGTGCCACCACCGCGGCATGATCGCTGCACTGGCGATCCGCCTCGGCGTCGTTGCGCACCAGGTGGGCATCAAAAGGCCGCACCCAGTCCACCTGGGCCAGGCTCATGCCGTGCTCTGGCCGAAAGGCGGCGGAGAGCAGGATATGATCCAACGTGGTGCCTATCGGCCCCCAGTAGTGGGTCGGTCCAACCGGACTGTGCTCCAGCGCCAGCTCAAAGGCACAGGACAGCGCACGCTCCTCGACCACCGCCTGGATCGCCTGCTGGGACAGGTCGCTGCCGCTGGGGCGCAGCGGCAGACGCTTGGGCGCCGAAAACAGGGCCAGGGTTTCCGAGCCGGGCACATCATTGAAGTCTCCCATCACCACGGTCGGCACGCTCTGATCTTGCCCCTGAAGATCCGCCAGCACACCCAGCGCCTCCGCCGTCCGCTGCCGGGCCGACAGCCAGCCACCGATCTTGGGCTCTAACCACAGGCGCTCGCTGTCGTCACCGCCGGACGCCTCCTTCAGCTCGGCGCGCTGAGATTTGAGATGCACCACGTAGATCCGCAGTGGGCCAAACCCCGGGATCCGGATCAGCGCCCGAAGGGGCGCTCGACTGAAGGCAAACTCCGGCAGGTCCAACTGTTCCAGCAGCTGAATTGATGGGGTGATCGGCACACAGGACTCGATGGGAAAACGACTGGCCAGGGCCACGGGGGGCGCAAAGTAAAGATACCCCTGCTCCCGCTTCGGCTCGCCAACCACGGCGAAATGCCCATAGCCCAATCCCTGCAGCTGTGCCTTGAGCGCCTGTGGGCTGAACACCTCCTGAAAGCCGAGAATGTCCGCCTGCACATTGGCCAGGTAACGGCCAAGCCACGCCTGTTTGTGTTGCCACTCCTGCTCGGTATAGATATTTTCCGGACTGTAGAAGGCCCCGGGCGGAGCCAGGTAGTTAAACAGGTTCAGCGTGGCCAGACGAAACCCATCCCGGGGAGTCGCTCCGTCCTCCATCATACCGCTGCCAAGATCAGCACAGGACCAGTCGGGCCAGGGCTTTCTGGATCCCAACCACATCCGTGCCCTTCTTCAGCTCCTGAACCAATGGCTCGGACTGGCCGGACAGCCAGAGCTTAAGCTCTGCATCCAGATCGAAGCGTCCCGAGGTCTCTACCGCGAAACGGGTGATGGATTTAAAGGGGATCGACAGGTAGCTGATCTTAGAACCTGTCATCCCCTGCTTGTCGATCAGGATGAGCCGTTTGTTGGTAAAGACGAAGAGATCCCGGACCAGCTTATAAGCCAGCTCCAGTTGCTCAGTCTCGATCAAAACCGGCTCCAACTCCTCGGCCAACTGGGTCAAATCAACTTCACTGGCGTTGCCCATCAGGGCGTTCAACAATCCCATCATTACGCTCCATGTCTCAGAACTTCCGTCCACTATTGGGTTCATTGTGATCCCTGCCCGCTTTCGTTGCAATCCGCTTGACTGGACAAAACACCCACGTAGACTCCCGCGCAATTTGTCTGGAGCCCTGAACTTCACTCAATTTTTATAACAATATTAGGAGCCTCGCCATGTCTGCCGATACCGAATACGGACTCAGTCCCGTCCCCCGTCAAGCTCGAAAGGGATTCATTCCCCTGACGCTGGTGATGTTGGGTTTGACCTTCTTCTCCGCCAGCATGTGGACCGGCGGCGCCCTCGGCACCGGCCTCAGCTTTAAAGAGTTCGCCCTCGCCGTTCTGATCGGCAACCTGCTCCTCGGCCTCTACACCGCTTCTCTTGGTTACATCGGTGCTTCCACCGGACTCTCCACTCACTTGCTGGCTCGATACTCCTTCGGCGTGAAAGGCTCCTGGCTCCCCTCCGCACTGCTTGGCGGCACCCAAGTGGGTTGGTTCGGTGTGGGTGTGGCCATGTTCGCCTTCCCGGTACAGAAGTTCACCGGGATCGACGCCTACATCCTGATCGGCGTTGCCGGCCTGGCGATGACCGCCACCGTCGCCTTTGGGATCAAGGCCCTGATGGTGCTCTCCACCATCGCCGTACCGGCCATCGCCCTGCTGGGCGGCTACTCCGTATTCCTGGCCGCGGACTCCGTGGGCGGCGTCAGTGAACTGACCAGCCTCACCCCGGCAGAGCCCATCGAGTTCAACATGGCCCTGGCCATGGTGGTCGGCTCCTTTATCAGCGCCGGCACCCTGACCGCCGACTTCGTTCGTTTCGGCAAAAGCCCACGCACCGCCGTGCTGATCACCCTGATCGCCTTCTTTATCGGCAACTCCCTGATGTTCATCTTCGGTGCCGCCGGCGCCGCCGCCACCGGTGAGTCCGATATCTCCGAGGTGATGTACCTGCAGGGCCTGCTCATTCCCGCCATCATCGTGCTGGGCCTGAATATCTGGACCACCAACGACAATGCCCTGTACGCCTCCGGCCTGGGCTTTGCCAACATCACAGGCTTCGACGCCAAGAGCCTCTCCATGCTCAACGGCCTGTTTGGTACCCTGTTCGCCATGTGGCTGTACAACAACTTCGTCGGCTGGCTGACCTTCCTCTCCGCCGCCATCCCGCCCATCGGCGGCGTCCTGATCGCCGACTACCTGATGAACCGCGAGCGCTACCACGACTTTGCCAACGCCAAGTTCCAGACCGTGCGTTGGAGCGCCCTGGCCGCCGTGGCCATCGGTGTGGCGGCTGGCCACTTCCTGCCCGGCATCGTCCCGGTCAATGCGGTGATCGGCGGTGCCCTCTCCTTCGTGCTGCTCGCTCGCCTGGAAAATAGCGTAAGCTCCAAACAAGCTCAGAGCCAAGCTCAGAACTCAGCCCAAGGAGCCTGATCCATGTTGGTCAACAACGTACACCTCGAAGGGCGTGACGGCCTGTGGCAGATCCAGAGCGACGAAGGCGTGATCCGCGCCATCGTCCCCATGGCCGATGCCTGCTCACAAAGCGCTCATGGCGAAGTCCTCGACGGTGAGGGCGGCCTGGCGGTCGCCCCCTTTATCGAGCCTCATGTCCATCTGGATACCACCCAGACCGCAGGCGAGCCTCGCTGGAACATCTCCGGCACCCTGTTTGAAGGCATCGAATGCTGGTCTGAGCGCAAGGCAATGCTGACGCCCGAGGATGTAAAAACTCGCGCCAAGCAGACCCTGAAATGGCAGATCGCCAATGGCGTCCAGTTTGTGCGTACTCACGTCGACGTCTCCGATCCGGATCTCATCGCCCTCAAGGCCATGATCGAACTGCGCGAAGAGATGAAAGCGTGGATCACCATCCAGATCGTCGCCTTTCCCCAGGAGGGCATTCAATCCTTCCCCAACGGCAAGGCGATCCTGCGTGAGGCGATGGAGCTGGGTGCCGATGTGATCGGCGCCATTCCCCACTTCGAGTTCACCCGAGAGTACGGCATCGAGTCGCTGCACTACATGTTCAGCCTGGCCGAAGAGTTCGACTGTCTGGTGGACGTGCACTGCGACGAGATCGACGACGAGCAGTCCCGCTTCATCGAGACCCTCGCCACCCTGGCCTACGAGCGTGGCATGGGCCATCGCGTCACCGCCAGCCACACCACGGCGATGCACTCCTACAACGGGGCCTACGCATCACGCCTGTTCCGTCTGCTGAAACTGTCCGACATCAACTTCGTCGCCAACCCCCTGGTGAACATCCACCTGCAGGGCCGCTTCGATGATTATCCCAAGCGCCGCGGGATCACCCGGGTCAAGGAGATGCTGGCCGCCGAGATCAACGTCTGCTTCGGCCACGACGATGTGTTCGATCCCTGGTATCCCCTGGGAACGGCCAACATGATGCAGGTGCTGCACATGGGCATGCACGTGTGTCAGATCATGGGCTATGACCAGCTCAATGACAGCCTCAAGCTGATTGGCCGCCACAGCGCCCGCACCCTGCAGGTGGAAGATCAATACGGCATCGAGGTGGGTAAGCCCATGAGCCTGCTGGTGCTGCCGGCGGAAAACGGCTTTGATGCCCTGCGCCGCCAGGTGCCGGTGCGCTACTCCATCCGTCATGGCAAGGTACTGGCCCAGACCCGTCCTGCACACACCGAGATCACCCTGGAAAACACCGAAGTGGTGGACTTCCGTCGCTAAGCCCGCCTTGGGCTCAGACTAAAAAAACACAGGCCCGGCGCATACGCACCGGGCCTGTTTGCATTGCCTCTCCGTCAGCATTAACCGTCCCAGGCCCCACCCAGAAACGATACAGAGGCCCTTTGTAACCCACTGTAACCATTTCCTCTTTTTCCTAGGCGATCACAAACTCGCCAAGCCGACTGGCGTTTCACCAAGCCAATCATCGATACTCCCGGCCAAATTGGACTGCCCTACTGAATGCCCCATGTTGAGATCGCTCCTGTATCCCCTTATCGCCCTGCTGCTCTCCGGTTGTGCCAACCCGGTTTACCTCAGCACAGGCAATACCCGCCTGGACAGCCCGGAGATCAGCAGCGAGGCCTGGCGACCCAAGGTTGGTTTGACCCTGGGCTCGGCGACGACTGCCAACTACTGGGTGGATGAGGATGCGCTCACTCATCGAGGTTATGAAGTGGACTTTGGAGTTCGTGGCAGCCTGACGGTCGCCCCCAAGCTTGCCCTCGCGGTTCGGGACGAAGAGAGCGGTACCCTCTACCAGATCCAATACCAGTTCTGGGGAGAGGGTCGGGGTAACGCTTCCGAAGGAAACCTGTCCCAGGCCTTGACCCTGGGAGCACTAACCCAGTCACAGAGTCGACAACGGACGCTGCGTGATCAGGACAAGAACGACGTTTATGATCGTTGGGCCCATGACATCACCGGGATCGATGCCGCCTGGATCCTGGGTTACCGGGCTTCGGATCTCGTGCTGCTGTACGGCGGCCCCTACTACCGGGACAACCGGCTCAAGGGGGAGCAGCGTCGCTGGTACCCGGATGAGGATCCCCACTGGCAACAGGACTACCGCCTGGATGGCCGCAGCTATGGGGCCAACCTGGCCATGGAGTTCCGCTGGCGCATGGGACTGGGCTTGACCCTGGAGTACGTGCGCAGCCACACCCGCTGGGAAGCCCTCAAAGAGAGTGACTCAAACCTCCACTTTTTGCTGGATTATCAATTTTAAGCCCAAATTGAGGTCTCGACGGTATGCCTGTCGGGGCCTCGATCCGAGCCATTGATCTTCGCTCAGACATCACTCCCGAGCCGTGCGCCACAGCAATGCCCCACCCGCACTGGCAAACAATCCGCCCGTAACTCGATTAAATCGCTGCTGATTCCGGCACTTTGCAAACCAAGGGGTAATACGCGTACCAAGCATGCTGTAGAGAAACATCACCAGCGAATCGAGAACAACCCAGGTCAAAGCCAGGATCATGATCTGCGCCAGGAACGGCTGGTCGATCTGAATAAAGGTCGGAAACAGAGCCGCAAAGAACAGCAGACCTTTGGGGTTACTGATCCCCACCATAAAACCGGTGCGCAACAGGCGCCAGCGACTCATCCGGCCCATGCCTTGTTCGGTGGTGGTTGCTGCGGTTAACTCGACACTTCCCTCCCGCCAGGCTGACACCCCCAGGTAGATCAGATACCCAGCACCAAACAGCTTTACCGCCATAAAGGCCGTTGTCGAACTGGCCAGTACCGCCCCCAGGCCCAGCGCCGACGCCGCCATCAGGGTCAATGACGCCAGCGTGCCACCCGCGATGGTCGCCAGCGAACGTCGTCGGCCATGCTGCGCCCCATGGGTCACGCACAACAGGGCAAAAGGTCCCGGAAACACAATCAACAACCCAATCACGCCCAGATAGGCCAGCCAGATCTCAACACTCATAACCACTTCTCAAAAAATCTCGCAACCGCGCATAAAAATGCACTAGTAGCGAATATCAAGTCGCCAACACAAGGAAAACCGACGCCGGGGAGCCGGTTCGAATGGTTGCGATCTCGCCTATTTGATCACATCAAGATCGTACCAGGGCGTCAGGTTGATGGGACAACGGAAGCACACCCCGTCAGCATGCTGGGTTACAGAGGTCAATGACCATGCAAACACTCCCCCTTCGGCTTTCCCTACGCTGCGCGCCGTAGCTAGCCTCTCGGTTGTTTGCAGACCCATCGCAGCCAGCTGTGCCTGAAGGGCATTCGAGCGTACAATGTCACTCAGGCTGTCCATATTGGAAAATCGAATGACTGACAAAATTAATTATGAAAACAACCCACTACATGGTCTTAGTTTGCAAGACATGCTGACGCAGGTGGTGGACCAATATGGATTTGAGTTATTGGATGCGTATTTAAATATCCATTGTTTTAAAAATCGCCCGACGATTGAGTCCAGTTTGAAGTTCTTAAAGAAAACCGAGTGGGCACGCCACAAACTGGAAGTGTTCTATTTGTATACGTTTAAGAGCCTGCCCCGACCTTCATCGGAACAGTTTGCGCTGCCCCCGCGAGATCGCATCGTTCCGGATCATCACAAGATCGGCGAGCCCAAAGCACTGAGCTTTGAAGATGCCGAAGAGCAGCGTAAGAAGCGCGAGGAGAAAGCCCAATCCCACCAGAAAAATGGCGGGTTCCGTCAAGGCGGCAAGGGCTCAGGCAGAGGCTTTAGTGGCGCCCGCAGTGCCTCATACGGTTCGCGCGATGGTGACAAAAAGCGGGGAAAAAGCGGCTCCAGGGGCGAGACGAGCACCTCTGCATCGAAAGCCAGCGACGATCCCTGGATCAACTGGCGCTAACGAGCTCAGCAAGCGGCCAAACCGCTCGCACGCGACCGCATCCCTTACGGTCGCTAGACCCAATCACTCGATGCTTATCAATGCATATCAATGCGTTGCGAAGACTCACAAGCATCGGCGCCCATCTTCAGGCGCACATCCAGCCCGACGCTAAGCTGACACCTCAATCCAACGGGTACATGCGAAACTGGCTGAGCTTGACGCCCGGTGGCGCGGCAATACTGTCGGGCACAAAGTAGTCCGGCACCAGGGCGGCGCCGGGTTCTACGCTGTAGCGATCAAGATCCCGCACCCCTTCGGCATACAGCAGGCTGTCATCGATGCAGAAGTTGCCGGTAAATTCCGAAGCTGGCTTGCTGACGATGGCAAGGGCGGCGTCCGCCATGATCTCGGCTTTACGAAACTCTCGGCGCAGCTCGTCGCCGCCGTGAAACAGGGCGGCGGGGGATTCGATGCCGGTTCGCGGCCACAGGGTATTGGCGGCCACGCCGTCGGCAGCGAACTCTTTGGCCCACCCCAAGGTGTACAGGCTCATGGCGTACTTGGAGACGCTATAGGGGGAGGTGTGCTGAAACCAGATGGGTTTGAGATCCAGTGGCGGGGCCAGGCTGAGCACATGACCATTGTCGGACTGTTTCAAGTAGGGGTAGCAGGCCTGGGTCACCAGGAAGCAGGCACGCTCGTTGATCTGAAACAGCAGATCGTGGCGCTTGGCCGGGGTTTCCATCGACGGCTGCAGCCAAAAAGCCCCGGCGTTATTGATGCAGATATCGATGCCGCCGAAATGGCCCACCGTCTGCTCGACAGCTGCCTGAATGCTGGCTTGGTCCCGCACATCCAGTTCGATGGCCAGCGCCCTGCCCCCTGCCTGCTCGACCAATTCGGCGGTCTCATGGATGGTGCCCGGCAAGGTGGGATGGGGCTCGGACGATTTCGAGCCGATGGCGATGTCGGCCCCCGCCTGCGCCAAGCGCACCGCGATGGCTTGCCCTATGCCCCGTGAACCGCCGGTCAGAAACACGGTTTTACCCGCCAATGCCTTGTCCATTCGGACTCCCCTAACGCTAAGCCAACAAAGCGCCAAACTACCGCAGCAAACGCACGGCAGCGACATGCATTCAGACTAAGGGTCGCGCCCTGACAGGCTCTTATTCGCTGGGAGCCCGTTCAGCTGTTGTGCTTGCAGGGCGTCTCGCTCAGGGCCATCAGGATAGGACATTGCGGAGAGCCATCGCCGGGGCACTGTTGGGTTAGGGCCGCCAAGGTGGTACGCATCGCTTCGAGTTCGGCGATCTTACTGTCGATCTCCGTCAACTTATCCAGTGCGTGTTGCTTAACGTCTGCGCTGGAGCGATGGGGATCCCGCGACAGGGCCAACAGTGAGTGACACTCATCGAGGCTGAAGCCGATCAGGCGAGCCCGTTTGATCATTAAGATCTCCGCCAGGTGATTTGCGGCGTACGTCCGATAGCCGTTGCCTGCTCGCTCGGGCGGGGTCAACAGGCCCCGCTGCTCGTAAAAACGGATGGTTTTCTGGGGCACGCCCGTGCGCTGGGTCACTTCACTGATATTCACGCTTGACCTTACAGTAGCTGGAAGCTTTATGCTGTCAGCATACCGAATCGAGATGGAAAACACGATGTCCCTAGCGCTTCCATTGGCTGGCCTCAACTGCCAGCGCTGCGTCAACAAAGTCTCCGCTGCCCTGAGTGAGCGCAGCGACGTAGAGCACTTTGAGATCAGCAAAACCCAAATGACCCTGCATGGCACCATCAGCCGTGCACAGGCGGTCGAGCTGATTGAAGCGCTTGGGTTTGCCGTCCCGAATTCTGACTCAATGGCACGCCACTATCCCTTATATGGGCTGAACTGTGGCCGCTGCGTCAAGAAGGTGGAAGCAGCGCTTGAGCAGCGTAGCGACATTGAGCAGTTCAGTGTCAATAAAGAGGCCATGACGGTGCACGGCGCCATCGACGCCGACACGCTGCGCGGCCTGATCCGCGAACTTGGCTTTGATACCCAGCCCCCCGTTGAGCCGGAACCAGAGACGACCGCTCACACCCAGGCTCCCTTAACGCCGCTGAACGTCAACCCGGATCCCGCCGTTCTCAGCAACACGGCGAAGCCCAAACGAGGCACCACACACCATCTGCTGGTGGCCGGCATGACCTGTGCCAGCTGTGTGCGCGCCGTCGAAAACGCGGCAGCCAGCGCCCCAGGGGTGTCTCACGTCAGCGTCAGTCTGGCGGAGCAGAGCCTGCAAGTACAATGCGATGAGATCACGCCCGTACTGAACGCCTTGCGGCAGGCGGGTTACCCTGCCGAGCCGATGCGCAGTGAGCAGGAGCGACGCGATAAACTGGAGCAGAAAACCCAGTCGCAATACCGCCGTTTCCTGCGCGACACCGCCATCGCTCTGGGTCTTGGGATCCCTATGATGGCCTACGGCCTGCTGGGGGGCTCGATGATGATCACCTCCCCTGCCCTGCAACTGGGTTGGGGGATCGCCGGCCTGCTGACCCTGGCCATGCTGATGAGCGCGGGCCGCCTGTTTTTCACCAATGCCTGGTCTGCCCTGCGTCGTGGCAGTGCCACCATGGACACCCTGGTGGCGCTGGGCACCGGCAGTGCCTGGCTCTACTCCATGCTGGTGGTGATCAGTCCCGGCTTCTTTCCAGAAGCCGCCCGCCATGTCTACTTTGAAGCTTCGGCCATGATCATCGGTTTGATCTCGCTGGGTCACGCCATCGAGACCAAGGCCAAGCGCCGTGCCTCCCGCGCATTGGAAAAGCTGCTGGATCTGCAGCCACCGGAAGCTGTGGTCATGGTGGATCAGCAGGAGGTGATCACGCCGCTGGCCGAGATTGAGCCGGGCATGCGCGTCCGCCTCAAGCCAGGGATGAAAGTGGCACTGGATGGGGTGGTGGTGGATGGCCACAGCTACATCGACGAAGCCATGCTCACTGGTGAGCCCATCGCCGTGGCCAAGAGTGCGGGCGATCGCGTCAGCGCGGGGACGCAAAACCAGCAAGGCGCTTTGGATTATCGGGTCACCGCCACCGGCAGTGACACCCTGCTGGCCCATATCGTCGAGATGGTGCGCACGGCGCAAAACTCCAAGCCGGCGCTGGCCCGCCTGGTGGATCGGATCGCCGCCGTTTTCGTGCCCGTGGTGGTGGCGATCGCGGTGTTGACCGCGGTGGTTTGGGGCCTGTTCGGCCCAGAGCCGACCATCAGCTATATGCTGGTGACCGCCACCACAGTGCTGATCATCGCCTGCCCCTGCGCTCTGGGTCTGGCCACGCCCATGTCGGTCAACATTGGTGTGGGCCGCGCCGCCGAGCTGGGGATCCTGGTGCGGGACGCCGCCGCACTGCAGCTCACCGATGCCATCGATACCGTGGTGCTGGATAAAACCGGCACCCTGACCCAGGGCCAGCCCAAGCTGACCCACCGCCATATCTATCATGGCGATGAAACGGTGCTGCTCAACGCGGTCGCCGCCATCGAGGGCCACTCCGAGCACCCGTTGGCGATGGCCTTCCGTCCCTACCTGACGGCGCCATCGAAGCCCTCGGCGTTTCAGGCCCATCCGGGCAAAGGGATCAGCGCCTCGTTCGACGGCCAGCAGTGGCTGATCGGCAACGCCCGCTTTATGCCCGCCCTATCGACGGCCATCCAGGCGCACGCCGACGCCATCAGCGAGCAAGGCGCGACGCCGATATTTGTGGCCAGTGAGGGAGAAGTCATCGCGGTATTGGGCGTCAGCGACCCCCTGCGCGAGGACAGTGCCGCCGCCGTGGCCCAACTGCAGGCCATGGGCAAGCGGGTGATCATGATGACCGGCGACACCGAGAAAACCGCTCGTGCGATCGGCAAACAGGCCAACATCGATGACCTGTATGCCGGCGTTCAGCCCGGTGAGAAAGCCGCCCTGGTGGAGCAGCTCAGTGCGCAGGGACACCGGGTATTGATGATCGGCGATGGCATCAACGATGCGCCCGCCCTGGCCGCCGCCCACGTCAGCATGGCCATGGGCAGTGGCAGTGATATCGCTAAGGAGAGTGCCCACTTCACCCTGATCCGCCATAGCTTGATGAGCGCGGTGGACGCGCTGCAACTCTCTCGCGCCACCCTGAAAAACATGCATCAAAACCTGCTGGGGGCCTTTATTTACAACAGCATTGGCATTCCGGTTGCCGCCGGTGTGCTCTACCCGTTGACCGGCACCCTGCTCAACCCGATGATCGCCGGGGCGGCGATGGCGCTCTCCTCCATCACAGTGGTCAGCAATGCCAACCGTTTACGCCTGTTTAAGGCCCGCAAGTGACGAGCCCCTGATCAGAAGGAGTCAATCGACCGCGCCCGCTGAGCGCTCAGTGACCGGCGACGGCATTGGCTTAGACACCGCGGGTGCCCCCTGAAAACGCAAAAAGCCCCGATCTATGTCGGGGCTTTGGCCAACGGCTCTGCCTTTAGCGGCTCAGTCCGCAGGTACGTTCAATCGCGATCTCTTCCAGCGTCGCCGGACGCGGGAAAGTATCGTGTTCGATCCCGAGCATCGAGCCCAAACTGCGGCAATACATCAACCAGTGGCGGTACAGCGCCAGAGATTTATCCTCACCATAGGTTTCCTGCAGCATGGGCGTCAGGGTCGTTGCCGCATCGAGGTGGACAATCATCATCCACTTGAGCTCCCCAACGCTGGAGTCACGCATGAATCCGGCGTCCTGCGCCTCTTTCAAGGCCTGCTCGATAGGCATCACCATTGAGGTTGGATGGTCCTTAAGGTAATCAAACAGTTCGGTATTTTCCCGAACCGCACCGGCCATCAACTGACAGGGACGGGGATCCAGTAACAGGGTGGCCGTCAACCGGCTCATCAAGGTATACAGGCGCACATTGGCTGACATCGACGGATCCATCTCCGAGACCAGTCGCTCAAGAATAAGGCCGAACTCCTGATGCACGCCGTCACAGATCCGCTCCCAAACCTGCTGCTTGGCGCCGAAGTGATGACGGATGAGGCCGTGGGAAACCCCCGCACGTTCGCTGATCTCCCGTACCGAGACCTTGTCGTAGCCTTTTTCGCAAAACAGCGCCGCGGCGGCACACAAGATCTGATCTTTGGTGTGTTCAGCCGAGTCGGCACTCTGCCTACCTGAACGTTTCTCAATCATACGCTTACCTATAACTCAATCACGCCATTCATCTAATCAGGGCGCCGGGAACGGGCCCATTATGCCCGATCCAGCCTACTTTACTATCCATCAGTACAGCAAACTTGCTATCCACCCGGATAATATACTTGCTATCCACTCGGACAGTAAATATATTATACGCATGTATAGTCACCTGCCCAATCCTAAAGGGACGAAGATGAAATCGCTCTCCACCAAGCTTAAGCTGTTCAGTTTGGCCGCCATCATCACCGTTGGCGCTGTGATCAGCCTTAACTTCGCAGCCCACGCAGAGCCACAGTTAAGTGGCATTAAGCCAGTCAAGATAATCGAGATCCCCGCTCTCGCGGATCATCAAACCATCCGCTTTGCCGGTCAGATCGAAGCCAATAATCGCGCCCGCATGGCGTTTCAGGTGCCCGGCGAGATCCGAGCATTGCGAGTCCGCATGGGGGATGAAGTCAAAGCCGGCCAGACACTGGCCGAGTTGGATCCATCCGACTATCAGGTGGCCGTTGAGGCGCGCCAGGCGGAGTATCAGCTGGCGAAGGTCCGACTGGAGCGGGACACCACGCTGCACGCCCGCCAGTTGATCAGTGACGATCAGCTGGATCGCTCACAAACCCAGCTCACGGTGGCGCAAGCCCAGCTGGAGCAAGCCAAAACCGAACTGCGCTACACCCGTTTGACCGCCCCGTTTGATGGCCAGATCGCCTTGACCCACGCCCGCCCCTTTGAGGTGGTGGGCGCTAATCAGCCGGTGTTGAACCTGCAAAGTGATGCCCAGTTGGACGTGGCGTTTAACCTGCCAATCCAATACCGCCAGGTGCTGGCCTCGGTGGACGAGGCCCGTCCTGTCGTCACCTTTGACGCCTTTCCCGGCCAGCAGTTGGACGCCTATCTGAAAGAGATCTCGCCCCAGCCGGATCCGGACACCAACAGTTACCGTGTCCTACTCACGGTGGAGCGCCCCGATGCGCTCAACATCCTGCCGGGCATGACTGCACAAGTGACGCTGGATAACCCGCTGGCCCGCCCCACAGCATTAGCGCTACCGGATAGCGCCTTAATGGATAGAGGCCCCAACCGTGCCCGGGCATGGCGGCTCAAAGCCGATATGACGCTGGAGCTGGTGCTATTGCGGCTGAACCCACAAGGCGAGATCACCCAAGGGCTGTCCGCCGGTGACAAGGTGGTGGCCGTCGGCGGCGAGCAGTTGGTCGAGGGACAACAAGTGCGCCCTTGGCAGCGCGAGCGAGGAATTTAAGATGTTGAAAGTAAAAAACAGCCTACTGAAACCCTTGGCGCTGGCCGCCACCATCAGCCTGACGCTGGCGGGCTGCAGCAGCGAGCGAGCCGAGACGATAGCCGAACCTATGCGGGTTGCCACCCTGACGGTGGTCGCCGATGTGCTGAATAACCAACGTGAGTTTAACGCCAGTGTGGTCCCCGCGGATCTCACCCGTCTGTCGTTTCGCGTCGATGGCAAGATCAGCGACATCGCCGTGCTGTCCGGCCAAACCGTGAAAAAAGGGCAACTGATCGCCCGCCTGATCGACAGCACCGCGCGGGATGCCCTGACCGATGCCAAGGCCCAGTATGCCCTGCTGGATCGCCAGCTGCGCCGCGCCCAGACGCTGGCGGGGCAAGATCTGCTGTCTCAGGCGGAATTGGATGAACTGGCGGCCAATCATCGTCTGGCCAAAGCCAATCAAAAAGCGGCCGAGCTGGGCCTGCGCTACACCGAGCTGTTTGCGCCGTTTAATAGCGTGGTGTCTGAGGTGAATAAGAAAGACTTTGAGACGGTGCAGCCGGGCGAAGCGGTGATCACCCTGTATCGCAATGACCGTGTCGATATCCAAGTGCCGCTGCCGGACGCCCTGCTGTCACAGGTGGATCCCGGCCAACCAGACAACAGCGACTATCAACCGCTGATCCGAGTGACCGGCTCAGGTAAGTCTTATCCGGCCCGCTATCTGGAGCACACGCTGGAGCTGGATCCCAGCAGCCGCACCTTCCATATGTGGCTGACCATGGCGCCCACGGCGGAGCCCATCCGCCCGGGTCAGCCGGTGACCGTGGTGGTCGATATGAAAGCCGCGGAACTGGACCTGCCCGAGGGCTTTACCGTGCCCATGACTGCCCTGCAGTCCGGTGCGGAGCAGGGGCAGTTCTATGCCTGGCGGTTGGAGCAGGATAAGGCCAGTCGCATCAATGTCACCATCGGTGAGCTGACCCACTCTGGCGCCCAGATCATTGATGGCATCAATACCGGCGACCGGTTGATCGTCACCGGTTTATCACGCCTGCGCGACGGCATGACCGTGCGCCCCCACTCGTCCGCCAACCCAGCGCAGCAACAGGATAAGCAGTAATCATGAACATTGCCCAATACGCCATTCAGCACCGGGTGATCAGCTGGATGTTCCTGTTGATCCTCGCCATCGGTGGCTTGAACGCGTTTAACAGCCTCGCCAGGCTGGAAGATCCCGCCTTCACCATCAAAGATTCCATGGTGATCACCGCCTATCCGGGCGCCACTGCCGAGGAGGTCGAAGAGGAGATCACCTATCCGCTGGAGCAGGCGATCCGCCAGCTCCCCTACGTCGACTTCATCGTCTCCACCTCGTCACCGGGCCTGTCTCAGATCCAGGTGTCGATGAAGATGGATTACGGTGCCGATGAACTGCCGCAGATCTGGGATGAGTTGCGCCGCAAGGTTAACGATCAACAGCCCATGTTGCCGCCGGGCGCCCGCCCGACTCAAGTGATGGACGATTTCGGCGACGTGTTTGGTGTGATGTTGCTGATCACCGGCAAAGGCTTTGATTATACCGAGCTAAAACAGTACAGCGACATGCTCAAGCGTGAGTTGGAGCTGGTGGATGGCATCGGCAAAATTCAGGTGGAAGGCGATCAACAGGAGCAGCTGTTTGTCGAGATCTCCCTGAAAAAACTGGCGGCGCTGGATCTCGACTTCCAACAGGTCATTGGCCTGCTCAATCAACAAAATGCCGTGCTGGATGCGGGTAAGATCACCATCAATGGCGAAAGCCTGTACCTGCGTCCCGGCGGCTTGGACTCCAACATCGATCCCATCATTCATGGCCGTGACAGTGGTCAGTTGGTGCGTCTGTCCGATGTGGCCAATATCTACCGGGGGCTGGAGGAGATCCCATCTCACCTGCTGGCTTATAACAGTGAACCCGCTCTCTCCTTTGGCATTTCATTCAGCGAGGGCGTTAATGTGGTGGAAGTGGGCAAACGCCTCGACAATCGCATCGCCCAATTGGAGTTGTCTCGCCCAGCCGGCCTTGAACTGCATACTCTGTACGATCAACCTAAGGAGGTGGAGTCCTCGGTCAACGGCTTTATCCTCAGCCTGGCTCAGGCTGTGGGGATCGTGATCATTGTGCTGCTGTTCGCCATGGGGCTGCGCAGCGGCCTGATCATCGGCCTGGTACTGCTGCTGACCATGCTCGGCACCTTTATCGCCATGGATTATGCCGACATCGAGCTACAACGGATCTCCCTGGGCGCCCTGATCATCGCCCTGGGGATGCTGGTGGATAACGCCATCGTGGTGGTGGAAGGCATATTGGTGGGGCTCAAGCGGGGCCGAACCAAGCTGCAAGCGAGCATCGAGATCGTCCGTCAAACCGCCTGGCCACTGCTGGGCGCCACGGTGATCGCCATCATGGCATTCGCTCCCATCGGCCTCTCGCCGGATGCCACCGGTGAGTTTATGGGATCCCTGTTCTGGGTGCTGTTTTTCTCGCTGTTCTTAAGCTGGATCACCGCCCTGACGCTGACCCCCTTCCTGGCAGATCTGATCCTGCCGGAACAGATGGCCGATGATGGTGACGAAGTGGAAGATCCCTACAAGGGCATGCTGTTTGTGATCTTTGGTCGCACCCTGAAGTGGGCCATGAAGCACAAGAGCGTGACCCTGGCTGGTATGTTTGCCCTGCTCATTGCCGCTGGTGCCGGTTTCGGCTCGGTCAAACAGGCGTTCTTCCCACCGTCAAATACGCCGATCTTCTACCTGGATATGTGGCTGCCACAGGGCACGGATCTCCGCACCACCCGCGACAATCTGCGAGAGGTGGAAGCCTTCCTGCAACAACAGGAAGGCGTGGAGTTTGTTTCCTCCACCACGGGCCGCGGCATGGGTCGCTTTACCCTGACCTACATCCCGGAGCACAGCTACGAAGCCTTCGCCCAGATGCAGATCCGCATGCGGGATCGAGACAGTCAGGCCGCACTGATGAAGAAGATCGATGCCGAGCTGGAAGATCGTTACCCGCAAGCCCAGTTTCAACTGCGCCTGATGGAAATAGGGCCGGCACCGGCGGCCAAAATTGAAGCCCGACTGATAGGGCCGGATCCCGACGTGTTGCGTGAATTAGCGCAGGAGGTACAAAACACCCTGAAGCAGGATCCAGGGGCCCGAAATATCCGTCACAATTGGCGTGAGCGCACCAAGGTGCTGGTTCCCGTGATCAATGAATCCCAGGCCCGACGTTTGGGGATCAGCAACGAGTCCATCGCCACCACCCTGCTCAGCGCCAACACCGGCTCACAGGTGGGTCTGTACCGCGACGGCACCCGTATGCTGCCCATTGTTGCGCGTCTGCCCTTTGATGAACGTGGCGATCTGGAGTCGTTGGATAACCTGCGGATCTGGAGCCCAAAGTTGCAATCCTATGTACCGATCCAGCAGGTGATCAGCCGTATCGACATCGAGTGGCAGGATTCGCTCATTCAGCGCCGGGATCGTAAACGTACGCTGACGGTGATGGCCGATCACGACATTTTGGGTGACGACACCGCCGCCAATTTGTTTGACCGCATCCAGCCACAAGTCGAGGCGATCGCACTGCCGCCGGGTTATGAGCTGAGCTGGGGCGGAGAGTATGAAGCCCAGAAGGATGCTGAAGAGATGCTGTTCACTTCCCTGCCAATGGGGTATCTCATCATGTTCATCATCACGGTGTTTCTGTTTAATTCACTGCGCAAGCCGCTGGTGATCTGGTTAACCGTGCCCCTGGCACTGATCGGCGTCACCACCGGCCTGCTGCTCACCAACAACCCGTTCAGCTTTACCGCACTGCTGGGCCTGTTGAGCCTGTCGGGCATGGTACTGAAAAACGGCATTGTGCTGATGGATCAGATCAACTGCGAACTGGACTCCGGCAAAGCCGCCTATCAGGCCGTGGTCGACAGTGCCATCAGCCGGGTCCGTCCCGTCTCCATGGCGGCGCTGACTACCATCTTGGGGATGATCCCCCTGATGGCCGACGCCTTCTTCGCGTCGATGGCGGTCACCATCATGTTTGGCCTGGGTTTTGCCACTCTGCTGACCCTGATCGTGGTTCCGGTATTGTTTGCCAGCTTCTATCGCATCTCTCCCCCAGCCCACTCCTGAGCCCGCCTCGTTACCCGTCTGGCCGCCAGTCAGACGGGTTCCCCTAAATCGGTTGTTTCTAAACCCCAAACCGATCCGGCCGGGCACAGTCAACAATCCCAAAAAAATCAATCTTCTGATTAATCATCAAGCCACCTGAGCCCTTGCAAAACTTGATCTAAAACAATTTGCCTCTGCCGGAAAGCACTCAATTTCTGGCACATAACAATGCCTGAACTATGCTCAGTATCTTTCGAAAAGCCACCAAGGGAAAGGATCCCCTATAGAGTCGTATTGGATGACAAAGCTGTCTTAACTGTTTGTCGGAGAACCAAATTATGTGGATCCGGGGCGTTACTCTTTTGCCAATTCTGTTGTTTGGCTTACTCGCAATTTCAATGCCTTCTCAGGCTGAACTGCGCGTCAGCAGCAGTCCGGACCGAAGCAACTCCCAACCGCTCGATGGCGCCAGTCTCTCCGGTGTCCAGTACATCTTCTATCAAGAGAGTCAGGCCATCAGCCGAGTGCGCTTCTATCTGGATAATGGCAGCAGCGGCCCCATCTTCCAGACCGAAAACTTCGCCCCCTACGATTTCGCAGGCACAGATGAAGACGTCGGCAACCCGTTTGACACCGCAAGCCTTGCGGATGGCAGCCACTACGTCGTCGCCCAGATCACCCCGACCTCGGGTGGCATCTTTGAAGAGCGGGCCGACTTCACTGTCGATAACCAGCAGGCACTGTCCCTGCGTTTCGTTCCCGGCTCGGCCAGCTACACCCTGCCACCGAGCCAAAGCAGCAATGACTCGGTGACGCTCGAAGCCAGCGATGGCGCAGCCTACAGTGTCACGCTCTCCAGTGATGCGGATTGGCTGATGCTGTCACAAAGCTCAGGGACCACACCTGTCGAGATCGGTTATCAGATCGACAGCAGCGCATTGACCGCCGGTAACTACAACGCGGCCCTGACGGCAGAGGCCTCGGGATTTCCCGATGTAACCTTTTCGGTCTCGCTCAGTGTCGTTGATGGCAACAGCCCATACAGCCTCCAAATCAGTCAGCAGGCTGATCGCAGTGGCGCCGTCCCGTTGGCCGGACAGACCCTGGCCGGCAATATCTATGTCTTTGTCGAACCCGAGAATAACATCAACCGTGTGCGCTTCTTCTTTAATCAAAGCTCTCCCAATGGGACACCGAGCCAGATCGAAAACCGGGCACCCTATGACATGATGGGCACCGAGGGGAATGGCAATGCCCGCCCCTTCGACACCAGCACCCTGGCCTCGGGCAGCTACCCGGTGACCGCCGAGGTGCAAACCGATTCCGGTCCCTTGGTGATCAGCGCCAGCTTTGCCGTAGATTCAGGTATCACGACACTAGAGGCCACGCCCTCGGCGCTGAGTGTCAGTGCCACCGAGGGGCAGGGTCTGCAAACCCGGTCGGTCTCGGTTGGTGCGTCCGATGACTCCCCCTTAGTCGTCTCCGCCAGCGAAAGTGCCGAGTGGCTCAACGTCATTATCGATAACGGAGTCCAACCGGCACTGGCCACAGTCCAGATCGACAGCACCAGTTTGAACGAAGGGAGCTACAACGAAACCATTCGTTTTGAGGCCAACGGTGCGTTACCGGTGGACGTACCCGTCACCCTGACCGTAACTGCCGATGGCGGCGGTGGATCCAACTGTGGGCTGGTGATCTGCGAGCAGATCAAGGTCACCCTGCCATTCAGGCTGGAGTTCGACCAGGATGCCGGGGGGCTGAACGACCGACTTGGTGATGGCACTGGATTCACCTTCCTGCAAGAGAGCAGCAATGGCGTCGGTTACCTGGCAGATCGGCTGGATCTTAACCAGCAAACCGAGCGTCTTACCATCACCAGCACCGCTGGCCTCCAGTATCTCGGCGATAATGATCTGGACAACGCACTGGGTGTCGGCTTTGCCGGTGCCAATCAGGTGGCACGGATCAGCACACAACTGGTGGATCCGCCCAACGGCACCAGCAACTATGAACAGGCGGGGCTCTGGTTCGGATTCAGTGAAGATCACTATGTCAAACTGGTCTTGCTCTCCGCCAACGGCATCAACAACGTTGAAATGTTGTACGAGTGGAACGGTGTGCGCCAACAAGCCGATCGCACCACGGTGGGCGATCTGACGGGCCAAACCCTGGAATTAGTGCTCATCGCCAACCCAGACGATCTGACACTGCAAGGTCGAGTCAGCATCAATGGCGGCGGTGAATCCGTGCTGGCCACCATTCCTTTGCCGGCGGAGTTCTTCAGCTTCGATGCCGCCGGGATCGATCCCCAGATCGGCACTCGCACCTTCACCGGCTTGATGACCAGCCACAGGAACGCCAACAGCGCCCTACCCTACACCTTTGAATTCTTCGAGATTGTCGAAGATGACAGCAACGGCGGTGGCCCGATCCCCGGTAACGGCGAATGGTCCTTCAATAAGATCTCCACCCATGCGTTGAGTTTCCCAAGCTCCATGGTTTGGGGACCCAATGGCAAACTCTATGTCACCGAACTGTTTGGCACCATCCACGAACTGACCTTTAACGAGGATCGCACGGTTAGCAGCGACGTGGTGATCGACGCCCTCACGGATCTGCATGGCCCGAGGATGACCTTGGGGATCACGGTCCACCATGACACCCCCTCCGACCCCAATGGCTTTTCGCTGTGGCTGAACCACTCCAGTCCTTCGGTGGATGACGGGGTGATCAACAGCGGGATCGTGACTCGGATCAGCGGCAACAACTGGCAGAATGCTGAAGCCATCATTACGGGGCTGCCCCGTGCCAAGGCCAACCACGGTCCAAACAGCCTGCACTTTGGGCCGGACGATCGACTCTATATCGCCATCGGTGGGATCACGGGAGCAGGCGCTGCCGTGGACCCTGCCATCGCCGACACAGAGTTTGGTGATCGCGCCGAACAGCCGCTGTCTGCCGCTATCCTGGTGGCCGATGTCTTCGCCTCCGGCTTCGACGGAAGTTGTGATAATAGCCCCAATATCTTCGGCCCCAATCCCTGTGATGTGGACAACTGGGTGACCGGACTGCGCAACAGCTATGACTTTGTGTTCCACAGCAACGGGGAAGCCTATGCTACGGACAATGGTCTAGGGGTCACCGGCGCATTCCCACCCAGGCCGACCCCTGACTGTTCCGGGTTTGGCGATCCGCGCCCCGTCTCTCAAGGGGGCGATAATCCCGGGGTTCAGCCCGATCTGCTCTTCCGGCTCGAATCCGGTCAGTATTACGGTCACCCCAATCCCAGCCGGGACGAGTGCGTGTTCAAAGACGGCAGCTTACAGGGCGTCAATCCATTGTCGAACTACGAACCGCCTACATACACCCTGGGTAACAATCTGTCGGCAAACGGCCTGATCGAATACCGATCCAGTCGTGCCTGTGGTGCCCTGCAGGGCAACCTGATGTACACCAATTACTCCAAGAACGATGGCGTCGAACGGCTCGTTCTCAATGAAAGTGGCGATCAGGTGTTGCTCAAGGAGAAGATCGGCTTCGATCTGGTGGATCCCCTGGTACTGAGCGAACATCAGGGGGATCTCTACGTCGCCGAGTTTGGTGCCAACCGCATCGCGGTCATGGCCCTCGTCAACTCGGGTTGCTGGCTGGCTACCACAGATGCTCCGGTCGCCCTGGTCGATGCGGGCAGTGCCGTGCTCAATGGCCGCCTGCATCTGGTGGCGGGCAAAAATGGCAGTGGTCCCCGCACCAGCCACTATGCCTTCGATCCAACCACCGGCCAATGGAGTGAACTGGCGGCCAAGCCTGGTCCGGGGGTCGAGAACCCGGCACTGGTGAACCATAATGGCGAGCTCTACCTGTTTGGTGGCTCGACAGCCGCCTTCAGTGGTGCGGTTAACGATGCATGGCGTTTCGATCCTGCCAGCAACAGCTGGAGTGCCGTTGCCGACATGCCTGTGGCCTTGGGCGGGATCCGGGCCGAGAGCCTCGACGGCGAGATCTACATCGCTGGAGGCATGACAGACTCGGGGGCCTCGGTCGACACCCTGTGGATCTACAACCCGGGCAATAACAGCTGGCGAAGTGGCCCGTCGATGAGCCAGACAAGGGACAATCCAGGTAGCGCCGTCCTCGATGGTAAACTCTATGTGCTCGGCGGACGGGAACGCCTGGCCAACGGTACGACGGTCAACGGCAGCCTAGCCAGTATGGAAGTGTACGATCCGGACAATAACAGCTGGTCAAATGCCGATCCCATGACCGATGGACGCCGGGCATTTGCCGTGGGTACCGCGAACGGTAAACTTCAGGTTATAGGCGGAGAGGACGATGCCGACTCCTCGAGCGGGGTGTATAACTCCGTTGAGCAGTACGATCCACAAACCGATAGCTGGAAGACCCTGGGCAATGCTCAGGCTCCGACTCACGGTCCCGGATTCGGTACCCTGAATAATCAACTGGTGATCAGCACCGGGGGACCACAAACTGGGCTAAGCTTCAGCGTAGATACCTATTTGATTGGCTTTGACTAAGGCCATTGAATTGAGCGGTTGAGTTGAGCCTGACTCAGTCAAATCTCAGTCAGGCTCGACATTGGCGGCCGGGGACCTTCATGGTTCCCGTGCCCGCCAACCCCATTCCGGGAAACATTGCCCCACAACCATCACTGCCGATGCAGCGAAGCGGCCTTGTTACTGGGCCTTTGCCGTCAGCAATGCCTGCTTGTCATAAGCGGACAAAAAGGCGGCTTCCACGCCGTAGCGCTGGATCCGATGACAATCCGACGCCGTGAGTCCGGCCAAGCCGGCAACCTGTTCATACTCGTGACGCAGTTCAATGCCTTCGACGGCGGGATCGTCAGTATTCAGAGTCACGGGCACACCTGCAGCCAGAAAATGACGGGCTGGATGTGCGGCGATGGCGGTGACCGTGGTGGTCTGAACATTGGACGTCAGGCAAGTCTCGAAGGCGATCTTATGCTTTGCCATGTATTCCAGTAGCTTGGGATCCTCTACCGCCTTGACGCCATGGCCGATGCGCTCAGCACCCAGCTTCTCGATGGCATGCCAGACATTTTCCGGCCCGCCAGCTTCACCGGCATGGGCGGTGATCCGCAAACCGGCATCCCGGGCAAGGCGGAAATGATCCTCAAATAACACCCCGGGCTGTCCCAGTTCATCACCAGCCAGATCCAAAGCCACCAACTTGTCCCGATGGGCCAGGCACGCCTGCAGCTCGCCATGACAAGCATCTGGACCAAAGGTCCGGCTCAAGATCCCGATCAACTGCGCCTGAACCCCCCACTGGCGACAGCCAGCACGTACCGCATCTGCCACCGCTTCAATCACCCCCTCCATGTTTAATCCATGGGTACGGGCCATAAAGTGAGGGGAAAAGCGCAACTCGGCGTAGTCGATCCCGGCAGTTTTCAGGTCTTCGACGTTCTCATAAGCCACCCGGTAAACGGCGTCGTAGTCCTTGAGCATGGTGACACCAAAATCAACCTTGGCCAGGAAGCTCATCAGATCTGGTTCATTGTCGGTGATCTGGATATGGGGCCTGAGCCCTTCCAGATCATTGGCAGGCAGGGCAAGCCCATATTGGTGAGCCAGTGCCAGGATGGTGGCAGGCCGGATGTTACCGTCGAGATGGCGGTGCAGATCCACCAAAGGCAATTTCGAATCAATCATCTGGAATGTCCTTTATTTTCAGTATGGATCTTTGTCCACTGTCTCTATGGGCGACAAGAATACGGTAATCACTCCCAATCGCAAGCAACAGGATTGTTACCTGTGACACAAGCCTCGTTAACACCCCCCTGCAATGCCAGGCCCTGGAAACAAATGCGCACAGGGTCCAGAAGCAAAAAGACAGGGCAGTGAAAGCGAGCGCTGCAGCCAGCTTAGACAGAAATTCTGGACAAAGGATCAACTCAACGGCAAATTGGAATGACTGTCGAATGCAGTATCGACAGTGCAAGGATGCAATAACCCGTCACTCCTCACACAAGGACGAAAGTATGTTGAGATACCACACCCTGTTCGCCATCGGACTCCTGTTACTGGGCGGCTGTGCCAGCCACGGCAAGGTCGAGGTCGAACCAACCCAAGTGATCGACTGGCAAGGTTTTACCGGCAAGCAGTTTGCTTACGATGTCTGGTACAGCCAGCCGGAGCCGGGACTCTTTACCGCCGCGACACAACAAGCCCTGGTTCCCATCAAAGATGCCAAGATCTCGGTCGGCGCAGCCCGAGTCCTGAGTCGGTTCAAGCAGTTGATGATCGATCAGTTGCCCGCCGAAGCCGCCTTCACGCCCAATGAAGATCCCGACTACATCCTGACCACAGAGCTGGTTGCCTACGACAAGAAAGGCCCGGCCTACTCAGATTATGAAGCAATGAAAAGCCTTGGAAAGTCGCTGTTAACCTTGGGCTTAGCATCCTCCGAGTACAATATAATCGCCGATTTCGAGGTCACTTACCGCCTCAAAGATCGCCAAGGAACAGAGCTGTATCACGACGTGTTTCGTGTCCAGGACCAGATCGATCACGAACGGGGCCAGTTTGATAGCACCTCCATCGGCCAGGATCTGGCGGCCGAACTCCTGGAGAAGCACATCTCCAAAACCCTGAACCAGTTCTTCCGGGGCTATGTCGTCGCCGCTGAAGAGGGCAAGATCCAGCTGTAATCCCCCCTTGAACCCGAGATGGCGGCGTACCAGCGATAAGGCGTACGCCGTTACCCTCCGCCAACTGAACCGTTCGCCTATTGCTCAGCCATATTTCCCTGGCTGAGCTTTTCCTCTCCCAATAGCTGCAACTGGGCCAGTTGACGATAGAGGGGATCCGTTTTCAACAGGCTGGCATGATCACCGATATTACGGATCCGCCCCCCTGCCATCACCACCAGACGGTCGGCACGCACTACGGTGGCCAGTCGATGGGCAATGATCAAGGTGGTGCGGCCCTCCATCAGGGTCTCCAGCGCTTCCTTAACCCACTTTTCATTCAAAGCATCCAACGCCGAGGTCGCCTCGTCCAACAGCAATATGGGCCTATCCGCCAGGATCGCCCTGGCAATGGCGATGCGCTGCTTCTGCCCGCCGGAGAGGCGCACTCCCCGCTCGCCAAGATCCGTGTCATAGCCCTGAGGTAAGGCCTCAACAAACTCCTCCGCCCGAGCGGCACGACAGGCAGCACGGACCTCCTCAAGGCTGGCATCGGGACGGCCATAGCGCACATTTTCCTGCACCGAGGTCGCAAAGATCACCGGCTCCTGGGAAACCAGGGCAAATTGACGACGCCAATGCTCGGGATCGCACGCCCTGCTCTCGACCCCATCCAGTAAGATCTGCCCGGCCCCAGGCGGATAAAACAGCTTCAACAGCTGAAACAGGGTCGACTTGCCGGCGCCGCTGGGCCCGACCAACGCCACCGTCTCACCCGGTCGTACTGACAAAGAGAACTGGGATAGGACATTCACATCTGGTGCAGCGGGGTAGGCAAAGTCAACCCCTTCAAAGCGCAGTGCGCCTTGAATCGGACTGGGAAGTTGCCGTGGTGAAGACGGAGTCTGCAGAGCGGGCTTGGTCGCCATCAGTTGACGCAACCGCTCACTGGCACCCGCCGCCCGCTGGATCTCGCCAATCACTTCACTGAGGGTGGCCACCGCACCGGCCACCAGTACGGCGTAAAACATAAAGGCGGTCAGGGCACCGGCAGTGATGGTGCCGGCCATCACCTCCAGCGCCCCTTTCCAGCTCACCAGGGTGATGGCAGTGATGGAGAGGATCATCACGCAGGCGATCAGGCCCGAGCGATAGCGGATCCGGCGTCGCGCGGTGGCCATGACGCTTTCGACCCGAATGGCAAAACGGTCTCTATCGAGCGACTCGTGGCCATAGGCCTGGACGGTCTGGATCTCATGCAGGGTTTCATCGAGATGGGCGCCGAGATCCGCCACGCGATCCTGACTCTCCTTTGCCAACCTCCGTACCCGCTTGCCAAAAAAGAAGATAGGACCCAACACCACGGGCACGGCAAACAATACCATCAGGGTCAGACTGGCACTGGTAATGCTCATCATCACCAGTCCCCCTATCAAGGTCAATGCCGAGCGCAGCGCCATGGACAGGCTCATCCCCACCACGGTTTGCAGCACCGTGGTGTCGGCGGTAAAGCGGGAGATCACTTCGCCGGTTCGGGTTCGCTCGAAGAACTCGGGGGAGAGCAGCAGCAGGCGTTCAAACACACTTTTTCGAATGTCGGCACTGATCCGCTCGCCCAGCCAGGTCATCAGGTAAAAGCGGACAAACACCGCACAACCACCGATAAAGTTGATGATCAGCACCAGGGTCATCAAACGATTGAGGGCCGCAGGATCGCCACTGAGAAAACCTTCATCCACCAGCAGGCGGATCCCCTGGCCCAAAACCAGCCAGGTGGCCGATCCCACCAGCAAGGCTGTCAGTGCCAACCCCACTCGGATCCGATAGGGGGAGAGAAATCCCCAAAGCCAGGAAAGTACCCGGCTCTCAGCCTGTCCCGTCATGCGTTCCTTCCATCCTGCATCGCCGCCACCACCCCGTGTGACTCGGTCTCCCCGAGCATAGAGAGCTTTCCTACTCTACCTTAGCCCCCTATGACAACGAACAACTTCTTGTTTCAGAAGGCACTTTCTATTCACCATTTGCTTGAATCGGGTATTTCAGGGGACAATCTGCGGACTCAGTCTACCCTAGGCGTGGGACCAAGACAGAATGCAGAACGAGGAACGCCATGCGGATCGCCACCTTTAACGTCAGTATGGAAGCGAGTAACTACCTTGCCTCACCGGATGCGGCCTTGGATCCCGATGCACTGCGCACACACCTGGCAACCGGACGAAATCTTCAAATTCGAAACATCGCCGAGATCATTCAACGGATCCGCCCGGACATTCTTCTGCTTAACGAATTCGACTATATCGCCGATCCCTCCGAGGGGATCGGTGCCTTTATCCAGCACTATCTGCACAAAAGCCAGAGCGGGGCCCAGCCCATCGACTACCCCTACTACCATGTCGGCCCCGTTAATACCGGGGTGCCCAGTCCCTACGACATCGATGGCGATGGCATCGCCTCAGGTACCGGTGGCGATGCCTGGGGATTTGGCCACTATCCCGGCCAATATGGCATGGCCTTGCTCTCCCGTTACCCCCTTTTGCCCCAACAGGCACGCTCCTTTCGCACTCTGCAATGGCATACCCTGCCGGACGCTCAGCCCATTATTGGCCCAGATGGCAAGCCCTTCTATAAGCCAGAAACCTGGCAGGGCCTGCGACTCTCTTCCAAGTCTCACTGGGATCTTCCTGTGCAACTGGATCAACAGGTGCTGCATCTGCTCGCCGCACACCCAACCCCGCCCGCCTTTGATGGCCGTGAGGGGCGTAATGGCGCTCGTAACTATGACGAGATCCGCCTGTGGGCCAATTATATTGATGAACGGGAGTGGGAGTATCTGATGGATGATCTGGGTCATCGGGGAGGACTGGCAACGGGCCGACCCTTCGTGATCTTAGGCGATTATAACGCGTCGCCCGATGAAGGACGCAGCCGCCCCGGCGCCATTGAGCAGTTGCTTAACCACCCCAGGATCAACGCCGACTTCACCCCGACCAGCCGAGGCGGCTTGGCACATCGCCCTGACAACCCCTTCGCAGCCAGTCATACGGCTTCCTGGGGCGCCAGGGTGGATTATGTGCTTCCCAGTCGTTCTGGACTCACGATCACCGGAGGCGGTGTGTTCTGGCCCCGGGCCGGCGACCCATTACACCGGCTGATCCGCAATCGGCGCGCCTCATCGGATCATCGGTTGGTCTGGCTCGATGCGACGCTGTCGCGCTGATGCGCAACCGACAAACTGCAAGCTTGCTCAATCTCTTCATGGAGATCTAACACCAGAAATTCCCGAGGATCGGGTTCCAGGCATTTCGCGGCGATCAAGTAAGCAATGTAATCTTCCACAGTCATGAAGCCTGAGATCAAAGTCAGATGCTCCAGGCGAGATAACTGCTCGTGAGTGAGATGGGTTGTGATGGGGTGGCGATCCTTGGCCGACATAGAACGAGATCCTTGTTGCCCTAACAGATCCTAATCTTAGTCAAGATCGATACTCGGTGCGTACAAGATCAGCAACATGGAGGCGCATTCTGATCAGCGCGCCGTCCAACCCAGATCTATGGTCAGGCTGGCTCCGGTAATACTACGTGCCGATTCGCTGCACAGATAGCTTACCATGGCGCCGATCTCCTCGGGATCGATCAAACGCTTAATCGCAGCTGGCGCCAACATGATCTCAGAGACCACCTGGTCCGGTTCCAATTGATGGAATTCCGCCTGAGCCAGGATCTGCTCATCAACCAACGGAGTCCGCACGTAAGCAGGGCACACGGCATTCACCGTGATCCCAAATTCTCCCCCTTCCAAGGCCGTCGTCTTGGTTAGGCCAATCAAGCCGTGCTTGGCAGCGATATAGGCCGATTTATAGGGCGAGGCGATCAAGCCATGCACCGACGCCAGGTTGATGATCCGTCCCCACCCTTTTGCCTTCATATGGGGCCAACAATATTTCGTTAACAAAAACGGTGCTGTCAGCATCACCTTGAGGATCTCAGCCCAGGCCGTCTCACTGAAGGACTCGATGGGGGATACGTGCTGAAAACCGGCGTTGTTGACCAGAATATCCACCGCCAGTCCCATGGCCACCAACTCCCGCACCATACGTTCACAACCGCCGTCCTGAGTTAAATCCAGGGGATAAGGGATCCCCCTTAGCTCTGTTGCCAGCCCCTTGACCGCAGCCTCATCCCGATCGACCAGGACGACCCGGCATCCAGCCTGAGCCAGGCTTCGGGCAACCGCCATACCGATCCCGGAGCCGGCTCCTGTGATCAACGCCACTTTGGCTGTCATCTGCTTTCATCCCTTTAATCAATGATCTCAGTGCATTGTTAATAAAGTCGGTGACGAGACGAATACTACTATGGTACAGATCCTTATTGCTTTAGCCACTGGTAGCTTGAGCAACAAGCTACGTCGAAATTTCCATGTCCATCAAAGGAACTGATAATGGAATTGCCCAAACTCAATGCCGTGTCCCTGGCAATCCTGACGGCTCTCACACCCTATGCCATAGCAGCCGAGGAGGGTCTCTATGAGGGACTCGAACGCATTGAAGTCACCGCCCGGCGTCAGGTAGAGACCCTGCAACAAGTACCGGTGGCCGTCACCGCCGTCACGGATACACAGATGGAGGAAACGGGGATCGAGCTGCTCACCGAGATCCAGAAGATCTCACCCAATACGACATTGCAGGTAAGCCGAGGGACCAATACAACCCTGACGGCGTATATCCGTGGGATAGGCCAGCAGGATCCCATCTGGGGCTTTGAGCCCGGCGTCGGGATCTACGTTGACGACGTCTACATTGCCCGCCCTCAGGGGGCCGTCATGAGTGTTTATGATGTGAGTCGCATCGAAGTATTACGGGGACCACAAGGTACCCTGTACGGCAAAAACACCATAGGGGGAGCAGTCAAATACGTTTCCCGGGAGCTGCACGGCGATCCCGCTTTCGACGTCAAAGCCAGCTATGGTTCCTACAACCAGATGGATGTGAAATTCAACGGGCAGGCTCCCATTATCCAGGACAGGTGGCATCTTGGCATTGGCCTGGCCCGACTCACTCGGGATGGGTTTGGCGAGTATCTTGGCCCCCTCAATCAGGGCGAGGAAAACTACGATCAGGACGTCTGGGCCGGGCGGATAAACACCGAGTTTTCTGCCACAGACACCCTCAAGTTTCAGCTCAGTTATGATCAGACTCAGGATGACTCCAACGCCAAGGGCGGCCACCGCCTGCTGCCGGATCTGGCGCAAAAGCCCCCCCTTACCGATCTCTATGATTCCGAATCGGGTCTGTCCACGGACAATGAGGTTCGCTCCAAAGGGGTGGCCCTGACGAGCCGCTGGGAGATTAGCCCTGAGTGGACCGGCAAGTACATCTATTCCTGGCGTGACAACGACAGCAGCACCCATATCGACATGGACTCCATGCAGCAGAGTCTGGTGGATGTTCCTGCGATCTACGATGACACTCAGCAAACCCATGAGCTCCAGGCGAGCTATCTGGGTGACAGACTAAAATCGATCGCCGGCCTCTACTACTTTAATGGCGATGCCTGTGGCCACTACGAGATCAACGGGGTCCTCAGCAATAGCGGTTGTGTGAAAACCAAGAGCTACGCGGCTTATCTGCAAGGATCCTATTTCCTCACCGATGACCTCTCTGCCACGTTGGGGGGGCGCTATACCCGGGATGACAAGGTGGGTAACAACCGGGTCACCCTCCTGGGCCAAATCATCTCAGATTGGGAAAATGATGACGGCTGGAGCAACTTCTCTCCCCGCCTTGGCATGGAGTATCGGGTTTCCTCCGATCTCATGCTCTACGCCAGTTTCAGTCGGGGCTTTAAGAGTGGCGGCTTCAATCCCAGAGGCAACCTGTCCATCGATCCCAAGGCCGCGCAACCTTTCGATCCGGAGATCGTTGACGCCTATGAGCTGGGTTTCAAGAGTGAGATGTTCAACCGCCGACTCCGCCTAAACCTCGCGGGCTTTTATAACGACTATCAGGATATGCAGATCATCGTCGGCGAGTTCAAGGAGCCCTCGGATGATGCCACGGACATCGTTCAGCGGGTACTCAATGCCGGTCAGGCACGTACCTGGGGCATTGAGCTCGAGTCCTCGCTGCTGATCACCGAAGGACTCACCGCCGATCTGATCCTTGGCTACCTAGATGCAGAGATCACCCAATGGATCGACCAAGGTACCGACATTTCGGATCGGGTCGTCGTCTCCAACACCCCGGATTGGAGCGGCCGCTTTGCACTGAACTACGCCCATACCTTCGACTTTGGCGATCTGGTTTTCACCGGCAGTGCCAACTACCGGGGGGAGAGTACCCTGTTTGAAACCCCGAACCCCTTGCTCGATCAAGATGCCTATACTCTGGTGGACGTGGGCGTGACCTGGTACAGCAGTAACGGCTACTGGTCGCTAGGAGCCTATGGCAAGAACCTGACCGATCAACAAGCACGGGTAGCGGGCTACGACTTTGGCAGCGTCGTCACGTCCTACCACATAGATCCACGGACCTTTACCCTGACACTTGGGTATCGATTGTAATTCTGGAGATCCTCTGGGCCAGGAAAGCCCAAGGGCCAAGGAGGGAAGTATGCAACCCAATCGCGTCGCTATTGCCGATGACCATCCTCTGTTTCGCAGTGCCCTGAACCAGGCACTGCAGCAGTGTTTACCCGCCAGCGAATTGCAGGAAACCGACTGCCTGGACGGGGTCATCGCCTTTGCCCAGCAGTATGATGATCTGGAGCTGGTCTTTCTGGATCTGCATATGCCCGGTAACGACGGTTTCACCGGGTTGATCCGTCTGCTCAATGCCTTTCCCGACCTAGTGGTGATCATGGTCTCATCGGAGGACGACCCGACCATTATGCGGCGGGCCCTGACCTTTGGTGCCAGTGCTTTTATCCCAAAATCCGTCAATGTCGCAACCATGGCAGATGCGATCAATCAGGTCCTTCAGGGTCACACCTGGTTACCAGAGTCAGCGACACAAACGGCCCAGCCCGACCCTGCCCATCAACTGGCGTCCCGCCTGGCCAAGCTGACGCCACAGCAGCTTAAGGTTCTGTCCTTGCTCGCCGATGGCCAACTGAATAAGCAGATCGCCTATGAACTGCACATTCAGGAAACCACAGTAAAGCAGCACGTTTCTGCAATACTGAGCAAGCTCTCAGTCAACAATCGCACCCAGGCGGGACTCCTCTACCAGCAGCTACGTCAGTTGGAAGCCATGGAGACGGTTTAGCCCTACAATCAATGAGTCGGCGCTTGGACCAGATAACTTGGCCCCAAGCGCATCCTCTCTTCACCAGAGAGTCAGAGCGCGAAAGCACGCCATCCACTCCCACTCAACATGGCTGCACTTGTTCATGCTTCGAAGGCAATCGCCATAAACTGCAGCCTTGATCAGGGCCAAGCACGGCTTGAACTCAACACTTTGACAATCCCTCCGAAGTCTTTAGGGATATCCGACTTATCGGTTACGCCATCTGCGCCTGCATCACGCGACGGATCTGCTGCTTGAGTGCCAGTGCCTTAACCGGCTTTCGCATAAAGACCGCATCACAGTCGGTGGTATCCTGACGCACCAACTCCGAAGGATCGGCAGATAACACGATGGCAGGCACTTGAAAGCCCCAGCTCTTTCTCATCGCCCGGATCAGGTTGGTCCCTTTCTCCTCTCCTAGGTGATAGTCCACGACCAGCAAATCCGGTTGCTCACCTTGCCAGGCCGCGACACGGAGGCATTGCTCCAAAGAGTGACGATCCGCAGCAACCAATACCTCACACCCCCACCCTTGCAACAAGGTCTGCAAGGCTTGGAGCACCAGAGGATCATTATCAATCACTGCCACTCGCTCTCGCTGTGGTGCCAGCGACTCGGCAGAAACCATGTCGGATACCTCTTGCGGTGGGGCTCCTTGTATCGCGATCCTGGGCACACGTACCTCAAATTGAGTGCCTTTCCCCGGGGTTGAATTCAAGATCAGAGGCAAATCCAGCAGTTGGGTGATCCGCTCTACGATCGCCAGGCCCAGCCCTAACCCTTCACCACCGCTCCCCAGTTGTTCAAACTCCTGAAAGACCAGGTGCTGCTTGTCTTTCGGGATCCCAGGGCCGGTATCCAATACCTGCACACCCAAGGCTTCACCCCGCCGCCGCACCCCAACACAGATACGTCCCCCCGTCGGCGTATAGCGAATCGCATTGGCCAACAGATTCTGTATCACCCGGCGCAGCATCGCCTTATCGGTATTGATCCAGGCTCGACTTGCCACATAGTGCAAACGGATCCCTTTCTCCCGGGCCGACAGTTCAAATTCACCACACAAACAGCCGACCAACTCGTGCACCGCCACCGGCTGCATCGACGGTTGTTCTCGCCGGGCATCCAGTCGGGAGATTGAGACAAGATCCGACAAAAGGGATTCTAGCGCTTCCAGAGACTGAGCCAATTGCGCCGTCATGGGCGCCAATTCGGTCCCCGCCACCTTCTGCTTCATCATTGAGATCAAAAGCGTCAGGGCGCTAAATGGCTGCATCAGATCGTGGCTGGCCGCCGCCAAAAAACGCGTTTTACTCAGGTTGGCCAGCTCCGCCTCCTTAGTGGCCAGTTCGAGTGCCTGGGTCCGTTGAGCAACACGCTGCTCCAACACCGCCTGAGCCTCTACATCGGCCGTCACATCGGCATAGGTGATCACATAACCGCCACCGGGCATGGGATTGCCCATCACCTGCAGAACTCTGTCTCCCTCCGTCCCATGACGCTGGCTGTAGCGCAAGCCCGCCCGCATATAATCGAGACGCCGCTGGATCTGTCGATGCACCTCAGGCTTCTCCCCTCCCTGGCTGTTCTCCAGCAACTCCTCGATGGCAACCCCTTGGCGCACCAGGCCATCAGGAAACCCAAGCAGCTCAATGTATTTGTGATTCCAGCACACAAGTTGGAGATCCGAGTTCACCACTGCCAACCCCTGCTCGATGTTCTCGACCGCACCTTGCAGTAGTTCTCGGTTAAAGCGCAGCAGCTGCTGCGCCTCATCCACCAATTCAACAACCGAAGACAGGGCTCCCTGGTCCTGTTGAGCCGCCCGAAGCACCATGGCCGTTGAGGTCGTCCCCAAGATCCCATTGAGCAAATGGGTCACCCGCTCCAGTAATGCAACGGGCACCTGGGCATCCCGCGCCAGCCCCTCAAATCCCGACAACAACTCCAAGCGCTGGGCCGGTTCAGTAAAACGTTCGAGCAAGGTTTCCAGCCTGCTCATGTCCAACCCCGTCGCCGTATCAACAAATAAGTGAGCTTCACCCACAAACGCCTGAGCCTGTTGTTCTTCGCTGAAAGAGGGCTGTTCGAGGAAAGATAAGAGAAAAAACACCATTAGATTGGCGCTAAAAGAGAGCAATATGGAACGAGTGATAGGATCCCAAGCATCCAGTAAACTCAAGCTCTCAAACATCTGGCCCATAGGCAGCATCGGCAGAGTCAACACCGCCACCAGGCTGCCGGCCAGCAAACCGCCGATCGCCGCACTGGCACTTCCCCCACGCCAATAAAGGCCAAGCAACATCAATGGGGCCAATTGTGCCAGCAGGACAAAAGCCAGCAAGCCCAGATCCACCAGAACACTGCCACTGCCACTCCAACGATGGAACAAATAAGCCAACAACAGGAGCAGAACATTCATGCCTTGTCGGGCTCGCTTAAGCCAGAGCCGCTCTTTCCCTCCGGCTGAGCGTCCCCGTCCCAGTCCCCAAGGTACCAGGATCTCATTGGTCAGCATGGTGCTCATCACGATGGAACTTAGGATCAGCATCCCGGCCGCTGCAGCGAGTCCTCCCAGATAAGCCAATAAGGCAAGCCCGGGATGACCTAGGACCAGAGGCAAAAGTAACACATAGTTTTCTGCCGACACTTCGGTTGGCAGGTGCAGCTTTCCCAGTAAAGCTATGGGTAAGACGAATAGGTTGATCAGCACCAGATAGAGCGCAAATTGCCAACGCGCACTGCGCAACGCACCAGACGGGTGTGCCGAAACGGCCAGGACATGAAATTGGCGAGGCAGGCAAAACAGAGTCAGGGCGCCAAGCAGTGTCAGCCCTACCCAGCGATTGGTTTCCAATCCTGGCAACGCATGCCATTGCGTCATGTGCAAAGGCCAGTCTTCAGGAGACCATAACACCCATACCATAGTGCCGCCCACCAGCAAGATTGCCAGTAACTTGAAGGCACTGGCAAAGGCAATCCCCATCAATAACGCTGGGTTGTGCTCCGTGGCCGACAAACGGTGCGTTCCAACCACAAAAGAAAACGCCGCCATCAACAGAGTCACCATAAACACGGTGTCCCACCCGGCCAAGGCTTGACCAACCAACACATCAAAAGACTGACCGATGGCGCGCAATTGCAACGCCATGTAGGGCACAACCCCTATCAGACAAACCAGGCTGGCAATCACTGCCAGCCCAGAGGAATGGCCATAGCGCCCGGCCAGAAAATCGGCGATGGAAGTGACATTCTGGCGGCGGCTCACAGCGACGAGTTTGGCCAATACCGGATAACCCAGCAGTACCATGGCCAGCGTGCCAATAAAAATTGGCGAGATAAGCCAGCCCGACTGCGCCGCCTGAGCAACGGTGCCATACAGCGCCCAACTGGTGCAGCAGACCGCCAGACTCAGGGTCAACAGCCAGGGACGGCCTACCCACTGGGGGCGACGTCCCGCCATCCAGGCCAGGAAGAAAAATACCGCGAAAAAAGCCACCGAGGCTGCGGCCACGTAGCCGGGGTCAATCTGCACCTGTTCAGCCATCCTTGGCTCCTCCTGAGCTAGCACTAAGGTACTAACTCAATTAACAAAATCATTCGTTACTTTAACTACTGAAACGTTACACCACATCTGCACTTATTTCAGCCATGCGAACAGACAACAAGTATTTTATCGAGGCACTGCTCTTTCTGAACTACCTGCTGTTTGCCATGGCATGGGTTGGCGGAACCGTATACATGGAACCTATCATGGCCCAGGCGCAGATCCACAGTTGGGCCGATGCGAGCCTACTCAGCGGAGCCGTCACCCTGGCCAAGATCGCCGGTACCTTTGCTGCCGCCGCCCTGGCCCTGAAAATGGGCCTAAAGTGGGCCTTTTTTATCGCAGCCCTACTCGTGGTGGTCGGGATCGCGACTCCCTTTGTTCAAGCATTTGATCTCCTCCTACTCTGCCGCTTCCTGATGGGATTGGGCGGCGCCTTTATGGTGGTCTACTTTAATCCCTACATATTAAGCTACTTCCAACCCCACGAACGGCCCCGGATCAATGGCCTTAACGCGGTTGCCTTTAACATAGGGACTGCTCTCGTATTCTGGTTTGTTGACGAGATCACCCTACTCACCGGCCACTGGCGTATGACCTTGGCACTGTTTTCCCTGCTCAGTTTGGCCGTGACCCTGCTCTGGCTTCTTGTTCCCTCACAGGGTATCCCTCACTCCCCAAAACTAAGGGGGGCACGACACTACGGATACTGGCAGGGACTGAAAGATCCCTTTTGCTGGCGCTACGCCCTGACATACTCCGGCCTACTCGCTTTCTACATCTGTCTCTTTACCTTCTACCCCTTGGCGGGGTTCGAAGCGACCAAATGGGTGATCGGCGCCGGGATCTTTGGCACTTTGGCCGGGATCCTCCACAGCCAGCGATCACCGCTGCGTCTGCCGGTGATGAAGCTCAGCGGTGCGGCCATTAGCCTGTGTATTGTGCTACTGACCTTTGTCGTGCCTACTGACTGGCAGCCGATGATCGGAGTTGTCCTGGGATTCGCAGTATTCTTCCCCATCAGTGCCCTGATCACCCTCCCTCAGGAGCTGCCGGGCATGACCACGGAGCGGATCACCATCGTCTTTAGCCTGTTCTGGTCCATCAGCTACCTGCTGGCCACCGTTGCTTTATGGTTCTTTGGCTACCTGGTGGACTGGTTTGACGGAAACTTTACCCCGGCGCTGATGATGATCTCCCTGCTCAGCCTGACCTTCCTCTTCGGCAGCTTCACCTTGCCCGAAACCGGCCTGGTGCTGCCAACCAAGGAGCGATGTTCCAATGCTGCATCCTGATCTGAAAGACTTTATATCCCGTGTCAATGAGCTGATTGCGCAAGCAAAGATCGCCAAGCTTCCTTTCACCGTCGAGGCCGTTCGAGCGGGCCTCGAAGGTTTGCGTGACTACTATGATGACGGTCCCGAAATCACCTGGACAGCGGACCGAACGGTCACACACCAACACCACCGGGTCCCGGTCCGCATCTATCATCCCGCGCCCTCCAAATCCTTGCCCGTGATGATCTATCTGCATGGCGGAGGCCATATGTGTGGCAGCGTGACCCTGTACGATCCCATGTGTCGAAAACTGGCTCAGCGATGCCACTGCATTGTCGTCGCGGTTGATTACCGCCTCAGCCCTGAGTTCCCCTTCCCTGCTGGACTCGACGACGCCCGAGCCGTTGTCGAAGGGCTCGACACCCTGCTGGCTGATCTGCCCCACCTACCCAGCAGGATCCTCGCAGGTGACAGCGCAGGAGGGGCACTTTCAGCCCAGTTAAGTCAAGAATATCAATCCAGTAATCCCTCGAGGATCCACAAGCAATGCCTGATCTACCCAAGCCTGGACTACACCCAAAGCCAAGCTTCACTGCAGCAGTTCGGTCGGGGGTATTTGCTTGAGCAAGACAAGATCGCTTGGTACTTTGATCAGTACTTCCAGTGCGGTGAAGACCGGGCCGCGCACTCCCCCCTGCTTGGCCCCCTCAGTGCCACAATGCCCGAGACCCTGATCATCACCGCCGGCCTGGATCCCCTACAGGACGAAGGGATCCAATACCACAGACGATTGCTGCTGGCCGGGGTACTGAGTCATCATCATCACTTTGCCGACATGCCCCACGCTTTTATGAATCTGGAACGGCTGGTGCCAGAAAGGGTCGACAGCCTTTACCGTCATATCGCTGAATTCGTGAAGAGTTAAGCTTCCCTCTTTCCCCATTGAAGGCGTGCTTCGCACTTTACCGGGGAATGCATACAGCAACCCATGGTCCGGATGCACCTCCGCATCGCAGCCAGTTTAGGGGACGCCACAGGCGTGGGAATGTTGTGGCCCATAACGTCCGTTTGTCCCGTTGGCATGGTGCCGTGCAGGAAGCACCAATGCCGCGACAGCATGGATGCGGATGAGCGGCCAACAAAAGGGGATCCTCCAGGCTGCGCGCCCTGCCCTGACTCCCTTTCGACTCCATTTGGTGCTTAGCCTCGCTTTCTCTCCATGCCGCAGCGGCTGGGGCCAGAGTCGGCTTTGATGACGGCGCAGTCCCAGCTTCGTCAATAAGCCCGGCTACGCGTTCAAACCTTCGGTTTTTACCCATGCCTTCGCTGACCCCTCAGGCCGCATCACAGGACGTCATTCGGGCACCTCCAAGTCGGCAATGAAGCGGCGGCGCACCAATGACGGCGGCCCCTATTGAAGCGCGGCTGTTGCTTGAACCAGCAAGCCCCAAAAATACCTGTGCGAATGAGCGCCCCACCAATCCGAGATGAAGCATTTAAAAAGCCTAAAAACAAACATTTGTGAGATCTTTGCCTACACTTCTCAATAAATACTTAACGAGGTAACGGCATGCACCAAACCGGCCAGGAGCCCCGCAAGGATGACGTCGCGTTTCTCGACGACACCAGCGTGGCAGCGCTGATGGCGCCTTCGACCTCCGGCCGAGGGATCCTCTGGTGTACCCTGCTGTTTTTATTGCTCATTGCACTTTGGGCTCACTATTCCGAACTGGACGTGGTAACCAGTGGACCCGGAAAGGTGATCCCCTCCTCCCAGCGCCAAGTCGTACAGAATTTAGAAGGGGGGCTATTAGAACGCCTCGATGTACAAGAGGGACAGCGGGTCCGGGCAGGCCAGCTGCTGATGGAGATCGACGACACCCGGTTCCAAGCGGATTTTCGCGAACAGGCACAACAACAAAAAGATCTGCGGGCCCGAGCCATCCGTTTGCAGGCCGTACTGCACTCTGTACAGATCCTGGATGCAGAGAATCAGGATGGCGATCCCAGCAATGACCTGCTGATCTCCCAGCAAAAACCTAATTTCCCACCCCAGTGGCAACAAACCCAACTGATTGAGGGACAATTGGCGGAATATCGACAAGAGCTCAATAACCTCAAGGCTCAACTGCGCCAGTTGGAACAACAGATCACCCAACGTCAGCAAGCGCTGCGTGAAGGCAGAGCCAAGCTGGACAATCTGGGCCACAGCTATGCCTTAGCCAGGAACGAGTACGATCTGACCAGGCCCCTGGCAGACGAAGGCGTCGTCTCCCGAGTCGAGATCCTCAAACTGGAACGCCAAACCAACGACACGCTCAGGGAGTTGCAATCCGCGGAACTGCAGCTACCTGTCCTAGCCTCCGCCCTCACCGAAGCCATCCTCAAACGCAACGAGGCCGCCATCGCTTTCAAAACCGACAAGAGAGCCAGACTGAATCAGGTCAGCGGCGAATTGGCTGCCTTAACCGAGCGCAATGTCGGTCTGGAGGATAAGGTCAATCGCACCGCAGTGCGTTCTCCCGTCAATGGCGTGGTACAAAAGATCCACGTCAACACATTGGGCGGTGTGATCCAACCCGGGGCGGATCTGGTCGAGATCGTTCCCGACGGCGACGTGCTTATGATAGAGGCCCGCATCGCCCCACAAGACATCGCCCACTTGCGGCCCGGTCTTCCTTCCATCATCAAGTTCAGCGCCTACGACTTCACCCGATACGGCGGACTCGAAGGCACCCTGGAGCACATCAGCGCCGATACCGTCTCTGATGAGGAGGGCAACAGCTTTTACCTAGCCAGGATCCGTACTCAAAAGAGCCACATTGGCACCCACAAAGAAAACACCATCATACCCGGCATGACAGCGACCGTTGACATCATCAGTGGCAAGCGCTCCGTGCTGGATTACCTGATCCGCCCCATTCGCTCAGCTTCTCAAAACGCACTCAGGGAACGATAACTATGAAGAAACGATCGTTGATCTGGTTTATCCCCACGACCGCCGCACTGTTCGTAACCCCCCTTTATGCTCAAGCACTAAGCCTTGAGCAGGAAGTGGCATTTGCCTTGAAAAGCCACCCAACCATCCACCGATCATTTAACGAGTTGGCAAGCCGCAATGCACAGATCCAGGGGGCCTATAGCGGCTACCAACCCAGCCTCGATGTGGAAGGGGCGCTGGGGTATCAGAAACTCGAAAGCGATACCACGCGGATCAACGGCAACGAGGAGTTCGATCCCCAGGAGATCAGCCTGACCCTGCGTCAGTATCTGTTCCAAGGGTTCGAGACCAGTGAAAACCTGACCCGAGTGCGAGCCGAAGCCGAAGCCCAGCGCTTTCAACTGCTTTCCGATGCCGAAAACCTGGCCCTGAGGGTGACCCAGGTCTACCTGGCACTGATGAAGAGTGAACAGATCTACCGATTATCCAAAACCAATCGCGATACTCACCAGCGGATCTATGACGACATCAGCCGACGGACACAGCAGGGCGTTGGCTCCAGTGCCGACATGTCGCAGATCGCCGCCCGTCTCGCTCGGGCGAATAGCAACCTGATCGCAGCCCAGAACAACTATCAAGACGCCCAAGAAACCTACCTTCGAGTCGTAGGCCGCCTGCCTTCTGAGCAGATCCGGCCGGAAGTCGACGGCAACTACCTGCCCGGCGATCTCGACCAGGCTCTGGCGCAGGCCATGGGGACCAACCCCACCTTGAAGCTGGCTCAGCAAGACATCGAAGCGGCCGTGGCCCAGCGCGAAGTGGCAAAGAGCCCCTTTTATCCAGAGTTTTACATTGAGGTAAAACAAAGCTGGGAAGAGGAAACCCGAGGACAGGACGGCCGGATCGATGATCTGAGCGCGATGCTCAAAATGCGATGGAACCTGTTCAACGGCTTTGCCGACAACGCCGAGGTACGCCGCAGCGCTTCACAACTGGCCGTGGCCAAGAGTGTGCGAGACAACAGCATGCGTCAGCTGGAGGAAGGGACGCGTCTGGCCTGGAACGCCTGGCGCTTTACCGACCAGCAAAAGGGCTTTCTACAGGGCCATGTGGAAGCCTCCTACCAGACGGCCCAGGCCTACCAGAAACAGTTCGAGATCGGTCGACGTACCTTGCTTGACCTGCTCAATACCGAGAACGAACTGTTTGAGGCTCGCAGCAGCTATCTCGTCGCCGAATACGATGAGATTGAAGCCCGCTACCGGGTCCTGAATGCCACCGGGCAGTTGCTTGAGGCCTTAAGGATCACCGTACCCACCGCCTGGATGGAAAGCCGGAGGTAATCATCCATGAAGCATCTCTATCTCCCCCTACTGCTATTACCTTTGCTGTCTGGTTGCGGAAACCTGTGGCAGGCCGAGTCCTTCCCCCCAATGGTGCAAAAACTGGACCTGGCCGATCAGGATCTAGATGGCGTGATCAATCAACGGGATCTTTGCCTCGACACCCTCACCGGTGCCCTGGTCAACAACGATGGCTGTGCCAGCAACCACACGACCGAGAAGATCATCCCGGCAGTGATCCTGTTCGACAATGACAAACACGCGATCCGAGTCGATCAACAGCTAGCAATCCGCCGTGCCATCACCATCCTGCAAGCCGATCCCAAGGGCAAGGCAACCCTGGTCGGCCATACCAGTGCACCGGCGGATCCCCACTACAATCTGGCTCTATCCAAGCGCCGAGTCATGGCCGTGCGCGATGCGTTGATCCAGGCAGGCATAGCGCCCGAACGTTTGACTACCGACTACCGGGGTGAAAACGAACTGAAAGATAGACGGGGTGACGCCCTTGCCCAAGCCACTAACCGGAGGGTCGAGGTTCGCTTTTTCACCTATCATGATTTGCCCTTGATGCGCTGGCATATCAACAGTGTGGAAACCCCTTAAGGCGATGGCGGCGACCATGCTGCTGATGCCGACGCTGCTCGCGCAACAATGGGACGAGCGTATCGCTCTACTCTATGGTGAGGCAGCACGGTTGCGTCTGGAGCGCTGGCAGCAAACTCTTGCCCAGCTGGCAGACCAACCCCGCCAGCTGCAACTTGAAGGCATCAACCGCTTTATCAATACCATGGTGGAGTTGGACGACGAAACCCTGTGGGGAATGGCGGACTATTGGGCCAGTGCCAGCGAATTTATCGGCGCTGGAGGGGGCGACTGCGAAGATTTCGCCATCGCCAAATTCGACAGTTTGCGCCAGTTAGGGGTCGAACCCGACCGACTGCGCCTGGTTTATGCCAAGGCGCAGCGGCGTGATGAATACCACGTCGTGCTGGCCTACTACCCGACTGCCGACGCGATCCCGCTGTTGCTCGATAACTTGACCGAACAGCTCGTACCCGCCGATCAGCGGCCAGACTTAACCCCGATCTTCAGTTTCAATATTGCCAACCTTTGGCTCAATAAAACTCGTCTGGACGATGAACGGGTCGGCAACGGATCCAACTTTTCCCTATGGCATTCTGTCCATTCTCGACAACACCCTAGGATCCCGGCCATTGGCCTAGGAGCGGAACAATGACGCTATTTCGACAACTGGCACTGGTGTTTTCTAGCGCCCTGATCCTGCTTACGACGATCCAGCAAGGATTCAATCTGGCCGAACAGAGACAGTTTATTGTTCACCAACAAAGATTGGCACTGGGCAGCATGCTCACCAGTGCCTCGCTGGCCGTCAAACCCCTAGTCCTTGCCAACGATCGGATCGCGCTGGAGGCGACAATGGCCGCCTATTTTGATACCGGTCAATACCTCTCGGGGCAGATTCACCATATTGATGGTACACCACTGTGGGAACGAACCAGCTCAGCCCAACTGACCCAGGTGCCAGACTGGTTTCAGGCGCTTCCCCTATTTTCCCCCATTGAACAGAAGCAGCAGCTCGATATTCAGTGGCGCCCTCTGGCCGTCCTCACTTTAACAACGGATCCCAGGCTCGCCTATCGCCAACTCTGGCAAAGTGTTCGCCGAACCTTTCTGATCACCCTGTTGTTAATCCTGGCCTCCGGTGCCCTGCTGGCACTGTGGTTAAAGAAACTCCTTAAGCCATTAAAAGCCCTGTGCCAGCAGAGTAAAACCATCGCCGAGAAGCGACCACTGCCTCCCACCGTTCAGCTGGCAAAGACTCAGGAGTTTGCCCAGGTACAGAGGGCATTCACTGCAGTGTCCGACCATTTTAACCGACTCTTCGCCGATCAAGCCAAGGATGCCCAGCGACTGCGTAAACGTCTCTATCGCGACCCACTCTCGGGCCTGGGAAACCGACAATTACTGCAAGCACTGATGGACAGCTGGGTACAGGATGGCAACAACGGGGTTCTTGCACTGGTCGCCTTGCCCGGCCTCTCCAATCTACTGGACGCTCACGAGTCCCGAGCTTACCGTGCAACCACTGAAGCACTGGACAGAAACCTGTCGATGTTGTTCAACAATGTTGGCAGCTATCATCTGGTCCGAATGAATAATGACGAACTGGCCCTGGTACTGCGTGAGGTATCGGAAGAAGCGATCCGCAGTCCCTTTAACCAGGCCCAACAGGTACTGGAAAACGTGCAGGTAGATCCTCTTGCACTCAACCCAACATCCGCGACCCTGGTAGGCTTGTACATAGAAAGCCCTCACAATCCCTCCCAACTTTTAGCACTACTGGACAACATGCTGTCAGAGCATAAAAAAAGCGGTGAAACACTGCCTCTGCTCGTACGACATGATCAGCAGGGGATAGCTCGGGGACGCCGCCAATGGCAGGCACTGGTAGAGACGGCCTTGAAACAACAAAAGATCAGCTTCCGCCAGCAAGCCGCCCTTACCTTGAATGGCGAGCTGATTCATTACGAGTTGTTCAGTGCCATCGAACTGCCCGGCGAGTATTGCTCTGCCAACCAGTTCTTGCCCGCCCTGGAAGCATTAAACAGAACGGCTTTCTTCGATCGCCATGTGATCGAGCAAGTGATCCAGCGCCTGAAGAAGGACCGTCAAGCCAAGGTGAGCATCAATCTATCGGCCTATAGCCTGTCAGATCATGGCTTTGTTCGCTGGCTCAAACAAACTCTTAAAAGCCATCATGAACTCAATGAGACCCTGTTGTTTGAGATCCCGGAAAACGCCTTTTTCCAGCAACGCGATGAATGCTTGATGGTCTGCGAAATGATTGAACAAAGCGGATTTGGCTTTGGGATCGATACCTTTGGCCGTCACCTGGATAATCTGGATTACCTGACAGAGGTCCCGTCGCCGGCCTACGTCAAACTGGACCACCTGTACAGCCAGCGACTGGATGACGAGCAACAGCGTGATCTGCTTATCTCGCTGTGTCGTACTGCCCATAGCCTGGGGCTTAAGACCATTGCCACCCGTATCGAAAACTCGAACCAACTCAGGGTCTTCAACCTGCTGCACGTTGACGGGATCCAGGGCTTTTTGTCCCACTCATGGGAAGAGGCTCAAGGCCAATGACCGATCCCTTGCTGCAATGCCTGCTCTATATTGCCCGCCATCATGGCGTTGGCAATGCCCCCGAGGCAATGATCGCCGGGTTGCCGTTGTCCGACGGGCAACTGACCCTGGCGTTGCTACCCAAGGCCGCCCAGAGCGCAGGACTCAGCTGCAAGCCGACTCGCTATCCTTTGGAAGCCATCCCAAACGCCCTGCTTCCCGCGATCATGCCCCTGGAAGATGGGGCATGTGTCGTGCTAGAAGTCGATCAAGAGCAGCGTAACTTGCTGATCATGGAACCCGATGCCGATGGATCCCAACGATGGGTCGATTTCGACCACTGGCAGCCCAATTACCAGGGACAACTGCTCATCTTCAAACGACTGTTTCGCCATGATGATCGCAGTGCCGATCTGGCCGACAACAGCAAACACTGGTTTTGGTCCACCCTGCGCCACTCCTACCCTATCTATCGCGATGTACTGGTTGCTTCGGCGTTAATCAACCTGTTTGCCCTTAGCGTGCCGCTATTCAGTCGTATCGTCTATGACAAAGTACTGCCCAACTTCGCCTTTGACTCCCTTTGGGTGCTGTCAACCGGCCTCGGCCTCGTATTAGTCTTTGACTTGGGTCTAAAAGCGCTACGAAGCTACTTTGTCGATCTGGCGGGAAAAAAGTCCGACCTGTTACTCTCCTCCAAGATCTTTGCTCAGGTGATGGGGCTGCGAATGGAGGCTAAGCCAAGCTCGGTCGGCGCCTTTGCCCGCCATATGCAGGAGTTTGAATCCATTCGAGAGTTTCTGACTTCGACAACCATCATTGGCCTTATTGATGTGCCCTTTGCCTTGCTATTCCTGCTGGTTATCTATCTGATTGCTGGCCCCCTAGTACTGGTGCCGGTCATCGTGGTCATCGTCTTGCTGCTCCAGAGCCTGTTCATTCAACACCGGCTGAGGCACAGCGTCGAGCAGGGTGCAAAGCTGTCCAGCCAGAAGCATGCAACACTGATCGAGGCGTTATCCGGGCTTGAGACCCTCAAACGATTCGGTGCCCAGGGCCAGTTTCAATACAAGTGGGAGGAAGCCGTGTCCCACCTGTCCCATTGGTCAATCAAAACCAAGCGTCTAACCGACTGGTTGCAGATCAGTGCAGGTACGGCACAGCAACTCTCCTTCACTGCCATGGTCGTTGCCGGTGTCTATCTGATCGCTGCTGGTGACTTAACCATGGGAGGCATGATTGCCGCCACCATGATCAGTGGGAGGGCCATCGGCCCACTGATGCAGCTCTCGCTACTGGGCAGTCGCTATAATCAGGCGAAAAGTGCCTACCAGATCCTCACCCAACTGATGGCTTTACCCAAAGAACAGGAGCCGGAACAGCGCTATCTTCATCGGCCTCTGCTGACCGGGCGGATCCAGTTTGACCGAGTGAGCTTCACGTACCCTGGTACTGAAAAAGCCGCAATCAGTGATATCAGCTTTACCATCAAACCCGGTGAAAAAGTGGCCATCATTGGCCGGATCGGATCAGGAAAAACCACCATAGAGCGTCTCCTTCTCAAGCTCTACCGTCCCACTCAAGGTGCAATCCGCCTGGACGACATCGACATTCTTCAGCTCCACCCCAACGATGTCCGGCGGAACATTGGCAGCGTGCCTCAAGAGCCACACCTTTTCCACGGCAGCATTCGCGACAACATCCAGCTTGGTCGTCCACAGGTCGATGATCAAAGCCTACTAAGAGCGGCTCACCGTGCGGGAGTAACGGACTTCAGCAATCATGAGCCGGAAGGGTTGGATCGACAGGTCGGAGAAGGTGGCACCATGCTGTCCGGTGGCCAGCGCCACGCAATTGCCATCGCCCGGGCCTGGTTATCCGAGCCACCGGTTCTTCTGATGGATGAACCCACGAGTGCGATGGACAATCGCAGTGAGATACAGCTAAAGCAACAACTCGGAGCGCTGGGAAAGGAACAGACCCTGATATTAATGACACATAAAACGAGCATGCTCGACATCGTCGACCGGATCATTGTCCTGGACCAAGGCAGACTCGTCAGTGATGGACCCAAAGCTCAAGTGCTTAACGCGCTGCGTGAGGGGAAAGTTGCCCCCCTGCGCAGCGTCAAGCATCCCTGAAAACAGGCTTAACCGTTCTCATCGATGATCAGCTGGTTGTTATCCAGAAGCTGAGTCAGGATCTCGGCACTGCTCATCCCGCTGTAGTCGATACCTTTGAGCAGCACGCTCTGATGAACACTCTGGCCACCGGCTGCACCGTCAACGTCGATGGAGAGTAGGGTGTCGAAGCCTCCCTGACCATCGGACACAGTCTCAACCCGAAGGAAATCATTAATGTCCCCGAGCTCTTCACCTTGCAACAGGTCGCTAAGATCAAGCGTGTCGTGTCCTTGACCAAAGTCCGTAATGGTGTCTATTCCCCCATCGGCATCATTGGCGGACCAAATCAGGAGATCACCACCGTCGCCACCGGTAAGAATATCGTTGCCGCGCCCACCTTGCAGAATGTCATCGTTACCATGTCCCTGGAGTTGATCATCTCCCCCTCCGCCATAGAGTGCATCGACCCCCTCCCCGCCCTGAAGCAAATTGCCATCACTACCATCAACAATGGTATAGGCGGTTACTCCTCCATCATTTGACTGCACCGTCATGGAGGGTGAGTACCCATCGGGCAGGAGTGCCTCAACATTAAGGGTGATCCCCTCGAGCCTATAGACACCGGGTTTAGCAGGGTCCTCAGTAAAGGCGTTAACATCAAGGCTCCAGGTGCCATCGCCGTTATCGACGATCATTTGAGGGTCCAGCCCTTCATCTGCCGTTAGACCCGCTCCATCGGGCAAGCCTGAGAGGATCACGGAATCCAGGGTGTCCAGATCCGCACCGCTACTTAGGCTGAACTCAAGGGTTAAAGGATAAGCCAGTGTTTGCGTCTGAATGGAAAACAGTGTGAAACCATCGCCTATGTTGTCAGCATCACTGATGGTAAACGAAGCAAAGAATTCACCATTTGCAGGACCTAGGGTAATAAGGTCTAACGCATTGTCGTTATCTTGCGCCAAAACCGCCACATCAAACAGCTCTTCCGAAATGACGTCGCCATACTGGTCGAAAAACACCACACGAATGATCTCGCTTCCGGCATTTTTTAATGTCAAATCAACGCTGGAAAAGGTATACCCCTCCTTGAAGCTGATCGTCAGTTCATCGTCTCCACTGATGCGAAATTGGCCATTCGTACCGACCCCGATCCCCTGCCCCCCGCTAAAATACAGCAGGCCATCTTCTGTGGAGATCACCGTACCATCCGGGTAGGTTACCGTCGTCGTTCCCTCCCCCGTACCATCGACTCCCAGAACATTGTCCAGGTAGAGCGGCTCCATCAACAATACCGCACCGCCGATCACCACCGGTCCCTCACTACTGCCCAAAATATTCACCGTCACCGTCGTTGTGGACCCGTCAGACAGGGACACAGTGAACGTGTCGCTCACTTGCTCTCCATCCGACAAAGGATCGGCATTGGCGTTTAGGGTATAGCTCCAGTTGCCGTCGCTATCCAAGACCAGATCGCCATAGGCGCCACTCTGACTCCCGGGTACAAAGCTTAAGTTAGGGTTATCGACGTCCGTGGCGGTGAGCGTCCCCGAGGTGCTGGGTTGGCTGTCCTCCACCACGCTCCCCGAGCCACTGGCGATCACCGGCAGATCGTCGGTGCCTGTGATCTCGATGATCACCCGAGTAGTGGAGCCGTCAGACAGGGTGACGGTAAAGGTGTCACTGGCCTGCTCCCCCTCGGCCAGGGGATCGGCATTGGCGTTGAGGGTATAGCTCCAGTTGCCATCGCTATCCAAGCTCAGCTCGCCATAGGTGCCACTCTGGTTATCGGGGATAAAACTTAAATTGGGATTGTCCGGATCATGTGCCGTCAAGGTACAGGACACACTTGGTTGGAGATCTTCGATGACACTGTCTTGGCCAACAGAGATCACCGGCAGATCGTCGGTACCTGTGATCTCGATGATCACCCGGGTGGTGGAGCCGTCAGACAGGGTGACGGTAAAGGTGTCACTGGCCTGCTCCCCCTCGACCAGGGGATCGGCACTGGCGTTGAGGGTATAGCTCCAGTTGCCATCGCTATCCAAGCTCAGCTCGCCATAGGCGCCACTCTGACTCCCGGGTACAAAGCTTAAGTTCGGGTTGTCGATGTCTGTAGCGGTGAGCGTCCCCGAGGTGCTGGGTTGGCTATCCTCCACCACGCTCCCCGAGCCGCTGGAGATCACCGGCAGATCGTCGGTCCCTGTGATCTCGATGATCACCCGGGTGGTGGAGCCGTCAGACAGGGTGACGGTAAAGGTGTCACTGGCCTGTTCGCCTTGGCTCAGGGGATCGGCATTGGCGTTGAGGGTATAGCTCCAGTTGCCATCGCTATCCAAGCTCAGCTCGCCATAGGCGCCACTCTGACTGCCGGGCACAAAGCTTAAGTTCGGGTTGTCGATGTCTGTAGCGGTGAGCGTCCCCGAGGTGCTGGGTTGGCTGTCCTCCACCACGCTCCCCGAGCCGCTGGAGATCACCGGCAGATCGTCGGTCCCTGTGATCTCGATGATCACCCGGGTGGTGGAGCCATCGGACAGGGTGACGGTAAAGGTGTCACTGGCCTGCTCCCCCTCGGCCAGGGGATCGGCATTGGCGTTGAGGGTATAGCTCCAGTTGCCATCGCTATCCAAGCTCAGCTCGCCATAAGCGCCACTCTGACTCCCGGGTACAAAACTTAAGGCCGGGTTATCGACGTCCGTGGCGGTGAGCGTCCCCGAGGTACTGGGTTGGCTATCCTCCACCACGCTCCCTGAGCCACTGGAGATCACCGGCAGATCGTCGGTGCCTGTGATCTCGATGATCACCCGAGTGGTGGAGCCGTCGGACAGGGTGACGGTAAAGGTGTCACTGGCCTGCTCCCCCTCGGCCAGGGGATCGGCACTGGCGTTGAGGGTATAGCTCCAGTTGCCATCGCTATCCAAGCTCAGCTCGCCATAAGCGCCACTCTGACTGCCGGGTACAAAGCTTAAGTTTGGGTTATCGATGTCCGTGGCGGTGAGCGTCCCCGAAGTACTGGGTTGGCTGTCCTCCACCACGCTCCCTGAGCCACTGGAGATCACCGGCAGATCGTCGGTCCCTGTGATCTCGATGATCACCCGAGTGGTGGAGCCGTCAGACAGGGTGACGGTAAAGGTGTCACTGGCCTGCTCCCCCTCGGCCAGGGGATCGGCATTGGCGTTGAGGGTATAGCTCCAGTTGCCATCGCTATCCAAGACCAGATCGCCATAGGCGCCACTCTGGCTGCCGGGTACAAAGCTTAAGTTCGGGTTATCGACGTCCGTGGCGGTAAGCGTCCCCGAGGTGCTGGGTTGGATGTCCTCCACCACGCTCCCCGAGCCACTGGCGATCACCGGCAGATCGTCGGTACCTGTGATCTCGATGATCACCCGGGTGGTGGAGCCGTCGGACAGGGTGACGGTAAAGGTGTCACTGGCCTGCTCCCCCTCGGCCAGGGGATCGGCATTGGCGTTGAGGGTATAGCTCCAGTTGCCATCGCTATCCAAGCTCAGCTCGCCATAAGCGCCACTCTGACTCCCGGGTACAAAGCTTAAGTTCGGGTTATCGACGTCCGTGGCGGTGAGCGTCCCCGAAGTACTGGGTTGGCTGTCCTCCACCACGCTCCCTGAGCCACTGGAGATCACCGGCAGATCGTCGGTCCCTGTGATCTCGATGATCACCCGAGTGGTGGAGCCGTCAGACAGGGTGACGGTAAAGGTGTCACTGGCCTGCTCCCCCTCGGCCAGGGGATCGGCATTGGCGTTGAGGGTATAGCTCCAGTTGCCATCGCTATCGAGGTTGAATGCCCCGTACTCCCCCAGAAGCTGAGCCGGAACAAAGGTGGGGGGGATCCCATCGGGATCAACCACTCGCAGTCGGTCCGAGGTCGAGGGTTGAATATCTTCAATGACGCTGCCAGCACCCGGCTCCGTTGTTGCGGGGAGATCCGTGACAAAAGGAGCTGTCGCCAGCGGCATCGTCATCACGCCATTCGCTTGAGTGTCGAATCCGGCCTCCGCCAGGGTTGCTCGGCCAGTACGTTCGATCCAAGCCCCTTCGCCATGCTCACTGCTGGCCGAGGTGGCCGCCGGGGGAGCCATAACATTGGAGGGATCCCCTCCTTCAGCCAAGAGTTGCTGCAACGCCGCAAGATCAAAACCGGGCTCTATGGGGTGGGAGGTCACACTAAGGGTAGATCCCTCCTCCGTCACTTCACCAATGCGGCAAACACTGCACCCATCAATAACCAAAGGCTCTTCACCGGTACCCAGATTGATCTGCGCACCATCTCCCAATACCAGCTGCATGCCTTCGGCCAAAACATTACCGGTCAAAACCTGACTGAGAGTGGAATCCGGCTGGACTACGTATACATCCCCTTTTACCGCACTGACCAGGATCGCCTTTCCCATGAAAACTCCCTAGATATCAGAAACTATCACCCTATTCGTTCACTGTAGCAGCTGATCGGAGGGTGTGCGTTCGGTACTAAGGAGCGAGGCTTGATTTGGGGTAAAAGGGATGCGCGTGTTCAGCGTTCCGGATCGTCACGCTTATTGGGGTCGATATCCGGCGGCGTAAAAAACGACGTGAAGAGCGTAGCCGGATTCATATCCTGCATGCGTTTAAGCTCCTGTTGCCAGCGCTGTTGCTGAGAAAGGAGGCCCACCATCGCCTGCTCCAACCACTGACCGGCCATTCCGGTCATACGACTGTCATACAAACGAATGATCTCTTCCAAAAACTTGTTGGTAAGTACCGATGCATGCCCTTCGCTCTCCATCTCGGAGAGCACCTGCAACAACACCTGGCGAGTGATGTCATCCCCACTCTTCGAATCCACCACCTGAAACGCTTCATAACCCTTGATGTATCCCCGTACGTCCAACAGGGTGATGTAACCTTTCCGCTCTGTGTCGTACAGGCGACGGTTGGGGTAACGCTTGATCAGTTTCATATTGCAGTGCCGAAATGGATTTCCTCCAGTGTAGAGTCTTGCGCAACAGCTTCACAGCCTTTTTCATCAAAAGGCACGACCCATTCTCCCCCAGCTTACACTTTTGTGCACCGCACAATTTTTCTTGACCTTTGGACCTGCTGACCATAAATTGGACAATGAAATTGTGCGGCGCACAATTCCTTTCTAACTTTCAAGGAGCCTAGCTATGTTCAACGATATGAAACAGCAGTTCGAAGATGGACTGCAGCGTGCCATTGAGAATCAAGTAAAACTGAGCGAACTTAACGTTCAATTTGCCAACAACATTGCGCTGCGCAGCAACTCATACCTGACCGAACTGTTCAAAAGCGGTGCCGATGTCAGCAAGAGCCTGACCGCCTGTAAGAGCCCCATGCAAGTGATCGAGCAGCAAAGCGCTTACGCTAATGAGGTTCGTAACAAGGCCGAAGAATTTGTTAAAGCCAATGTGGCCGACCTCACCAAGCTGAGTGAAACCGTCGCCGAAATCGCCTCCGGTGCCCTGAACGTCCCCGCAACCCCGGCGGCAGCGCCAGCACCCACTCCTCGCCGCAAAGCCAAAGCGGCCGAGTAGGCCCCAGCAAGATCAAGAAAGCCCATCGGCAAAACGATGGGCTTTCTTATTGACTCGCTCGAACTGATCCTCAGGCGGCCTGCTCTTGGGCCACTTTCGAAGCCTTTGCAACCGGCTTGCTGGCCTTCTTTCCCTTCAGCAAAGTACCTAGAGTCTCTTTATTCTGCGCCATATACAGAGACAATTCCTCTATCTGTGCATCGGACAGCAGGGACGTTTTCTCCAGAAAATCCGCCAACCCATCCGCCATATCGAGCATCTTATCGTAGGCATCGGCTTCTGCTTTACTGGAAAAGGTCATCACTTCCTCACCTTTGCGTTCAACCACGTATTTGACGACCACCGCCATGTTGGCCCCCCCTGTTGTGTTATTCCATCTAACGCTATCCTACCAAAACAACTGTATAAAACAACAGTAACCCCATTCATCTTCCCGGTTGGCATCTTGATTCAGCGACGATACAGGCCCTGTCACTTGGGCTATGGCACAATAGCTGCTACAAATTGGCCAAATAAACCTGCTACCACGAAGGAAAAACGCCACCATGCAGATCCTGGTTATTGAGGACGATCCGCTCCTGTGTCACCACCTGAAAGTTCGCCTGACTGATCTGGGCAATCAGGTGCAGGCCAGCCAAACCGCATCCGAAGGTGAATACCTCGCCAACAACTATCCACTGGACGTGGCAGTCATCGATCTCGGCCTTCCCGATGAAAGTGGCCTTTCCCTGATCCGTCGCCTGCGGGAGCAGGGCAAGGCTTTTCCTATCTTGATCCTTACCGCACGCAACAGCTGGCAGGACAAAGTGGAGGGACTCAACGCCGGGGCCGACGACTATGTCGTCAAACCCTTTCGCATTGAAGAGCTCGAAGCCCGGATGAATGCCCTAGTCCGGCGAAGCGCGGGATTTACTAAGCCCGAGATCCACTGCGGCGAGCTCAGTCTGGACCTGACCGGTCGTCGCGTGGTGCTGGCCAATGAAGTGTTGGAACTGACCGCATTCGAATACCAGATCCTCGAATACCTGATGCGCCATCATCAGCAGGTCGTGTCCAAACAGCGCCTCCTCGACGTCCTCTATGAAGACCGGGAAGGGGATCCCAACACCGTAGAAGTAATGATCTCACGGTTGCGTAAAAAATTGGTCAGCGGCGGTATGGAGAACCCGATTGCCACCATTCGGGGCCAAGGCTACCGTTTCAACCAGGCCTGCAACTGATGCCCAATAAACACCGCTGTCGACAGCACCCAACCATCTTTCGCCGTGTGATTGGCACCTCCATGCTGCTACTGACGCTCAGTCTGATGGCCCTGGCGGGCGCCCAGCGATTCGAGAACGAACGTGAGATCTACAGCCACGTAGGAACGAGCCTGCCATCCCAGCTCGCGGCCATTGGCATTGAACTCCGGCAAGAGGGAATGCATCAAGCGCCGGAAGAGTGGCTGGAGCTCGATGATTTCCGGCCCGGTACCAACCTCTTTGCCATCTGTGATGGTCCTCAGCTCACTTTCGTCTCGCGACGCCTGCGCCAACTGGGCATGAACGGAGAATGTTCACAGTTCATCGGCGAGGGTGGAACAAGCCTTGATCACTGGCCAACCAAGCCCGTGCAACTGGGCAGCGGTGACGCCTTTTACGTCTACCCGGTGGCGATCAACACCAAGCAGGGAGAGATCACCATGGTGGTCTTTCGCAGCGCCAATAAAGCCAAAGAAGTACTGGAAGCCAAGAACCGGGTAACCACCATCAAGATGCTCATCTTCCTACCGGTGATCCTGATCTTGCTGATCAGCTGTGCCCGTTGGGGCATGAAGCCCTTGAAAGAGATGTGCCAACAGCTTAATGAGGTGATTGCCGGTAAGCGTAAGCGTCTGGCTGCTCCCCAGGCAAGGGAGTTAGAGGGGATCGGTAATGCGCTCAACGCACTGCTGGAACAGGGGGAAGTGCGCAGCGAAGTGTATCAAAATGCCATGAAAGACCTGGCTCACAGCCTAAAAACCCGCCTCGCGGCAATCCAGGCCATCATGGACGATCCCGAGGGCAACCCTCAGCAACACCGCAACGATCTGTACGATCAGCTCAGCCAGATGGACCAACTGATCCAGTACCAACTGCGCAAAGCCGTCATGGGACGCCAGGGCCTGATCCAAGAACAGGTAGCCATCAAACCCATTGCCAGCCAGCTCAAACAGATGTTGAGTAAAGTCTATCGCGATAAAGCCATCAACTGTCAGTTGAAGCTCAAGGATGATGACACCTTTCCCGGGAGCGGGGACGACCTGATGGAATTTCTGGGTAATCTCATGGATAACGCTCATCGGTTCGCCTGCTCCCTGGTCCGGATCAGCGTCAGCCTTGATGACGACAACAAATTGAGCCTGGTAGTGGAAGACGACGGCCCAGGCATTGCGCCAGAGTTACGCCAGCTCGTACTGCAACGCGGAGTTCGGGCCGACGAGCGTCATCCCGGTCAAGGAATTGGCCTGGCGGTGTGTCATGCCCTCAGCCGCAGCTACGGCGGAACACTGGAGATCGATGACTCCCCGTTGGGCGGCGCTCGCATCGCCTTGGTTATACCCGCTAACGGTTACGATAAAAAGTGAATGAAAGGGCACCTTAGGCCGGTCTATTGCCTGGACAGTGCAGCCAAAGGAGCCCGTCACCATGAAATCGCTTATTTTCATTTCGCTAACCCTGCTCACTTTTGCCACTCAAGGTGGCGATCTCGTTCCGGCCGACAACGTGCAGATCCTGACGGTCAATGGCAATCCGGTGGAAAGCTATGAAGATCGCCTTCCACTGATGCAGGGTACCCAGGTACTCACCGTCCGGTATGACGAGCTGTTTATTCCCAACACAGAACAACACCACTTCGTTCGCAGCGAGATCCAGGTACTGGCCTTCGATGCTCAGCAGTCCCAGGACTACTTCCTTTCTGCCCCGATGATGGAGCTGGACAAAGCCGAAGATTATGCAGAGGACCCCAGCTTTATGCTCCAAGACGAGCGCGGGAGTGAAATCGCACACCAGCTCTGGAGTCGTGACGAACTGCTGGTGGAGTTACTAACTCGTAAATAAAGGCTTATTTTTCTTTCACAAAGCAGTTAAAATGCCAGCAGAGTTTCCAACCTGCTGGCATTTTATGCAGAAAGAGAAAGTGCATATTCCGGTCGACGAGATCCAGATAGGCCATGTCGTGATCATTCCCCTGCCCTGGCGCGACCATCCTTTCCTAATGAATCGATTCCGTATTAAAGATCCACGGCAGATCATGGTGATCAAGCAGCTTGGTCTCAAGCATGTTGAACTGGACCTCAAACGTTCACAAGTGGACGAGTCCGGAAGCCCAGAGCCCCAGGAGTTCGCTGTTGACGCCCCGGTACTGCTTAGACAGATGGATCACAACAAGCGCCGCAGCATCGAGCACCTGAACCGACACCGGCGCGCCCTCAAGGAAACCCAGAGACGCTACAACAACAACCTGGGACGGATCCGCAACGTTAACCATAAGTTTCAACAACGCCCTGCCCATGCGACCGTCGTCGCCAGTGAGCTGGTGAGCGACACTCTCGAATATCTCCACAGCGCTGAAGAACTGGATCTTCACCTGATGGGAAGCGGCCAACACAGTGATGATCCCCACCACCACAGCCTCAATGTGATGCTGCTTTCGATGATGCTGGGCCGAAAACTGGGATTGAGCCGCGATGAACTGCATGCCACTGGACTCGGTGCCCTGCTGCACGATCTGGGCAAGCTCAAGTTACCCGCTGGTGTTGCACAGCGACAACATCAGGACCGACAAGCCCAATTGCTCTACCAGCAGCATCCGCGCCTGGGACTCAAACTACTGGGGGAAGAACCCCAACTGCCAGCCAGCAGCCGAGCCATCATACGTCAGCACCATGAATATCGAGACGGTTCAGGGTTTCCTGACCGTCTCCAGGGGGATCAAATCGATCCGCTGGCGCAACTGGTTGCCGTGGTCAATGACTTTGATGAACTGCTACATCGGGTCCACCAACCTCGGCCACCAAGCCATGCCCTTGCCTGGATGTTCAAACACCGCCAGGGACAACTTAACCGAGAATATCTTCAGCTCTTCATCAAGATGATGGGGATCTACCCACCAGCGTCGCTGGTTCGCTTGGAAAACAGGCAATACGCCATGGTGATCGCCACCAACGAAAGCAACCTATTGCAGCCCAATGTCGTCCTCTACGATCCCGCCATCCCCTCTATCGATGCACCCATCGTCAGCCTGGCGGAGATGCAGTTGAAGATCGAAAGCACCCTGCTGCCGGACAACCTGCCCCCGGCTGCCCTCCAGTACCTGGATCCGCCAGGGCGCACCAACTATTACGTCGGCACCCGAGGCTAACCTCCGTCCCTGGACTCCTCGCGGTTCAAACGCCGCACGGTGAGGCCCCAATTGGCGGTGCCAACAGGGCAAAATTGGCAATCCAAAGCATGTCGGCGGTGGTGACAACTCATCGCCTTTCCCTTGCCAAAATGCCGCTTTGGGTCTTTGCTTTGCCAACGGAGCGGTTTCCTTTTTCCTGCCCCCTCCGTTGGAGCTTACCTTTGGTCACCTTACCAGACTTCGATACCCTGATGCGCCTGGCCAAGGAAAACCCGGAACAGTTGGAACAGTTAAGGCAAAGGTTGATCCGTCAAACCATCGACGAATCGAGCGAACAAACCCAACTGGCCGCGCTGCAACACCAGATAGACACACGACTGGATCGCTGCAGCAACCCCTACCATAGGATGGTAACCGCCATGGCCATGATGCGTGGCAAACTCGACACCCTGGCATTTGCCCTGAGAGATCCTGCGGGCTTTCGCCAAACACAGGCCGATATCGTGCAGCTAAAGCCACCACCGGACAAACCCTGATCCCTTTACGACGCATCCGGCAAAAGGCAAAACGCACCGAGCCCTTTGCCATCAAGGCTCAGAGTGTGCCTGCTGCATCCAGCTTGCTACCCCGGGATGTTCGTAGTAACGCACCGCCATGCGTTCCTCGACGCTGGCGTGCAAGGCATGGTGTGGCAAGGGATATCTTTGCTGCAAACCAAAGTGGTCAGCATAGGTTGAACCGGCTCCCGGCGTAATGTCGGTGGGATCTTGCAGTTGTGCAAACAACGCCGGATCCAGCTCAAGCTCCAGTGCCTGTAAACGCTCGGCAAAATGCCCTATAACGGGATCCGCCAATGACGAGGCCCCCAACAGATCGTCATGGTTGCCCACAAACCAGGTACGAGCAACCGAGGCCTGCCCCTCATCCAGCCAGTCACAGGGCGTGTAGTCGCCCCTCTGTTCATCCAGCGCCCAGGCGATCTCCGCCACACAGACGGTTTGCGAAAGGCCCTGATCATGAAACAACGCCGTTTCGCTGAGCACTCCAAGGACTCGAGCCGGAACCCCCCGCTCTCCAACGGGCTCGATCAACCCCATAAAGGCAATCTGGCACTCGTCCGCCTGGGAAAACTGTGCCCGAAACTGACTCAGCAGTTGATCGTCTTCCAGGATCTGTGGTGAATAGAATTGCCTCAAGGCCAGGGGAGCCTCACCAAGACAACTGCGTCTCATCACACCACAGTGCTCCAACATGCTCGCCAGGCGTCGCAACAGGTAGCTGCCCACACCCTGGCCCAACAGATAGAGCTGATCACCCGGCTCATAATTCAGGCAGACGGCTCGATAAGCATCAAGCAAGGCGGTATCCAGAGTCGCCGGATCCAGGCTCCCCTTTGCTGACACCCTTAACATCAGGATCTGTTGGCCGACACCCTGCTGACTGCGTGGCAGGATCCCCCGGGCCAGGCGCGCCACACTGGCCTGCTCTGCCGTCACCTCATCCCCGCTCCAATCGCCCCAAGCACAGATCACCAGACGCTTCATTATCCAAATCCCTTACTAGATAAACTCTCCGCAGAATAATGAGTTTTCCAGCGCCAATGCAAACCTTACCTCCCTCTTAAAGCAGGACAACAGGTCGCCGCCGGGGTATGATCCCGCTGTCAAAGCCTCAGAGATCCCCTATGTCCCCTTCAGCCTGGTGGCTATACCTCATCCGAACCGGCAGCAACAGCCTTTATACCGGGATCACCACGGACGTCGAGCGTCGTTTTTCCGAACATCAACAAGGGGCTCCCAAGGGGGCAAAGGCGCTACGGGGCAAGGGACCACTCACCCTGGAATTCTTCGAGAAAATCGGTGTGCGAAGCCAGGCACTGCGTACCGAGTACCAGATCAAGCGGTGGCCCAAGGCCAGGAAAGAGGCCCTGATCAGGGGCGAGTGTCCACTGCCCCGGTTATCACAGGATCGCAGCCAGTAAGGCGCTTTACTCGATCAGATCCCGCTCGAACATCCAGGAATCGACCAGCCCACCCGCCAGTTCGACACTATCCGGCAGTCGTCCAACCCGCTGAAAACCACAGCCTGTCAACACCGCACAACTGCTCCGGTTGCCGACGGTACACAAGGCCACCAGGCGTTCAAATGACAAGGGAAGCAAGCTGTGCCCGATGATCTGGCGCACTGCCCTGCGGGCCAGACCATGCTTTTCATAAGGTTTCAACAACATAAAACCGACTTCTGCGGTGCTCTGAGCCAGGGGTAACTGTCGCCAACCTACGATCCCGGCGCCTTCACCCCGGTGAAGGATCACCCAGCAGCGCCAATGCAGATCTCCCGGCTGCCAAGGCTGCAACCTCTCATCCAGCAACGTCTGGATCTGTGCGCACTCCATCACGGGTCCGACCTGGCTCATTCGGTCAGCGCAGCCATACAATGCGCTAAGTAAAGGAAGATCATAAGCCCCCAGGGGGCGAAGTTCGAACATGACGGGGCCTGTATGCTAAATCGGATCTGCCTCCCTGATGCGACCAAACTCGCGAAGGGCTGAACCTAGGAAGCCAGTTTACTTTAATAAAACCGGATCTCCCCCTCGGGCCGGCTTTTAAGCACCTTTAAGAACCACATGTACTGCTCCGGGTGGCGTCCAATCAAGCGCTCCAACTGCTGATTAAGCAAACGAGCTTCGGCAGGCTTGTCCAATTGCTCCAGGTTCAATGGGGGATCCAGCACCAGCCGTACCTGCCCATCCACGTAACCGGTACTCAGCGGCAGCACCACAGCACCGCTGCAACGGGCAATACGACTGATCACCGGCAGCGTCGCCTTCTGGCACCCAAAGAAGGGGGCAAATTCGCTGTTTTCTGCACCATGATCCTGATCAGGCAGGTAAAACAGGCTATCCCCCTGTCTCAGTGCCCGAATCACGGTCGCGATCCCCATATCACGATGATACAAGCGTCCACCAAAGCGCAGTCGCTGGCGGCAAGCAAACCAGTTAAAGACCGGACTTCGATGATGTTTCACCAAGCCAACCATGGGCAGGCCGGTCAGCGCCAGACCGGCTGCGGCATACTCCAGGGCAAACATATGGGGGACCAGAAACACTATGGGTTTGCCCTGGGCCCGCGCTATGTCCATATGCTCTTGTCCATCAATATGGATGCGACGCTCCAGATAGGAGCGACCGCGTACCGCCAGCTCTCCCATGCCCAGTGCGGTACAGCAGAAGGCGTACACCAATTGTGTCAGCAAGCGTTCTCGCTGAGCCTCACTGTATTGGGGGTAACAGGCTAGTAGATTTCGCCGGGCGATCCGCACGGGTTTACGACACAACACTTTGAGCAGAGGCGCGAACACAGAGCTCACCCCTTGGCGAACGCTCAAGGGAATAAAGGCCGTCAGCGCCAATACCGCGACAGCGAACCAAGCAGGCCAATGGATTGGGGCCAACATATGCCAATGAAATGGCGCCCGGTAACCGGCAGAAGAGGGAGTCATATGCACCATCCTGGTACTTATTATTATTAACCCAACCTTAACCCAGGCCGAATCATAACAACAGACAGGCAAACTTCAGTCGCCGGAATAAACAGCAATCGCAGGCAGAAAAAAGCCCGCACAAGGCGGGCTAAGGAGCAGCTTCATGGGCGCCGATAGGGATCCGGCTCTCCTTCGGGTCGACTACGGAGGATCTTCAGGATCCACATGTATTGCTCAGGATTTGCCGTGATCATCGCTTCGATCTCCTCATTCATCCGCCGAGCATCCGTGACCCGATCCCCACTGGGCAGATCCAACATCGGCGGCCGAATATGCCCTTCATACAAGCCCGTGTTGGGATCATAGGTTGCGCACAGGGGCACCACCACGGCATCCGTTGACTCAACCATTCGTCCCAATCCAGGCAGCGTCGCCTTATGGGTGGCAAAGAAAGGCACATATTCGCTCTTAGCCATGCCGTGATCCTGGTCCGGCAGATAATACGCCATATGTCCGGCCCGGATCGCCGCCAGCATCGCCTTGATCCCATGCTGACGGGTAAAGAGCTTACCGGGAAAACGATTGCGTGCCAGGGTCATCATCCAGTCCAGCATGGGGTTTTTATCCGGACTCATCATCGACGTCCACGAATGGCCTCGAGACGCTAACAACACCCCGGGAAATTCGATGGCCCAAGTATGAGGGACCATCAGGATCACCTTCTTATCCTGTGCAAACAGACTCTCCAGATGTTCCAGTCCCCTTAGCTTGATCCGCGTCTCCAGGTAGCGCTTGCTGCGCACCACCAGGATCCCGGTGGAGAACATCACCTGGGCGGCACGCTCAAACATCTCATCCAAGACCCGCTCCCGTCGCTGCTCATCCCACTGGGGAAAACACAACTCCAGATTGATCCGAGCACGGCGTCGCATAGACTTGGAGTGACGTCCTGCAATGCGTCCAATCCGTCCCGCCAAGGCGTCGCGCAAACGATAGGGGCAGTAGGCCAGCAGGGCCGCAACCAACAGGGCCAACCACAGCCCCCAATACTTGGGATGCAAAAAAGACCATTCAAATTGTGGGTGATGATGGTCGGGGGAAATGGACGCCAAGCCTGCTCTCCTTATCGGGTGAACACCAACGACAACAGAGTGTCGCACAGTAGTGAATATATTAAGCCTTGGCCTAAGGTAAGCAAGCTCGGTCCACCCCAGGCGTGATCCTTGCGCCGGATCCACCTCCGATGGGTGCAAAAACATCACAATTGCTTTTCAGACAAGTTGTTAGCCTTACACTTTGCTAACCCATCCGACCAGCAAAACGGTCCAATTTGGCAAGCGGCTCTGCCTTTGGCACCATAGCGCCTACTCCGCCTGTCCTGGCTCATCTCAAAGGAAGTCCCCTTATGGCCACCCACTCTCAACTCCCCCGCATCGGGGTCGGCGTGATCCTCCAGCGCCACGACGGTAAGATCCTGTTAGGTAAACGACAGGGCAGCCATGCGCCCTTCTGGTCTATTCCCGGTGGCCACTTGGAGCTCGGAGAGTCTTTCGAACAATGCGCCATTCGAGAGATCCGGGAAGAAACGGGACTGGTTATCAAGCAGCCTGAGATGATCGCCCTGACCAACAATCTGCTCACCTATCGCCAGGAGGGATACCACAGTATCTCCGTCTGCCTATTTGCCCGGTTGGGGCCTGATGATGACAGCGAGGCGCAAAATCTGGAGCCGAATAAATGTGAAGGCTGGCTGTGGCATGATCTCGATACCCCCCTGCCCCAACCCCATTTCGAAGCCAGCAAAGGCGCCATCCACCACTTTCTCAACGGCACCTTTTACCGCGCTTGAGAGTTTGGCGCCCAAACCAAGTGGGCAGCAGGCGGCTCGAGTTCGCATCTCCTCATGGCAAGGGCACCAGTTGTCCGCCCCACCTCGCCTCCTCTTCACGACCCAAGCGAGACGTCACTGTGGTTGCCATGGTCATGGTAGGGATCAACGTCCCCCTACAAATGGGCAATCGGCAATGCAAAAAGGCACAGGAGCTTGCGTTTCGCTCCAGGTGCCCTTAACACCTCAGCAAAACCCTGGAGTGTACGACTTACAATCTCAAGGCATACCAGCGATCACAGCCGGTATGGCCACTGCTGCCCCAAGGGGCTTCCAACTCACGAAAACCCAAACTTTGATACAACTGCTGGGCCTGGGTCATGGGGCCAAAAGTCTCAAGATAACAATAGCGATAACCCTGCTTGCGGGCATATTGCACCAGCCTGGCCACCAAAGAGCGCCCGACCCCTAAGCCACGCGCATCAGGGGAAAGATACATTTTCTGCAGCTCACATACCCCTTCCAGGTGACAAGGGTACGGGGCCAGTCCTCCGCCGCCCAACAGGGTTGAACGGCTTTCCACTACAAGATAACAACTGCCGTCACGCTGGTACACGGCACTCAGGTTATCCAATTCAGGATCGGCCCAGGCAAAGCCCGGTTGGTTGGCACCAAACTCCGTCAGGGCCGCCCGAATGATACGGGCCAACGCCTTATCATCCGCAACGCCTATCGGCCGCAACTCAAAACTCATCCCTCTGTCCTCTCGCCACAATGTAAAAACCTTAACTGCACTACCTTGGCAAGAAGTGGCGTTGAGATCCAGTTTCCTTTCGGGCCATCGTCAGGCTGACGTTTTAATACCTCAAATTTCCATAACCCTGTCCCCACCACCGAAACAATTTCGAGAGCCCCATCACAACCTGACAAATCCCCCAGAATCCTGGTTCACAACACTGGTACATTTTGCGCGCCAAGATCACTGATACCCTTCATCACGAAACCGAAACAGGAGAGGCGCGATGGAATATGACATTGAATTTCTGGCCTTTATCCTGGTGATGGTGCTACCAGTGAAGGTCCTGCCGTGGCTGATGATCGCAGCCATGGCGTTCAAAGGTTACAAGCAGATGCGAGAAAAGCGCGCCGAACGGGATCGTCAACGCCGGATGGCCGCCTTGGCTGAGCGTCGCGCACCGAAAAAAGAGCTGACTCCCACAGGCCGCGCACCGATCTCGGCCGACGATATCCGCAACTCACGCCTAGGTCGAATGAACTGAGCCGTCACCTGCGACGCTGCCAGATCTGGCGCAGGATGCCTTGACTACACTCAGCGGATGAGTGCTCAACATTTCCTCGCCGATGCCATGCTACTGCGCCTTGCCCGCTGGCTGAGAGCCTTGGGCTATGACACCCTGGATTGTCCCGGCTGGAGTGACAGAGAGTTGGTTGCCCGTGCCAATGCCGAGCACCGCTTGCTATTGACCCGAGATCGTACATTGCTGCGCGAGTTGCATCCCCATGGTGCCCTATTGATCCATTCACAACGCCCCCTGGAACAGCTACAACAGGTCATTAGCCAGTGCCAACTCGCCCCCGTTCGGCTCACATTTGACCGCTGCCTGCTGTGCAACACCTGCCTGGCTGTGTCGACCGCCGAACAGCCCCTTCCCGACTACGCCAGTCACCGTGCCGGTGCCCCTATGCGATACTGCCCCAATTGCCAACGTCACTATTGGCTTGGCAGTCATGGAGCTCGAATGACAAACACTTTGAAACAGGCCGGTCTGTTGCAGAGCTAAACACCCATTCAGGCACGATGGCCAGGCTGTTATTGTCACAACGAGTCACGAAAAAGCCCGCACCATCTTAACGATGGTGCGGGCTCTTCTTTATATGGCGGAGGGATAGGGATTTGAACCCTAGAGGGGCTATAAACCCCTGCCGGTTTTCAAGACCGGTGCATTCGACCACTCTGCCATCCCTCCAGCGGTTACGCATATTAGGGCAGCAGCCATTGCCTGTAAACCCACAACAAAACCAACTGAAGCAGAATCCGCCACAAATCGCTGATTAATCCACCAAAGTCTTTTCACTTGCCCAATATCCGCACACCTGCACCCCCCGCTTGCCGGTAGCAAAAGGTCAGTAGAAAGATCAGTAAGAACATCTGCTATGATGCCGTTTTCCAATGATCTCTCCCGACCATGAAGCTGAACTTCGATGCCGGCTCACTGCTGCTAAGCGGTGACACCTCTATGCTTGCGTCCCACCGCATCGACCACCTGGTCTTTGACGGTCGCGTCGACGCCTGGCGCGCCCCGGCCTGGGCCTACAGCAGCCTCAAACAGCAGTTGCTCACCCAGTGTGAGTTCGACGATGAGGTCTTCAACACCACGCCATTAACCGTGCCTGAGCAGCTCGAATTCACCCTTCGGGACTACCAGCAGCAAGCAGTGGACAGCTGGCTGGCCAACAAGGGGCAAGGCCTGGTTATACTGCCCACCGGCGTCGGCAAATCCCTTGTTGCGGTCGAAGCGATCCGTCGCTGCCGGGTCCCGGCCCTCATCGTCCTGCCTACCATCGATCTAATGGTGCAGTGGGCCACCCAGCTGGAACAACACTTTAAGCAACCCATCGGGGTATACGGTGGCGGCAGCAAGGATCTACAGCCCATCACCGTCATCACCTACGATTCCGCCGTTTTGATGATGGAATACATCGGCGACCGGTTCCCCTTGATCATCTTCGACGAATGCCACCATCTTCCCGGGACGGTCAATCGCCAGGCGGCCGAGCTGAGCCCTGCCCCTTACCGCTTGGGTCTGACTGCCACGCCGGAGCGCAATGACAACGGCGAGCACCTGCTCCACCGCCTGATCGGTGAGGAGATCTACCGCCGCGACATTCACGACTTCGATGAGGGCGTGTTGGCCCAATACGACACCTTGGTGATCGAAGTGCCGATGAATGCCCAAGAGCAAGCGACCTATCAGGAAAATCGGCAGCAATACCTGGATTTTGTCCGTCACCATAGGATCAGCTTCTCCTCGCCCTATGGCTGGAGTCGATTCCTGAGAGCCTGTGCCCAGGCACCGGACGGTCGGGAGGTGCTGCAGGCCTATCGGACACAAAAGGAGATCGCCGCCGCCAGCAGCGCCAAGTTCGACCAGATCTGGACGCTGCTCAATCAACATCGCGGCGAGCGCATCATCCTCTTTACCGCGCTGAACAAGCTGGCCTACGAGATCGGCGAGCGCTTCCTGCTGCCGGTGATCACCCACCACACCAAGGCTGCCGAACGTAAGCGTTACCTGGATCTTTTCCGCCAGGGCGAGTTGACCGTACTGGTCACCAGCAAGGTACTCAATGAGGGGATCGATGTGCCGGAAGCCAGCGTCGGGATCATTGTCTCGGGCTCAGGCTCGGTGCGGGAGCATGTACAGCGCCTGGGCCGGATCCTCAGGCCCTCTGCCGACAAACAGGCCCGTCTCTACGAGCTGATCTCCGCCGGCAGCTCCGAGCAAAACGTCTCCCAGCGCCGGCGCCAACACCAGGCCTACGAACCCGCCCCACACAACCCAACCCAGAGATCGGGATGCTGACCAAAGATCTGCTGTCATACAGCCTTAAATCCACACGGATCCTTCCCAACTTTGTCGACGTCGACGATCCCCAGTTACTGCTGTTTGCCGAGCGGCTGCTGAACCTGTTTGACCAGGGAATAGGCCAGACCCGGGAAACCCTTGAGTCTGAGGCCGGACTCTATCTGCAGGGTCAAGAAGACCTCAAATTCGCCAAAGGCCTGTACAAGGTCCTGATGGACCATGCCGATTTCACTCTGGCCGCCGAGGATGCAGGAGCACGCCGCGACGCCATCTTGAGGGCCGCTGCCGCCCAGCTGAAGCAGCCAGAACCACAAACCCTGACGCAATACCGCGACGCGGTGGAGACGCAAAGCCAGCAGGAGATCGACAGCCTCCTGTATCCGGATCTTCCCGCCTTCGAACAGCTAACCCGGATCAAAAGCTTTTCGCCCCGGCGGCTGTTGCAACGCTACAACATGGCCCAGATCCAGGCCCTGCTGCTGTCGACCCAATCCCTGACCCTCACCACTAATGAAACCTCGGCAGCGCAGCTGCGCCGTATATTTAAATGCCTGAAATTCTTTCGCCTGCTGGCCGAGCTCAAGCAGAGCAAGGATAAGACCACAGTTGTGATCGACGGCCCACTCTCCATAATGGAGGGCTCGAGAAAGTACGGGCTGCAGATCGCCTCCTTCTTTCCCATCATCTGCCTGTTAGAGCAGTGGCAGATCAGTGCCAAGGTTCAACCCAAACGCGCCATTAAAACCCTGAAACTGGATGAGAGCAGCCAGCTGATCAGCCATTACCGCCATATGTCTGCCTATGTGCCCGACGAGGTCAAGCTGTTCGCCAAGCACTTTGCCGACACGGTCGAAGAGTGGCAGTTTGTCGCCGAGTCGCCCTTCCTCAAACGTCCCAGGGGCCGGCTGATCTTTCCCGACTTCACCCTGCAACACAGCTCCGGGGTGACCGTGTATCTTGAGATCTTCCATCGCTGGCACCGAGGTCCACTCACCCAACGCCTGGAGGAGCTGGAAAAGATAAAGGAGCCCCTGATCCTGGCCATAGATCGCACCCTGCTCAAGGGCGAGTGGCAAGAGTCACTGGAGTGCCTGGATCCCAGCCGCCACTTCCTTTTTCGGGAATATCCGGCGGTCTCAAGCCTGAAAAAGACCCTGGATACCTATCTGGGCACAATCAAGGATTAGAGATCCCGTCGTTTTTGCTAGCTGGAAAGGGTGGAGTCACGGCGTTCGACCAACACGAAGCCCTCCGCTGACCTCGTCCAAACACGGTTAGACAAAGAGGGCGACCAGGAGCGATACAGGGGTTAGGAGCAATACCGGGGGAAAAGCAGGTTGAGATAGGAGGAAGGTTTGATGCTACAGAGGAGCCGGAAAGTGAAAAAAGTGACAAATTTCAGACAAAAAAAAGCGCAAGCGGTCGTTAAACCCCTTGCGCTATCTTTGACGAAGTTTAGATAGCAGTTACGTTAGCTGCTTGAGGGCCTTTCTGGCCTTGCTCAACTTCGAAAGATACTTTTTGGCCTTCAGCCAGAGTCTTGAAACCGTCGGAAACGATAGAACGGAAGTGAACGAATACGTCAGCACCACCGTTGTCTTGGGTGATGAAACCAAAACCTTTCTCTTCGTTAAACCACTTTACGGTACCAGTTGTTTTGTTAGACATAATATGTCCCTTCTAAAAAAAATTAATAAACTCTATCGCGGTAATGCGATGCACTGAAGCTTGAATTATTAAATGTAACTGTGAAGCCAAGGGAAACACTATGAATAACAACGAAAAACGCAGACATCTAAGGCTTACTTTACTTGACGCTAATTAATAACTCTGAATCTCAGAGCACGACGAATGGTACAGGGATCTGCGCAATAGTAAAAGGTTAATTTACAAAAGTTGGGCGAAATCTTTCCTCCCCTTCGTTCGCGAAAAAACTCTCCTATGCCTTACCGGCTAAAAAATGGGCAAATTTTGAGCATTGCGCCCTGGATGAGCGCGGGCCTGCGACCTTACGTCTATGCCCGAACGAACCCCACCATCCCCCCGGCAGGGAGCCTGATGCAGGTTTATAGGGGCAAGCTCGCCGCCCGAGACGGACAGGAGCAGGAGGAGTGTTCGGCGGTACAGGCAGGCGATGATAGACCGCCCCATGCTGGATCGCCCCCACCTCCCAGTCATTTCCCCCCCGGCTTCACAAACACCAATCCACCTGATTAACCACCAACCCAAGCTGAATCCACCTCGGAGACAGTGATCAAAATCCAGCAACCTGCGCATAAGATAAGCATTGCCGGTCGGTTAGGCTGGCTCTGTTGGCCCACCCGAGGGATGCGAACCCGACCTTGCGCAGATGGAGCACTTAAACAGCCTTCCTGGCTCTGGCACTGTCGCAGTGATTCAACCTCGTGCGGAGAGCTAAACTCTCTAAGCCGCTTTGAGGCGCATCACTGCGACTCCCCTCCCACCAAAAAACCAATACCCAGATCAGAACCCTGCCCCTACGACCCACAACACTCTAGCCATCGCGCCCTAGCGATACTCAATCCCGCCAAGCACGCGGCACAAAGCGCACCAGAGCGTTCGCACAGGAGTCAGGACAGGGTTTCAGGATAGGGATAGGAAGTGGCTATAAGCCCTAAGAGCAGCGCAGAGATGGACAGGCTGATGCAGCAGGGAGGAAAGCGAATTCCTCACGCATTCACCACTAATTCGCCGAGCAGCAGACACAAAAAAACCAGCGCTAGGCTGGTTATTTGTCATTCCGCACAAGACGGTAATGGTACCCGAGGCCGGACTTGAACCGGCACACTCTAAGAGCGAGGGATTTTAAATTGAACCCAATTTCTCTATGCGCGTCATAGAGATCCGCCAACCTCGCAGCAACAACCGCAAACAGACCATAACGCACAAGGAAATCTGACTCAAACGCTGCGCCACCGAACTGCCGCCGACTCACAGCCTAGCGTAAGCACATCACTGAAGCCCGCAGCAGGCAAGGGTTTCAGCGATTACCCACAGAGAAGGTGACTACACTTTTCGTCAGCCGATTCAATATAACGGTCAGTTGAAAATCGGCCTTCGCTCGCTCTTAGCGTTGATGCCAACATCAAATTTGATATGCATGCGCGACCGTAAAAAACGCCTTTCAGAGGTTGGAGTCGCAACGGTTGCAAGCCGAAGCAGATCCCGATCTTCGCCCACGACCAACAGATAGCTAGGTACCGCTGCATCCTTCCGTGATACCAAGCCATAACCGTCAGCAATCTTCGGCCACGCACTCCATTCAAACTGCATGACCCGCTGCAGCCACGCTAGCGAATTGGGATCATTACCGATCAAACCACGAGCCGTATCCAAGGCAATAGAATCCCCCATCAGAGACTGAGCCAAAAAGAGCCAACAAGCATTGCTCCAATGCACCCTTTGGCGCTCAGGCTTGCTGTATGACAGGGGCGGCATAGGTTGTACGCCCAACTGAATCTTGCTGCCTAACCAAACCAAATACCCCAGTAAGTGCCCCCAATCCTCTGTCTGCTGCACCTCTGCTACTTCCGCCCAAACATCACTAGTAGGACTTTCTGTCATCAGCTCAGTGCAAAGGATACTAAACAATTCTTCCAAAGCCTCATCAGAAACAGATACTGCCAACTTGTCGTTACGAAGAAGCCCTACAACCAGAGAAAGGACGCCTAACGCAGCGATCGTACCCTGTTTCATCTGTCTGGCCTTGGCTTCCGGGCGCTCTTCGTCAACCTGACACTTAACGGCTTGTTGCAGGAACCCAGATAGTCTTTTGATGATGTGAGTAAGACGTTGCTCACAGAGTGCAATAACCGCTTTGGCTTGGTCGGTTGAGGTCTCAGCCTCCTCACCATCGTCTGAACCAATGAGCTCCTCTTCAGTCCGCCCCAGAGAGTCCTCAATGCTTGAGTGATGAGAGGAAGAAACCTGCTGACGCATCAACGCGCTCAACGTTTGAAACAATAGGTCTATATCATTAGCCATTTGCATACGACGTCTCGAATCACTGTCAAGACCCAGCCAAAGTTCGGCATTCACCAAGAGGCTTTCTGCCTCCGCGACCTGCTCCTCTTTGTCTGCTCTGTCGGTTTTGGCTTTCATCTGAACGGGCTTGTTTGTCTCAAGATTCAGCAGTTGGTTAAAAATCTTACCCCAAAGGCTCAAGTCGGGCGCATCAGTCCCCAGAGAACCAAGCGCTTGACGAACCATGCGTTCCGTTCCAGTTGCGCTGTTCTTTTCGATTTCAGCCTCAAATTGAATGAGTACTCTCGCTCCAAGGTCTCCATCCACGAGAACAGTCAAACAACGCTGGCTATCGATATGTGCCCTATCGACACACAGAAGCCCTGCCTCCTCGCGGAAAGGGACTGTTTCCCAATGACCAAACTGACCACTGTAAGCCAATTGCACAGGCTGACTAAAATGCCCTTTTAAGTCGATCCACACAGCACCAGCATCAAGAGTAAAGGTGGCCATGAAACAGCGGACCGATTCTTTCGCTTCTTCATATACCGAAGCAGACTCCGGCAGTTCCATCACGGTCTCAGCGTCATCAAGCTCTGACAGTCCCATGTCGGAAATCGCATCTTCAGCACCGCTGCCCCAGCGCACCAAAACCGCTTCGGCATTTCTCGGGCCATCTAGGTTTAGCCATGCTGGAGCTGACAAATTGGCACTTCCCGAAACCAAAACCTGGCCATCCTCACCAGTAACGGCGATGACCTTGGCATGAACATAACCATCAATACTGTCTCGGTTAGCTGCGGCATTAAGGCACCCGCTGTCGACCACCCTGGCACCCTGAATACCGGTTAGAGCCAGAGGGGCCTTCACCTTATCAGGCTGAACACCCAAAGTTATCTTCGCGTCGCCTAAGTCAGTGAGCTTACGCACTACCGAAAGCTGAGCATCAAAGAATGGGGAAACGGCCCGAACCTCGATACAAGGTGTGGGGATGTACGGTGTCAATTGCTTCCAAAGAGTCGGCTTCGAAAAAGAGCTGAAAATGAAAACACTTTCTGTAGCGCCCTGTTCATCATCAGCATTCAACCATGGGCTGAACTCTTTTGCTTTTAACAGTGAATTTTCAACTTGCTCAGGCAAATCGTCTGATTGATAGTCGCCCAGCCAAGTCACAAATGCTTCATAGGTCTGACGAAATATCGCTGCTGTTTGAGGTGACTTCTTCCTATCAAATCGAATGACATTTGTGACCTCAAGATTTCTGCCGAATCCAGATTGAGTGATGTTGTGACTGCCAACAACCAGCAGTCCCTTATCCCGACCCAACAGCATCATCACTTTAGGATGAAAGCTGCCTCCACAATGCATTGGGGCCAAACTGTAATACCAACCTGCCCACTTAGGTGGCCGATGCTTTAGCGACTGATTTAACATCCCTGCATCGACGAGCACCACGTGATGACTGATACCCACTGAGCGCATGCGACGCAGTAGAACCTCTTCGTAGAAAGGGAAATCGATATTGAACGAAGTCATCAAGCAACTTTCGTAACCGCCGCTTCTGAGTTCGTTATACAGGGAAACAGTTCCGCTCATACGACCTCCCTCACAAACCGCCAGCCTCTCTCACTGAGTTGATACCCAGCACTACAGTTAGCCAACAAGCCAAGATCCCTCATCGCATTGAGAGCCTGGTAAAAACGAGGGCTTGTGTGGACAGCCGGTGAGGCGTATTCAACCTCTAATCCTGTGTCCCCCTGACGGAAACGAAAAGTATCGTTACTCTGTTGACTCAACTTGCGAATAGCAACTCGCTGATGAGCATCCAAACAGAAATGCCGACAGAGATTAGCCAGAACGGTTGCAGGAGAAGACCTTGATGCCTCCCTTTCGAGAAACTCCCTTATCGTGTTCAGATTCGCCGGATAGTAACTAAGCCAGTTTGATTCAAACTGGTGTAGGTCATACCCTTTAGCGTTCTCCGAGCGCGTATACAACGCAGCAACAACGCTTAAGCAATCATCAATAAGTGCTGTCACTTCAACCTGTGATAGGTTGCCACGACCTGTAGCCTGAACAATCCGTTCCATACAGCGGAACTCGTGTTTGTCATCTCTCCACCTTTTCAGGGGCGGCAGATGTTCTGCCTTAGCTTCGAGCCATTCCAAAAAAGTGCTTGAACCTGCCCCCATAAGCACGTCAAATCCGGCACCCTCTGTCCAAAACCACTCACTCATTGCTTCTGTCGACATAAAGTTGGGCAAGTGCCACTGCGCTCGGTCCAGCAGAGCAAAGAAAAGACCTTGCAGAGCGATCGCAAGCATCTCGCTGCGATGATACGACTTCCACAACCTTTCGACCGTATCTAGGGATGTGTATCCTTCGAGACTCTCTGCGTAGCTGACTCCACGGAAAAAACTGACATCAAAAACACCTTGAGAATCTTCTGGATTCTCCCTGCTCGCCCTATCAGCTAACAGGGCGAGATATACCAGTGACTGCGCCCTGTTACGAGTCATTTGAAGCTCTACCTCGGGCATGTCCTTATCCGGATAAAAGGCTGACCAACCGCGTGAAAGCAGCGCAATTAATGCCTCTGCCTCCACCTCCGCTGACTTCAGGTGGCAAAAGCAAAATGGTGCAAGCTTATCCAAAAGTTCATCATTCACCTGGTCATCAACCAACGCATCTAAGAACAATTGACCCGGCACATGTTGATCAAAAGCTGATGCCAGTCTCTCCCCTGTTTCCCTTACCACTCTAGCCTGCGAGGGGTTTTCCCCCTTCATCAACCCGAGACTGAATAGCGTTCCATAGTAGTACTGCCCAAATCCCCCGTTGGGATTTTTGAAGTAACGGTTAGGATTTTCGGCTTTGTTGGCATAAGTTGAGAGTGTAACGGTCTCACCTTCGCTAATGAGAACAATGGCCTTCTCCATCGCGACATTACCAACCATTGCTCCAATGTGGAGCGACTCATCCCCTCCCGCATACCGGTGCCGCTGTGCGATCAGGGTAAGAAGACACTCTGCTCGCCGAAGCTTCGTCTGGACCTGTTCGTTTTCACGCCAACCTCGCTGTTCGAACTGAACCAATAACCAAGGGTAAAAACTGTAATAACGGATGCGATCGGTAACGTTTGTTACACCGGGCAAGAGTTCGCTGTATATCTGTATACAAGGGGCCTGGACACCTAGGAAGTCCAGCCCTTTCGTCTGATAAGCGGGTTTAAGCCAAGATGTAGAAATAGACGTGGACATTATTCAGGCACTCCATTGCAACTTGTGAGGGGTATTTCAACAGCACGAACTAGGATGATCCCTTCAACCCGGCAGTCCAGAAACATCGCCCAGAGCATTTCCTCCGTTTACAAACGGTCTACTCAGGTTCGCTTCAGCAAAGCATTTAGCCAAGCCTCTTCCCAATAAAGCCAATTATCCTCGGTTACCCAAGTCCCAGCAATCTCCAGACCACCAATCTCAGCAATCAAAGCTATCAGACCAGCCTCGTTCAGATCGGTAAACTGACAGCTGTCCTTCTCATACTCCTGCAGCCCATTTCAGCACGAGCTCTGCCACACATTCAAAGTGGACGCCCTCCCTTATAAATCGGTATTAAGGCTCCATGTCCACTTTCCCGAGCTACACCAGCTACGAAATTACACCACGCTTCGTATACAGTAATCGCGCAGAAGCCAGTAGTACCAAGACTCAGAGGAAGATCAGTAGAACTGACATAATGGTATGGTACATACTCGCCATCCTGCTCTTGCTTTACGCTCGTCATCCCAGCCAGGAAATCCAACACCTCCCCACCACCAAATGACAATCTCGATGCCATGTCAGAGTGGGTGGCATGCTATTGCATACCATTATGTCTTCTCTACGATCTTGCCGTACCCCTTGCCAGCACTGGGTTTCAAATCTGCATCAAGAACGCGCAAAACTATAATTTCGTACAAAAAAGGAGGTACAGCTGTTTGCCATCCCTCCTTCGTATTCGTCTCGATCAACAATCCAGTCAAGTGCGCCAACATCATCAATAGATCCAACAACAGCAAGGGATTTTAAAAAGAGACCCGTCACCATAGCCGACAGGGCTGAAACCGGCAGCAGGCAAGGGTTTCAGCCACAGACTCCTCATATATCGTGCAGATAAGAGCAAGGGATTTTAAATTGAACCCAATTTCTCTATGCGCGTCATAGAGATCCGCCAACCTCGCAGCAACAACCGCAAACAGACCATGGCGCACAAGGAAATCTGACTCAAACGCTGCGCCACCGAACTGCCGCCGACTCACAGCCTAGAGTAAGCGCATCGCTGAAACCGGCAGCTGGCAAGGGTTTCAGCGATTGGGCACCTGAACTCACGTCTATTGAGGTAACACACAAACTGGGTGTGCCCTCGGGTTTGGCGCTCCAGCAAAGCAACTATACAAGATGCGATTACGATCACTGTCGTTTGGTCGTACCGGCCCGTACACACTTTCCATACTGAAGAACACCTCTTCCCTATCGTTCGAAGCAAAACCACTAAAGCCATTTTGAATCAATCGGTATACTCTGGCTTCGGAACGCTCAACGGCCAAATAACGTAGGTTTTGACAAGCTTTAACCAGTTCCTCAGCTGTTGGTCGATCCTCAGGTCTATACTCCAAACAGCTATCAACAAGCTCTTGCAGTTGCCTCGCAAGCGGAGAAAACTGTGGCTTTGAAGTCATAAAGTCAGGCCACGGTTTCCGGTTATTGCCCCGAACATTCACCGCAGCTTCCAAGTACACGCCAAATGGATACTCTCCCGTTAAGAGCTGATACATCATTGCCCCTATTGACCAAATGTCGGTCGGTCGGTCAGGCTCGATGCCATCACCAGGGAACATCAATTCCGGCGACATATAAGGAAGAGCACCCTTCACGGTTCCCGAATGTGACTGCGTGAGATCACCAGCCTGAGCCGCTTCTTCAAAGACCTCCTGAGTTAAAGTGGCAATCCCGAAGTCTGTCACCTTCAACTCGTGGACATTCAGTCCTCCAGATACCATCACATTACTGGGCTTTAGATCACGATGAATCACCCCACAACGATGTGAAGCAAAAACCCCCTTAGACAGATGGTGTAATACATGCGCTCCAAGATGAGGATCAAGTAGCCCTAGTCGTCGCAACTTTTTCTCGAGGTCTTCACCAGCTACAAATTCCTCAACAAGGAAAGGACGATCACCATCGACAAAATAATCCAAAGTTTTTGCAACATGATGATTGTTAACCTTGGCGGATACTACTGCACTTCGCTCAAATCGCTTGTCAGCTTGACCGGGCAAAGGGGTTTTTAGCGCAACTTCAATATGCAGCAACTCATCGTTCGCGCGATAGACTTCTTGCATACCACCATTGCCAACGTGAGACACTACGCGGTAGCGACCACCAACTAGCGTATTAGGCAGAATCATACCATCACCTCCGGGTTAGAAACGTCAAATGTAACGAACGCCCTTTGCCCTCCAACGGTTCCAAAGGTAACAACACATGCTGCGGGAAGATCGTCTCCAATAGCTGCTGCGATGTTATTAACATTTACAGCCCCGGAGACACTTCGAATGCAAAAACTAAAACCGTCATAGTGGACCTCAATCGTCCCCACATTTCCATATGTCAATGTAACCGAGCGACGTGTGGCACTTATGTAAGACTCACGCCCATTCAGTACAAATAACCCACTATGTTGATCCTTTAGCAAGTGCTTCCTGAGGACCAATTCAACTTCTGACATTGATGGACGGTCGTCCTTTCTATAGCTAATGCACTGCTCAATCAGTGAGGTCAACTCGGGTTCCAATGAAGGGGCAAGTGCAGCCAACCAACCATTTCCAACATTTAAAGGAGGTTGAGCAGTCAAACCAGGTGGGGCAGGAACCCCAAGCATTGCGATAGCTAGAACCCCAAATGCATACACGTCCACCTTATGATCAAAATTGATTTGCGGTTGCCCCCAAAGCTCTGGAGCCATAAAAGCGGGTGTGCCAATCACTGAGCACGTGCTTGCGTTTGTTATCGGACGAGCCAAGCCAAAATCAATAATTTTGACAATGTCATCATCACCGATTAGCACATTGTTTGGCTTTATATCCCTGTGCACGATTCCAGCCCCGTGAATATCTCTGAGACCGGCTGCAACTTGCCACATCGTTCTGGTGAACTCTTCACCTGCGACATAGCCATTAACTGGAACCTCCCGCCCCTCGATGAACTCCATCACAAGCGCATTACAATCAACTCCATCGCGCTGAATAACAATGGAGTCGAACAACTGGACAACATGCCGGGAACGTAATTGAATCAGTGCACGCTGCTCATCTATGAATCGCCTATGCTCTTGCCCTGCCTGCAAGACTTTAATCAACACTTTACGCTTCAAGTGTCTATCGCGACAGATAAACACGTCCCCCATACCACCAGAGTTGAGGGTAGTGTCAGGATCTAACTCATAGCGTTCCGGAAAAATCATGACGAACCCTCCTGGTCGCTACTGTCAACATCCCTGATGACGAGCTGAATTTGTTCTTCGTCAGCTTCTGTTTTTTGAACTTTAGATGCACGTTTTTTCCGTCTTGGCTTATCGTCAGCGATAACAACCGTGCCTTCCTCATCTGCCTCATCAATAGCTGAAGAGGTTGCTTCAACATCCGATTGCTGGTCGCCGTCTACAACAGACCCGCTAGTGCCTTCATCACCCTTAATTCGCGCAGAATCCTCACCAGCAGTTGGCTCAACTTCAAGCGACGGAGACACTTCCATACTCAGTTCACCGAAGGGATCTGTAAGCTCTATGGCAGGAACCGAACTCTCTTCGTCAAAGAGTCCAGGGTATATCTTCCTCTCAAGTACTTTTTCAACATTCAGTACAGCAACTGAGGCATTATCGGGACTACCACACCAGCCAGCCAAAGCTAAGAGGCGCTGAACTGCCCTGACAGGTTTGAGCTCGCTATGATCGACCACACTTTGCATAGTGGTCTGATCCACAAAATGGACCCCATCAGTAGTTATTAAAAACTGTTCAAAAGCACTTTCGATTGGGTTTACCTCTGGCTTTATCCCATATCCCATACCAATGAACTGGAGCAATCCTTTACCTTGCCCTCCCACGCGCTCTTCCATGGAGTCATCAATTGTCAAACGCTGTAGCTGACCTTCAGTATGCCCATAAACCCTGCTGTCACCCACATTGGCAACGTAGGAGGCTCCAGACCGCTCATCCATAACAATCAATGAAAGTGTTGCCCCGCCATTACCGGAAAAACGCTCGTAGACCGCATCATTCGCTACTGATATTGCTTTTGTAATACGCGTCGATAAGCACGAGTCTGAACCTGAAAATAGAGACTCAACGACATGAGAAATTGTGAGAATTGAACAACTCTTCCCATCGATCATTCCACCCATTCCATCGGATATAGCAGCTACGAACAAAGGGGCCGAGTAAGCGTTTGCTCCTTCAATTCGAGCAACAACTATCCTGTCTTGGTTTTCTTCTCGGTTCAGGCCACGGTCTGTACCTAAGGAGAAAGACACAATGTCGTCAGCAGTAACAGAACGGTGACGCTTCCATCGTGACAACCATCGTTCAATACGTTTAGCGATCATCAATTAAATACCTCTCAATGAGCGAGGCTCATTCAAACAAAAATGTTTAACCTGCATAATCGGGTACACCTTCTGCAACCAAGCCAGCAACTTCTTCAACTTCGGCGCTGTACCATCCAAGCATTGTTCGGGCATTGATTTAGCCGATCTCGCGTTATCAACATCGGTTTTGGATGTCGGAAAGCCAGCCGCAGTGAACTCATCAGCGATCTGCTTGTTGGTCATCCGCTTACCGTTCACTATGCGCTTCTCCATGCCCCATTTACCCTGAGTGATAGCCCGTAACGCCAGTCGGTGCAGCACATCCTGAGAGCCATTCTCGGTGTAATGCAGACGCGTTCCCTTCAACCGTGGCACCGTCAGGTAGTAATCCTGCCAGTTATCCCAGTCAGCCAGGGTCTTGAGACAGTTCCCTTTCCGCCAACCATCAAACAACGCTCTGGCCTGCTGACCATGCTGTTCGGTCTCCCAAGGTACTGTATCGAAAGCAATATGTTCAATGATCTCACCACTGATCGGATGCCTTACCGAAACCATACGGGGATTAACCGGCTTACGTTTGAAGTCGAAGTCCAGATTCAGGAACTTTTCCCGATGGATCTCAATCAGATCCATCTCCTTCAGATACATGTCACGGGCTGATACCAGTGAGTTATTCGAGACTTTCTGCCCAGCAAACCGGTCTAGGAACAATGCCACCATATAGCGGTTCTCGTCGGTTTCTGACTGCGGGGGCTTCACTCCGGCCTTAGCGATGACTGGTTTCACGGCTTTCACTGACACTGGATCGCTGGGATCTACAGGATCAAACACCTCACCCGTCAATTGGCCTCGGGTCTTCATGGCAATCACCTGCTTGACCCGATGCTTTAACTTGATCATCTCACCATCACCAAACTGCTCGCAGATCTGAATGAAACGATGGCTTATCGGCCCGCTGATATCCAATTGCTCTTCAGTGGAGTCGGTCAAGTAACCATCGGTGGTGGCACTAATGATGGAAACGTCATCTGGGGTCGCCGCAAGCATTTCGGACATGACCGCTCGGACGAAACCAGTCACGTGGGCTGCAAAGTAAGGATTGGTGATCGGTGAATGAGGAATGGTCTTGCTAAAACCAGTGCCAGAGTCAAAGCCGTTCTTGCCCTTCAGACCTTGCCCCAGTTTGCCGTATAGCGAGTTCCCAATCTCCTTCCACAGCTTCTCCTTCAGCACCTCACAGCTTTCGGCATACTTACCGCGTTGGTACCGAATGATCTGCGTAAACTTCTTGAACAGAGGCTTGGCACCCTCGACCCAAGGCACCACCACCCCGAATTGGATCTCAAGCTCACACCCCATGTTATGAGCAACCTCGATCTCCGGTGCGGTGCAATACGACATACCGTCTAAGGGGTAATAAAGCCCATACATATCGGTTCGAACAGGCAAGGACGGGAATCGGGTCTTAGCTGGGAACTTGAAACGGACATAAGCAAAGCCCAGCTTGTGACCAATGTAATCCTCCACATCAGTAGAGGTATAGGCACGCTGATAATCGACAGGCAGCAGATCAACTAAGCCCGTGGTGTAGGCCCCAGCCAAATCAAAGTCATTGAATTCACCGATCGCCGTTGGCCCGAAGGTGTAACACTCATTCCGCCCACCGTGGTAACAGTCAATCGCCAGATCTTCAAAGAGCTTACGTGCAGGTGACAGTACAACTTCTTCCCGCTCCATGGTCTTCTTCTGACCATCATGCCAGAACTGACGCTTATGGATCTGCTTACCCAGCAGACGATTGAGATCGTGCTTATCACCGGCAATGTGGCGAAACAGCGATACGGCGAAGTTACCCAGAGTCGAAGGCACCTCTTTCATATGGATATCGAGATCAGAAGACAGATCGGCCAGTGCAAATTCCTGCATCGCCAATCCGTACTTCACGGCGATCTCAGCATCTCTCAGGGCATAAGCTCGAAACGCCTGCTCATCACCCACGAGAAGCTCATCCATACGGTCGATGCGGTAACCTTCGGGCAGCTTCAACTTGGGTATACCAATCAACTCACCCAAAGCATCGAGGGTTGAACGACCTGGTGCCAGCAGCATGGTGTCGACAAAGCGCACCTTGGACTCTTTCTTATTGCGGTTCTTATCAACCAAATGAACCGGCTCAAGACGGCGACGAGAACGACCCACGGCTTCCACATCTATCCCGTAGGCTCCTCGCACTGAGGCCACGGTGTTCCGGATCACGGCCAGTTTGCTTTCACTACCGTTCCCTTTACCCACATCCCAGAACGCCTTGAACGAAGCGAGATCGGCCCGCATGAAGTGGGCATAGATGTAGATGTTCTTCGGCCACTCGTCGATAAAACCACGAAACCGTGCAGTTTCGAGAATATCAACAAGGTAGTTATCGAAGGTCTTACGGGGGGTCTTGATCCGCTTAATGACCTTCTGTTCATCCTCGGGAGACTTGCCAGCAGCACGGGACTTTTTGATCTCATCGGCCACCGGAGTCAGCTCCACCTTCGACATATGATAATCACCGCAGATCAGGTAATACTGGTAGCTCAGGATGTCGTTACTGTTGGTCTGCTCGTTGTAGACGTACTCGGTGTCGATGCCAATATGGACATTCTCGCCACCCCCTCGGATCGCTTCCCACGGCGCAGTCAGGATCGAGGTGTAATAATCATCAATCTCACTATCAACCGATTCGGGGGAAACAGCGCTATCAACCAAGCCAGTAAAGAAGTCGTCTAGCTCATCATCAGCCACACTCGGGTCTGGAGGGGTTTGCAGGTCGGCATGGAACTGATCCAACTCATCATCAACAGCTCGGCTCCCTGCCAACTTTGCTGCCTTTTCACTCGGCACTACCATCAACCACATCCCTTTGGTCTGAATAAAAACAACTACGAAATGACCCATATTAGCGTTCTAGCTTACGCGCACAAACCCAGACATATCAAGGTTTTGAAGCCGATCGTAGAGGAAACACTATGGTATGTAATACCACGCTACCCACCCTGCTATCGATACTCACATCAGGTCGGCTTGAGGTGATCGGTTCCGCAGCAGGATGATGCCAATAAAGCCAGAAGAGGGTCGCGGTATGTCACCATACCATTATGTCTTTTCTATCACCTGCCTCTCAGCCCCTATCCCATAAGGGAAAACCTCGATGGTGCTAGAACGCGGGTATCGTTAATTTCGTAGCTTCTCGGGTCAGCTTCGTTCTTTTTTTTGAGTCGGTGGCAATTCGACAGATCCTACCGCCCTAGCCTGTCTCAACAGCCTTCACATCCTGTTTTGTTCTTTTTTTGTTCGCCCCATTATCTGCCTTGATGACTGCTTAAACCTCTTTGACGAACTTTTTGCGCCTTGTCCAAGGCAGGAAGTGAAATTGCACATTCACCCAAAACAACAAGCAAAAACAGAACCAAAAACCATGCCGCCAGCTTTGAGCGATCGATATCGCCATGTAGATTCCACATAACAAGACGATCAGCGAGCCAGCGAGGTGCAAGGCAATGTCAAAGGTCACTACGATAATCGAACGTTTCTCCGGTGGTGTGATTCGCCCTAGTGCGATACACGCCATGGTGCGCCACCGCACCGCCGTCTCTGTTAAGGGGGCTGCTGGTGATTGTATTGACTATCGGACCTTTGCCGATGATGTGGCGGCTACTGAAGCGGCGGCTTCACTCCGGCAGAAGCTTAAATCTGCTTCGGAACGTGACAAGAATCAATTCATAGAGTTGCCCGACGGTGACCTCATCCGCCAAAACAGTGTCCTCGCCATCGAACCTCACTCTGGTCGACATCAGGGTGTGGTAGTTCGCGGTTTCCGTAACCGAATCATTGCATTCATCCCCGTCGAAAGGGCTGAACTGCAGCAACAGATCTCCGATGAGCTAGTGAAGGCCATTCAGCCCGCCACTCCGTCGAAGGTGTACCGGCCCTCCTGGGTCTTTTTTAATAGTCAACTAGAGGACAAAACTCATGACTAAGTTCCTTGAAATTCATCGCGCATTTATGCGTCTCGCTCGTACTAAGAGCAATAAAAATACTGCGGCGCTTAAGCTCGACTTTGAATGGGCCATTGCCGAGGTCATCGGTGATCAACTGCCAGACGAGACCATCCATCAACTCCGTCGCGCTTTCCACCAGCGCCTGTCCGCTCAACCTGGCTGGGGGTACAAAAAGGCCTCAGCTCAGTTAATGGCGGCCATCGAGGATACGTGCCGCCAACAAACCCTCAACTCAACCCTATCCGGAGAAACTAACCATGGATAATCTAACGAATGACCTACAAGACCAACTTTTCTTCTTGCGCGAGAGTTACTCGGAGGTTGCCAGCAAGCTCCCGCTGGAGTGCGATGCGCGACTACATGAGTTTGTTGCGTTTATCGAGTCCTATGGCGGCCAAAACCCTCTTAAGCGGCAATTGCCCGTTCTCATGCAGCATCGCTTGATGCAGTCCAAGAGCTTATCTCCCCGCCCGTCCTTCGATACGGTCGAAACGTATTTAGCTGAGATCTGTGAGATCGTGAGTTAACGACTTCATAGCTCTTTAACCCAAGCCACTACTAAAATTTGGAATAGATACTATGCACTGCCTGGCTAAGCCTCGTAAGCGCAATAAAAATAGGGGGCAGCACTATGCCGCCCCAACCTCTCTAGCCATCGGAGCTTAACGTAGCTCCGATGGCACCGCCCTAGTCATCGGGTCCGAGTATGGCCCCCACGGCTCCACCAGCGACCGCACCAACGACTGCCCCTTGTGGACCCAAGCGAGCGCCCAGCATACCGCCTATCGCCGCCCCCTTCTTGGCACCAGACTTACTCAGCTTGACCGTCACTCGCCTTTTGTTCTCTGCCGGATCTTCGATCTCGATCACCGAGTTATCCGCTATCGGGTTTATCTTCATTGTTACTCCTTTGCTCTCGGGTTAATGCGGCCAGCCGATCAGATGGCAAGCCGCTTCTGGTTACGCAGGATGTAAAGTCCCGCGCAGGTTTCGGTAACGCCTCCCGCCCCGCCTCATCAGTCCAGACAGCCCTTAAACCGATGCTGTTTGCCGTTATCCCCCACCACCTTGCCGACCTCCTCCTGCGCCATCACTGGCCCCTTGGACCCACTTCTCTGCGACACACGGACACATCGGTTTCGATCTTCCGGATGGCGGTATTTAGGTGGCTTTGATGGGTGCTTACGGGCTTAGTGATCTGACTGGAAATATGAAATGGCTAACGGCGCATAATGACCGCGCTTTGAGCAGGTCTAGGCAGTGGGCTTGCAGCGGTGCAGGTATGGCGGGAATGTTTTACGGGGTTTCGGCCAATTTGAGCCAGGCTGTTTTGCGTTTGACGTAGTCCGGCGAACATTGGTGTTGAAAGCGGCTTGCTTCGGATTGAACGGTCAGCCCTGCATCCGGACTCCGCAGTACCGCCGCTAAGAAACCGGCTTTATTGGCACTGCCGCTTTTGAACAACGGCTTCAATCTGGAACTGGCGAACGGCGCGTTACCCTGTTTATCCAGCAGATCAAAAATGGATTGAAGAAGCAGCCATTCCTTAGAGTGCAGCCCCCCGCCCTCATTACCGCTCAGTCGCAGGTAGAGCTGATCGTCATCATTGTTGACCGCCACCACGAACAGCACATGTTTATCGGTCTTGGGGCTAAGCTTTAACGCTTTGCCTTCGAGCACGACCTTATAGATGGGTGCGGATGGTTTCGGTGTATCAGGCTGACTAGTTGATGGTTCGGTTTGGCTCGGCTCACCGGCTTGGCCTTGCTCATTGCCATCATCGGTGGTGTCCGGCTGGGTGACTTCGACGGGTTCAACCGTCGATGCCTCGGTAACCTTGGCTTTGCTGTTGGTCTGTTTACGGGTCATAGGAAACGCTCCTTGTATTGGGCTTTGAGGTGCTGCTTGAGTGCTGTCACAATTTGGCTGTTGTGGGATATCGGAGCCAGCAGATAGCAGCCCCCTCCGTCATCGGTCATGATCGCCAATGCCATGAGGTAGGGTTCCGGCTTGCCTTCAATCACCATCGCGAACTCCGGATAGTCGCTGACGAACTGCAATATGGATTGGCACTCGGCATGATCCTCAGCCAGGTTGTCGTCGGTATCATTTGGTTCGAGCAGTAGCAGGACGGTGGCCGTTTCATTCCATAGATCCATGGCTACCCGAACATCGCCGTCAAATGGCTCCAGCAGTAGACGGATCACTTCTTCCTTGATGCCCTTGGCGATTGGCAGCTTGTCGATCTGGTTGATGTCTCTGATCACATGCATGGTGTTTCTCCCTGAAATAGAAAAGCCCCATGACGAAGGTTCATCATGGGGCCATATGGTTAGGTGGTTCGGACGTAGTAAGCAGTTAATCCGATGTAGGCGGTGGTGACTGCTCAATCATTTGCGATAGGTGCTCTGCGGTTTGCCTTAGTCGTCCTTCACTGAGCTTGGCGTAGCGCAAGGTGCTGGAAATACTCTTGTGGTTGAGGACTCGTTGTACGGTGCCGATATCTGTGCCGGATGAGATCAAGTTACTTGCCACGGAATGCCTCGCCGTGTGAAACAGCACCTCGTTGGGATCTTTGATGCCCGCCCGTTCCTTGATCAACTTGAAAGCCGTGCGCGGTTGGCCCATCGCCTTATGCTTCTTCCAGCCAGCAAAGATGAAAGGACTGCCAGTCGCCTTCGGGATCTCACGGAAGATCTCTATCGCCAGTTCGGAAAGGTAGATCACATTGGAAGTGCCGTTCTTGGTTCGTGGCACGATCAAGGTGCCCTTCTCCAGATCTAACTCTTCCCAGCGCCGCAATCGCAACTCCGAATCCCGACAGCCGATCAGGAAAAGCAGTGCGATGAACGATCCCCTGCGCTTACATCGGTACCGTCTGGCTTCACCTATCAGCCTTCTGGTTTCATCCACATCGCAGTATCGGGTGCGCACATTGTTCTCCGGCAGCAGCGGCACTCGCATGGCCACATTGGGAAGATCAAGCAACCGTTCCGCCAGTTTGCCCATGGACTTGAGCATGGCCGTCACCCGATTGCAGGTCGCAGGGGCATATTCTCCACGCTTATGGTTGCCCTCGCTCATCTCCATCTGGATCTGCATGATATGAGCCGCCTTGAGTTGGCTATATGGCAACTTGGCTATTCCCTTACAGTGGGCAATGAAACGGGTTTGATCATGGCCCCAACTGCGTTTGCGTTTCTTCGCCAATGGCAGGTATGACTCATTGAAGAACTGCCCCACTGTCGGCATGGCGCGGTAGTTGTCCCTTTCGGCCTTTGGATCGATGCCTTCCGCTATCTGGCTTCGGTACTTCCTGGCAACCTTCCTTGCCGTCGCCAAGTCCACATCGGGGAAGCGACCAATGCCTATGCTGGTCTTCTTACCCATGAAGGTGTAGCGCAGCAAGAACCGCTTAGACCCCGATTTACCGCATAGGCACTTGAGTCCGATCACTTCGGTATCGCTAAACTCCAGCTCTGTGGCTTTCGATGACGCTGGATTTGCTGGAAGGGCTTTGAGGCTGGCTGTGGTGAACTTGAATTTCTTGTCCATTGGTCCCCCTAGGTTCAATACACATCATTTATTTAATATGTGTTTGAGCTTCAGGTTGTTACGGGGACTGGAGTGGGTCGCTAATCGACGCATTTCGCCACCAGGTAGCATCGGCAGCGTTGTCTTTTCGACTCTCAACGACTCTTTTATGGATGACCTGGTACTAGCTAACCCCGATGATTAAGCCTCATTACGGGCCGAATACTGAACGGTTAAGAGTCGTGCAAAGCGAGGCATGGTATCGGGTCTATGATCACGTGCCATGGTGATGATGGAGGGGGTGCCGCATCAAGGTGGGTGACGAGGTAATCGAACTGGGGTAGCCAGGACCTGTCTGCTGCTATTGATAGGGCTTAACCCCAATCACCAACCGACCGTTCGCACCAACAAATCATTGATATAGGATCTCGTTTCTCTCGTCGTGTCAGTTCACTGAACTGATGGCATGTTGATGGAACGCTACAGTGGCTCTCCCGAGCACTGGTCTTGCACAAGCAGCCATGGACGGCAGTTGTGCAACACCAGTTTTTTAACACTGTGGATGATTCTATATCCCCGCAGGGGATATCGGGATATTGGGTTAACTTTCCCTGTGACATCCGCCTGATTTCCCATCTCAACCCTCGCGCAACCCACCGACTATAGCCGCTGACCTTAGCCCGCATCATCGGCTCAGCTTCACTGAAATGATCCTAACGAGATACCTCAATGCCTCCTTGGTATTGAGGGGCATATATCGAGTGATAATCCTGATTTGATGCCGCACTAGACCTGCAACTTAATTGTCGCATTAGAACTCGGACAACAAAATGTCACTCACGCACACATAACATTCAACTTACACACCGATGTTTGTTAAAGTACTGTTTGACATGGATTTTGGGTTGAAGGCTCTATGGATCGAGCCGCGTTTCGTTTTCTATCACTTTGAAAAGGAAAGGCCCATGACACGCAAGAAATATACTTCCCACAAACCTGCCTCTCGAAAAATCATTGATGCTCGCGCTAATTCCAATGGTGTAATCACTGCCGTAAAGTTTGAAGGAAATTCTAACTTCACTTCAGTTGATAGAGCCAAGCCTATCGTTGAACGTGGTGGCTCATCCAATGCCCACGTAGTCAAACTATCGGATGGCAGCAGCTATATCCGTACAAATCGCGATGGTAAGAAGGGTAATAACCTAGACGAAATGGCGAAACGCTAGAGAAATTCGCCTCAAGCCAAAGCAAAAGTGGACGCCTGACCTTGTCAATCTCCTATAAGGCTCGCCGTCCACTTCTCACGGCGAGCCCTGAGTAATCCCGCCCATCGACTCTGCCACCGTAATCTGCACCAACTCATCAGCCTCATCAACATTGAGGTTCGGTAATGACGACTGCTTGTTCTTGCTGATAAAGTGTTCGAACTAAAGGAATACGGTACAGCAGCATGGAACGTGACACGCAGGATAAATCACCTCTCGATATTCAACAGGATCAGTACGACCGGTGGTTTAACCGCGCCCTGAAGTGGGGTGGCGGTACCCTGCTCATCATTGCCACCGTTCAGATAGGGCTTGCTGCGCTAACCATGCCGTCAGATATCTCGGTCAGTGGTATCAACACCTTCTTCAGTGAGGTGCTCAAGGTACCCCTAACCGGCCTCGCTGGCCTGATACCTGCTCTCGGTATCATCACTGTCCTAAAGCGTTCTGTGCAGACAGAGCGTCAGATTGCCCGAACAGATGCTCAGATTGAGCGGGCAGATGCACAAATCGAGCTCACTACAGAACATAATATGGCGAACAACTACTTTATGCACCGTCGGGAGTTTGCTGAATTTTGCTCTGAATTAGAGGAGCGATTTAACTTCAAAATCGATGCAAGGCGCTTGTACCATGCTGTATTTCCAGGAAATTCACCTAAGCACGTCGAGTTTCAATACAATAATGCGGTTGCCGAACACTTATCAGCTTACTCAACTGACTTCCCAGTTTGGCTAAGCAACGAACTCGAGGCTGTTGAACACGAAGACCGTTTCCTGAATGTGGTTTCCGACTTTCTAGAACGAATGAGACCTCTTGGCATCTCGGTTGATAGCGAATCCGCATTCTCGGTGGAGTACATACGAAGAACCGACGCAGGTGATGTTTGTCATGCTGTTAGCTTGCCTTACTACCCTGTCGTACTTAGCTATCAACGCTTGGAGGCGCTGCTTTCCGAAATACGGCTATATGCGGGGTTAAAGACTCAGAACAACTATTCGAAGGACCTTGAGGCCGTTCACTCTCCAAAGAGTCAAGATACAGTTCGAGTATTAGCACCGCAGTCATTGCATTCAGATACAGCTTTTCAAGCCGCTAACAGCCATAAGTTTGCAATAGCTAGCGGAGGTATCACGTGCATTTTCCCTAAAGCAGATATTGCCGAAGAGTCCTTTGTATAGAGTGAACACTCCACCGCGTGCACCTGAGAGCCTAAACTACAGCACCGTCCACACCCAGCAGCATCCCAAGTACCAACCCAACCGCTATCCCGCCACCAAAAACCGAATCAGCGTCAGATGTCGCGCTTGCTCGCCACCTCCTCAGCACATAAGATAAACAGCGTCAGTCGGTTAGGCTGGTTCTGTTGGCCCCCCCGAGGGATGCGATCCGCGATCTTGCGCTGATAGAGCACTCAACAGCCTAATCGCATCTGGCACATGGAAGACGTTGTTTCAGCATCGATCCAGAGTAAAACTGCTTTGCGGACCTCTGGAAGCTGATCAGCGTCTTTTGTGTTTCTGGACCTGAGAAGACCGTACCCGGACCAGAACCCTGCCCCTCCTGCCCCACGACATTCTAGCCATCAATCCCTAGCGATAATCAGTCCAGCTAATCTCGCAGCGCAAAGACGCCTGGCGCTTTCGCACAGAAGTCAGGACAAGGTTTCAGGATATGGATAGGAAGTGGGGGTAAGCACTAAAAGTAGCGCAGAGATGGACAGGCTGATGTGATCATGTTCTGGCTAAATAACCGAAAATAGCGATAGGATGACGACTGCTACAGTCACAACTTTGATATGGCTTAAAAAGACATACGCTCAAGAGGATTTCAACCGTGAACATCATGATGTTTATTGTGCATTTTATTGCTCTTCTCACTGTACCACCTGCCCTCGTTGTTACAGGTGTATTCCACATTATTCTACTAATGATGAAGAAGAACTCAAAAGGGGAAATTTCTGTAAATGTGGAGGGTGCTACCAGTTCGCACACTGATGCACTTGAGGTAACTAACCCAACACTAGAATGCGAAAAATGGCGTGTTGCAAAGCAATACGTGACAGTTGTCCAGGAAAAGTTGGCAAGTATCAAAGCTCAACTCCCAGATGAAAAGCATGAGTTTGCCGAAGAAGAACTCTCTCGCGTATTCATTGCGTTGGGAGAGTCCGCAATGACTGATGATGTAGTGAAGAATATTGTTGAAAGTGCAAAAAGTGCCAATTCTTGTGCAACAGGCGATAAAGTAGTGAATGCAGCTACTATAGATGCCCAACCTCAAGAAGAAATCGGACAGAGTAACGGCTCAACTGCCGGAATATTTCTTCTATGTTTCATAGTACTCGTGTTTGCTTTTGTTACCGTAAACAACATGCCGTAACCTAAACACTGAGGTAAGCAAAAATAGCTTGCCTCATGCTCCCGCACCGGCCACGAGCCTGACAAACACTGATCCACCCGAATACCCCCAAACACAAGCTGAATGCACCTCGGAGATCATCATTGACCTCCAGCCAACCTGCACATAAGATAAACAGCGTCAGTTGGTTAGGCTGGCTCTGTTGGCTCACTCGTTGGATGCGATCCACGTCCTTGGGTTGATGGAGCGATCAAACAGCCTACCCCTGTCTGGCACACAACAGGCGTTGTTTCAGCCCGATACGGGATCAGCTCGCTTAGCGATCCCCCGTAGCTGAGCAGCGCCTTTTGTGTATCTAGCCACCCACAGACAGTACCCAGCCCGTAAACCCTCCCCTGCCCCAACCTCAGCCATCTCCATCCGATACTCTAGCGACGATCACCCACCGCTACCCGCAGCAGCAACCATGCACAGGAAGCCCGCACAGGGACCAGGAGCGCGTTTACAGTATACGGACAGGGGAATGCATCAAGACGACCAGAACAGGCCAGATACGCTAAGGAGATAGGAGAGTCGTGATACGACGGATAGCCAAATTCCAGGCACAAAAAAACCAGCGCTAGGCTGGATTGTTGTCATTCTTGCCGAGCTTGTCGTGAACAGTGGCAAAGCAAGAGTGGTCCCGCGGCAGAGCTTCCGCTTCTGTTAGTAGCACAGCCAAACATCTAGTAGCACAGCCAAACATCTAGTAGCACAGCCAAACATCTAGTAGCACAGCCAAACATCTAGTAGCACAGCCAAACATCGCCAAATTACAGACACAAAAAAACCAGCGCTAGGCTGGCTTGTTGTCACTCTTGCCGAATTGGCAAAGCAAGAATGGTACCCGAGGCCGGACTTGAACCGGCACACTCTAAGAGCGAGGGATTTTAAATCCCTTGTGTCTACCAATTCCACCACTCGGGCAACGAGTGCAGCAAGGTGAAAGACCCAACTGGCTATATGGAGGCGCGTCCCGGAGTCGAACCGAGGTCCACGGATTTGCAATCCGCTGCATAGCCACTCTGCCAACGCGCCATATAACTGTGTTTCAAATCCGCCTTAAACAAGACAAATCCGAGAATTTGGAGCGGCACACGAGGTTCGAACTCGTGACCTCAACCTTGGCAAGGTTGCGCTCTACCAACTGAGCTAGTGCCGCATTACTTGGAACCTTTCGGCTCCGGCTTCTTGAGAAAGCTCGTTTCCCCGGAAGACGAGACGTATTCTACGGATCCCTTCCCTTAGGTCAACGCCTGTTTTCAAGGAAATGAATCGTTTGCCGCCTTTTCAAGCAGCTTGCTCAGCAAGGCGGCGATCCGTGTGTATCTGTTAGCCGTGACGGGTCAGATCGCTCCAGGCGGCACGGATATAGGAGAACATGGACCAGATGGTCAAGAAAGTAGCCACATACAACAGGCCCAGAGAGATGTTCGTCACCAGCTCATTGTACTGTGCAATCAATCCGGTAATGGCGATCATCTGGGCGGCGGTTTTAAACTTCCCCAGCCAGGATACGGCAACAATGCCACGTTTCCCCATCTCCGCCATCCACTCACGCAAAGCGGAGATCACGATCTCTCTGCCAATCATTACGATGGCGGCCAGTGTCACCCAACCATTGTCATAGTGCTCCACCAACATCACCAACGCCGTGGCCACCATCAACTTATCGACGACAGGATCGAGGAAGGCGCCAAAGGGGGTGGACTGATTCAGCCGGCGCGCCAGGTAACCATCCAGGGCGTCGGTCAACGAGGCCACCACAAAGAGGATGGCTGCCGCCATAAAGGCACCTTGCCAGGGGAAATAAAACAATCCGACGAACACCGGGATCATGAACAGACGAATGAGAGTTAGGATGTTTGGGATATTGAGTTTCATAACTGACCCGGCTTCACTACTTGGCGCCAATCATGCCGTATCTACGGCTATCGACGCAATGCATCATGGATCTTTTGGGCCAAGGATGAACTGATCCCTGGCACTTTAGCGATCTCGGCCACACTTGCACGCTTTAATTCCTGCATACCACCAAGAAACTTGAGCAATTGCTGCCTCCGTTTTGCTCCAACGCCAGGGATCGCCTCCAGCACCGATTCCTTCCTCGCCTTCCCCCGAGCAGCCCGATGGCCACTGATGGCGAATCGGTGCGCTTCATCCCGAATATGCTGGATCAGGTGCAATGCCGGCGCATCAGAGGGAATATCCACGATCTCTCGGGAAAAACCGAGGATCAGGGTTTCCAGCCCGGGTTTTCGCCCCTCGCCCTTGGCAACCCCAACCATCAGCGGGACAGGCAGCTGGGTATTCCCCAAGACCTGCTCCATCACCTGTTCGGCCTGGGTCAACTGCCCCTTGCCCCCGTCGATAAAGAGGATCTGCGGCAGACTGCTGGCATCCTGGGTATTCTGATAGCGCCGGGTCAACGCCTGGGTCATGGCGGCGTAATCATCTCCCGGGGTGATCCCATTGATGTTATAGCGGCGATATTCCTGCTTGGCGGGCCCTTCGCCATTGAACACCACACAGGACGCCACGGTTTTCTCTCCCATGGTGTGGCTGATATCGAAGCACTCCATCCGCTCGATGGGCGCCTCCAGCTCCAGTGCCTCAGCCAGTTGGCGGAATCGCTCCGTCATGGTGGTTTTATGGGCCAGCTTGGAGATCAGGGCGCTGTTGGCATTGGTCTGAGCCAAACGTTGAAATTGGGCCCGTTCGGCGCGTACAGAGGTTTTCAGCGAAACGGCATGACCGCTGTGCCGACCGATGGCCTGCTCAATGGCCGCCAACCCCTCACACCCTTGAGCAAGGATGATCTCTTTAGGGATCTGCCGGTCTTCGCCTCCCCCCAGGTAAAACTGCAGCAAGAAGGACTCCAGCACCTCCTCTGGCTCAGTATTACGAGGCAGTTTAGGGAAATAGCTTCGACTGCCCATGATCCGCCCCTTACGGACAAAAAGCAGATGGCAACACGCCATGCCGCCTTCCACCGCCAGGCCGATCACATCCAGCTCTCCCTGCTCCCGCCCCTGGACACCTTGCTGCTCCTGGACCTTGCGCAGGGCCTGGATCTGATCCCGCAACTGTGCGGCCCGTTCAAACTCCAGGGCCCCACTGGCCGCTTCCATCTTGCCGACCAGTTCGCCGATCACCTGCTGGCTCTGCCCCTGCAGGAACAACTTGAGCAGCCTCACCTGATGCGCATACTCCTCGTCAGCGATCATCCCGGTACAGGGCCCGGAGCAACGCTTCAACTGATACTGCAGGCACGGGCGGCTGCGATTACGATAGAAGGCGTCCTCACACTGGCGTACCGGAAACAGCTTCTGCATCAGGTGCAGGCTTTCCCTTACTGCCCCGCCGTTGGGATAGGGACCAAAGTAGCTGCCTTTGGCGCGCCGAGCCCCCCGATGGAATGCGAGGCGAGGATGACGATGTTCAGACAGGAAGATATAGGGGTAGGACTTGTCGTCCCGCAGCAGCACATTGTACCTGGGCATGTACTGCTTGATGTAGTCGTGCTCGAGGATCAGGGCATCGGTTTCGGTGTGGGTCACCGTCACTTCGATATGGCGGATCTGCGCCACCAGTGCACGGGTCTTGGCACTATCGACCTGGGTGCGAAAATAGGAGCTCAGCCTTTTCTTCAGATCTTTGGCTTTGCCCACATAGATCACAGTGCCCCCGGGAGCATCGTACATACGATACACCCCGGGTTCACTGGTCACCGAGCGCAGAAACGCCCGATGGTCAAAAGGTTCGGTCATCTCAGGGATCAGATCTTCTCTGCATCCAACATACCATAGCGGATCGCCAGGCGGGTCAGCTCCACATCTCCGCTGATCTTAAGCTTTTCAAACAAGCGATAGCGGTAAGCGTTCACCGTTTTCGGACTGATGTTGAGTTGCTCGGCGATATCGGAAACCTTCTGGCCGTTCGTCACCATCATGGTGATCTGCAACTCACGGTCGGACAGCTCGTCAAAGGGATTATTCTCGGCGCTGAAGGGACGCAATGCCATCTGCTGCGCAATCACAGGATCGATGTATCGTTGACCCGATGCCACGGCACGTATCGCCTGAACCATATCTGCCGGAGGGGCGTTCTTGGTCAGGAAACCTGCCGCGCCGGCCGCCATCACCCTGGATGGGATCGGCTCTTCGGTATGGACGGTGAGAATGATCACCTTGGCATCCGGATTGAAGTGCAGGATCTTACGAGTGGATTCCAGTCCACCGATCCCGGGCATACTCATGTCCATTACCACAACGTCGACGTTGTTTTTACGACACCAGCTCACCGCCTGCTCACCGTCCTCGGCTTCGCCTACAACTTTGATCCCACGCTCATCTTCCAGAATACGCCGGATCCCGGTACGAACCAATGCATGGTCGTCGACCAGAAAAACGTTGATCACTCTATTATTTCTCCACTACGGGAAAGGGATTCAAATCCCGTCTCTTCAACCGATAATACCCATATACCCCATGCCGTCAATACAATGACAGCTCCAACCTCTGGTTCCAGCGACTGTTTGACCAGGATCTGATCCAAGCTCCCCCCGAACGGCCCAGAAAAGTGTCACGCATTTGACATTTTCATCCTGATTTAATTAATTTTTTTGACAACACGCCAAGCCCATTAAAGAGCCAACAAAGCGTCGTTTCGAATGCCCTCACTCCGTGCTGGCCAGCAAAGTATTGCTAGTGCCCCCTGGCTTGTCCGCCCTTTTTGATTCAAGTGGCTATCAGCAGCGTTTGACCCCTACCCCCTTTGACACACCACCAGCTCAGGGCAAACCCACAGCCCTCGCATGGCACCATCTTCAGGAAGTGCCTCAAGGCTTCCAGAAGGGCATCGACAACGCATTTCAACTCTCCTCGAGGGGACAGGGGCGGCTAACGGTAATAAAAGCCAACAGGGGACAAAGGGCGGGGGATAGATGACGGCTTCCCGCTCATCGACAACGGGAGAAGAAAAAAGTCCACTGATGACAGATCAATGGTGACAGAGAGGTGGAAAGGTAACGGGGAGCCGCTGGCCCATAGTTCGCTACATTGTGTTTGCACAGCAGATTAGCAGAGATAAAAAAACGGCCCGAAGGCCGTTATCCAGTGTAACAAAGCTTAGCTTTTCAAGAGATCCGTCACCTGGGAGCGCGTAAGGTTTGCCTGGGCCAACAGGGTCACGATCTGAGCCTGGAAAGGCGCCGTGCCGGTGTTGTCCTGAAAACGGGCGGAGATCTGCTCTATTTCCGCCTCGGTGGCCTGCACTGCCCGGCTGATCTTCGTCATCCGCTGGGCGACCGCAGCCTGAGCGCTGTCCAACTGTGCCAGTTGCTTATTGACCTTATCCAGCGTCTTACGCAACTTGGCCTGGCTCTCCCGCAACTGTTGTTGATCGGCAAACTGCCACTCCCTGGGATCCTGCCAGGGTGGCATCTCCTGGGTTTTGATCGCCACCGGCTGACCGGCAGGTAACCGCATTCCCTGACCGCTCATCCATAATCCACCATCGAGCATCGCCGCCTGCTGTTCATTGAGCAGCAGCAACACCTGGCCATCCTTGCCGACGCGAACGCCCAGCCCCAACCCCTTAAGGCCACTATCCAGCACCTCGGCCAGGGCCTGGCGATCCTGCCCGGCAGGCAGATCGATATAGGCCTGCTCCTTGCCCAGCTGCACCTGAACCTGTTCGTTCCTGGGTTTCGTCGCGGCCAGATCGACCCCCTTGGTAACAAACTGCCGAGGGGCTGGCGCCGCGTTACGTCCCAACAGGTTAAACTGGCGATCCACCAGCAGTTGGCCTTGATAAGAGGTCGAGGTATCGAGCAAGCGGTCACGCTGCTGGGACAGTGCCTGGCCATCATGCTGGCGCTGAGTCAGGGCACTGTCCACCTGCCGCTTGAGGCTTTCCAACTGGCCCTTGGCCTGTTTAAGGGCCTGGGCACCGGTTTGGGCCGCCGCGATCTGATGCTGTCCCTGACCCACCTGGGCCCAGCGTCGGTAGCTTTCCAGGCGCCACTGGGGCACAGCCACGCCCCGTCCTTTACTCTTGGCTTTGCTATTGCTCGGCGGTTGAGACAGGGCTGCGGCGGCCGCAGGTTGAGACGACTTCCTCTGCTGGACGGATAAGGCATCGGATACGGCGGTTACCATAACGGCTCTCCTTAGATATGGTTGAACAGACTCATCTGATTGATCTGGGCATAACTCTGCTGAGTTGCCTGCAACGCCAGCAGATAGGTAGCCAACTCCAGACTCGCCTCGGCGTAGTCCAGATCTTCAATGTTGCCTATCAGTTCCTGGTTAAACAGGCCGATATCCTGGTGCGCCGTCTCCATCAGATCCATGGCATTTTGCCGACCACCGATCTCGGTCATGGTCTGGCCGATGGCAGCCAAGGTATCATCGATGCTCAGCATGGCCTCTTCAAACAGGGCGTGGAAGGCGGGATCATTGCTGTCGAGGTTCGGATCCTCCAGTGCGGTGATCCACTCCTCCATCTTGTTAAAGATGTCAGCGGCACCGGAGAAAAACAGCTGTTCGGCGGTATCATTGCCCGTGACGAAGTTGCCTTCTCCCACCGGGATCTGCCGTTGACTGTCATCCCCCTGGTACACGTAGTTACCGTTGGCATCGATGCCAATAGGTGGCGTATCCACTTCATTACCGGCAAAGATGTACTTGCCCTTCTCGTCCTTGGCGTTGGCGTAGTCCACCAGGGAGTCCCGCAGCGCGCGAAGCTCACCGGCGATCCCTTCACGCTCCGCCGGACCGTTGGCGCCGTTGAACGCCAGCAAGGTCAGATCCCGCATCCGCAGCACAACATTGTTCATGTTATCCATGTTGGACTCGGAACGGCTCAGACTCATGCGCAGGCCACCGATATTGTCCATGTACTGGTTCAGTGCCGCTTGCTCACGTTTAAGGCTCAGGGTTTGAACCGCCCCGAGCGGATCGTCCGAAGCCACATTGATCCGTTTCCCGGTGGACATCTTATGCATCACCTGGCCGTAGTTGGTGGCGTTTTGCTGCATCGAGATCAAGTTGGTCCGGTGCATCATTTGACTGCTGACACGCATCGTCAAACTCCCTTAAAACATATTCAAAGCGGTAGCGAACAGCTGGTCGGCCAGACTGATCACCTTGGCATTCGCTTGGTATTGCTGCTGGTAGATGATGAGGCTGATCGCCTCCTCATCGAGGTTTACGGCGCTGACACTGTCCCGCTCGTTCATGGCACGTACCCAGGACTCATAGGAGGTCTCGGCGTCCAACTTGGCCTGGCGGCTTTCGATCCCCAGCTGTCCCAGCTTCGAGGCATACGCCTCGTTCAGGGTGGCGCTGGTACCCAAGGAGTCGAAATCCAACTTCTTGTTGGCCAGGCCGACCAGATCCAACAGGTTGGAGTTGTCGCCCGGCGTCCCATCTTTACCAAAGGCCAACATGTCCGCGGTAAACCCATCGGTGACCCGGATTGTCCCCGCCGGGTTAGCCGGATCATAGGTAAACAGATCCATGGTCGGGCTGTTGCCATTGAGATCGGTACCGTTAGCCAGTACGGCATTGAACTCATCGGCCAGTTTCATCGCCAGTTCATCGATAAAGTCGCGACTCTGCTGCCAACTGTTATCCCGGTAATCAAACAGTGCCCCCATGGTGCCGCCGACATTGCCGTCAAGGGCGTAGTCCGTACCACCCACCGTCAGGCTGAGCTTGGAGAACTGGGGGTTATCCGGATCCGGTTGCAGATGAAAGGTACCGGCACTGTTACCCAGTACCAGCGGGTGGCCGGTAGGCAGGGTCACGTTGATGGTGCCGTCACTGTTTTCCGTGGTACGGACTTCCAGCATCTCCGACAGCTCAGAGACCGCCTGATCTCGAGCATCGAGCAAGGCCGCAGGAATATCCCCGCTGGCGTTATGACTCTGGATCTCCTTGTTCAGATCGGCAATGTGCTGCATCCGCGTGTTGATCTCGCTGACCGACGCCCCCAGCTGGTTTTCAATCTGTTTGAGCTGACTGTCGAGCCCCTGGTTGATGGTGTTGAACCGACTGCCCAAAGCTCGGGCCTCGTTCAACACCCCCTGGCGGGTGGCGATGTCATTGGGACTCTCCATGGAGGCATTGAGCGCCGCATAGAGGCTGTCCAGACCATCGGAGATGTTGGAACCATCGGAGCCAAACAGCTCTTCGGTCTTGCCCAGGTAGGAGGCCTTAGTCGAGTTGAAGCCAAGCTGGGTATTGTTCTGCCAGACTGCGGCGGTCAGGTACTGATCCGCCACTCGGCGCACACCGTCTACCTGCACACCACTGCCGGCGCCATAGAAGCCTCCGGGACGGGCACTGAGCAGGATCTGCTGACGGCTGTATCCCGGAGTGGCCGCGTTCGCGATGTTATTTGACGCTACGGAGAGGGCCGCCTGCGAGGCATGGATCCCCGACAGGCCGTTACCTAAAAGACTCATTAAGACTCCTTAATGGAGAGCGGGATCACCAGCGCCGGTTGCATGGCTTTGCTTTGCGCCATGGCCGCGGCAGACGCCCGCTTCGGATCGTGTTCTTGTGAGGTCAAAGCGACCTCATCCCCCTGGGGCTTTAGGCCGGTATCACCACCGAGTTGACGTACCATCACATCACTCAGGCCGATCCCCTGCTTACGACTGAGGGTGTCCGCCAACTCCATGTCATAGAAGTCATGGAATACGCCGCGCTTTTCGCTCAGTGCACTCTCCTCATCCTTAAGCGCCTCGCTGGCACTGCGCATATGCTTAAGCACGGTTTGCAGGAACTGGGCCTCAAACTGCTGTGCCACCTCACGGATCGCCCCCTCCTCGCCATGTTGGGCGCGAATGGAGGAAGCGGTCTGGTTTTGCCCGGCGAGCACGCCGGGCAGGTTCTGTACTTTATTCACTGTCATCTCGACCTAAATCACCACCAGTTCGGCTTCCAGGGCACCGGCTTCATCCAATGCCTGAAGGATCGCCATCAGATCCGTCGGTGCCGCACCCAGGCTGTTGACCGCCCGCACGATCTCATCGAGCGAGGTGCCTTCCGGCCAGATGAACATCTGCCCATCCCCCTGATCGATCTCGATGGCCGAATCCTGGATCACCTGTGTCTCTCCCCCGGAAAGGGGTCCAGGCTGGCTCACCAACTGACTCTCGGTGATGCTGACCGTCAGGTTGCCATGGCTCACGGCCGCCTGATGCAGACGCACGTCGGCACCAATCACCACGGTGCCCGTGCGACTGTTAAACACCACTCGAGGGCGCTGTCGTCCCAGCTCCACCGGTAACTCCTCCAACATGGACATAAAGGTCACTCGTTGACGGGGTTCCAGGGGTGCCTGCACGATCACCTTGGCGTGATCCTGCGCCCGGGCCACGTCCGGACCGAACACTTCGTTGATGGACAACTCGACATTTCGAGCCGTCTGGAAGCTCGGCAGGCGCAGGTTCAATACGATATCGGAGCCATCATTGAAGGTTGATGGAATGGCGTTCTCCAGGATCGCCCCCGAAGGGATCAGACCAACCGTCGGTGTGTTAATGGTCACTGACGTGCCGTTACGTCCCTCGGCGGAGATGCCACCAACCACCAGATTGCCCTGAGCCACGGCATACACCTCGCCGTCGATCCCATGCAGTGGTGTCATGATCAAAGTCCCGCCCCGCAGGCTTTTGGCATCGCCGATGGAGGATACGGTGACATTGATGGTCTGACCCGGGCTGGCCATCGGCGGCACAGTGGCGTGAACGGCCACCGCCGCCACGTTTTTCAACTTGGGATCGGTGCGATCATCAAGCTGAACACCAAACTGCTTGAGCATGTTGACCACAGACTGGCTGGTAAAGCGCACCTGGGATTTATCCCCGCTGCCATCCAGGCCAACCACCAGGCCATAGCCCACCAGTTGGTTATCACGTACGCCCTGAACATCGACGATGTCCATCAGCATTCGTTCCCCCTTCGCCTGTAAGGGGGCACTTACCATGGCTGGCAAGAGCGCAGCCAGCATAATGATGAATTTCCGCATGGTTACCCCTTAGAACGGGAAGATGGGATCGTTGAAGAAACGGGTACCCCAGCCGGGGGCACTGGCATCCGACAGGGTGCCACGGCCGCCATAGCTGATCCGGGCATCGGCAATACGCTGTGAGGAGATCCGGTTTTGCTGATCGATGTCCTCGGTACGTACCAGCCCCACCAGGCGGATAAACTCATCCCCCTGGTTCAGGCGCAGCCACTTTTCACCTCGGATCACCAGGACGCCGTTGTGCAACACGTCGGCAACGGTAACGGTAATGGAGCCCGACAGCTGATTCTGCTGACTGGAGGAGCCATTACCGGAAAAGTTCCGCCCCATGCCCAAACCGGCTTCGCCAGAGCCGCTGCTGGTGCCGAAACCGTAGGAGCCGCTGCCCTGCACCTGGCTGTCCTTCGAGGTGCTGGTGCCGGCTTTCTTGCTCGCCTGGGTACGTTCATCCAGATCCACCGTCAGGATGTCGCCGATGCGGTAGGCCCGGCGATCCTGATACAGTGCCATGGTGTAACCACGACGATACAAGCTTCCGTGGCGGGCCTCGGGCACCACCACTTCCAGAGCAGGTGGTGCGTACTCCGGCGTATTCGGCTCCACGGCTTCCGGCAGGTAGCTGCTGGCACATCCACCCAGCAGCAGCACCGCCCATAAATGCAAGGCGCGTTTCACTGGCAACTCCTTACAGTACCTGGTTCAGATACTTGAGCATGTCATCGGTGGAAGACACCACCTTGGCATTCATCTCGTAAGCACGCTGGGTGGAGATCATCTCAACCATCTCCTCCACCACGTTCACGTTGGAGCCTTCCAGGAAGCCCTGCTTAAGCTCGCCGATGGCCGCTTCGCCCGGGATCCCTTCCAGGGCCACACCGGAGGCGGCCGTTTCGCGATACAGGTTGTTACCCATCGCTTCCAGGCCCGCCGGGTTGGTAAAGTTCACCAGGGTGATCTGTCCCAGCTCCTGGGGCTCGGCGTCACCGGCGATCTGGGCGGAAACGATCCCATCGGTGCCGATGGTCACGGTCAGCGCATCTTCCGGGATCTCGACAGCCGGAACCATGGGCAAGCCTTCGGCCGTCACCATCATGCCATCGGCATTGCGGTAGAACTGCCCATCACGGGTGTAAGCAAAATCGCCATTGACCTGCTCCACCTGGAAAAAGCCGCCCCCCATGATCGCCATATCCAGCGGCTGGCCCGTGGTCAACACTTCACCACTGCTGAACACCTTTTGAGTGCCAGCGATGCGTACGCCGGTCCCCAGTTGCAGGCCCGCTGGCAGTTCATTTTGCTGATCCGCCATGGCACCGGGTTGGCGCTGCGTCTGGTAGAAGAGATCGTTAAAGTTAACCCGATCACGCTTAAAGCCGGTGGTGTTCACGTTCGCCAGGTTGTTGGCGATGGTGGTCATCTTGGTATCTTGAGCGGTCAGGCCTGTCTTGCTGACCCAAAGTGCAGATTGCATCGGATTATTTCCCTAAAAATTCGTTTTATTAGCTGCCACGGACCAGGCGGTTGCCGGACTGGGCCAAGGTTTCGGCGGTTTTCATCATCTTGACCTGCAGCTCGAACTGACGGCTGAGGTTCATGGACGCCAACAGTTCGTCGATGGCCTGTACGTTGCTCCCTTCCAGGAAGCCGTTCACCACTTGGACCTCTTCATCCTGAGCGGCGGCCAACCCACCATCGAAGCGCATCAGACCGTCGGGGGCCTTTTCCAGCTGAGCCGCCGCCGGGTTCACCAGCTTAAGACGGGCCACCTCATCGATCAGGCCGCCCTCGGCTGGGATCACGCTCAGGGTACCGTCGTTACCGACGGTCAACTCGCGGTATTCCGGCAACTGAATGGGGCCGTCGACGCCCAGGACCGGGCGCCCGTCCAGCAACAACTGGCCATCCGCATCCAGGGTCATGCCCCCGGCACGGGTGTAGGCTTCCCCGCCATCCACGGCGACGGTGAACCACCCGTCCCCCTGCAGGGCGATATCCAGATCCCGGCCGGTGGCGTTCATCACACCATTGCGCAGGCTGGTTCCGGCGGTCTGGGTCTGGGCCAGCACCCGGGTGCCGTGGCCAGCACCCTGAACCGCGTGGCTGTTGATCCGTTCCAGATCGGAGCGAAAGCCCGTGGTGTTGGCATTGGCCAGGTTATTGGCACGAATGCTCTGGGCTTCCATCACCCGGGTCGCGCCACTGGTGGCGGTGTATAACAACTTATCCATGGCAGCTTACGTCCTTAGATGGCCTGGAACAGGGTCTGGGTCATCTGGTTCTGGGTGCTGATCACCTTGGAGTTGGACTGATAGTTGCGCTGGGCAGTCATCAGGTTGACCAGCTCAGAGGTCAGGTCCACGTTGGAGCCCTCGATGGCACCGGCGGTCAGGTAGCCCAGGGTGCCGGTCCCGGCCGCACCGATGGTGGCCTGGCCAGAGGCAAAGGTGGAGGTCCAGGCGGTGTTGCCGATCTGCTGCAGACCGTTGGGGTTGGCGAAGTTGGCCAAGGCCACCTGGCCCTGCAGGGCGTCCTGGCCGTTGGTGTAAACGCCATAGACCATGCCGTTGTCGTCGATGCGGATCCCGGCCAGCTCACCGGCGGTGTAGCCATCTTGGGTCATGGATGCCACGGCAAAGTCACTGCCGAACTGGGTCACCTTGTCGTAGTTCATGGCGATCGCCAGGGAGGCGGAGCCATCCAGGATCGGGTTACCATCGGCGTCGGTGATGTTGTTGGGGACGTTCAAATCGAAGTTGCCGCCCGAGGTCAGGGCGCCGTTCTCATCGAAGGTCAGGGTGGTATTGGTGGCGTGTTGACTCACGTCGGTACCATTGAGTTCGAAGCGCACTTCCCACTCGTTCGGGCCGGTCTTGATGTAGTACTGGGTCAGGTTGTGCTCGTTACCCAATGAATCGTAGATCTTGGTGGAGTTCAGGGCGTGGTAGCTGTCTGGATCGGCCGGATCGAAGTTGTTGATGTCCAGCGCCTCGTTGCGTGAATCCAGGTTCAGGCCCAGGCCCACGTTACCGGTAGCATTGGCTGCCTGGGAGCTGTTGTCGATGCGCAGATCGGTCACCGAGCCGGTCAGCAGGTTGCCATTGGCCCCAACCGGGTAACCCTGCAGCGTACCGCCGTAGGAATCGACGATAAAGCCGTTTTTGTCCTGGGAGAACATGCCGGAGCGGGTGTAGCTGACCGCGCCCTGGTTGGAGGTCATGAAGAAGCCGTTGCCGGAGATCGACATGTCCAACTGGCGACCCGTATACATCATGTCACCGGCGTTGTAGAAATCCTGGGAAACGTTTGCGATCGCTACCCCGCCCGGCTGGTTGCCGGCGTACACCGCAGCAAACTCGGCACGGGCACCACGGAACCCCGGGGTGGAAACGTTGGCAATGTTGTTAGAGATGGTGTTCAGCTGCTGGCTGGTGCTGTTCAGGCCGCTCAGGGCAATGTTGTAAGACATCTGTTTTTACTCCGGCCGCTTAGGCCATTTCTCGAATATCAAAGAGGGAAACCGCACCAAGCCCATGGCCCAGTTCAAGCATCATGTAGCCGGTCATGGAGGCGATGTGGACACGCTCTACGGTCGCGGCGATCAGGACAGTGCCTTTACTCTCGGCGCCGTCGGCAGTGGTGTTGGCCGCCAGTGTGTAATCACCGGGTTCGAGACCCAGGGCCTCGGGATCGATCTCAAAATCCACCGCGCCTTTACCTTGCTGACCCAGATCGACGGTAGCCACCACCTCACCCGATTCGTTCTTGATCTCCACCAGCAGGGTTTCCACGGCATTTTCCAGCTCTACCTGGCCCTTGATCACGTCTTCACCGATGCTGATCTCATCGGCAGGCACCAGCACATCTCGGCCAATCATCGAGGTGGTCCCCAGTACCTGGAGGTTTTCCGCCAAGATCTGCATGTTATTCTGACCGAGTCGCAACCCTTCGAGGCTCTCTACCTGGGAGAACTGGGCCAACTGGGAGACGTACTCGGCGCCATCCATAGGATTGAGCGGATCCTGGTTCTGGATCTGCGCCACCATCAGGGTCAGAAACTCATTGCGCAGACCCGCAGCACTGTTCATGTCGCCACCAAAGCCACCACCACTGGTGGTTGCCGGCGCGCCGTTGTAAGCGGCGATATCCGCGCTGTTTTGCGCTGGCACACCTTCACTGTTTTGCTGTACACCGGCGCCGGTGTTGTAGTTTGCGATCCCCAGCATTACATGCCTCCCAGTTTCAGCAGGTTTTGTTGCATGGAGTTCACCCGGGCCAACACATCGGTGGAGGTCTCAAACGCGCGGGTGGCGGCCATCATGTCCGCCATCTCCTGAACGGTGTTGACGTTGGAATAGACGACATAGCCTGTGTCATCGGCCAGAGGGTGATCCGGCTCGTAACGCTTTTCCAATGGCGCGTCGGACTGCACGACGCCGGCCATATGGACATTGGCACTCATGCCACCGGTCTGGGTCTGCTCGTACACGGTCTGAAACACGGGTTTCAGGGCACGGAACGCATCCTGCTCACTGGCGGCAGCCGCATCGGCGTTGGCCAGGTTGGAGGCGACTGTGTTCAGACGCAGGCTCTGTGCATTCATGGCTGAGCCTGCGATCTGGTAGATCTGGTTAAACGACATGTTTATCTACCCTCAATGGCCTTTTGCAGGCCCTGAATATTCATGTTCAAAAACGTCAGGCTGGTCTGGAAATCCATCGCATTCTGCGCGAATCGAGCTTGTTCCTGGCCCAGCTCCACACTGTTGCCATCTTTCGATGGCTGATGGGGTATGCGATAGGCCATCTGGTAGTTTCGATCGACCCCCTGAGCGGGATCGAGTCGGTTCATCAGTTGGCTAAAGTCCAGATCACGGGCCTTGTATCCCGGGGTTTCGGCGTTAGCCAAATTACCGGACAATACCCGCGACCGTTCTACGCGGAAATCCAGCGTGTTAGCATGAACGCCCAGAGCGGCATCCAGATTAATCGCCATGACGACTCCTTTTTCAATAACGGCTTACTCGTTGGCCCGGCAGTACTAACAAGAGTCATGCCAACTTTTATTTTTCTTTATTATCAGTGAATTAGGATGGAACTTAGGGTTCAATGGGAAAACCAGATTCCGCTTATTTAGAGACAAGGAAGCGCATTCTTCCGCCGTGGCTTCCGCTGCTGGTGCCACTGTTATCCGGCCCGCTCATGGCCGCCGAGACCGCTTCCCAGATCGCCCTGGCCCTGGAGCAACAGCTGCTTACCGAAGTCAAGCAGTGGCAGCTGCGCACGGGTGCCCAACTGATCACCACCCACATAGAGCCTCGACTGGGCTCCGCCCTGAATGCGCTGCCGCCCTGTCAGGGTAAACTTGTCGTCACTTCCGGTCGCAATGTTCCGCTGGGCCATGTGCAACGTGAGGTGCGTTGCCATTCTCCCCAATGGCGCCAGTTTGTCCGGGCCAGGGTCGAAGCCCAGGCCCGGGTGCCGGTGCTACGCCATCGGATCAGCCAGGGTCAGACACTGGGCTCTTCCGATCTCACTTGGGCTGTGCGCACCTTGGGGTTAAAAGATCAGGACCTGATCTTCACCCATAAGGCGTTGATCGGTCAGTCTGCACGGCGGGGATTACGCCCGGACCAACCGGTAAGAGCCAGTCAGATCTCAGTCCCCCATCTGATCAGCCTGGGAGACGAGGTGTTGATCCGAGCCGGCACAGATCGCTTCGCCGCCACCATGACAGGGGTCGCCCTGGAAAACGGGAGCAAGGGCCAGGGGATCCGGATCAGAAACCACAGCTCAGGAGCCGTGATCACCGCTTACCCGATCTCCGAAGGGATCGTGGAAACCCGGTTCTGATCGGTACCAGCTGACCGGCTTGGGGAACGATGGCAAATCCGCTGGGCTTATCTCCTAATGGGGGATCCCAAGGCAGCCAATGGCCGGATCAATACGGCTCTTCACTGCAACGAGCCGAGTTGCGCCGACTCATTGCAAGGGACAGCGCCCCCGTGAGAAAAAAATCAAAAAGGCGTTTAAGTTTTGACGCCGGCGAGACGCTTTTTTGACATCAGAAGCAGAAATGCACCGAACACAGCCAAATACAGAAGTGGTTAGCCATGGAAATCAATAAGTTATCATCTAACTACGCGGTCAGCTTGAAGGCCGCTCCGAAACAGACCCAAACCACAGAGCAGGCGACGCCGACTCCTGCTGGTCGCAAAGACAGCATCAGTGATGACTGGCAACTGCTGGATCAAGCCCGAGAGCAACTGGGCCAGATCAGCGATGTTGATCTGGACAAGGTCAATGCCCTGCGCACCGCGTTGAAACAGGGCAGCTTCGAGCTAAACCTGGACGACCTGGCAAGTCAGATCCTGGATCAACACGGTTAAGCATGGTGAATAAACGCGAACTGCTACAGGTGTTGGTGCGGGAGATCCGCCTCGATGTCGAAGACTACCAACAACTGCGCAGCCTGCTGCGCCACCAGCGCGAGTTGTTGCAGCGGCGGGACAGCCAGGCGCTGCAAGACCATAATCCACGCCAGAATGAACTCTGCCAGCGCTTGGCCAAACGCGCCAAGCGACGCAGTGACATTCTTCGCACCCTAGGGGTCAATGCGAACCAGCAGGGGATGGAGCGACTGCTCAAAGCCCTGTCCGCACAGACCCAGCGGCCTTTGGCCAGCCTCTGGGCCCAGCTGGGTAGCCTGATCCGCGATTGTCAGAATGAAAACGAGATCAACGGCAAGCTGCTGGTCGGTCAGAAATCCCTGATCGATACGATCCTCGATGGGGAAAATAGCGCCCATAGAGACTATGGTCAGCCCGCCTAAGCCCGACATCACCCTCTAGGAAAAAGCCGCTGAGACCCAGCGGCTTTTCTGCATCAATGCACAATCGCCCGATATAAGGCAGGCAGTTCGCTCAAAAACGACAAAAAAACGCGGCCGATGGCCGCGTTTTTCTCTCCCCGGTCGATCAGCGCCGACGAACACTGCGCTGGGCAAACTCATCCATCTGCTTCTGCTCCAGCCGCTCGGCCTTCTGCAAACGGCTCCGAGCTTGCTCCCCTTCCAGCCAGACCAACCCCTGGCAACGACCCAATTGACGCTGCCATTGGTGATCCAGTCCCATCAGATCCTGGGAAGCGACCTGTTGTTGACGTTGACACTGCTCGGCCAAAGGCCGCAGTTGCTGTCCCATCTGGCTGCGGTTGCGCAGCGCCAGAATACCGCTGTCGCTCCCGCTGCCAGCATACTCGGCGATCAACCCCTGCAACTGGGCATGACGCTGCTCCAGCAGACTGAGCCTCTGTTGGCGCTGCTGTCGCTGTTGACCCAGGGCCACCAAACGCTTTTCCTGCTGCTTGCGCAACATCACTATGGGATCAGCCATGTGGCCAGCCTCCTGTCAGTTGTTGCAGCTGTGCCAGGCTCTCGCTGCGACCTTGTCCTTCGTCCATCCCCTGGCTGAGGAACGCCTTGATCTCCGGCTGGGCCTGAACCGCCAGATCCAGCTCAAGATCCTGTCCCGGTTGGTATCCACCAAGTGGGATAAGGGAGCGCACCTCGCTGTAACGGGCGTTGAGACGACGCACGCGCTGCATGGCATCGAGTGTCTCCTGATCAGACAGTTGAGCCGCCAGGCGAGATGCCGACGAATTCACATCGATCGCCGGGTACTGTCCCTGCTCGGCCAGGGTACGACTGAGCACTATGTGTCCATCGAGGATCGCTCGGGCCGCATCGGCCACGGGATCATTCTGGTCATCCCCCTCAACCAGTACGGTATAGAGGGCCGTCAGGCTGCCCTGGGTCGATTCGCCGTTACCGGCCATCTCCACCAGGGAGGGCAACTGGGTAAAAGCCGAAGGCGGGTAACCTTTGGTGGCCGGTGGCTCACCCAGGCTCAGGGCGATCTCTCGCTGGGCCTGAGCATAGCGGGTCAGGGAGTCCACCAGGAGGAGTACATTCTGACCCTGATCCCGATAGCCTGCGGCAATACGGTGGCACAGGCGCATCGCCCGCAACCGCATCAGAGCGGTGGCATCAGCCGGTGCCACGACCACCACGGCACGTTTGCGTCCGGCCTCGCCCAGGGAGTGTTCGATAAACTCACGCACCTCACGGCCCCGCTCGCCCACCAAGCCCACGACAACCACATCCGCCTCGGTAAAGCGGGTCATCATCCCAAGCAAGACGGACTTACCCACGCCGGATCCGGCAAACAGCCCAAGGCGCTGCCCCTTGCCAACGGGCAGCAAGGCATTAATGGCACGGACTCCGACATCCAGGGGCTCATCGATGGGACGGCGAAGCATGGGGTTGGGTGGCTGCAGGCGTGCGCGGCACCACTGGATCCCCATCAACGGTCCCTTACCATCGATGGGCTCACCACAGCCATCCAGGACTCGTCCCAACAGGCCGGGGCCCACAGGAGCCGGAGAGACCCCATTGAGAGGCCGAACCCGGGCCCCGGGCACCAGCCCATCGGTCCCGGTGATCGGCATCAGGCACAGGACATCCCGATCAAACCCCACCACCTCGGCTTCGACCAATGAACCGTCCTGACGCTCAACCAGGCAGCGCTCGCCGGTTCCCAACTGACAACCTACGGCCTCCAGCAGCAGGCCGTTAACCCGCACCAGTCGGCCGTAGATCTGAGCTACCGGCACCGACAGCCAATCAGTGGCCGTCACCGTCGTGCTCCATGCTGTCCAGGCGTTCACGAACCTGCGCCATGCAGGCATCCAGTCGGGCTTCCACGGAGGCATCGGCGTCCACGGTATCGGAGATCACTCGGCAGCCCCCCGGGCTCACCGTCGGATCGGCGACCAGGGTCCAGTCCACCACCCGCTCCGGAGCCAGTTCCTTAAGCTGGGTACAGGCGGACGGCTCCAGATGGATCTTCACCTCTCCCTGTCCGTCGGGCAGCGCCTGCAGCGTCTCCTCCACCAGGTTAAGCACCTGTTGGGGCTGGAGAGTCAGCTCACAGCGGATCACCTGCTGGGCTACGCGCTGCACCAGTTCGAGGATCAGCTCCTGCTGCTGGCGCACCTGAGCCTGATGGCCCTCCTCGAGAAGCTCCTTAAGGGCACTCAGTGGCACCAGGGCCGTTTGCAACTGTTCTCGGGCTTCGTTGCGTCCGGCTTCCAGGCCCTCCTGGCGACCGCCACCGAAGCCCTGTTTACGTCCAGCATCCTCGCCCTGGGTATGACCCTCATCGAAACCGGCCTGGTGGCCCTGGGCCACCCCTTCCTGGTATCCCTTGTCAAAGCCATCCTGGTAGCCTTGCCAGCTCTCGCCTTCAGAGCGCTCTGGCCCGGTGCCCTCGGTAGGCAGTGGCGTGTAACGGTATTGGCGGGCGACGGAGGGATCCAGACGCCAGCGTTGTCCCGGATTGATTGGCATGCTCATTCCACCACCTTCTCGTCATACAGCTGCAGCTCGATCTCACCACGCTCCATCAGCTTCTTGGCCACCTGCATCACGTCGCTACGGGCAACCTGGGCACGAGACAAAGTAACCTGACCCAGGGCCATAACCTGAGTTTCCAGGGCCTGAGCCATACGTTTTGGCAGGGCATCCATCAGCTTGCGCTTCAGTTCGACGTCGATCCCTTTCATCGCCATCGCCAGCATATCCTGAGGCACTTCCTGCAGCAGGTTACGTAGCGTTTCATCGTTCTGACGACCAAGGATAATGAAGTCAAACATGTTCACTTCCACCTGGGCAGCCAACTGGCTGTCATGCAGCTTGAGCAGCTCCATCAACTGGCTGCGATCGCTGTTGAGGCGGTTTAGGATCCCGGCCACCTGGGAAACGCCGCTCACCCGGGTATGGGAGCGCTCATTGGCCACGGCCAGACAACGATCCACCAGCTGTTTGAGTTCCTCGATCACCTCCCGATCCAGCTCACCCAGTTGCGCAATACGAACCAACAGCTCGTCATGGCTCTCCTTGGGCAGACGCTGCAGCACCATGGACGCCGCATCCGGTGGCAACAAGCCCAGCAGGACGGCCTGCAACTGTGGGTGCTCCGGTCCGATCTGGCGCGCCAGCAACTGAGGCTCCACCCACTCGAGGCGTTGTACCAGTTTCTTGACTTCGTCGCCGTAAATGGAGTCGAGCAGGCTCTTGGCCAGCTTGTCGCCCAGGGCCGAGTCCAAGGTACGCTGCAGGTAGTTGCGGCTGGCGCGGGCGATCCCGGCCTGGCCTCGATAATCCTCAAACAGGCGCAGCAACACCAGCTCTGCGTCCGCCTGTTTGACGTTGGACAGGCGTGCCATCACCTGGCTGACCTGCTGCACCGAGCCACTGTTCATGTGGGACAGCACCTTGGCCGCCCCCTCTTCACCCATGCTGACCAGCAGCATTGCCGCCTGTTCAACGCCGGACAGATCGGTCAGCTTGTCATACTCAATCGCGCTCATTGTTGCCCATCCACTGTGTGATCACTTCGGCGACCCGCGCCGGTTCTTTGTTGGCCAGCAGGCTCAAGTGCTCAAGCTGGATATGCAGCGCAGAGCCTGGCGGTGGCAGTTCCGGTAGGTTCGCATCGGCCAGCTCGATCTCCGGCACGATGGCGGCGGTTTGCGCTTCTTCCAACGCTTTTTCCTGCTCGACGGTGCGGGTCAGGTGCTTGACCAGAGGGCGCAACACGAACAGCATCAATCCAAGTGCCAACAAGGTGCCTATGATGTAACGCAGGTACACTTGGTATTCTTGGGTCTGCCACCAAGGCAGCGGCTCCATTTCCGGCATCATCTGAGTGGCAAACGGGAAGCCCGTGATGCTCAAAGTATCGCCTCGGGCGGCTTCGAAGCCGATGGCATCGGCCACCATCTGCTCCAGCCGGGCCGTCTGCTCGGCGGCCAGCTCAATCGAGTCGCTATTGAGCAGAACCGAAACCGACAGACGCTCCAGCTGTGCCTGCTGGTACCGGGTATGGCGAACCGAACGGCTGGACTCGAACTGGCGGTCAGCTTGATTGCTGATGTTGGTGGCGGCGTTCGGCGGCTGGTTGCCGTCCGCCGGTGGCTGATTAGCCAGCGCACCGGGAATACCGATGGCCAGATCCGTGTTGCGCTCTTCGTTGCGGCTGTTTTCCCGCATCAGTACCACGGATTCAGGATCCAGCTGCTCCCGGGTCTCCTCGACCTGGTCGAAGTTCATGCGGGCAGCTATCTGTACCCGGTAATTACCGTAACCCAGGATCGGTAGCAGCATATCGTTAACACGCTGGGAGAGGCTCTGCTCCAACTGCTGGGCATAACCCAGTTGGCGGTCGCTGGCACGGCTGAGATCCCCGCTCAGATCGAGTTCGGCACTGAGCAGCCGGCCGCTCTGATCGACCACAGAAACCCCATCACTGGGCATGCCGGAGACGGCGCCGGACACCAGGTTGACGATCGACTCGACATGCTCCGGAGCCAGCTTGGCGCCGGAGTAGAGCTCCAGCATCACGGAGGCGCTGGGTTTTTCCGGTTGCTGACGGATAAACAGGGTCCGTTTGGGGATCGCCAGATGAACCCGGGCGCTACGAACGGCCTTAAGCGCCATGATGGTGCGGGACAGTTCGCCCTCCAGACCATGGCGATAGCGGGCCTCTTCAAGGAACTGGCTGGCGCCCAGGGCACCGGCCTTATCCAGCATCTCCATCCCTTCCGGCATGGCGGCGCGGATCCCGCGGCCAGCCAATACCATGCGGGCCCGACCAAGTTGGTCTTCCAATACCAGGATCTGACCGGTATCGGCCTGCATCCGGTATGGGATCTTCTCGGCTTCGAGCACCTCGATCACTTCGGCACTGTCGAAGCCTTCCTGTGCTCCATAGAGGGGGCGGTAGCCTCGACTGGCGGTCCAGAGCATCAGGACAATCACGGTGGCCACGACAGTGGCCATCACGGCGATCACCAATACCTGACGATCGCTGCGGCTGGCCCCTTGCCAGCGCCCAAAGAGTTGTTTCATTCGGTCCATCACACCGAGACCGGCGGCTGGAGCTGCTGCGGTTGCAGTTGTCATTCTGGTTGTCCTTACAACGGCATTTTCATTACATCATCGAAAGCGGCCACCAGCTTGTTGCGCACCTGGATCAGGGCACTGAAGCTGAGGCTGGCTTTCTGTGAGGCCACCATGGCCCCCACCAGATCGTCACTGCGGCCCATATCCACCTCAGTTCTTAAATGGCTGGCATGGATCTGGTCCTCGTTGATCCCGCGCACTTTCTGCGTCATCAACGTGGCAAAAGAGGGCCCCTGGGACGCACCATGCGATCCGTTGACCAGGTTGGGCATAATGGCGCCCTTGGCGATCTCTTTGTGTTGCTGAAGGCTCTCCAGCATCTGGGTTTGGTTCATTGCAATCGGGGAAGACATCACACTCTCCGGTGTTGATTAGGCGGCATCAGAAGCGGCCAGCGCAGCATCAACATCGATCCCCGCCTCCCGCATCTGAGCCATCTTGTATCTGAGTGATCGGGTGGTCATGCTCAGCGCATCGGCCGTCTTGGAGCGGTTACCGCCATGGCGTCGCAGGGTATCGAGCACGAACTGGAATTCGGCCTGTCGCTTGGATGCCTTAAGACCACTGTCCAGATCGCCGCTTGTGGCTTGGACCATGGTCGGCGTGGCATCGCCCGGTAACCCCAGATCGGCAAATTGCAGCGTGGCTCCACGGCGCAGGATCAAGGCACGCTGCACCACGTTCTCCAGCTCGCGTACATTGCCCGGCCAGTCATAGGCGATCAGCGCCTGGCGTGCCGCGTCACTGAAAAGGCAGCTGCCGCCGGCCATATCCCGGTATCGTTCCAGGAAAAACTCCGACAGGGGGAGGATGTCCTCGCGCCGCTCCCGTAAGGGCAGCAGCTTGAGTGGCAACACATCCAGCCGGTAGAAGAGATCCTGACGAAAGCGGCCTTCAGCCACGGCCTTGGTGAGGTCCTGATTGGTGGCGGCGATGATCCGCACATTCAGGGGAATGCTACGGTGCGATCCCAGCCGTTCAACGGTGCGCTCCTGCAAGACTCTCAGCAGTTTGGCCTGCAGCATCAGGGGCATTTCAGCAATTTCATCGAGCAGCAGCGTGCCGCCATTGGCGGCCTCAAAGGTTCCGGCCTTATCCGCATGGGCGCCAGTAAAAGCCCCCTTGACGTGGCCAAACAGCAAAGATTCCAGCATGGACTCGGGGATGGCGGCGCAATTGAGGGCGATGAAAGGCTCACCGCTACGGGATGACTGACGATGAATGAAACGAGACACCTGCTCCTTGCCAGTACCGGACTCGCCGGTAAGCAGGATACTGGCATCGGTTTGCGCGGCACGCTGGGCCAGCATCAGCATCTGACGCGAACGGGGAGAAACCGCCACCATGGAGCGTTGATCTTGCTCAAGCTGGTTCAGGCGTTGCAGCAGGTTCACCAGCTGATCGCCGTCCAGGGGCAACAAGAGGTAATCCTGTGCCCCCTGCTCCATGGCTGCGCAAGCCAAGTCGGTTTGCTCTGGCTCCACCAGGGCGATGCGATGCTGCCCCGCCGCGGCCTTGAGCCGTTGACCGATCTGCTCCGGCGTCTGCTGGCTCAGATCCACCAGACTCACCCAGGCCTGTTCATCGAGCTGTTCAGACAGCTGATAGCCCTGTAGCGAGAGCTGCTTCGCCAACAGGCGAGGTAGCTCAACACCTTCGGCACAGATCCGGTTATTCACTGGCATTTCCCGACTCTCCGGACATCACCAGACGTACCTCCACCCTGCGGTTCTTGTTATGCGCCGCAGCAGTGTTGGCTCGGGTCAAGGGGTAACGCTGGCCATGGCCTCGCACCTCGATCTTGTTGACAGAAACGCCGCGTTCGACCAGAAGGCCGGTCAGCTCATCCGCGCGTTGTCGAGACAACACCAGGTTCGCCAGGTGATCGCCCACCGTGTCGGTGTGACCGTCCACCAGCACCTCCTTGATCCGCTTATCGGCGGCCACGTACTGAGCGATGGCGTCGATCATCGGCAACTGCTCTGCCCTGGGCAGGAGCTGACCGCTGGCGTAATTGAGGGTCACATGGCGGACCACATCATAGGGCTGGGGGACCAATTGCGTGACGCACTGGCGAAATTCTCGCAAAGGCGATTTCACCGCAACCGGCTCCACCTCCAACTGGTAACCCCGTTGGCCCTCCAGGCCCATAGCCAGCGAGAGTCCCCAACCCTGCTCAAGCGCATCCAGATACGGTTCGGCGGAGCCTGACATCACTCCCGCACCGCCCTTCCAACGCCAGTCTCGCGGGTGCTGCTGCGCCGGCGTACTGTGCAACCAGGACGGGGAAGACAGGATGCTGCGCAGCCCTGTCGGGGTTTCCTGCAACCAGTCGGTCGTCAAAGCCAGTCCCATGGACTGAGCAGGATACTGATGCAGCCGCAAAGTACCAAAACCATCGATGGTGTGACTCAGGCGGCAACCGAACCGGTTACCGCTGTAGCGCCAGTCAACCGCATCCATCGGCGTCTGGTAGTTCGCCATCGGTAAATCCGTTTGGGCAACGCATGTCTCTGTGGCAAAACCCGCTAATAAAGCGACAAGGCCTATTGTCTTTTTATTCATGGCTGTGAAGGGCTCGGCAATCGTTGTTATTTATATGACGACAGCTATCCCGCCGTCGTTTAATTTGGTTGCATAACTTAATGTGAAACCTAGATAAAAAGCAATATTGAAATTTGGTTTTTAGTGCTGTTAATGTATCGGCCCAAACGCAGCTATCACGCTGTCTTGCAGGCATTTTTGCAGTCAATAAAATGACATTAATAACAAAAAACCGGCGCGCCAAATGATTGGCAACGAAACGACAATTTGACGAAATATTTATTTTAAGGTCATGTGGTAATTTTTTGACGCAGCAATTTATTTTGACGCTCAATTTATGAACCGTGTGATTTAACTTTGTTTGCTTATGTATTTTGTGACGGCCAGCCAAATCGTCCAATTATTAAGCGGAGCTATTTGAAGGGATCAACAGGATATGAAAACCACCGCAAAAGCGATGGTGCTGCCTGCCAGTCAACAGGTCAGCTACCGACCCGTCGCACTGGTGCAAGAGCGCCTGGCCCGCAGCCGGTTGCTGCTGGAACTGGAGAAGCGTCAGAGTGCGATATTGGAAGCGGTTACCCAGGCACTTGCCCCGGGCGTCGCCGTAAACCAGTCTCCCATTCGATCATTACAGCCGATCCGAGATGAGGTGGCTTTCAAACTGGAGAGCTCACTGGCTTGGTTCCAGCTAAGCTACGAACGTCAGCCACTGGCCTGGTGGGGGATCGACCGCTGCAGTCTCGACCAACTGGCCAGCCAATATTATGGCGGTAGTCAAGGCGCCCTCTACTCTCCCTTGCGTAGCCCGAGTCAATCGGAACTGCGCCTGGTCAAACGCCTGCTTACCGGTGCGATCAACGCCCTCAAGGAACTGGCGCTGGATCCCCAGCAGCTTGAGTTGGTGCCCCTGACCGGTCCCGTCGATGTCAGCGCCCCACTGCGCTGGCAGATGGAGTGGCGCCGGGATGAGCCCCTGCCCCCCTGTCAATGGCTGCTCAGTGAAGATCTCCTGGCGCGACTGACGGTCGCCCCCCATCAAGCTACTTCCCCTGAGCTGGCCAACCAGCTTAAACGTAAGCTGCACCAACTGCCTATCCGCTTATCCTGTGAGCTGGTACGCCAGGCAATGCCCGCCGCCGCCATTCATGAGCTGCAGGCAGGCGAAGTGCTGCCGGCAACCTTGCTGCCCCGTAGCCCGGTGTCCATCGGTGGGCGCCCCCTATTTCATGCGAGCGTCCATAGCCAAAATGGCCAGTTGGTCGCCAAAATCACCCAAGAACTACATCAACACGAGGATTAATGATGTCCGACGATACCTTGCTGCTCGACGACGAACTGTTGTTGGACGACGACCTGTTCGGCAGCGACGATACAACCCTGGAAAGCAAGATGCCTGCAACGGCAGCTGCCCCTCAACCCACTCGCGATATGCAGTTCTTCAGTCATCTGCCGGTCCAGGTTTCCCTGGAACTGGCCAGTGCCGAACTGAGCCTGGGTGAACTGATGGCCATGGGTGAAGGCGACATTGTCGCACTGGACCGCATGGTCGGCGAACCCCTGGACCTTCGCGTTAACGGCACCCTGCTGGGCCGCGGCGAAGTAGTGGAAGTCAAAGGGCGCTACGGTGTTCGCCTGCTGGAAGTTGAAGCCAGCAAATTGACGGGAGCCTGATCCCATGCGTTATTGGTGGTGGCTGTTGCTGCTGTTGAGCCCAGGCGCACTGGCCAACACGGATCTGACCCTGCTCACCCTCAGCGATGGCGACAGTAGTCAGGCGATCAGCGTTAAGCTGGAAATTGTCGCCATCATGACCATGCTGTCGCTGCTGCCAGCAATGCTGCTGATGATGACCAGCTTCACGCGGATCATCATTGTACTGGCAGTGCTGCGGCAGGCTTTGGGGTTGCAGCAAAGCCCCCCCAATAAGCTGCTGGTGGGGATCGCACTGACCTTGACGCTCTTTATCATGCGACCGGTATGGGAAGAGATCAATTCGGTGGCCTACCAGCCCTATGACGCCGGTGAGATCAATCTGGTTGAAGCGATGAAGGCGGCAGAGCAACCCCTGCGCGTCTTTATGCTGGGTCAGACACGGGAGACGGACCTGGAAAAGATGCTAAAGATCGCCGGCGAGCCGGTGGATACGGCTGTGGACCAGATCCACTTCACAATTCTGATGCCCGCTTTCGTTTTGTCAGAACTCAAAACTGCGTTCCAGATCGGCTTTTTGCTCTTTATCCCCTTCCTGGTGATCGATCTGGTGGTGGCATCGGTGCTGATGTCCATGGGTATGATGATGCTCTCCCCGCTGATCATCTCTTTGCCGTTCAAGTTGATGGTGTTCGTACTGGTTGATGGCTGGGCCATGACCGTCGGTACCTTGTCTGCCAGCTTTGGGATGACTTAGTAATGGATCAAATGCAACTGACTTCCCTATTCGCCGACGCCATCTTTCTGGTGGTGTCCATGGTGGGGGTGCTGATCATGCCCGGCATGGCCGTTGGCCTAGTGATTGCTGTGCTGCAGGCGGCCACCTCGGTGAACGAACAAACCCTGTCGTTTCTGCCCAGGCTGGTGATCACCCTGCTGATGGTGCTCTACGCCGGTCAATGGTTGCTGACCAAGCTGGGTGATCTGTTCAACAATCTGTTCTACAACATTCCAACGTTGATCGGCTGACCTATGTTGGAACTGACCTCGACACAACTGGGCGGCTTCCTGGGTACCTTCTGGTGGCCGTTCTTTCGCATCATGGGTGTGTTCGCCCTGATGCCCCTATTCTCCAATGGCCATATTCCCGGCAGGATCCGGATCCTGCTGGCCATGGCCATTGCCGGCTTGGCGGCGCCATTACTGCCTCCCCCGCCACCGGTCGATCCCCTCTCCTTTGCGGCGCTGCGCCTCGCCTTTGAACAGTTGGCCGTTGGCAGCCTGATGGGATTGATCCTGTCCCTGCTGATCCATGTACTGAGTCTGCTTGGCCAGATGCTGTCGATGCAGATGGGCCTGGCGATGTCGGTGATGAACGATCCCGCCAACGGGGTCAACCACGCCCTGCTGGGTCAGTTGATGGTGATGTACGGCACTCTGCTGTTCCTGGCACTGGACGGCCACCTGGTCGCCCTGGCGATCGTGATCGACAGCTTCTACCTCTGGCCTGTCGGCAGTGGTGTGCTGGATCTGCCACTGATGATGGTGGTGATGAAATTTGGCTGGACCTATGCAATGGCATTGATGATGGCCATTCCAGCTGTCATGGCGATGCTCATGGTCAACATCACCTTTGGGGTACTCAATAAGGCTGCCCCCAGCCTTAACGTCTACTCCCTGGGCTTCCCCTTAGCCATGCTATTGGGCCTGGTCAGCATCCTTATCTCCTTCAGTGGCCTGCCGGACCGCTATACGGAGATCTGTCTCGATGCCCTGTCCGCCATGCATCAACTGGTGGGAGGGCAGCCATGAGTCAGCAAGCCGGTGACAAAACAGAACAGGCGACACCCCAACAGCTGAAAAAAGCGAGGGAGAAGGGTCAGGTTCCCCGTTCAAAAGACTTGGCCACGGCCATGCTTTTTATCGGTGCCAGCCTGATGATCATGGCCAGTGCGGAGTGGTTTGCCCGCCACGCCGCCGAGTTGATGCGCTACAACATGACGATCTCGCTGGAAGAGCTCCAAGAGCCGGACATGATGATGCGCCACATCGGCCAGAGCCTGATGCACCTGCTGAGCATGCTCGGCCCACTGTTCTTGCTTCTGGGGGTGCTTGCCGCCGTGGCCGGCTCCATGCCTGGCGGTCCCCTGCTATCGGCCAGTGCGTTGCAGTTTAAGGGTGAACGGATCAGCCCGCTCAAAGGCTTGAAACGGATGTTTTCGATGAAGTCTCTGGTCGAGCTGGTCAAGTCGATCCTCAAGATCACCCTGCTGCTCTCCACCCTCTATTTCCTGCTGCGCGGTCGACTCGGCAGCCTGATAGGCCTTTACCAGCTGCCGATGGATCAGGCGATCGCCGAAGGGGTCAGCTTTTTGGCGGGGGGCGTGTTGACCCTCGGAGTGATGCTGCTGTTTATTGCCCTGATCGATGTCCCCTGGCAGATGTTTGATCACGCCAAGCAGCTCAAAATGACCCGGCAACAGGTCAAAGATGAACATAAGCAGATGGAAGGGAAGCCCGAGGTCAAGGCCAGGATCCGACAGATCCAGCAAAAAATGGCACGCTCCCGGGCCGACACAGCCGTCCCCAAGGCCGATGTGGTGCTGATCAACCCCAGTCACTACTCGGTAGCGCTGCAGTACGATCCCCAGCGGGCTGATGCCCCCTTTGTCATCGCCAAGGGCGAAGATGAACTGGCATTGCACATCCGTCACCTGGCCAAAACCCATAACATCGAGGTGGTCTCGTCGCCGCCCCTGACTCGGGCCGTCTACTACTCCACCCAGATAGAACAGCAGATCCCTCAGGCCCTGTTTGTCGCGGTAGCCCAGGTCCTGTCCTACGTGATGCAGCTCAAAGCCTATCGTCAGGGCCGCCAGGCCAAGCCCGATGCGCTGCCCAGTTTCCACATACCTAAATCTTTGCGTCGTTAATTTCAGGCACATTCAACAAAGGCAACTCCTATGAAGTTTTCCCTGCCGTCCGGCCTCAATGTGAGCAACAGCTTTATCGGTGTACCGGTACTGCTGCTGGCTGTGTTGGCCATGGTGATCCTCCCCCTGCCCCCCTGGCTGCTGGACATGTTGTTCACCTTCAACATCGTTCTGGCCATCCTGGTGATGCTGGTGGCGGTCTCCGCCCAACGTCCCCTCGAGTTTTCCGTGTTCCCCACCGTTTTGCTGCTGGCGACCCTGATGCGCCTGACGCTCAACGTTGCCTCGACCCGGATCGTATTGATGGAGGGCCACAATGGCGGCGATGCCGCCGGTAAGGTGATCCAGGCCTTCGGTGAAGTGGTGATCGGCGGGGATTACGTCGTCGGTATGGTGGTGTTCCTGATCCTGATGATCATCAACTTTGTGGTGATCACCAAGGGGGGCGAGCGGATCTCCGAGGTGAGCGCCCGCTTTACCCTGGACTCGCTGCCAGGCAAACAGATGGCCATCGACGCCGATCTCAACGCCGGCGCGCTGTCCCAGGATCAGGCCAAGGAGCGCCGTGCCGAAGTGGCTCGTGAGGCAGATTTCTACGGCTCGATGGACGGGGCGTCAAAATTTGTTCGCGGCGACGCCATCGCCGGGATCCTGATCCTCTTTATCAACATCATCGGTGGTGTCGCCATCGGGGTATTCCAGCACGACATGAGTGCCGGCGATGCCTTCCGCACCTTCTCCCTGCTGACCATTGGTGATGGCCTGGTCGCCCAGATCCCGTCCCTGCTGTTGGCAACGGCTGCCGCAATCATCGTCACCCGGGTATCCGATGCCCAGCAGATGCCGGATCAGATCTCCAGCCAGCTGCTGGCCAGTCCGGCCGTATTGGGTACGGCCTCAGGTGTCATGGCGATCATCGCAATGGTACCCGGCATGCCTACCCTGGCCTTTGGCACCTTTGCCTTTGTGCTGGGTTTCGCCGCCTGGCAGCAATACCGTTTTGCTCCGGCGACCCCCCTTGAACAGGTCGAACAAAAAGTTGAGCAGGTTCGCTCTGAGACCCAGCCACCCACTTGGGAAGCCCTGCCCTACACGGATGTATTTGAGGTGGGACTGGGCTACCGTCTGGTTCACCTGGTGGACCGCTCCAAGGGCGCCGAGTTGCTCAACCGGCTGATCGGTATTCGGCGTACCCTGTCGGAGCAGGCAGGCTTCCTGCTGCCGGAGGTTCGGGTTCGCGATAACCTGACCCTGTCGCCGACCGGATACCAGATCCTGTTTATGGGGGTCCCGGTGGCCAGTGGCGAGCTGCAGCCGGATCAGTTGCTGGCGATCCAGTCCGGTGAAGTGTACGGCGAGATCGACGGGGTTCTGACCAAAGATCCGGCCTATGGCATGGATGCCGTCTGGATCACCACGGAAAATAAGGCACGGGCCCTAAACCTGGCCTATTCCGTGGTAGACAACGCCACCATCATCGCCACCCACGTTTCCAAATTGATGCGGGAGAAGCTGGCCGATCTGATCCAACACGATGACATCACCAGCCTGACCGATCGCCTCACTGCCCAGGCGCCGCGATTGGCAGAGTCGCTTAATGCCGCACTGACTCCAATACAGCAGTTGAAGATCTACCGTCTATTGCTAAGAGAGCAGGTTTCTCTCAAGGATATCCGCACCATCGCAACCACACTGCTGGAGTGTGTCGAAAACACCAAAGACCCCATCCTTTTGGCAGCAGACGTGCGATGCGCCCTAAAGGAAACCCTGTTGCACCAGATCGCTGGACAAAATGGCAAACTGGAAGTGGCTACCCTGGCCCCGGAGTTGGAACAAACCCTGATGAGCGCCCTCAACCAGGCGCAGCAGGCCGGCAATGTTCCGCTGGATGGTTTTGCCATCGAACCTCAGCTCCTGGCACAACTGCAGAGTAAAATGCCTAGCCTGCTCGGCCTGATGCAGCAACAAGGCAGTGCACCGATCCTGCTGGTCGCCCCACAGCTACGCCCTGTCCTGGCCCGATACGCCCGCGCCTTTGCCCGGGGCCTCAATGTGCTCTCCTATAACGAGATGCCCGAGGATCGCGAACTCTCCGTCAGCACCCAGCTCGGTTGAGCCTCCTCGCAAAAGCGGCCAAATGGCCGCTTTTCTTTTGTCCCCACGGGATAGCCCAAGTAGCATATCCCGGATCTTCGTCCCCCAATGGAGTCTTCCTATCATGACCATCGGCGTTGGCGGTCGTACCGCCCAACAGGAGCTAGCCCGACTGGCTGCACTCAAACAAACCATCTCTCCCTTACCCAAGGAGGAGTTCGCTAAGCGCCGTGCCCAACTGTGCCAATTGATGCAAGCAGGGGCAATGGATGCCATCTACCTCAATGCCGGTACCAATCTCTACTACTTTACCGGGCTCAAATGGAAAGCCAGCGAGCGCATGGTGGGCGCCCTGCTGCATGCCTCCGGCGAACTCTGTTACTTGGTGCCCCATTTTGAACAGGGCTCCATTGAGGATTTCTGGATTGAACCCGCTCCCATGCTACTGTGGCACGAGCATGAATGTCCCTATGAAAAGGTTGCCCGTCAGTTAGGTGCCGAAGGTCACCTAGGTGTCGACCCTTCTGCCCCCTTCTTTCTGGTGGACGGTCTACAACAAGCTTTGCCAAAGTGGCATTTATCTAATGCTCAGCCACCGCTGACAGCCTGCCGAAGCCGCAAGTCCAAAGCTGAACTGGCGTTGCTGCAACAAGCTAAGTCCATGACCCTGGAAGTACAGCGATCCGCTGCAGCGATCCTGCATGAGGGGATCTGTACCACCGAAGTAATAGCCTTTATTGATCAAGCTCATAAAGCAATTGGTGCTCCCGGCGGATCCAGCTTCTGTATCGTACTGTTTGGCGTTGCGACCAGCTTCCCACACGGGGTGAAGGACCCACAGCAACTCAAACACAATGACTGGGTTTTGATCGATACCGGATGTTTGATCGAAGGCTACCACTCAGATATCACTCGCAGCTACTGTTTTGGCACTCCCAACGATGCCCAACGCCACGCCTGGCAGGCTGAGAAAGCGGCCCAGGAAGCCGCATTTGCTGCTGCCCAGCCGAGTTCCACTTGTGAGATGGTCGACCATGCTGCACGGCGCGCCCTGGAGGCCTATGGATTTGGCCCTGACTATGCCCTGCCGGGTCTGCCACACAGAACCGGCCACGGCTGCGGCCTGGATATTCATGAAGGGCCCTACCTGGTACGGGGAGATCGAACGCCACTAGCCCCCGGCATGGTGTTCTCCAATGAGCCCATGTTGGTGATCCCTGACCAGTTTGGTGTTCGGCTGGAGGACCACTTCTATCTCAATGAGCAAGGGCCGGTCTGGTTTACTCAACCCAGCCATAGCCTCGACGATCCCTTTGGTCTACAGAGCTAAAGAGTTGTTCAGAAGAAGAAAAGCCTGACTCTTTCATCGGGGACGCCTAGTCTCAGGCTTTCTGCAAATACATGGCGGAGTGGGCGAAGGGCACCGTCGCGAAGCGACGCAGGCCTGAAGCGGCTGCCATGGAAGGCAGCCTGGGGGAGATCACAGGGAAGTGTTACTCGCAGCCAACACCCACGAACCACTGAACCGTCCACAACTCAAACTCCGGATATGCCAAAAAGCCTGAGTCTTTCGTCGGGGACGCCGAGTCTCAGGCTTTCTGCAAATACATGGCGGAGTGGGCGAAGGGCACCGTCGCGAAGCGACGCAGGCCTGAAGCGGCTGCCATGGAAGGCAGCCTGGGGGAGATCACAGGGAAGTGTTGCTCGCAGCCAACACCCACGAACCACTGAACTGTCCGCAACTCAAACTCCGGATATGCCAAAAAGCCTGAGTCTTTCGTCGGGGACGCCTAGTCTCAGGCTTTCTGTAAATAATGGCGGAGTGGGCGAAAGGCACCATCGCGAAGCGACGCAGGCCTGAAGCGGCTGCCATGGAAGGCTGCCTGGGGGAGATCACAGGGAAGTGTTGCTCGCAGCCAACACCCACGAACCACTGAACTGTCCGCAACTCAAACTCCGGATATGCCAAAAAGCCTGAGTCTTTCGTCGGGGACGCCTAGTCTCAGGCTTTCTGCAAATACATGGCGGAGTGGGCGAAGGGCACCGTCGCAAAGCGACGCAGGCCTGAAGCGGCTGCCATGGAAGGCAGCCTGGGGGAGATCACAGGGAAGTGTTGCTCGCAGCCAACACCCACGAACCACTGAACTGTCCGCAACTCAAACTCCGGATATGCCAAAAAGCCTGAGTCTTTCGACTCAGGCTTTCTGTAAATAAATGGCTTCGTTTCCGGGACTCAACGGGGACGCCTAGTCCCGCGACCCGTAGCGCAACGCGCTACTCTCACCTGAGCTCAGGTATCAAACCCGAACTCAATAATAAATGGCGGAGTGGACGGGACTCAACGGGGACGCCTAGTCCCGCGACCCGTAGCGCAACGCGCTACTCTCACCTGAGCTCAGGTATCAAACCCGAACTCAATAATAAATGGCGGAGTGGACGGGACTC
>NZ_JBXVVJ010000020.1:0-1865 GCF_057219095.1 Ferrimonas sp. YIN67
CCCATCACCGTCAGCGGCGTACCTTCTCCCGAAGTTACGGTACCATTTTGCCTAGTTCCTTCACCCGAGTTCTCTCAAGCGCCTTGGTATTCTCTACCTGACCACCAGTGTTGGTTTGGGGTACGGTTCCTAATTGCCTGAAGCTTAGAAGATTTTCCTGGAAGCATGGCATCAACCACTTCACCACCGTAGTGGCTCGTCATCAGCTCTCAGCGTATATGTGAACCCGGATTTGCCTAAGTTCACCGCCTACTACCTTAAACACGGACAACCAACGCCGTGCTGGCCTAGCCTTCTCCGTCTCTCCATCGCAGCAATCAGCAGTACGGGAATATTAACCCGTTTCCCATCGACTACGTCTTTCGACCTCGCCTTAGGGGCCGACTCACCCTGCCCCGATTAACGTTGGACAGGAACCCTTGGTCTTCCGGCGAGGGAGTTTTTCACTCCCTTTAACGTTACTCATGTCAGCATTCGCACTTCTGATACGTCCACGGAACTTCTCAATTCCGCTTCAACCGCTTACAGAACGCTCCTCTACCATGCACACAAGTGTGCATCCGCAGCTTCGGTGACTAGCTTAGCCCCGTTACATCTTCCGCGCAGACCGACTCGACCAGTGAGCTATTACGCTTTCTTTAAATGATGGCTGCTTCTAAGCCAACATCCTGGCTGTCTGAGCCTTTCCACATCGTTTCCCACTTAGCTAGTACTTTGGGACCTTAGCTGGCGGTCTGGGTTGTTTCCCTCTCCACGACGGACGTTAGCACCCGCCGTGTGTCTCCCGTAATTGCACTCATTGGTATTCGGAGTTTGCATGGAGTTGGTAAGTCGGGATGACCCCCTAGTCCAAACAGTGCTCTACCCCCAATGGTGAGATACGAGGCGCTACCTAAATAGCTTTCGAGGAGAACCAGCTATCTCCCGGTTTGATTGGCCTTTCACCCCTAACCACAGGTCATCTCCTAATTTTGCAACATTAGTGAGTTCGGTCCTCCAGTACCTGTTACGGCACCTTCAACCTGCCCATGGCTAGATCACCGGGTTTCGGGTCTACACCCTGCAACTTATTCGCCCAGTTAAGACTCGGTTTCCCTACGGCTCCCCTATGCGGTTAACCTTGCTACAGAATGTAAGTCGCTGACCCATTATACAAAAGGTACGCAGTCACCCAACAAGTGGGCTCCTACTGCTTGTACGTACACGGTTTCAGGTTCTATTTCACTCCCCTCACAGGGGTTCTTTTCGCCTTTCCCTCACGGTACTGGTTCACTATCGGTCAGTCAGGAGTATTTAGCCTTGGAGGATGGTCCCCCCATGTTCAGACAGGATATCACGTGTCCCGTCCTACTCGATTTCACGCTAAGGTCGTTTTCGTCTACGGGGCTATCACCCGGTATCGCCGGCCTTTCCAGGACCGTTCGACTAACTTCCAAATCGCTTAAGGGCTAATCCCCGTTCGCTCGCCGCTACTAGGGGAATCTCGGTTGATTTCTTTTCCTCTGGGTACTTAGATGTTTCAGTTCCCCAGGTTCGCCTCGTTACGCTATGTATTCACGCAACGATACTTACTTATGTAAGTGGGTTTCCCCATTCGGAAATCGTTGACTCAAATGGCTGTTACTGCCTAATCAACGCTTATCGCAAGTTACTACGTCCTTCATCGCCTCTGACTGCCAAGGCATCCACCGTGTACGCTTAGTCGCTTAACCATACAACCCCAAGGGGTCTTGCTTTCGCAATGCTCAGGGAACTTGCAAGTTCGCTTCGCACTATGACGCAACCAAATGTTTCGTTAGTTACAAATTCAAGGGTTTGAATTCGTAACGCCGGATATCTTTAAGACACTTGTAAGAATTGTTTTT
>NZ_JBXVVJ010000021.1:0-1715 GCF_057219095.1 Ferrimonas sp. YIN67
ACGCAAGCAAGAATTCATATCGTATTAAGGAGGTGATCCAGCCCCAGGTTCCCCTAGGGCTACCTTGTTACGACTTCACCCCAGTCATGAACCACAAAGTGGTGAGCGTCCTCCCGAAGGTTAAACTACCCACTTCTTTTGCAGCCCACTCCCATGGTGTGACGGGCGGTGTGTACAAGGCCCGGGAACGTATTCACCGTGGCATTCTGATCCACGATTACTAGCGATTCCGACTTCACGGAGTCGAGTTGCAGACTCCGATCCGGACTACGACCAGCTTTATGGGATTGGCGCACTATTGCTAGTTGGCAACCCTTTGTACTGACCATTGTAGCACGTGTGTAGCCCTACTCGTAAGGGCCATGATGACTTGACGTCGTCCCCACCTTCCTCCGGTTTATCACCGGCAGTCTCCCATGAGTTCCCGCCATTACGCGCTGGCAACATAGGACAAGGGTTGCGCTCGTTGCGGGACTTAACCCAACATTTCACAACACGAGCTGACGACAGCCATGCAGCACCTGTCTCAGAGTTCCCGAAGGCACGAAACCATCTCTGGTAACTTCTCTGGATGTCAAGAGTAGGTAAGGTTCTTCGCGTTGCATCGAATTAAACCACATGCTCCACCGCTTGTGCGGGCCCCCGTCAATTCATTTGAGTTTTAACCTTGCGGCCGTACTCCCCAGGCGGTCTATTTAATGCGTTAGCTTTGGAACCCACGACTCAAGGTCACAGACTCCTAATAGACATCGTTTACGGCGTGGACTACCAGGGTATCTAATCCTGTTTGCTCCCCACGCTTTCGCATCTGAGCGTCAGTCTTTGTCCAGGGGGCCGCCTTCGCCACTGGTATTCCTTCAGATCTCTACGCATTTCACCGCTACACCTGAAATTCTACCCCCCTCTACAAGACTCTAGTCTGGCAGTATCAAATGCAATTCCCAGGTTGAGCCCGGGGCTTTCACATCTGACTGACCAGACCGCCTGCATGCGCTTTACGCCCAGTAATTCCGATTAACGCTCGCACCCTCCGTATTACCGCGGCTGCTGGCACGGAGTTAGCCGGTGCTTCTTCTGCGAGTAACGTCACAGCTATGAAGTATTAATTCACAACCTTTCCTCCTCGCTGAAAGTGCTTTACAACCCGAAGGCCTTCTTCACACACGCGGCATGGCTGCATCAGGCTTTCGCCCATTGTGCAATATTCCCCACTGCTGCCTCCCGTAGGAGTCTGGACCGTGTCTCAGTTCCAGTGTGGCTGATCATCCTCTCAAACCAGCTAGAGATCGTCGCCATGGTGAGCCATTACCCCACCATCTAGCTAATCTCACTTGGGTTCATCCGATCGCGCAAGGCCCGAAGGTCCCCTGCTTTGCCCCGAAGGGATTATGCGGTATTAGCAGTCGTTTCCAACTGTTGTCCCCCACAACCGGGCAGATCCCCAAGCATTACTCACCCGTCCGCCGCTCGCCGCCCAACAAATCCCCCGAAGGTTCAATGTTGTCGCTGCCGCTCGACTTGCATGTGTTAGGCCTGCCGCCAGCGTTCAATCTGAGCCATGATCAAACTCTTCAATTAAAGATTTGATTTTAAGTCCCCACTCCGAAGAGCGAGACTTTACTCAATGAATACTGAATTTCGTATAGTCACTCAGTAAACATTAAGAAATGATGATTTCTCAATCCTACGTGAGTGCCCACACAGATTGTCTGACA
>NZ_JBXVVJ010000022.1:0-1605 GCF_057219095.1 Ferrimonas sp. YIN67
ATTGTCTGACATATTGTTAAAGAGCTGCTCTTGCGAGCGTTGCTTCGTTGCCGAAGCAGGAGGCGTATAATACGCTGTTCTCCGTGGTTGTAAAGGGCGTTTTTAAACGTTCTTTTCAACCGTTGTCTTTTTGACCAGAACCGCTGCTAACCCGCTGTTTCCAACGTTTTGGTAAGAAGCCTTGTCCCCGTCGACAGGTGCGCATTATAGGGAGCTCGGAGATTAGCGCAACCCCAATTTTGAAAATAACTCCCATGTGCTCAAACCCCCAGCCTGTACAGGGTTTTGCACAGAGTTACCCACAGGCCCAATACCAAAACGATGGAATATTTCAAATTATAGGATTGGCTTAACCTAAATCTCTTACGCCCACCTCACTAAAGTGGTGAGCGTAAACGGCAAGGAAGTGTACTCAAATACCTGCACGCGGGCTCTCTCTCCCTCGAGTTCCTGAAAAAACAAAATGCCAGATGCAAAACCCAAGCATCAGCAAAGCAAAAATTAAGTCGCCATTAGCCACTCAATTGCATGGACTCGGCATAGCCACTGGTTAGAGGGATTGGCTTTGACAGAACATCAAGGCTTTAAGGCAAAGATCTCGGCCAAAACATTAAGCATTCCTCTCTAACCCTAAAGAGGACCACGATGGCATACGCAGATGTACTGCAGACAAGGAAGCATCATCGAGTTAGAGACAACCTAGGAGCAACTCCCGGAGCGTGATTATTCGTATTGAAAGGTTCAAATACTCAATGTCCCAAATTAAGGAAAGCGGACAAGGGGCCACTAAAACCGAGCCGGACACCATCGACGGCATTGAGTATTAGCCGTCACTGTGGCATGGGTTATTCCCAGTCGACAGAGACGGGTATACCGTAAAGCCCGTTTGAGTGCAGGCACATTTTCCTGGGAGTGTTTTAGATATTGGCGGCATGAGAGAAGGATGTTCCACGATGCTGTTTTCATCAAACCCATATGAAAAACAACCAACCCAAGGAACAGGCTTTAATCTAAATAAGTGTCTGACAACGATCTACTCTCATAAGGGCCCAGTCAAACTGGCCACACGAACTTGACGTATAAGAAGTAGGCGTGCCGTGCTGCCATGGAGGGCAAGGTTCGACCGGCGCTATCGCGTTTCACTTCCCAGCTCTTGATAACAGTGGCATGGGATCGGGTGCGGCTATAGCGCCACAACTCTTTTTAGGCACATACGAATAAACCCCTGTCCAAAGGACAGGGGTTTAATCTCTATCCCTTAGCAAGAGCAGTGCTGACAGACAGGGACATATTAATGTCGCGAGTCCATGGAAGGACAGGAGCGGCGGGCGATGACCTAATTTCTCACGCGAACTCTTTCCCAAACCACCACACTACCGGCGCAACGGCGTTTCACTTCGAAGCTTTGGGAGTGCGGCATGGGATCGGGTGCGGCTACAGCCCCACAACTCTTTTCAGGCACATACGAAAAAACCCCTGTCCAAAGGACAGGGGTTTAATCTGAATAAGTGTCTGGCGATGACCTACTCTCACATGGGAACTCCCACACTACCATCGGCGCAACTGCGTTTCACTTCCGAGTTCGGCATGGGATCGGGTGGGGCC
>NZ_JBXVVJ010000024.1:0-736 GCF_057219095.1 Ferrimonas sp. YIN67
TCGATTCCGGGACGAGGCACCATATTCTGAGACGTCAGGCTAAACACGTAACAATCTGTTCCCCTTTAGTTCAGTCGGTAGAACGGCGGACTGTTAATCCGTATGTCGCTGGTTCAAGTCCAGCAAGGGGAGCCACTTTTGCCTCGTTAGCTCAGTTGGTAGAGCAGCGGATTGAAAATCCGCGTGTCCCTGGTTCGATTCCGGGACGAGGCACCATATTTTTGGTGTTGAAAAGCATCAAAGCCTCGTTAGCTCGGTTGGTAGAGCAGCGGATTGACTCTTTTAGAATCAGCGCGCGTCCCTACCTCGATTCCGGGACGAGGCACCATATTNAAGCATCAAAGCCTCGTTAGCTCGGTTGGTAGAGCAGCGGATTGACTCTTTTAGAATCAGCGCGCGTCCCTACCTCGATTCCGGGACGAGGCACCATATTTTTGGTGTTGAAAAGCATCAAAGCCTCGTTAGCTCGGTTGGTAGAGCAGCGGATTGACTCTTTTAGAATCAGCGCGCGTCCCTACCTCGATTCCGGGACGAGGCACCATATTCTGAGACGTCAGGCTAAACACGTAACAATCTGTTCCCCTTTAGTTCAGTCGGTAGAACGGCGGACTGTTAATCCGTATGTCGCTGGTTCAAGTCCAGCAAGGGGAGCCACTTTTGCCTCGTTAGCTCAGTTGGTAGAGCAGCGGATTGAAAATCCGCGTGTCCCTGGTTCGATTCCGGGACGAGGCACCAT
>NZ_JBXVVJ010000025.1:0-709 GCF_057219095.1 Ferrimonas sp. YIN67
GATTGTCTGACATATTGTTAAAGAGCTGCTCTTGCGAGCGTTGCTTCGTTGCCGAAGCAGGAGGCGTATAATACGCTGTTCTCCGTGGTTGTAAAGGATGTTTTTAAACGTTCTTTTCAACCGTTGTCTTTTTGACCAGAATCTCTGCTAACCCGTTGTTTCCAACGTTTTGGTAAGAAGCCTTGTCCCCGTCGACAGGTGCGCATTATAGGGAGTTCCGATCTTACCGCAAGCGTTTATTGACGAATTAATTTCAAGTGAATAAACAATCAACACAATGCTGAATTAACAAACTCACCGCGCTGTTGGTGCCGATTTATTCATCACCAACCACCAGGTTAAGTCTCTTTATCTTTGCCTAATTTCCCAATGGGAATGTCAAAAACAAGGCTCTGAATGCTCGACGGAAATTTATTGTCGACACTCCGTTCGGAACACCACATATCTAGACAGGTTGCATCAGGGCCGATAATCCACTGAGACAGTGATCCACGGTTTTGAAATGAGCAGAGGAGAAGAAAAAGAACGCCTTTAGAGGATAGGGTGGGTATCAGCGTACATGTCGCCAGACAAAAAAACGTCAAACACGAAAAGGCCCTGTCCGAAGGCAGAGCCTTAATCTCTATCTCTTAGCAAGAGCAGTGCTGACAGACAGGGACGTATTAATGCCGCGAGTCCATGGATGGGCAGGAGCGGCGGGCGGTGTGTA
>NZ_JBXVVJ010000026.1:0-703 GCF_057219095.1 Ferrimonas sp. YIN67
GTCAGATCCTGGACATCCTTATTGTCGGCGATCCCGACGATGTTCTTGCTGCCCCAGAACACGTAGGGGAAGCGGCTGCCCTCTTCTTCGGCCAGGGAAACGACCTCCAGGGTGCGTTTGGGCGCGCCATAATTTTCTTTCAGGTACTGCATGGCGAGGAAAGCCGCCTCGATGCCAAACTGACCATCCAGGTTGCCGCCGTTGACCACGGTATCAACGTGGGAGCCGGACATGATCACCTCATCAGGGCTCTCGGTGCCGGTCAGTCGACCATAGATGTTTCCAATGTCGTCGGAATAAGCCAGGAAACCGGCCTGCTCGAACAGCTCCATAAATTTGTTCTGAGCGTCCAGCCACTCCTGGGTATAGAGCAGACGGGTCATGCCAGCATCCTGCTGATAACCAAACTGAGTGATCGTCTCAGAAGTCTTTTTCACTTGTTCTTTTAACTGCACCATCTCTTCCTTTCCTTAAGTTTGTTTAAAATGTCGTTTGGGAATAACGCATTTATTCACTAAGGTGTTGCATTTTTTTGAGCTTATCCGTTGAACGCGGATTTATTATCATAAGAATTTATGTAGACGTGCTCGGAGATCAGGTATTCATAAACGTCATCGACGATATTAATCCCTTCAACTTCCGATTTTTGGGCAACCATTTCGCTATTTTGTCCCGGGTAGAGCACGCGATCGAATCCTGGGGC
>NZ_JBXVVJ010000027.1:0-607 GCF_057219095.1 Ferrimonas sp. YIN67
CGCACTATGACGCAACCAAATGTTTCGTTAGTTACAAATTCAAGGGTTTGAATTCGTAACGCCGGATATCTTTAAGACACTTGTAAGAATTGTTTTTTGAAACTTCTTACAGTTTCTCGAGAAATTTATCAGCTTTCCAAATTGTTAAAGAGCAAGGTTTTCTCTAAGCACTAGGCTCAAAAAAAGCCAAAGGTAAACTTGACGCAAACGCGCGCAATTTAGCTTTGGCTTCTCATCCAGAGAAGGAAGATGGTGGAGCTATGCGGGATCGAACCGCAGACCTCTTGAATGCAAATCAAGCGCTCTCCCAGCTGAGCTATAGCCCCATCTAGGTTGACGATGACCAGTTCCTTCCTAAGAAAGAAATTGGTGGGTCTGAGTAGACTTGAACTACCGACCTCCCGCTTATCAGGCGAGCGCTCTAACCAGCTGAGCTACAGACCCATCGTCGTGTGATGACCGAAGCCATCACTCTCTATCATTTCGTCAGACAATCTGTGTGAACACTCGACGCAAGCAAGAATTCATATCGTATTAAGGAGGTGATCCAGCCCCAGGTTCCCCTAGGGCTACCTTGTTACGACTTCACCCCAGTCATGAACCACAA